>DAOOVD010000103.1:0-2177 GCA_035369845.1 Bacillota bacterium | reverse complement strand
AAAGGAGCCATTGGACAATTGGGCGTCCAGCTTCCCGAAGATGTCGAGGTCAAAGTGGTTGAGGAGTCCACAGAGGTGGTCTATCTGGTGCTGCCGGTCAATCCCGGCGAGTTGACCGATGAACAACTGGACGATGTTGCGGGCGGGACCGGCTGTTCAGGTGGAGATGTATATTCCTTTCCTCTTTGCGAGCCTACCTACCAGAAAAACACGGAAAGGGCACCGTAGGCAGGGTAGGGTAACAGGCAAGAGAACCGTCCCCCTTGCCTGTCAAAAAAAAGAGAGCAGCGGTATGACAAATCGGTAGCTGCTCATAGTATACAAGGAGGTTTTGCAGATGAAAAACAGGATTTGCTACCCGGCGCTCTTTCTCGCGTTGCTGACCGTGTTGCTTCTTGTGGCCAACGGCCGGGCCGCAGCGCAGGAAAGCAAGGCGGAGGCTTTGCGCCGGCAGGACGGCGTCCAGATAACAGGCAGGGAAGAAAAATACAATGAAAACAATTTGGAGGTTAACCTCAAAATCCCGGTGATCGCCGGCATGGCCGACACGGGTGTTCAGTCACGGCTCAACACCCTCTTCGAGAACAGCGCCGCAGAACGAAAAAAGGCAATTACTCAACAATTAAAAGAGTATATTGAGCAAGCGGCCGGGGGCGGTTTCCCTTTGCGGACGTTTCAGCTCTACTCGGATTACCGGGTTACCTGTAACCGGAACAGCCTTTTAAGCATCACCTGCGAATTTTACGAGTACACCGGCGGCGCCCACGGAATAACGGTCAGAAATTCTTATAACATCGATCTCGGCACAGGCCGGCGATTAGCCCTTAAAGACCTGTTTAAAGAAGGGACGGATTATAAGGAAATCATCAACCGGGAAATTAAAAGGCAAATAGCGGCGGATCCGGATAAATATTTCACGCCTGAAGAATCGGGATTCAAAGCCATTTCCGACAACCAGGCCTTTTATCTGGAGGACGCGGGCACGGCGGAGGATGGAATTTCCTCTGCCGGGAATGTCCCCGGTTTGGTCGTGTATTTCGGCCTGTATGAAATCGCACCTTACGCAGCGGGATTTCCCGAGTTCAAAATCCCGTGGACTCTTTTTGGAGACGCCGTGCAAGCTTTCGCGCCTTCCGGGCCGGCCGCCGGGACTTGCTTCAGCGTGAAACTGAACAGCCGGCCGGTTGCCTTTGACGTGCCCCCGCGCCTGGAAGACGGCCGCTTCCTGGTCCCCTTGCGGCCTGTTTTGGAGGCCATGGGAGCGAAGGTATCCTGGTACAGCGACACCGGTACGGCGGTGGCGTGCCTGCCGGGAGCGACACTGGTCGTGACCAAAGGATCCCAATATGCCGGGATCAACGGCCAGGGGTATCCAATGCCGCTTGCCGCCGGCATAGACGGGGGCAGGCTTGTCGTACCGCTGGAGATCATTTTACAAGCCACCGGCGCGCAGTCCGGCTGGGACAGCGCGACCCGGACCCTTTCGCTCTTTTTGAAAGATACCGCCGGTTTTCCGGGTCCGCTTCTCGATCTGCAGCGCGACATTCAGAACGAACTGAACCGGATGGACCGGGACCTGTTCACCGCGGCGGGGGAACTTGCCCGGACCGGCCTGGACGGGGAGGAAGCGCGCCGGATCTTAAGCGGGCTGGCGGCCCGCTACCCTTGGGTGGCGGACGCCTGCACCGTGGATAAAAATGGGAAGATTGTCGCCGTTGAACCTGCCGCCTACCACGAGTTCACAGGCTCCGATATCAGCGGGCAGGAGCAGGTCGGGAGGCTTTGGGAAACCGGGCGTCCGGTCTTAAGCTCCGTGTTCACGGCAGTGGAAGGTTTTCCGGCAGTGGACCTGGAACGGCCCGTGTGCAACCGGCAAAACGAACTGATCGGCTCGGTCAGTTTGCTGATCAAACCGGAACAGTTCTTTGCCAGTTTTGCCGTCCCGGAACTGCAGGGGCAGCGGCCGGAAATGATGGTCACGCAGAAAGACGGGTATGTCGTTTACGACAGCGACAGCTCACAAATCGGCCGCAATGTCTTTACCGACCCCTTTTATCAGGATTACACCGGACTGCCTGCCCTGACCAGGAGAACAGCTGCCGACAGGGCCGGGGTTGGGACCTACGCTCCCCCGGATCAGCCGCCTCAAAAACAGGTGGTCAAAAGGTCGGTCTGGA
>DAOOVD010000102.1:0-2432 GCA_035369845.1 Bacillota bacterium | reverse complement strand
GCTTCTCCCTGGCCATTTGACATATTTGTTCGGGCGAAGTTTCCGGTGTGTATTGACAAGGATTTAAAAAGGGCAGTATACTGTCGTAAAGTTTGCCTTCCAGGAGCGGGTGGCCCGGTTGATTATCGGAAGAATAAAATTTCTGGCAGCGTTTCTGATTCTGGGAGCGGTATTGATTACAATTACCGCCTGTTCATTGACGGGTGCGGCAAAAACCGATAACAAACCTCTGGTGATAAAACCGGAAGATTTCGCCGTTTTTCTGTTTGAATCCTCCGAGGAGATTTACCGCGCCAATGTAAAAAATCCCAAGATGTGGGCGGTCTTGAAGGAGCAAACCCAGCAGGATCACGACTACGCCGCGCACTACAGTTGGCTTTATGAAACTTACGCAAAATGGGACGAACACCGCCGCGAACAGTTGAATTCGATTATGGAAGACTACCTTCCCCAGCCTATCTCCGAAAGGATTTACCGGAAAGGGAAACAGGCTGCCGGCCTTGACGAGATTATAAAGTTTATCAGGGACGACAGCTTTTTCAGGAAGCAGAGAAGCACGCTGGTTGACTTTTATTCCTGGTACGGCGCCAATTATGCCCTTCCCCATTACGAGCGGATTAGGCCCGCGCTCCAGCGCAAGGCCGATATTACCGGCGGGATGGTGGAAAAAGGGTTTGACCCGGTTGCGTTTATGGAAAAGGAAACCGGAATCAAGCTCAAGGAAAAGCCGGCGGTTGAGCTCCTGCTCAACATGCGCATGATTCCGGTTTCCGGTTTTTACCGCGGCAAGGATTCCATCAATATGGTCAAGTGGAGCAGCAGCCCCGAAAAAATCTGGACGATCTCGTTTCACGAGATGGGACATTCTTTTTTCCGCACCTTTACCGGCCGGCTGTCGTTCAAGTATCTGGCCAGAAAGCTGAAAAAAGACGACCAGTTGTTCAAAAAATTTGAGGAGGATGTTCCTTTTACCTGGGAAGGCTGGATTGAAGAGAATTTGGTGGAAGGCTTTGCCCGTTATATCAATGTGAAAAAGGGAATAACCAGAAGTGTGGGAGAAGGGATATATGTTTTTGACCGGGAGTACGCCGAGGCTCTGGTCAGCGGGTTTGATCCGCAAAAAACGTCGCTGGAGGATTTCACAGTAAAGTTTTTAAAGGAAAAATACAAAATATAAGAGGCTGGAAATTTTGCCGGACCAACCATACGGGAGGATGACAGGGTGGATTTAAACCGCCTTGAAGTTCAGAAGCTGATCGAAGCCGGCCTGCAGGAAGACGTGGGGGCGGGCGATCTTACAACGAACAGCATAGTGCCTGCTGAAGCCGTGACGAAGGGCTATATTGTAGCCAGGGAGAGCGGGGTGGTTGCCGGGCTTCCGCTGGCGGAGGCGGTGTTCCGGCGGCTTGACCCGGCTGTCGAGTTCAAAACCCTTGCCCGTGACGGGGATAGAGTAGACAAAAACCAGGTGCTTGCAGAAATTTGCGGCAGTGCCAGGGCTATTTTAACCGGCGAGCGTCTGGCGTTGAATTTTTTGCAGCGGTTGTCCGGTATCGCCACCAGGACGGCCGGTCTGGCCGGATTGATAGCCGGGGGGAAATCACGCATTGTCGATACCCGGAAAACGTCCCCCGGCCTGCGTGCGATTGAAAAATATGCTGTGCGCGCAGGCGGGGGATGCAATCACCGTTTCGGTTTGTACGATGCCGTGCTGATTAAGGACAACCACATTAAAATTGCCGGCGGAATCAAAGCTGCGGTGGAGGCTGCCAGGCGCGGCATTCCCCACGTAACCAGGATAGAGGTGGAAGTGGAGGATTTGGCGGGGGTCAGGGAAGCCCTCGAAGCGGGGGCGGATATTATCATGCTCGACAACATGCACCCCGCCGTGATGAAGAAAGCCGTAGCCATTGTGGCCGGCCGCGCTTTGACCGAAGCCTCCGGGGGCGTCAACGAGAGAAACATAAAAGAAATTGCCGCAGCCGGGGTGGATTTCATCTCGGTCGGCGCTTTGACCCATTCCGTGGAAGCCCTGGACATCAGCCTCGACGTGAAGGAAATAAAGATTAGATAAATTTTGTCGTCTTGCCGGTAATTTTACAGAAGGGTTTTTCGGCAACGCAACCTCGTAAAAGAGGTTGTTTTTTGTTTGTTGACAAATACCTAGCAATTTAGTATGATTAATTCTAATCCAGTTATCTTATCGGTATACTATGATTCATCCCTGACTGAAATTCGGCAGCCAAGTCAGTAAGGACTACCTGTCAGTATTATTGCACGCGCTTTTTGGCAGATCTAAGATTGGGAGGTTGTAGCTTTGCGAAGAGTTTACTTTGACCACAGCGCCACTACCCCTGTTCACCCCGAGGTTGCTGAAGAGATTTACCGGTTTCTTACCGGCGATAATTTCGGCAATCCTTCCAGCGTTCATT
>DAOOVD010000101.1:0-2645 GCA_035369845.1 Bacillota bacterium | reverse complement strand
CGAAAAGGTAAAGCTTTACGCTAAAATTAAGGATATTGAATCATCCCTGGCCAACGCCGATGTTATCTTAAATTCAGTAATCCTAACGCCCACCAAGCATCTGGAAATGACTAACAAACATATCCCGAAAGCTGAATGGAATGCTAGGAATGTATTGTTCATGGAAGACGATAATTATATCGAACAGTTGTTTTTCAGGATTCAGTAACAAGCGAACAGAGAGACGTTCTTTTTGTTGGCTTATGCGGCCGCGCATTAAAAATAAAATCAGGACCTACCCCCCAAAACCTTTTAACGATTCCTATACTTTTTAACGAAAGGTAGCTTTCCCCCGACAGGGGGGTGCATCTTTTAACGAAAGGGTGCAGAAAACAAAAAACATCGTCCGAAAACGATGCTTTATCTTAGCGCAAAATTGCCGCAAATCCCGATAATACCGAGATTTTGCATTGTATCAATTTTTGCGTACTTATTTGGTGGAGGCGGGGGGAATCGAACCCACCGTCCGGAAGACCGACCACAGGAGTTTCTCCGAGCGCAGGCTGCAGTTTGGGTTTCGCTCCGCGGGCGCCTACAGCCGGGCTCCGTTGGAACTATCTCGATGAGTCTCGCGCAAGCCCTCCGAGAATTGGACTTGAGCCAGCCCGTTCAGATGACCCCCTGACCCGGGCCACGGGCCCGGCGCGGGTAGGAGGTTAACTGCAATTAAGCAGCTAAGGCGTAGTTTTCTTTGGCAATTATTTTTTCCCACCGTTTTACGGGCTGATGGAACCCCGGCTCGCTCCTCCTGCCACCGCTTCCCCCGTCGAAACCTTTACGCCCCCATATAATATATTACGCGCTTTCCTCAAGGGTTAAACGTGACGGTTTTCATTCAGTACAACTTCAACCGTTCCTTTACGGCCCGGTCCATTTCCCTTTTGGCGTCCCTCTCGGCTATGTCTTCCCTCCGGTCGTAAATTTTCTTGCCTTTGGCAAGGGCCAGCTCAACCTTGGCGAAACCGTTCTTGAAATACACCTTCAAAGGTATCAGCGACAGGCCTTTTTCCCTGGTCTTGCCCAAAAGCCTCATGATCTCGTACTTGTGCATCAAAAGCCTGCGGGTGCGCTTGGGCTCGTGGTTGAACCGGTTCCCCTGCTCGTAGGGGCTTATATGCATATTATACAGCAGCAGTTCGCCGTTTTCAACGCGGGCGTAGCTGTCCCGCAGGTTGGCTTTCCCGGCGCGCAGGGACTTGACCTCGGTCCCGGTCAATGCCAGGCCGGCTTCGTATGTTTCCAGGATGTGGTGTTCATGCCTGGCCTTTCGGTTTTCGGTTACGGTCTTAACAGCCATAGGGCAATCTCCTGAAAAATAAACCCTTTTCCGGCGGAACAAGGGCTTTGATAAAAGCTAGTTTGCTGACGCGCATTATAATTATAGCAGTAAAAGCCTTTTTGTCAAGAAAATTTCGATTCGGCACAAAGCCGGGCAACCGGCGGCAAGATACCGCAGGCAACCGGTGTTTCGCCGGAGCGGGTGTCCCCGCTCATAAATTGAGTTCCCCGGCAATTCCCTGCATGGCTTCCAGCCCCAGTCCCAAGAATTCTTCCAGGGTAAGACCCATCTCCGAGCAGGTCTTTATGGTTTCCCGGTTCGCTCCGCGGGCAAAGGCTTTTTCGTGAAAACGGTTCAACAAAAAAGGAACGTCAACGGCAGACAGTTTCTTTTCTGGACGGATCAGAGCCCCGGCCACTATCAGCCCGGTCAGCGGGTCGGTCGCGTAGAGGGCCTTGTCCATCAGGGACAGGCGGGGCAGTCCGTGGTAGTGGTTGTGCACCTTGACAGCGTACACCACGTCTTCCGGCAGGCCCGCCCCGGCGAGGGTCTCGGCCCCGTCGATGCTGTGACGGCCGGGATCGTCCTTTGTCCGGTCGTAGTCAATATCGTGCAGCAAGCCGGCCAGACCCCACTTTTCAACGTCTTCGCGGAAGTGTCCGGCCAGCCGCCTCATTACGGCCTCTACGGCAAGGGAATGGTTAAAAAGATTCTTGTTCTTCAGGTTTTTCTTCAAAAGTGACAGTGCTTCTTCCCTGTTCAAAGAAATGCTCCCTTCATTACGTTTTCACCTTGAGAAATTTTGCAGATGCCCGCGCAGCCACGGAACCGTCCGGAAGGATGATTCTCGCGGCCATTTCAACGAGGCGGCCTTTCATCGACACCATATTGGCCTCCACGGTCAGTTCCTCCCCGACAGGTACAAACCTGCTGTAACGTATCGTCATCTCAGCAGTCATGGTTATCAGATCCCGCGCCCAAATCCACTGGGCCATGACCTCGTCAAGCAGGGTGGCAACAATGCCTCCGTGCACCACGCCGTTCCAGCCCTGGTGCTCGGCCCCCCCGGTAAACCGGCTGCGGCAGACGTCTCCGTCGTGCTCGAATTTCAATTTCAAGCCGATGGGGTTGCGGGGGCTGCACGCAAAGCACATGTTATTGCCGTCTTTATACAGTTTCAAATTGGCCATCGCCCCACCTTCCTCTTCAACCTGCTTCTTTATTTTACTAAATGAGGCGAAGCTTGACAACCGACAAAAAGAGCCGGGTACATGTTATCTATACTTGTGACGAAGAGCCTTGTTAAAATAAGGCTCTCTCATTCTTT
>DAOOVD010000100.1:0-2987 GCA_035369845.1 Bacillota bacterium | reverse complement strand
GATCTTGAGCGGCAAGGTGCCCAAAGGGGAAGTTTTCAGTGTCGCCAGGATGGCCGGTATCATGGCCGCCAAAAATTCTCCCGAGCTTATCCCCCTCTGCCACCCCCTGCTGCTGACCGGGGTCGAGGTGGAGTTTCAGGCTGACCGACGGCTGAGCAAGGTGGAGATAGAAGCCAGGGTCAGGACAACCGGGCAGACCGGTGTTGAAATGGAGGCCCTTACGGCGGTGTCGGCGGCTGCTCTGGCTGTTTACGACATGTGCAAGGCAGTCGACCGGGAAATGGTGATAGGGGCGATCAGGCTTGTGCACAAGAGCGGGGGAAAGAGCGGCGTCTTCAATCGGGAAGGGGAATTAAAAATTGAGAACGACGGGGGGCAGTGAATCGTGTACAGGATAGCAGTCATTACCGTAAGCGACAGGGGCGCCCTGGGGGACCGGCCGGACGAGAGCGGGCCGGCCGTCAGGGAAATGGTGGGGGAGCTTGGAGAGGTAATCGTATACAAGGTGCTTCCCGACGACCTTGACGTGTTGAAAGAAACGATGGTCGACCTGGCGGACAGGGGGAAAGTCGACCTGATTCTGACCACCGGCGGAACGGGTTTGAGTCCCCGCGACAACACGCCCGAGGCCACCCTGGCCGTGATCGACCGGGAGGTGCCCGGCCTGGCGGAAGCCATGCGCCTGGAAAGCATGAAGAAGACAAACAGGGCTATGCTTTCCAGGGCGGTTGCCGGCATACGCCACCGCACCCTTATTGTTAACCTGCCCGGCAGCGTTAAAGCCGTACGGGAGTGCCTGGGGGTTATTCTGCCCGCGCTTCCCCACGGTCTGGAAATCCTGACCGGCCGGGGCGGCGAGTGCGGAAGCCGGGATTGAGGAAGTTTTTAGAATATGGTATAAAAAAATATATTTGTGGAAAAATATTTCTTGTATAAAATAAAACAACAAATTAATACAGAAGCTAGGACGAGGTAGAAGCGGAAATCGAAAGCTATTAATCGTTAGATGCCCATTATAGTCCCAAGAAAGGAAAATTATGCGGTATTTTGATTTGCTTTTGAATTTCTAATTCTATATTATATTTACGTAAATATTAGCACTCGCTATAAGCGAGTGCTAACAATAAAGTAAGCAATCCAGTAAGGAGGGGTTCAAGTGATCAGACCGTTAGGCGACAGGGTAGTGGTGAAACCCCTGCCCAGCGAGGAAAGGACCAAGGGCGGCATCGTGCTGCCGGATACCGCCAAGGAGAAGCCCCAGGAGGGTGAAGTGATTGCCGTTGGTTCGGGAAAACTTCTGGACAACGGCCAGCGCGTACCCATCGATTTGAAACCGGGGGACAAAATCCTTTTCTCCAAGTATGCCGGAAACGAAGTCAAGATTGACGACGTTGAGTACCTGATTATGCGTGAATCCGACATTCTCGGCGTAATTGAGAAGTAAATAAAACAGGAGGAGGTAAGAAAATTGGCAGGAAAAGAAATTGTATTCAGGGAAGATGCGAGGCGCGCCCTTGAAAAAGGCGTCAATGCCCTGGCCGATGCCGTAAAGATCACCCTCGGCCCAAAAGGGCGCAACGTGGTTCTTGAGAAAAAGTTCGGTTCACCGATGATTACCAACGATGGTGTAACCATTGCCAGAGAAATAGAATTTTCGGATCCGTTTGAAAATATGGGCGCTCAACTGGTAAAAGAGGTGGCTACGAAAACCAACGACGTGGCCGGGGACGGCACCACCACCGCCTGTTTGCTTGCCCAGGCCATCGTGCGCGAGGGTTTGAAGAACGTCGCTGCCGGCGCGAACCCGATGATCATCAAGCGCGGCATCGAGAAGGCCGTTGAAAAGGCGGTTGATGTGATTAAAGGCGCGGCCAAGACGATTGAAAGCAAGTCGGCCATCACGCAGGTCGCCACCATTTCCGCCAACGATGAAGTTATCGGCAGCCTGATTGCGGACGCCATGGAAAAGGTGGGTAAGGACGGGGTTATTACCGTTGAAGAATCCAAAGGCACCACCACCAACCTTGAAGTTGTGGAAGGCATGAACTTCGACCGGGGTTACATATCCCCGTACATGATTACCGACACCGACAAGATGGAGGCTACCTTAAACGACCCCTACATTTTGATTACAGACAAAAAAATCTCCGCAGTGGGGGATCTCCTGCCGCTTCTTGAAAAAATCGTTCAGTCCGGCAAGCCGCTGCTTGTCATTGCTGAAGACGTGGAAGGAGAGGCGCTGGCCACCCTGGTTCTCAACAAGCTGCG
Organism: Bacillota bacterium; assembly: GCA_035369845.1. Lineage (GTDB taxonomy): Bacteria > Bacillota > Desulfotomaculia > Desulfotomaculales > Pelotomaculaceae > DAOOVD01. The sequence continues at coordinate 719 of DAOOVD010000100.1, read as the reverse complement.
CGGAACCCTGCAATGTGCGGCCGTAAAGGCGCCCGGCTTCGGCGAGAGACGCAAGGCCATGCTGCAGGACATCGCCGTGCTGACCGGCGGCTCGGTAATTACCGAGGAACTCGGCCTCAAGCTTGACAAGGCCACCATCGACATGCTCGGCCGGGCCAACAAGGTCCGGATCAAGAAGGAGGAGACCATCATTGTCGGCGGCGCCGGCGACGCGGATGAAATAACCAAGCGCGTGACCCAGATCAAGAAGCAGATTGAGGAGACCACGTCCGACTTCGACAGGGAGAAGCTCCAGGAGCGCCTGGCCAAACTGGCCGGCGGCGTAGCGGTGGTCCAGGTGGGAGCTGCCACCGAAACTGAAATGAAGGAGAAGAAACTCCGCATCGAAGACGCCCTCAACGCCACCAGGGCGGCTGTCGAAGAAGGCATCGTGCCGGGCGGCGGCGTCGCCTACGTCAACGCCGTGAATAGCCTTGAAGGTTTGACGGCCGGCAGCCTTGACGAGAAGACCGGTATCGACATCATCCGCCGGGCGCTGGAAGAGCCCCTGCGTCAAATTGCCAACAACGCCGGCCTGGAAGGCTCGGTTATCGTTGAAAAAGTTAAGAACTCCGAGCCCGGAGTCGGTTTCAACGCCCTGAACGGGGAATTTGTCAACATGTTTGACGCCGGCATTGTCGACCCGGCAAAGGTGACCCGCACCGCCCTGCAAAACGCGG
>DAOOVD010000099.1:0-3085 GCA_035369845.1 Bacillota bacterium | reverse complement strand
TTTCGTTCATAAGCGGCATTGTCAGCGGGGAGATAAAAGAAAGGATGGCGGAGGGCCTGTTGCCTGAAAATCCGCTTGCGCCTTTTAAAGCGATTAAGGAGGACCAGGATTTCTACCTGTCCAACGGCGCGGTGGTGGTCTATTTCCAGCAATACGAATACTTCCCGTACGCTGCCGGCATCCTGGAGTTCCCGGTTGACTTCTCTGTACTGAAAGATATGTTGAAACCGGATTTCAGCTTTTTGGCCGGCGGCGCAAAATTGCTTGAAGCATCTGGAACTCCGAATACGTTAAATATTGGTGAGACCGGCAGGGTTATTCTGAAGGGAAACCCGACGACAGGCTATACCTGGCATTACACTGTTGAAAACGGTGATATTGTAAAACTTGACTCCGGATATAATGTCCGGGATTCCAACATGATCGGCGCGGGAAGCACCTTTATATGGAATTTCAAGGCTTTGCAGGCAGGACGGACGAAAATAACTTTCAAATATTACAGGGAATGGGAGGGAGAAGCGTCTGCAACCGCTGACAACACTGTCGAATACCTGATCCAGGTAGAGGAACCGAAGCTTTGCCTTGTCAGCGAAAAATACGGCTTTAGCATGGAGGCTCCTGCGTTTTGGAAAGGCAAAGTGGAAATAAGTGAAGAGAATGGCAGTTTTACGGTCAGGCACGTGACAGCTTCCAAAAACGCGCCCGTACAGAATCCGGTGATCATCAAGGTAATACAATACGGGAGCGTGGCCAAATGGGAGCAAGATTCAAAGAAGGAAAACGAACCATTTCCATATAAAAAACTCGGAGTCATAAACGGAAAGGTTTTTGCTTCCGTCTTCACCTTCGGTTCTCCTTATGATGATAATAGCCCGGCGGATCAAAAGGAGTACGCGGAAATAATGTCTTCAGCAGAAGAGGTGTTAAAATCATTCAGACCCTTAAATGATCAAGATAACGCAGCGAAACCGGGAATGGAGCAGAGCGGAAAATAAATTTATTGGGACTTAAAGTGTGAAAAGCTGGCCGCAACGTATTAACATACGGTAAGCCGAAGCGGGCCGGGATGGTCGAACCGGCCGGGTTTAAAGAACAGGGAGGCAAATAAAATGAGTGGAAGCGAAAAGAAACCTATGACCCGCCAGGAGTTTACGGAACGAATCATCAAGAGGGCGCAGGCGGACCGGGAATTTAAGAAAGCGTTGCTGGATAATCCCAGGGAAACCCTCGGGCAGCTTGGCGCTCAACTTCCCGCGGAAGTCGAGGTCAAAGTCGTCGAGGAATCACCTGAGGTAGTGTACCTGGTGCTGCCAGCCGAGCCCGGAGAGCTGACCAATGATCAGCTGGACAGGGCTGCCGGCGGCGGCAGGGGTTACTTCCGCAGTTGTGAAGGCTACTGGTTCTGGGGTTGTCCATTTGTCGCCTGCGCATGTTACTAACCGGCAGGCCAAAACTTTTTGGCTTTGTTTACGAAAATAAGAAAGGGCTCAAACAAGTGAAACCGTCTATCTATAACTTTATCTGGCCTGCGGACGACCCGGGGAAGGCAATGATCTTCAACAGCCTCACCACCGCCCTGGCCGAAGTGGAAAAGACTCACCTGGATTTGCTGAAACTTCCCCGGTTTGACTATGACACCCTGCCTGACGCTGCGAAACAGTTTGCCGACGCGCTGAAGCAGGGGGGCTTCGTTCTGGACGACGCGGCCGACGAGCTGAAAATACTGAAGTTTGCCTATAACAGCAATAAATACAGCCGGATGGGGATCGGCTTTACCGTCGCCCCGACCCTGCGCTGCAACTTTGCCTGCGCCTACTGCTACGAACAGGCGGGGGAAAACGGGGGCAGGCGGGACGGACAAAACGCCTTGATGCCGGAGAACGTGCGGGAAGAATTGCTGAAGTTCATTGGGCAGGCGGCCAAAACGGTAAAAGGCGTTTACATCACCTGGTACGGCGGGGAGCCACTGCTGGCCAAAGAGATCATCTTTGACCTGACGCAAAAAATAATCGCCGTCACCGAAGAGAATAAGATTAACTACTCCGCCGGGATGATCACCAACGGCTACCTGCTGTCGGAAGACCCGGGCCTGGCGCAAAAGCTGAAAGACAGCCGGATCAATTTTTTCCAGATCACCCTCGACGGGCCGCCGGAAGTGCACAACCGCCGCCGGATGCTAAAAGCGGGCGGCGGTCCCACCTTCCACCGGATTCTGGAAGGCGTCAAGCTTCTGGCGGCCAACGAGATGGAGGTAAGCCTGCGCGTCAACGTGGACCGCTCCAACATGGCGGACGCGTTAAAACTCCTCGATATATTGGAGGCCAATAACCTGAAGGACATCTCCATCCACCTGGGCCATGTCGCCGCCGACACGGCGGGCTGCAAGTCCCTTGAAAGCTCCTGTGCCACCATGGAAGAGTTCACTGTGTTGAACCAGGCCTTCCACGAAACCTTGCGGCAAAGGGGTTTCAAAACAGGCCAAACGCCCCGCTACCCCAGGATTGCTTACGCCTGCGGGGCCAACCGGATGAACGCCTTCGTGCTGGACCCGGACGGCGACATGTACAAGTGCTGGTCCGAGATTGGCGACAAGCAGGCCCGCATCGGCAATATTGCTGACTTCAAGCAGCGGGATAAAAATGAACGGATGCATGAAATCCGCTGGCTCGCCTGGGAACCTTTCGAGTACGCGGACTGCCTGACCTGCAAAGTGCTGCCCGTCTGCATGGGAGGCTGCGGCTACCGGGCCATGTTTGTTTACAAAGACAGGCCGGCCTGCGTCGAGTGGAAATACAGCCTGGAGCATTACGTCCGGGCGCGGTATTGCAGAGAGAAGATGAAAAAGACGGGTGAAGAAAATATGAAGAAAATATAAAGAACTAGCAAGACAACGGGAGAGACAACAGAGACAACGGAGACAACGGGACGGCGGAGACAACGGCGGAGACAACGGCGGAGACAACGGGACGGTTCTCTTGTCCGCGGGCTTGCCTGCGAGCGGAGACAACGGGACGGTTCTCTTGTCCGCGGGCTTGCCTGCGAGGAAACAGGCAAAAGAACCGTCTCATTGCCTGCTTGACTGAAA
>DAOOVD010000098.1:0-3091 GCA_035369845.1 Bacillota bacterium | reverse complement strand
TGACGGCCCGCCGGGTCAAGGGAGCCTTCCTGATCGGGATTCTGCTCACCACCGTCGGGGCCGTCGCTTCCGGGGTAGCGCCGGCGCCGCAAGGGATCGGCAGCCTTATCCTGCTGGCCAATCCCCTGACCGCCCTCCAGCCCGTCGCTTTTCAGCTGGACATCGCGGGCGCGTTGAAAGCAGGGCTTATTTCGGTCCTCTTCTCTTTTACCTTCGTGGACATGTTCGACAACATTGGCACGCTGATCGGGGTGTCGCGCAGGGCGGGGCTGCTCGACGAACAGGGGCAGTTGCCCCGCATCGGCAAGGCCTTGTTCGCAGACTCTCTGGGCACCATTTTCGCTTCCTTTACGGGGACCAGCACCGTGACCAGTTATATAGAAAGCGCCGCCGGGGTGAGCGAGGGCGGCCGCACCGGCCTCGCCGCCGTTGTGGTTGCGCTTCTTTTTCTGGCCGCCGTTATTTTCGCCCCCCTGGTGGCGATGATTCCGGCCCAGGCCACCGCTCCGGTGCTGATTATCGTTGGTTTGCTGATGATGGGGGAGGTTGTCAACATCCGCTTCGACGACTTTACGGAAGCCCTGCCCGCGTTTTTCACCATCATTATGATGCCGCTCACCTACTCCATCGCCCAGGGCCTGGCCTTCGGCTTCATGTCCTACACCGTCATCAAGCTGATCACCGGGCGCCACCGGGAAAACAACGCCGTAACTTATACCCTGACGGTTCTATTCATTCTCCACTTCATGCTCGGCTGAACCGTCTTTTTACCTGGCGCGACGGGCGGGTTGCCGGGTGCCGGCAGGAATGCCGCCCGACTGGCGGCGGGCATTGAAGACAAAATGAACGCCAAGGAGGTTTGGACCAGTGACGAAGCGTTTGTACCGTGTGATTGCCGCCATGCTGCTGGCGGCGCTGCTGGCCCTGGCCGGATGCGCGCAGGCCGGGAAATATGAAAACCTGAAGGAAGCAAGCCCTCCCGAAGACACTATTTTTCAGGTGTCCACCATCAACGCCCTGCTGCAGGGGCTTTATGACGGGGAAGTGACCTGCGGAGAGCTGAAAAAACATGGCGACCTGGGTGTCGGGACCTTTGACGGGCTGGACGGGGAAATGGTCGTGGTGGACGGAAGCGTCCTGCAGGTGAAGGCGGACGGAAAAGTCCTTCCCGCCCCGGACGGGGAAAAAACTCCTTTTGCCGCGGTCACCTTTTTCAGACCCGAACAGGCGCAACAGGTGAAGGAATTGGCTGATTACTCTCAACTGCAGCGGCTGCTGGACGGGCTGATCGCAAACCGGAACATGTTTTACGCCATTCGCATTGACGGCACGTTCTCTTATGTAAAAACCAGGAGCGTGCCCGAACAGGCGAAGCCCTATCCCCCTCTGACGGAAGTTACCAAAAACCAGCCGGTTTTTGAAATGCGCAACGTCAGGGGAACCGTGGCGGGATTTTACTGCCCGCCGTACGTCGAGGGGCTCAACGTGCCCGGCTACCATCTGCATTTCGTTGCGGAGGACCGCCGGCAGGGAGGCCACCTGCTGGAATGCAGCCTTCAGGAAGGGAAGGTACAGATGGATCAGACCCGGGAGTTTTACCTGACGCTGCCCGCCGGCAGTGATTTCGCCGTGGCCGACCTGACCACTGACCGGGCGGAGGAGCTGAAAAAGGCCGAGTCAAAGTGAACCTGGATAAATAAACCATTCTAACAGATGAAGAATCCAGGCTGAAGGACCTGTCCGGAAACGGCGCGGACTGTGTTTACCTGTCCAATGGTGTGGTCGCAGTCTATTTCCAGCAATACGAATGTTTTCTATTAACATACGGTAAGCCAAAGCGGGCCGGGATGGCCGAACCGGCCAAATTTAAAGAACAAGGAGGCAAATAAAATGAGGGGAAACGAAAAAAGATCCGTGCCCCGCCAAGAGTTGAAGGAAAAAATCATTGAGAAAGCGCAAGTAGACCAGGAATTCAGTAAAGCATTAATCGAGAATCCAAAAAGGGCCCTCGGACAATCAGGCGTTCAGCTTCCCGAAGGAGTTACGATCAAAGTGGTTGAAGAGTCGCCCCGAGTGCTGTACCTGGTGCTGCCGGTCGATCCCGGCGAGTTGGCTGATGAACAACTGGACAACGTGACTGCGGGCTTTTGCCCTGATGTCGGAGCGCCCGCTCCCCACCGTGTTTAATGCTTTTGAAGCAGAGCCCGGCGATTACTTTGGAATTTGCTGTCAACAGAAAACTCATGACCAGCAGAGCGTTTGCACTCAATTGAATGTGAAAGCAAAGGAGATCTGAAAGAATCACACGGAAAAGGATAGATTGGATGGCAGGTGAGCCCTTTTGAAACCGAACGACATTCATGACGGGGCCTGGGTGCTCCTCGGCGTTGTTATTGATCGTTTTATGGCTTGCCTGGATCAGGCTTTGTATTAATAAGCAACGAAAGCGTATCTGAAGAGAAATGCTTCTTAAAGCCACCAAACTAAGTCCGGCGCCCGGGGACCTTGCTTTTAGCGACAGCAGTGAGATTTCCCCCCGGGCAAACGATTCGGTAGTTACGGCGGTAAACACGGGATCATCAAAGGATACCCGGACAACACCTTGCGACCCGGGGCCAGGGCCACCAGGGCCGAAGCCGCCGCGGTGGCTGTTAGAGCGAGCGGAGTTAAAGGACCAAATCATCAAGAAACTTCTAGCGAAATTTAGAAATCATGGGAGAAAAAGAAAAATGGAGATTGCTGTTCAAGCGGAAAACAACTGTCTGGTGATAAAAGCTACAGGCAGACTTGACACCAACACAGCAAGCGAATTTAAACAGAGGTGCGACGACTGCTTTTCCGTGACAGTAAAGAAAATCATTCTGGATTTCAGTCAACTGGAATATATCAGTAGCGCGGGTTTACGATGCATTTTAAGCATGGCGAATAAACTCCGGGCCAATGGGGGCAGTTTGGTTCTCTGCGGTTTAAGCGGTTTGGTGGAGGAGGTTATACGTATTTCCGGTTTTGACAATTTCATTCCAAATTTTGCCGATGTGGACCACGCTATGCGCGGTGGGACAGAGGGACAGGTCCCAATGTAATGGCTTGA
>DAOOVD010000097.1:0-3309 GCA_035369845.1 Bacillota bacterium | reverse complement strand
GCCGCCAGGTGGTACGACCACCGCGAATCGTACCAGAGATACGATTACCTGTACTCCGAAGCCGAACTTTTGGAATGGCTTCCGCGGCTTGCTGCTCTGCGGGAGAAAGCCGGGGAGGTTTGCGTCAGCTTCAACAATCACTACCGCGGCCAGGCGGTAGCCAACGCCAGGATGCTCAGGGATTTGCTCGGTTCTGCGGGAATCTGATAAATATAATGATATTTTCTATAATTAGATATTTTCTATAATTAAATGTTAATCTGTTTAATTTTATAATTGACTTGCAGTCAAAATTGGTCGTATTATGAAATACAGGGGGCCGGTACCAGTTAGCCGGCTCAGCTTTATTTTCATCATCGTTGCGGGAGAGATGATATTCAGCGCCGCAGTTGTCACCACCGCGAGCTTTTTGCTGGCTCCGCTGGTAGGCACCGAATTCATGCCCTCACAGGACAGCGGGCAGTTGACGGTTGACGTGCAGATGCCGATCGGCACCGTGCTGGAGGATACCGGCAAGATCATGGAAAGACTGGGCGGCATTGTGGCTCAGATTCCCGAGGTTGATAACGTTCTTACCACGGTTGGGGGGAGGGGTTTCATGGGAGGAGCCCAGACCGAGGCCGGCTCCATGAACATCAAACTTAAACCCAAAGCCGAAAGGAAGCGGACGACCGATCAGGTGATCGAGGAACTGAGGGGGAAGATGCGCGGGATACCGGGGGCTACCGTCAGGGTTTCCTCCTCCAGTTCGGGGATAGGCATGTTGAGCCGGGCTTTCAGCGGCCGGCCCATAGAAATTTCGATCAAGGGCAATGACCTGGATGAACTGAAGCGGCTGGCCAGGCAGGTGACGGAAACCGTCAGCGGCGTCGAGGGAACGCGGCAGGTGCAGAGCAGCATAGAAGCGGGCCGCCCCGAACTGCAGATCCGGTTCGACCGGGAAAAAATAGCGCAGAATAACCTGACCGTCAGTCAAGTCTCACAGGTTCTGAAGATAGCTGGTGACGGCCAGGTGGTCAGCACCATGGACGAAGAGGGTACCGCGGTCGACGTCAGGCTGCTGCTTAGCCCGGAAGTGCGGAGGGATACCTCCTCCCTGGAGAGTCTCTTCATCACCCAGGGGGGCATCCAGCTTCCCCTCACGCAACTGGCTGATTTCCAACCCGGTGAGGGCCCGAACGTGATCAACAGAACGGCGATGTCGCGGGTGGCTTACGTGTACGGTGACTATGCCGGACGAGACCTGGGCAGCATCCAGAAAGACATTCAAGCCGGTCTTTCCCGGATACCCCTGCCGGAAGGGTATATCATCACGTCAACCGGCCAGCAGCAGGATATGGCTGAGTCCTTCAGGAGTCTCGGCATGGCCCTCCTGCTCGCCTTGCTGCTCGTGTACATGGTCATGGCCGGACAATTCGAGTCGCTCCTATACCCCTTCTGCATCATGTTTTCCATTCCCGTTTCGGCAACGGGCGTGGTTTTGAGCCTCCTGCTCACCGGACGTCACTTCAGTATGCCGGCGTTTATCGGCGTCATCATGATGTCGGGTATCGTGGTAAACAATGCCATCGTCCTGGTGGACTACATCAATACTCTCAAAAAGAGGGGTCTGGAGCGGGACGATGCCATAGTCAGGGCCGGTCCGGTAAGGCTTCGTCCCATCCTGATGACCGCGCTGACCACCCTCTTTGGGCTGGTACCGCTTGCGCTCGGCATAGGCGAAGGGGCGGAAGCCCAAGCTCCCATGGCTACCGTTGTTATCGGAGGGCTTCTGGTTTCCACGTTCCTTACCCTGATCATCGTGCCGCTCATCTATACCCTTTTTGACGATCTCGGCAGGCGCGTGGCCGAAAAATACAGTCAACGCGCTGTGCGGCAGGGCGGCTAGAGCGGCCGGTGCATCAAGAAAACGGTTTGTGCTTGTGGCAGTTCTCGTCTGTTTGCCAGTAAACTACATATTAATCCGATGTACAAAGATCCGGTTTCCTGTAGGGACCGGGTTTTTTATTCAGCGGAAATCCGGGAATAATAATCGTGGTTGGGAGTTGAAACGGAAGGCGGTTTTAGTGATGAAGAGAACAGAAGGGCGGAAAATTGCCGTGGTCGGGGCCGGGGCGGTGGGGGCATCGGTTGCCTTTGCCCTGGCGGTGAGCGGGCTTGCCGCCGAACTGGTGCTGGTCGACGTCAACCGGGCCAAGGCGGAAGGCGAGGCCATGGACATTGCCCATGCGGCTGCTTTTATAAAGCCGGTCAAGATTTACGCGGGCACTTTTGAAGACTGCCGGGACGCAGCTATTGTAATTTTCGCCGCCGGGGCGAATCAGAAACCCGGGGAGACGAGGCTCGACCTGCTGCATAAAAATTACGAAATTTTGAAAGATACCCTGCCCAGTCTTCGGCCCGGCAGCGGGGACAACGTCCTGCTGATGGTCAGCAACCCCGTTGACGTGCTCACTTACGCCGCGTTGAAGATAACCGGACTGCCTCCGGAAAAGGTTTTCGGTTCCGGGACGGTGCTGGACAGCTCCCGCTTCAGGCACGGTTTGAGCCGTCACTGCGGGGTCGCTCCGAGGAACGTCCACGCCTACGTCATCGGGGAGCACGGCGACAGCGAAGTGCTGCTCTGGAGTCTGGCCTACATTTCTGGCACCCGGCTCGACCGTTTCTGCGAGATCGCCGGCCTCCCCCCGGTGGACCGGCGGAAGCTGGACAGTCTGGTCAGAAACGCGGGCTACGAGATAATTTCAAGGAAGGGAGCGACCTACTACGCCGTCAGCCTGGCGGTAAAACGGATCTGCGAAAGCATTATCCGCGACGAAAACACGATACTGACGGTGAGCGGGCTGATTGACGGCCCTTACGGCATCAGGGACTGTTGCTTGAGCCTCCCGTCCGTGGTAAACTCGAGAGGCAGGAACCACCCGCTGGAACTTCCCCTGTCCGCCCAGGAGGAGGAGAGTTTGAGGCGTTCGGCGGAGATTCTGAAAGAAGCCGGAAGGAAAATAGGTCTTTAGGGTCCGGCGCGGTTTGTCTGTGCAAAGCAAGCTGAAGCTGTGATGAATAACGCGGCGGCACGTGCGGCGGGTGTGCCCTCCCGGTGTCGTCCGCCGGCAAGTCGGGAACCGGCCGCCGTCGGCCGGGGTCTGTGCCGCTCTGGTTTTGTAGCGGGTTTTTTCAAGCAGCCTCTTGCAATAAAATTTAAATTAGTTATAATAGACTAGCAACCGTTTTATATCCAGGACATGCGCCTGTAGCTCAGGGGATAGAGCACCGGCCTCCGGAGCCGGGTGCGCAGGTTCGATTCCTGCC
>DAOOVD010000096.1:0-3505 GCA_035369845.1 Bacillota bacterium | reverse complement strand
TAATATAAAGGCTTAATTCTACGAAAAAAAAGCCAATCCTTCTTCAAAGAAAAAACCCAACCCCTTGCGGGATCGGGCAATTATCACTCAACCGCCGAAAGGACACACCCAGCCGCATCAGTCGTATTCGTCAAGATTCTCCAGTGCGGCATTGAGAGCCTCGTCGGAGTTGAACTCAAACTCAGTCCGCAGGTTTTCCGCCGTCTCGTGCGCCAGCCTGTTGAAATCCATGACCTGTTCCAGTTTAATTCTCAGGTCGGGATTTAAAGTTTCCGCGGGAATGTTTTCCACCCTCAGCACTCTGTCGTTGAAGCCGGCGGGCCCCTCAAAAACCGCGACCATCCCGTGATAAAGGCCGAGATGGCGGTAGACCCTGTGAATGGGGCAAAATTCATCCGCTTTCAAAGTAAGCGACAGAAACTTCGGGTCGGTAAAGTACACCACCCACCCCGCAGAAGCCGGGAACTCTTCTTCCAGCCTCCTTCTCTCCATGTTGAAGAGATCCTCCGGTGCGGCGCCCTCCCAGATTTTTTCCGAATCACCGCAAAGATATTCTTTGTCTTTTATCACTATTGTTTCCCGGGTCACCCTCGGGCTCAACAAGCTGCCGGCAGGCTCCTCGGTCGGAGCCGGTTTACGGGCGGAAACGTAAAACAAACCGCTGCTCCAGACCCAAACTGCGGCCGAAAGCGAGATCAGCAGTACGGCCGCCAGGACGGCGGCCTTTTTGTTTTTCAAAACGGTCATTTCTGGTCACACGTCCGTCGAGTACCCGGCAGCCCCCAAGTGCCGGATACGGTCGAAAAAATGGTTTACGATAATTATTGCCATATACTGACATCTGTATTCCTCCCCCCCCAAAAAAAACAACCCTGCCGCGCCAGGTTGCTGCACTACTGAAAAACTGCGCCGGAAAATCGAACGCCTCACTGGTTATCCGGATAATCCTCAACCTCAAAATTCGCATAGACGTTCTGAACGTCGTCATGCTCTTCCAGCGACTCCACTAGCCTCATCGTCTGTTCAGCCTCTTTGCCTTCGATTTTGACAATGGTCTGCGGCAGCATGGTGATCTCTGCCGACGCAACGCTCACGCCGCTATCTTCCAAATTCTTTTTTACCCTGTGCATGTCCACGGATTCAGTAGTTATCTCAAACGTATCCTCCTCAGCGTCAAACTCCACCGCCCCGCACTCCACAGCCAGGAGCATCAGATCGTCCTCCCCCAGCCGGTTCTCATTTTTATTGAGCAGGATGAGACCTTTTTCTTGAAACAGCCAGGCCACGCATCCCGTTTCACCCAGACTACCCCCGTTTCTCGTGAAAATATGCCTTATTTCCCCGGCGGTGCGGTTCCTGTTGTCGGTCACAGCCTCGACCATAACTGCAACACCTCCGGGAGCATACCCCTCATAAACCACTTCTTCGTAATTGGCCTCCCCCGGTCCACCGGTTCCCTTCTGCACGGCGCGCATGATGTTTTCATTGGGAATGTTCGCTTCCTTCGCCTTCTGGATGGCCGCTTTCAGGCGCGGGTTGGCGTTCGGATCGCCGCCGCCGTTGCGTGCGGCTACAATTATCTCCCTTGAAAGCCGGGTAAAGACTTTCCCCCTTTGCGCATCAACCTTTGCTTTTTTCCTCTTTATCGTCGACCATTTGGAGTGACCGGACATGATACCCCTCCCGCTGCACGTTCCATTTAACAAACCGAAAAGCGCAAAGCGCTCAAGCACTTACACCGCATTTTTTATGTTATCACATCCGTCAGATTTTTTGAAGTACCGGGCCTCGCCGGAAAATCTTCTCCCGGTACCATCTCATCTTTGTTAAATTCATGAAGGAAAAAGTAGAAAAATGTAGAATTAAGCAAAAAACCCAGGTAACGGCCCGGCAAGGATAAACATGGCAAAAACCGGGCACGCAAAATCACGGGAGGCGAAAATGAGGAAAAAGAGCTTTTATGTGTTTGTTGCAGTTTTATTCCTGCTGGCTACATCAGCCGGCGTGATCTACCTGCATAATACCGCTTTTGCCCAGGAACCGTTCACCTATTGTGTCTCCGAAGACGACTGCTTATGGACAATCGCGAACAGGTTTGGTACCACCGTTGATGAAATAATGGCGGTAAACGGACTTGATTCCGACTTTCTTCAATGTGGACAAACCCTCACCATTCCCGGAACCGATACTCTCGCGGCAGCCGGCGAATACGGCGCTGCCGGCGACTTCAGCTACACAGTTGCCCAAGGGGACTGCTTGTGGACCATTGCCGACAAATTTGGAACGACCATTGAAGATATTCTGTCTGCCAACAACCTGAATTCCGATTTCTTGCAGCCGGGCCAGACGCTGACCATACCAGTGAAAAACGTACCTGCAGCCAGCCGGGCCGGTACCGGCCTGCACGGTTCTTATGCAGTGGCCGCGGGGGATTGTCTCTGGAACATCGCCTGTGCATTCGGAACAACGGTAGAGGCAATCAGGGAAGCCAACGGACTGGATTCAGACGATCTATACGTTGGACAGACACTCGTCATACCCGCAGCAACGGCATCGCCCGTCCAGCCGGTCAGCCGCGGCTCATCAAGCAGGACACCTTTGAAAAAAGCGGTTGCCGGCGAACTTGTCAGCTGGCCTGTTGCAGATGGTCTCTTTCCCAATGGAAGCACTGCTATTCTCCAGGACTACAGAACCGGGCTGCAGTTTAAAATTTACCGGCTTTTTGGTACCAATCACGCTGATTGCGAACCCCTGACCGCCGAAGACACGCAGATTATGAAAAAATGTTTCGGAAACAAATGGTCGTGGGAACGCAGGCCGGTCATACTGCTCATCAACGGAAGGGCCATAGCGGCTTCGATGGCCGGAATGCCGCACGGAACCAGTGAGGACATCGAAGACAACAATTTTGAAGGAATGTTCGACCTTCACTTTCTCAACAGCCGCACCCACGGAACCGACAGAATCGATTCCGATCACCAGGCAGCCGTCCGTGAGGCGGCAGGCTTATAATAATCGGTAGTCAGTCGTCGGACGTCAGAAAAACATAAAACCTCACGGTATTATCGTGAGGCGGCTAAAGGAAAGGGGACACATAATTAACTATCAAGTTATTTTACAATAACTTGTTTTCAAAAACAAGAGAATCCATAAACAATAAAAACCCCGCTTGATTTTGTCCGGGGTTTTAAAATATTTTCTGGCGGCGACCTACTCTTCCGGGGGATTTCTCCCCGAGTACCATCGGCTCTGGAGGGCTTAACTGCCGTGTTCGGGATGGGAACGGGTGTACCCCCTCCGACATGGCCGCCAGAAACTTATATTCTCTTTTATTTATTCTCTCAAAACTGTACAGCATAGGATTTACAGGTTGCGCGATCTATGATTCGTCTTTGTCTTTGTCTTTTGTCTTTTTCCGACGTCTGACGTCCGACGTCCGACGACTGATTTTAGGTCAAGCCCTCGACCTATTAGTACCGGTCAGCTCAACTGGTTGCCCAGCTTA
>DAOOVD010000095.1:0-3698 GCA_035369845.1 Bacillota bacterium | reverse complement strand
ATTGCTTGCTGGCAAAAGAAGAGGCAGTGCAAGTATTTTTTTGTTTTGAAAAGCTGGACAGCTACTTCAAAGTCTTCTGTAGCTATGTCAATCCAGTTCTTGGTTTGCTCTTTCATTTTAAAATGCCTTTCTTATAGTGGTAAGCCGTAACTAATTATTAATTTATGTATAATTAAGATTTCTCCTTCTGTTTGGGAAAATAAATGCACATAGTAAAGAAGCACGGAAGAGCGGGGAAGTATAGAGAACCGTCCCCTTGCTTTCCCCTGTCGTGATTGATCCTTTTTGCCAGAAAATTCACAAAAGGGTATGCCCTGCGTTTTGTCGAAAGGAAACAACCTTAGACATACTGCTCTTTTTCCCGGGGGATAGAAATGCAGCGGCAAACTCTGGGGGGAATTACTTTTGTGGTTTCCCTGGCGCTCTTTTTTTTAATATCGGATTATTTAGCCGGGTGGTATGTTTACCACCGGATGGGATTCGACAGCAATTTCCGTTTTGAGGACGGGGCGCATGTGAAGGGCGAAGTCCTCGACTTGTACCTGGAATACATTGCTGAACAAAAGGGGTACAAGATTGCCGTGATCGGCGACTCGGTGGTCCAGGGGGCGGGTGTTCCGCAGAGGGACCAGACCATTACAGCCCACCTTCAGGATGAACTGCGGGGCAGTTACCTGCCCGGGGCCAGGGTGTTTAATCTGGGCCTTCCCGGGGGGCGCTCCGCCGACCTGTTCATGGCCGTGAAAAAACTGCACGAAGCCGGGGCGGCGCAGCTTATTGTTGTCAATATCTCTTACCCTTTCTTTTCAGACGAAATGGCTCAGATACCGGTCCTTTATGATAAGGTGTGGGCGCCTTGTTTGACGGAAGAGGAGAAGAAAGATCTGAGAGTGACTGCCTCGGAACAGGCTGAACAAGTGGACCGGACAGAGCCTGAGGAAGCCGGCGGATTTATGGATGCTGAAAAGTTTTTGCAGGGGAAAATAGCCTCTTACTGGAACGTTTACCGGTTCAGGCAGGAACTGAACAGGTTTTTGTTCGGCGGACGGCCTGCGGACAAGGCCAGGGAATATTTTGACCTCGCTTTTAAAGGGGTGACGCCGGCGCAAGAACAGGCCGCGGAACCGGGCCGGGAAGAGCCTCTTTCCGAGAAGGACAAACCGGAGAACAAGTACAAGGTCTGGGAAAGCTTTTCCTGGAGCGAGCGGGATTTGGAACATCTGGCAAAGGTGTTTAATGTGACTGATAAAAACGCGAACTTCAAGTACTACCAGAAAATCTGCCGGTATCTCGAAGAAAATAAAATACCAGCCGTAATTTTCATGAGCCCTGTCAACCACTCCTTGCTGAGAAAATACCAGTTAATCAATTATGATTCCTACAGGGTCAATACCGGTCTTATCGGGCAGGTGGCGCGGCAAAGCAACATTACATTTTTAAATTACCAGGAATCGGTTTCACCGGACCTGTTTCACGATTCCATGCACATGCTTGACGGTGGAAACGCAATCACGGCCAGGCTTTTAAGCCGGGATTTGCAGCCTTTGATTCAAGGAGCTTTAGGCAAATGATATTTAATACCTGGATATACGGGGTTTTCTTGGCGGTTTTTTCAATTTTGTACTGGACTGTTGTTCCCGCAAAGGGCCGCACTGTGGCGCTGCTTGTAGCGGGCCTGGTTTTTTACACCTATTATTACCCCGCGCACACCTTGCTTATTGCGGCTCTGATCCTGGCCACTTATATTTTGGGCTCTGCCGTGAGCAGGCTGAATTCCGGGGAGCCGTTCCCCGTGCTAGAAGGTCTATTCAGCGTACGCGCGGTTTTTATTGCATCCCTTGTTCTCTGCCTGGGTGTGCTGGCTTATTATAAGTATCTTAAACTTTTTGTTTCAACATATAATGATATTTCAGGGTTGTTTAACAGCGGCCTGACTTATAAAACACCGGATCTTGTGGTTCCGCTGGGACTTTCGTTTTTCGTTTTCGAATTCGTCCATTACCTGGCTGAAACTTACAAAGGGAACCTGCCCAGGGCCAGTTTAACCGAATACGCCGCCTTCGGCCTTTTTTTCCCCACCCTGGTTGCGGGGCCGATAAAAAGGTTTCAGCCTTTTTTAGAGCAGATTCGCAACCCTGCCGCCTTTAAAATTGAGTACTTGAGCGAAGGCCTGTACCGCATTCTTACCGGCCTTGGCAAAAAAGTGATTATAGCCGACAGCATGGCGGTCTTCACCGGCCCGCTGGCAAACCCCTTGAACGCGAGTACGGCGGATTTATGGGTTGCGGTTTATGCTTTTGCGATAAAGATTTTTTTTGATTTCGCCGGCTACTCGGACATTGCCATAGGCAGCGCCAAACTCTTGGGAATCCAGGTGCCGGAAAACTTCAGCCGGCCTTACCTCCGGCAAAATATTGCCGCCTTCTGGAACAGCTGGCATATGTCCCTGAGCAGCTGGATCAGGGATTACCTTTATATCCCCCTGGGTGGGAACAGGGGGACGCTCCTTTTTACGGTTAGAAACCTTATGTTTGCGATGGCTTTGTGCGGGCTCTGGCACGGCGCGGCCTGGAACTTTGTGGTATGGGGCGTCTACCACGGGGCGGGCCTGAGTTTTTACAGGATATACAGAAAAAGAGGGGCCAGTCTTATAAGATGTATTGAAAAGCTTCCGGCGCCGGTGACAAAAACACTGTCAACTGTCGCAACGTTCCATTTTGTTTGCATAGGCTGGGTCTTTTTTGCCACTGACATTGGTAAATCCTTTCTGGTTTTGGGTATGCTTTTCAGCCCTTAGCCCATCATACATACAGAAATTTTAATTTTTAGCGGAAGAGTGGTGTTTTTAAAGTGGTCAGGACTGTTGTTTTAAATGTCTTAAAAGCGCTTTTTTTGATTGCTGTCGTTATTTTAACGGTGTTGTGCAGCACCGGGCAGGAATCCAGGTTTATTTACACGGACTTTTAAGGCGGGTGAAATATTCTCCGGCAGCGGGTAAATATGTCCCTTAACAGCCGAAAATTTTGATGAGAGACAATTCTTGACAACCTGTCAAGCCCGGCATATACTTAATCCAGTAAAACATTTAAATAATTAAGAAAACTCGGGGGGCGGTATGATTAAATGGGGGAGTCGGTTTTGGACAAATATTTTGCCCGCCTGGAGGAGGTTTTCCTGGAGATAACCCGGCGGCTGCACAGCGAACTGGCTGAACAGATGGTTTCCGGCATAACGGGGAGCCAGTTTTTTGTTTTGAAGAAGATTTCCGAAAAGGGCCGGATGACCGTCACCGAGGTGGCGGAACGGCTGGCCGTGTCGCTCAGCGCCATTACCGCCCTGGTTGACCGGCTGGTGAAAAACGGGCTGGTGGTCAGGTCGCGCGACGAGCAGGACAGGCGGCTGGTGTGGCTGGAACCTACGGATAAGGGGAGGGAGATTCTGGGCCGGTGCATTGAAAGCAGGAAAAAGGTCGCCGCCAAATATTTTGGCCGGCTTCCCGGGGAAGATATTGAGAAGCTGGTGGAAATATACGAGAAGGTGCTGTCCATAATACGGTCCGAGGAAAAAGGCAGGAAATAGGATGTGTGAATTGATTCATAGATCAGTTAATCAGCCAAATCAAAAAGGGGAGTTTGACTTGGTCAAGATCAGGATGGCGGCAGCAATTCTACTATTGGCTTTTTTTGTTCCCCTGGCCG
>DAOOVD010000094.1:0-3820 GCA_035369845.1 Bacillota bacterium | reverse complement strand
GCCGCCCCGGCCATTTCAACGGCTATCGGCGGGGCGCCGGATTTGAGTTCAACCGGTGAAAGGGAACTGAGAAAAATGGGATCGTCCTCGATGTATTTTTCCAGAAGAGCCCGCTGTTCCCTAACCGTTTCTTCCACCCGGCGCGCCAGTCCGGGGGTAAACCTCTCCCGCCGGATACCGATGTCCAGGTCGGTTTGACGCACCACCACCTGGAAATGGAACAGATCGTCCTGGCGGAAGGATCGCCTGTAAGAACGCTCTTTATATTCCAATTAAAATCTGACCTCCATGGCCCTGACCGGACAGACTTTCACGCAAGCCTGGCATACGATGCAGTTATCGCTGTCGAATTTTACTTCCATGGAAGGCCTCTCCAAATACAGTGCACCGGAGGGGCAGATGTCCGTGCAGGCTCCGCACACAGTGCATTTATTCTCGTTCCTGAAAACCTCCTCGGCCAGCGGCTGAGCCCTAACGCCCTGTTTTTTTAAGTATTCCAGGCCTTCATTGTATTTTTCGCCGGAAATCTCCAAAACCATTGTTCCTTCTTTACTCGGGTTGACGTTGGCCTTGAGGATGTTAATGACCAGGTCGTAATCCTTGACCAGGCGGTATATTATCGGCTTATCGGACACATTCGCATCAAAACGCAGAATTATTTTTTTCGGAGACAAGCTGCTCAATCCTCCCGAAATTATATTCCCTTTATTTCCAGGGTGCTTGCCGCAATGCCGTCTTTGTACGACGGAAGAAGTTTGACGGGCTCCGTAAGAAGAAACTCGCCTTTTTGAATCCATTCCTTGAGTATTCCCGCGATCTGCCTGGCTTTAGGGTAGCTCGACAGCGGAGCGGTCGGAACCTCTTTGCCGTTGACGGTGATCTTGCCCGACTTCAACTCGGCGTAGCTTACATAGCCGAGGTTGCCGGGTATTCGCTGGCCGTATGCCTCGCTGTAGTCTACAATGGGAGCGTACAGGTCCCTGTCGGAAACGGAGACGCAGCGCATTACCTCCTCATTGAGGATTGGAATGGGTATGCCGATTCCCACTGTGAGAGTCGCCCCGTATCCCAGGTAACTCGTGCCGACCAGCCATTCCGGTTTCATTTGTTTCAAGTCGCCGATTACCGCCAGTGTTCCACCGGCCGGGCCGTAGTTATTTCCTTGATTGTCCTTCTGAATGCCCGGGAAGTGCTGCGTACCGTGCCAGGCGACGTAACCCGTCCCGCCTCCCAGGAAGATCCTGGTCCCCATGCCTATGGTCAGGAAGTAAGGATCGTTCAAAAGCGGGCTGAGCTGGCCGGCGCTGCAGTAGTGGGCGTTGCCGAGGTCCGGCTTGAGTACCCCCATATAAGTGTATATGGTGCGGTTGCCCAGGTTGACCGCGCAGTTGTAATTCTGGTATGCGTTGCGCGGGTTGAAAAGCGTGGCCTCGTTGATATCGCCCAGGGTGATGTAAGTCTCCAGTTCCCTGCGCGGATAGCAATCGGTTCCGTACGAAGTGGCCTCCAGCTTGATCTTTTTGCCGGCCAGCAGGTCGTGAATCACGTGTCCGCCGCCGTAGCGGAATTCGCCCGGGTAGTTGCTGTTGCAGGGGTCGTCTTCGGGTACCTCCGTGGCCCCCAGGTAGGCGTCGACCGCGGCAATGCCGGTATAAGCCGGAACTCCGTTTAACCATACTCTCTGCATCTTGATCTTGGGTTTGGAGTGTCCGAAGTTTAAAAAGACGCCTGAAGAGCACATGGGGGCAAACGTTCCCGTGGTTACCACATCTACCTGCCTGGCAGCCTCGGCGATGCCTTTTTCCCGTACAAGAGAGATTACTTCCTCGGCGGTCAGAACTACCGCCTTGCCGTTTTGAATCTTTTTGTTAATTTCAGCGTAGGTTCTTTCGATACTCATAAAAAACATTCCTCCCCTGATTGTGCTCTTTACTGGCCAGCAAACCGCGCTGGCCTCTTCATACCAGAAGAGGCCAGCTATTGTTCACAGCTTTTCCTCTTATCTGTCAGAAGAAAATCTTCTGCAGGAATTAGCACCTTTTTGGCGTTTTAGGCCAAAGGTTGCCGGGTTTCATCGGGCCAGTCCCTCCACCGCTCCGGATAAGAGCACTTTTTATTATTAAAATATAGTCTAACAGTAACCCTTATATATGTCAACCAGTTTGTGCTTTTTAGGGCGGTGTCAACTTGCTGCAGGAATTTTTATCAGAAAACCCGGCATTGTCAGCGGAAAAAACGCCGCCTGCCCGCATGCATTTAACTGACTGTAAGCCTGGTCATCATGCCGCCGGGAAACTGGTCGCCGTTCACCAGGTGATGGTATTCCCTGTCATATAAGTAGTATTCGCCCGGAGCGGCAGGAGTTAATATTATATCGGCTCTTTGCCCCGAACCGAGGGTAACGCCCGCTTTTTCGCAAGTAGCGTCTGTCTGGCCGGTTTTTAAGGGGAAACCGTCCACGGCCACTACCCGGCCCGTCAAACCGCCCAGGTAAAACGTATGGTTCTGGAATCCGGCGTTTAATATTCTTAACAGTACCCTCTGCCCTGCCCGGCAGCTTATAAGGGAGCCGTAAGGCTGACCGGAATTGTCGTCTACGCTAATCGTATCCGGAAAGGACCGGCCGTTAATCAGCCAACAGTCGGGCTTGAATTTAAGCATGTCGTAATAAAAATTCGGGATAACGCTGTCATGCATAACGCTGTCAATTTCACTCAAGACCAGTATCTTTTCCACGTCATATGCTGAATCAGTGCCGGCGCCGTAAGCTGTCTTGTAGTTGGGGTGGCCCGGCATATTGTAACCCTCCGGATGCACTGCAATAACTCCGTAAAGGCCCATCTGCACCTGTTTTTCAGCGTTGGTGCCGCTCTCGTACAGGTATATACCGGGCTTTGCCGCCGTAAAACTGTATTCAACGGTAATGTCCTGTTCTTCGTCGAGATAGTGCGTAAGCGAGATCATTTTCCCCGAGCGGTACTGGGGTTGGGCGGGTTCATATATAAAAGGCCCCCCGGGAATTTTTCTGACCATGACATTTTCCTGACCCGGGAAAATAATTGAGAGCGGTTCACCCAAAGGTCTAATAAAATTACGGATTAGCCATATTATCAGCCGGTCTCCGGCTGTCGCCTGAATTAAGGGGCCGGGGATCTGGGGGCTGCCCGCAAAAGCGTCGGCGAAGCCCCAAAAAGGGACGCTCTTGCCCGGCAGGGATAGAGTTCCGGCATCTGCCTGGAGAATTATTGCAACCGTTGCCATGCTTATACACTCCTCTCAAAAGAAGCTACTCGAGCAAGCCTATGTCCGGTGAAAGTGACGGGTAAATCGCCACCATGGTCATCATGCCGCCGGGGAACTCGCCCCAGTTGGTGATCTTCACCTCTTCGTGGGAGTGCAGCATGAAGTAATACTCGCCGAACTCATTATAGGAAACCACCCCCACCGGTACATCCCCTTTGACCCCGAGGTAGGGGCTGCCGCTCCACATCGTCCACCCGGCATCGCCGACACCCATATTGCGCAGGTTGGGCAAAGTTGTGGGGATCGGGTTTTGGGGGGTATAACCCAAACCGTCCCACTGGTAAATCTGGTCGCAGGTCTGGCCCGCCCGGACCAGGACGGTAAAGCGTTTATAAGAGAAATCGAAGTTTCCGTTTCTCAGCAGCCACCCGTCCACTGCCACCACCCTGGTATGAGCACCGTGCGGGTGCAGGGGGTGGTTGTCAATGCCGGCTCCGATGTACCGCAACAGAATTTTCTCGCTGGGCTGCCCCATCACCATAGAACCGTATGGCTGGTGGGGAAGATAGTCCGGCCG
>DAOOVD010000093.1:718-4104 GCA_035369845.1 Bacillota bacterium | reverse complement strand
TTCGTTTGACGGGGCATCCCGCGAGCCGCCTGCCCAACCACGCCAGTTTCTGCTTTAAGTATGTTGAAGGGGAGTCGCTTTTAATCAGCCTTGACATGAAAGGTATAGCCGTTTCCAGCGGTTCGGCCTGCACCTCGGGTTCCCTCGAGCCGTCGCACGTTCTTGTGGCGATGGGCGTACCGCCGGTTGAAAGCCACGGCTCGCTGCGGCTGACTCTCGGCAAGGACAATACGGAAGAAGATGTCGATTATTTCCTGGAAACGATGGTGCCGATTGTTGAAAGAATGACTGCCATGTCGCCGCTTACGGAAGATGATTATAAAGATACTGCCGGAGAGTGCTCTTCCGTGGCGGGAAGACCTTGAGCCTGACGTAATTTCAAAAGGCCGGCTCCAGCAGGCGCTTGCCCCGGTCCGCGGCAGGCCGCGGTGATGCCGGAGCGGAGCGCCCGGGTGAGCGGTGACAACTGCTGCCGCGACAAGAGGCGGTGACCGGAGGCAGGGCGGCGCCCAAAAGGCCGCAGGGCTGAAACGAAACTTTGCCGCCTGGCGAACACATTGGCCTCTCAGGCAAATGGAAAGGAGGTTGAAGCTGCGTGCCGGATTTGAAACGTATCGAATACTTGTCCAGCGAGATAAAAAAGTTGAAGAAGGAAAGGAATGCTGTAATCCTGGCCCATTTTTACCAGCGGCCGGAAGTTCAGGAGGTGGCCGATTTCGTGGGAGATTCCCTGGGCCTTTCCCAGCGTGCCGCCGGGACCGAAGCTGAAGTGATTGTCTTTTGCGGAGTGCACTTCATGGCTGAAAGCGCGTCCATTTTGTCACCCGATAAAATTGTAGTGCTTCCGGACGAACATGCTGGCTGCCCGATGGCCGACATGATCGACCAGGTGCAACTGGAAAGGAAGAAGCAGGAGGTCCCCGGCGCCATTGTGGTCTGCTACGTGAACACCACGGCGGAAGTAAAGGCCGGGAGCGACATAGCCTGTACGTCGGCCAATGCGGTAAAAGTCGTTGCTTCATTGCCCGGGGACAAGCCGATTCTGTTTGTGCCGGACAAAAATTTGGGGAGTTACGTTTCCTCAAAAACCGGCAGGAATATGATAATGTGGGAGGGTTTTTGCGCCACCCACAACAATCTTACCCTGGAGGAAGTGCTTGAAGCCAAGGCTGAGCACCCGGAGGCCCTTGTCCTGGTGCATCCCGAGTGCCGTCCGGAAGTGACGGCCGTAGCGGACGTGGTTTCCAGCACGTCGGGGATTATCCGTTACGCTGCGGAAAGCAGCGCCCGGGAGTTTATCATAGGTACGGAGGCGGGAGTGCTTCATCCGCTCAACAAACGGTGTCCCGGCAAGAAGTTCTACATGGCTTCAAAAAAACTGTTTTGTCCGAATATGAAGAAAATTACCCTGGAGAAAGTTTACAGCGCCCTTGTCAATCTTGAACCGAGAGTGAGCGTTCCCGGTGAAGTAAGAGACCGGGCCGTTCGCTGCCTTGAAAGAATGCTGGAGGCAACCTGAGACTTCATAATCCGGCGGCGGTATTATTTATTTTTTATGACGATGATGCGAGAGAGGAGGAGTAGGGTTGAGATTTTCCACACGTGCGCAGTACGGCCTGAGGGCAATGGTGGAACTGGCGTTCAATTATTTCAAAGATGAGCCCACCCCTCTCGTTAAAATAGCGGAAAAGCAGGGAATATCGGAAGGATATCTGGAGCAGTTGATAACGTTTCTGCGCAAAAGCGGGCTTGTCCGAAGCGTGCGGGGTTCCCAGGGGGGGTACTATTTGGCCAGGGAGCCGGCCAGGATTACTGCCGGCGAAATCATCCGGTGCCTGGAAGGACCTATCAGCCCGACGGAATGTGTCAATGAGAACGACCCGGAAATCTGCAGCCGTGCCGATAACTGCGTGACGCGGGCGTTGTGGGAGAAAATCAGGGACTCCGTTGCAGAGGTGCTGGACAACACCACTCTGGAAGATCTCTGCAGGAATGCCGGTAATATCAAAGATGCGCCGGATAACAAGACGCACTAGCGGTTTGGGAAAAGCCGTACCGGGCATGGCCGGTGCGGCTTTCCGCATTGCGCAACGCCGAAAGCAGCGGGCGCTGCCGGGCGAAGCACCGGAAGTGAGCGGTGACAAGGCGCCGCCGAAGGTCACAGGGCCATAAAAACGAAAACAGCCTCAAGGTCTATGGCAACGGCCTCGGGGTGATTGAAAGGGTGAGACGATGCACCTCAGTGACGAGCAGGTTGTCAGGTACAGCAGGCAAATCGTAATCAGCGAGGTTGGACCGAAAGGGCAGAAAAAAATTAGAGAAGGGAAAGTTCTGATTGTCGGCGCGGGGGGCCTCGGTTCCCCGGCGGCTTATTACCTGGCTGCCGCGGGGGTGGGCACGCTCGGCATTATTGACGGCGACGCAGTCGACCTGAGCAATCTGCAAAGGCAAATTCTCCATTTTACCGGGGATGTCGGAAGGCCCAAGGTCGAATCCGCTTCCGAAAAGCTCAAGAGTTTAAATCCCGAATGCAACGTTGTTGCGTACCGGGAAAGGATTTCTGCAGGAAATGCCCTGGACATCATCAAAAACTACGATGTGGTGGTCGATGCCACGGACAACTTTCCATCCCGTTTTTTGACCAACGACGCTTGTCTGATGGCCGGGAAGCCTTTTATTTACGGCGGGGTTCTCAAATTTTTCGGGCAGGTTCTCACCGTTGTGCCGGGTGACGGTCCATGTTTCCGTTGCATTTTCGGAGAGCCGCCGCCGGCCGGTTCCGTACCCACATGTTCCCAGACCGGCGTGCTGGGGGTTTTGCCGGGCGTAATCGGAGTTATTCAGGCCACGGAGGTTTTGAAATACCTGCTCAGGATAGGCGATTTGCTTGTGGGCCGTCTGCTCACTTACGACGCCCTGTCCATGCAGTTCAGGGAGATCGGAGTAAAAAAAGACCCCGGCTGTGCCGTTTGCGGGGAAAATCCGGTCATTACCGGGCTGATTGACTACGAAAAACAGGATTGTGAAACGAGATAGCTTTAGATTTCACGTGCTTTTAAGAAAAAAAGCTTATTTTGTTGGGCGGAATTATAAATTAGTTTTATTTTTCTCAACAGCTATATTTATTGTAAAATAAGATGAAAACGGAGTTTATAATGGAACAGTGAATGAACTGGATAAAAAATTTGAGAAGCTGCAAAAAATAATCAGAGAGTGTGAAAGCATACTGGTTGCCTTTTCAGGCGGCGTTGACAGCACCTTGCTGCTCAAGGCGGCCGTCGGCGTTCTGGAAGGCGGGGTGCTGGCTGTGACTTTCAGCGGCCCGGCGCATTCGCCGGCGGAAGCCGGGGAGGCTGCTGAAATTGCCCGTTCGATCGGCGTCCGGC
>DAOOVD010000093.1:0-708 GCA_035369845.1 Bacillota bacterium | reverse complement strand
CTGATCGTTGAGCATGACAACCTCGCCAGTCCCCGGTTTGCAAGCAACCCGCCCGATCGCTGTTATTACTGCAAAAAGAAAGGGTTTGCCGAGCTTTTCTCAATTGCCCGCACTTACGGTATCAAAGTGGTGGCAGACGGCCTCAATGCCGACGATTTGCGCGACTACCGTCCGGGACGCCGCGCCGGGGAAGAAATGGGTGTTCTCAGCCCTTTGAAGGAGGCCGGCCTGACAAAGATAGATATAAGGTCCCTTTCACGCAGGCTCAACCTGCCTACCGCTGAAAAACCGGCCAACCCCTGTCTCGCCACCCGTTTTCCGTACGGGACCGAAATTACCCCGGAAGGTTTGAGACGGGTTAAAGCCGCCGAAGAGGCGCTTCTGAAAATGAATATTCCCCTGGTGCGCGTAAGGCACCACGGAAACCTGGCAAGGATTGAGGTCCCGCCGGAGTGCCTCGCCGGGATAGTGGAGAACGCCGGGCGGCTCGTGAGTATTTTCAAGGAAATCGGCTATGTTTACGTCACACTTGATCTGCAGGGGTACCGTACCGGGAGTATGAATGAAGCTTTGGAGCGGTAGGGGGGCTGACGTTGCAAAAAATATATTTCGATCACAGCGCCACCACGCCGGTGGACGAGCAGGTTGCCGCCGAGATTTACCGGTTTCTTACCGGCGATAATTTCGGCAATCCTTCCAGCGTTCATT
>DAOOVD010000092.1:0-4108 GCA_035369845.1 Bacillota bacterium | reverse complement strand
TCACCCGGCAGTTGGGCGGCAGGCTGCAAATTGTCGGCGACGACCTTTTTGTCACCAACACCGAACGCCTTGCCAGGGGGATAAGGACCGGCGCGGCCAATTCGATTTTAATCAAACTGAACCAGATCGGCACCATAACCGAGACCCTGGACGCAATTGAAATGGCCAGGCAGGCGGGATACACCGCCGTGATCTCGCACCGTTCGGGTGAAACCGAAGACGCCACCATTGCCGACCTGGCGGTCGCCGTAAACGCCGGGCAGATCAAGACGGGAGCCCCCTGCCGCACCGACCGGGTGGCGAAGTACAACCAGCTTTTGAGAATCGAAGAACAACTCGGCGACCTGGCCGTTTACAGGGGCAAAAAAAGCTTTTACAACCTGGGTTTTTGATTGGGTTTGCTGAAAAAACCGCGCTTGCGCGATTGTCAGCAGCCTGCGGTTGTGATATAATGCTAGTGCTCTGATATAAAAGCCGTTGCGGGAGTGAACCGGTTTGTTGAAAACAATTCTGACTGTGTTTCACGTTATCCTTTCCATCGTCCTTATTGCCGCTGTCGTTTTGCAGTCGGGACGGAGCGCGGGCTTGTCGGGATCGATCGCCGGCGGGGCCGAGACGCTGTTCGGAGGAAAGAAAAAAGGGCTGGATGAACTGCTGGCCAGGATAACCGTTATTGTGGCCGTGCTTTTCGGCGCTTCCGCCCTGGCTATAATGATGATTGACAGATAACTCCGACAAGTAAAAAGTTGCTTGAGGCGGCCGGGACCGAGTTAACTATACCAAGGCTAGGGATAGACCTTATAGTATTCTACGAAAGGGTTTATCCCTATTTTTATTCATAAAAAAATAATTAAATATATTGTATTAAGATAGTATTGGTAGTATATTATAGAAAATTTTTACCATTGATGGTGTTCCCAATGAGGGTGGAAACAGTTACAACTTCTGATGGGATAACCCGATATATGCTGGTTGGCTCAGACGGTGAACCAGTCCTCCCCGCAATGCAGTTCATCAAGTTCAAGGATAACAGCGGGGCCGCCCGGAACAGCCTCCGCGCTTACTGCCAGCACCTTAAACTCTTTTTTGAGTTCCTTGAGCAGGAGGGATTAGACTACCATAAAATCAGCATAGACGACATGGCCGCCTTCATGCGCTGGCTCCAGAATCCCTACGGGAACCTGAAAGTAGTTCCGGTTAGGCCAGTGATGTCCCCCCGCAGGCCGGCCACCGTGAATACCGTCATCTCCACGGTCCTTAATTTCTACGACTACCTCATGCGCCACGAGGACTACAGCGTACAGCTTTCCGAAAGGCTTAAAAAGACCATCCCCGAGAGCAGACGAGGCTTCAAAGACTTCCTCTATCACGTCAACAGGGACAAGGAGTATCCGGCCAAGATTTTGAAAATTAAGGTCCGCCGCTCCCGGCCTAAAACCGTTTCTAAAGAACAGGTGAAGAAACTGATTGACGCCTGCTCAAACTTAAGGGATAAATTTTTAATCCAACTCTTATGGGAAAGCTCCATGCGCATCGGCGAGGCCCTGGCCCTGTGGCTGGAAGACTTTGAGCCCGACGGACATAAGATCCACATCCGGGACAGGGGGGAACTTCCCAACCTGGCCGAGATCAAAACCATATGCAGTCCCAGGACGGTGGATGTTTCCCCGGATTTAATCAACCTGTTTTTCGACTATGTAGCCGAATTCCACACGGAGGAAGTGGACACGAATCACGTTTTTATCAAACTGTCCGGGGCAAACAGGTACCAGCCCATGGAATACCAGGACGTCGCCTCCCTTTTCCGCAGGTTAAAGATCAAAACGGGTATTGATGTCAGCCCCCACGTACTCCGGCACAGTTCCTTAACCGAACTGCGCCGGGCCGGGTGGAAACCGGAACATCTCCAAAAACGGGCTGGACATGCCCAGGTTCAGACTACCATGCAAATCTACCTGCACCCGAGTGACGAAGACCTGCGAAAGGACTGGGAAAAGGCAGAGGAAAAAATGCGCCTTAAGCGGAGGCAAAAGGAGGAGTCTGAACATTGAGTACGGTTCACAGGCCGGCCCCGACGCCGGCAAAATTACAGGAAATCGGGGAAACCCTAACGGGCTACTGGGAAAAGGATATGTGGGACATTACCGACCCCATCTTTGATGAGTTTCGATCTGAACGGTGGACACTACCCAATAAGACTATGGACTTTACTCGCCTGCAGCCAGGCATTAGGGAAGAGGTCAAGTTTTTCTTTGTTCACCGTCTCCGGGAACATACCATGCAGTTGCTAACGTCGGTTGCATACGGAACTTGCTTTACCACCCTGGCTGACTTTCTGAAACAGAGGTATCCCAGGATCAAAAGTTTTACGGATTTTTAGAGATAGAAAAAATTATGACCAGGTGGCGTTCTTACCTGGTTGAGCAGGGATTTTCGGTTAACAAAGAAGGCCGTTTATCCAGTACTCAATACGAAACCATGTTGCAGCAGGTATATCAGTTCATTGTCAACTTCTACGACGACCGGGAAGAATTTGAAAAAGACGTTTGGAATGTGCGGAAAATACCGGGAGCAAGATATACTCAAAACAAGGCCCATTACCTGCTTTCCTTTAAAGACATTCCCCTTCCCTTTCGGCCTTTAGCTAAAAGATACCTGAGGGTTCGGGTAGGCATTCGGTCACATCACCAATGTGAAGCTGATTTGATGGCTCTGCGTTTATTCCTGGTTTTCATCCACAAGCGATATCCTCACTGGAAAGACCTCAAGGGATTATCCCGTAAGGATATGGAAAACTACCTGGCGTGGTACCGGTCATATACAAAAGAGTGGCAAAAAAAGCATTATGAATATTTAGTCAGCCTGCGGGGCTTTTTTGACTACATTCAGCGGGCCGAATACCCGGAGGCGCCTGAGAAGCCTCATCTTTTGCTCTTGTTTAAGGAAGATTTCCCTAAGCTGGCCAAGCGGTCGGAAGAAGATATTAAATTTATCCCTGAAGGGGTTCTAAGGCAACTGGAAGAAAATCTGGAACATCTGACGCCCCCGGAGTACATCCCTGTAATTGTTCTCCTTCGTGCTGCGGGCTGGCGCATCTCCGATATCCTGAACCTCCGTTACGATAACTGCCTGGATCGTACCGCCCAGGGTTGGTGGCTCTGCGGTGATATTCCTAAAACCCAGGTGCTAAACCACCGTGTTCCCATTACCGATGAGGTGGCCGCGTTAGTTCAAGCCGTAGTTGATGAGGTTAAGGAAAAAAGTACGCCGGAAAACAACCCTAATAAATTGCTGTTTGTTCGCCTGGAAGGAAAACGCAGAGGTCGGCCACCAATGGGGTTGCACATTCAACAGGCTATCAATCGCCTGGCCAAAAAATACAACATCTTGGATGATCAGTGCCGAATATTCCACTTTGGCAACCACGCATTCCGGCATACCAAGGGCGTTGAGTTAATTAATAACGGAATGAACATTATTCACGTCCAGAAGTGGATGGCCCATGCTTCTCCGGAAATGACCCTGCGCTACGCTAAAATTCTCGATATCACCATGCGGAAGTCCTGGGAAGAAACTACCAAGAACGGCCTTTTCCGGATTGACCCTACGGGGAAACCCGTGAAGATTGACCATTCCGAAATCGAGAATGAAAACCTACTTGAGTGGGAGTACATCCGCTACAACCTGGACGCAGTGAGGACACCCTTGGGATACTGCCTCAAGCCCCACAAGGTAGAGTGCAAGCACCAGTTGAACCCTTGCCTGACCTGCCGCAATTTGTGCACCACCCCTGATTTTATCCCACAGTACGAGGCGGAAATCGGGGAGGTAAAGGTTGTCATCGAGCGCGGTAAGGCCCAGGGCCGGACCATCTGGGTGGAGAAAAACGAGGCCATCCTGGAACGCTACGAAGCGATTCTGGCCGTTTTAAAAGAAGGCCATACCCATCACCTGGCGGGCAAAAAGGGGCGGGAGTACGTAGGGGAGGAACGCCAAAATGTCCGGCAAACCCCAGCGTAACACGGAAGGGATCAAAAAACACGCCCGGCAGAAAAGCGAAGAAACTGCTAAAAAGGTTGACGAGGCCATCCAGAGGTTGATTAAAGCC
>DAOOVD010000091.1:0-4258 GCA_035369845.1 Bacillota bacterium | reverse complement strand
CGGACGGCGACACTTTTTTTCAGGGAAAGGGTGTATGGATAGGCCATTGTTTTTCCCCTTTATAATAATTTTTGCTCCTTAAACATTTACCTCCGGCCGTTCCCTGCATGGCTGGAGGTAAACGGCGCTTATTTGCTTCTTACTTTCCGGTACTGTGATATAATCAATTAACATTGAGTATTCCAGCCGGAGCTAGAACCCATTATGCACGTATCATAATCTGGGTCAAAGCCGCCCGCGACGTTACTCAACTGCTCCTCGCTCAAATCGCCCGGCTTTTGCGGTATAACCAGATAAAACTGCTCGTCGGTGTTCTCCACCGCCCTGACCTTTACCCCGGCCGGAACTTCGATCCCCTCGGCCCGCAGCGTCCCCGCCGGGTCGGCCAGCAGCCTGGCTTTGAAATCCGCGTTGGACCAGACCCTGGCAATTATTTGACCCATCTTTTTATCCATCTCTATCTATCAATTCTGCCACCTCCCCTCACTACGGAAAGCAGATCTTACCCCAACCTGCCCGTGGTATCTCCTTCGTGTGATCCTGGCAGGCAGGAACGCAAATGGAAAGGAATAGACATTTCTCCAAAAATTTGCCGGATGAGCAATCCCAATTTTATTAAAAATTTTAGCATCCGCAGCCTTAAATCAAAGAGAAGGCAACCTTAACTGAACCTTAAATCCACCTTTATTCTGAGGCCACGCCATTTCCTCATCTGCCAACCCCCCCAAAAATGTCGTTGTTACTCGTAGGACAGCCCGTATCCCGTTTCATACAAAATCTTTTTACCGCTGGCGTCAGGAATCGAAACCGGCAGTTTCCCTTTCGGATTCACCTCCCCGAAAATTGCTCTCAAGCCGGCCGGGATATTGGGCCCTTCGGCCGCCCCGTAAACGGCGAGATATGCTTTCACCCCGGGCATGTGCATGATGTCGTAGGGATTCCTGATGGCCAGCACGGCCAGGGGCTTCCCGGCCTGTGACGCATAGCCGGCCAGGCTTGAGGCGAAATCCGCCAGCCAGTGTTTGCCCGGCGTCCTGCTGGCCACGTCGTAGCTGTAGGAGCCCAGCACGATGTAATCCGCCGCGTCCACAGCCTGCTTTTGTTCTTCCGTCATGGAAACCAGTTCCTGATAAACAAACCCTTTTACCATGACTTCACGCAGGCCTTTTGCCGCGATGATCCAGTTCAATTCCCGCGTCATCGGCTCGAGCCTGTCGTCCCACGGCGCGAAAAGCACTATATTCTTCCCGTCCGCCAGTTTAAAGGGCAGGATGTTCCCTTCATTTTTAATTAAAGTGACCGCGTCCTCGGCCGCCTTTTTTTCAACAGCCCGGTGGGCCGGGCCGCCCACCACGGATTCGGCGGCTTTTATCCTTTCATCCAGGTCTCTTGCAACTTTACTTCCCGGAACAAGTTTGCCGGATGAAATCTTTGCTATGCCTGCGGACAGTTTTAGACGGATTAGTCTTTTAACTGATTCGTCAATCCTGGACTCCGGTATCTCGCCGCTCTTTACCGCCGCCAGCAGGCCGCTGTAGGCCTGCTCCAGGTCCGCCGGCATCAAGGCGATGTCCGCCCCGGCCTTGATCGCCCCGAGCACTGCCTCCCGCGGCCCGAAATGATCCGTTATAGCCTTCATTTCCAGGGCGTCGGTGATGATTACTCCTTCGAACCCCATCTCTTTCCTCACCAGGTCTGTTAAAACTTTATGAGACAGCGTCGCCGGTATGGAAATTTCACTGCCGTCTTTCCGGGAAATCGCCTTTGTGCTGTCTACGGCCGGAAATGTGACGTGCGCGGTCATAACCATGTCCACCTTTTGATCGAAGGCTTGCTGAAACGGTTTCAACTCCACCGCTTTCAGCCTGGCCAGATCGTGGGGCACGGAAGGCAGGCCGAGGTGGGAATCGACATCGGTGTCGCCATGGCCGGGAAAATGCTTTACCGTGGCGATGACACCGGCGTCGCGCAGCCCATTTATGCAAGCCGTGCCCAGCTCCGCCGCCAACTGCGGGTCGGATCCGAAAGACCGGATTCCGATGACCGGGTTGTCCGGGTTGATATTTACGTCAACCACGGGGGCGAAATTAACATTTATTCCCAGGACATTCAATTCTTCTCCGATTGCCTTTCCCACTTCGTACGCGTCTTCTGTGGAGCCGGCGGCGCCCAGCGCCATATTGCCGGGCATGTCGGTGCCCGTTTGCAGCCTGACCACTCTCCCGCCTTCCTGGTCAACAGCGATGAAAAGCGGAATATCTCCGGAAGCCTTTTGAAGCTGATCCACCAGCCTGGCCGCTTGCCCAGTGTTTGCTAAATTTTCCCAAAAGAGGATTGCGCCGCCCAAATGGTATTTTTTAATAATACCGGCAATTTCGCCGTTGATTTCCGTTACGTCCCGGTCCTGCCACTTCCTGAAGGAAGCCGTGAGCATCTGGCCTATTTTTTCCTCCAGGGTCATCTTGCCGACAAGCCGGTCCAGTTCACGGGAGTCAAGGCCCGGCGCTTCGCAAAAAGCCGAAAAGTAGCTTCTCAAACTGTCCCGGCGGGCGCCGATCATTGCCTTGAGCCCGTCTATCCACGGGCCGGGGACTTCCCGGCTGGCAATCAGCAAAACCGGTATCCCGTCCGGCCTGGTATAAAGAGAGGTTACCACCCGGACTGAATGCGCCTCCCCCGCAAACCTCCCCGTGCCGGCCTCCATTTCAGCGACCACGTCGGCCGCGGCCAGTCCGAAGTCGCTCAGTCCCAGGCCCACCAGCCCGGCGCCGGTCTCATCTCCCCCGGTCTCCACCACTACGGCTTTTCCGCCGAACACCCGGTCCGCTCCATCCGTCAGCGCTCCGGCCAGCGGCAGCAATTCACCGGCGCAAGCCAGCGTCACGGGGCAAAGATGGCGCACCGGCAGGGAGGACGGCACGTCGGGACGCAATATTTCCGCCGCGGGTGCGGGAATTTCCGGGCCGAATGTCCTCGCCCAGGCCTCCTGGTACAGGGCGGCCGGCGCGTTTGTTTTATACCGTTGACCCCGCTCAACCATTAGCCGCCGGCAGGCATCAAACGGCATCTCCCGGTTCCTGCGCAGGACGGCCATGGCTGCGGCGTCAGGATATTTCCCCGCCAGTTCCAGCCCCGTCAGGGTAGATCGGGCAAAGGACAGCAGCCGATCCCCGTCCGCCGCCAAACGGTCTTTCCGGGCCAGAACGATTCCACCGGCGTTCTCGCCCGCGAAATCGGGGTAAAACGCCGCCAGAACGGCCAGTTCCGGCAGGGCGCCCCTGTTTTGCACCAGCGCCTCCAGGGAAACCACCGCCAGGTCGGCTTTGCCGCTCAACAGGCCGGCAATTACCCTGTCTTGACTCTCACTGGCGGCAAACTGACAATTAAGGTCCCCGTAGAGCCCGTAATCCTGAGCCATGTAAAGGCCGGCCAGTTCAGCTTCCCGCCCCGCTCCGTACAGTATTTTCAGGGTGTTTTCGGACCAGGCCCAGAGAGGCTGATCGGAAACCGGGTAGTTCTCCCAGCCCGGAGCGTCAAAATGCCACCACTCGGAGGGAAACGGCAGAAAGCCCTCGCTTGCCATGGCTTCCTCCAGTATGGCCCGGTTGCGCAGCTCTTCTTCCGAAGCGCCGGTATAATCCCGGTGGGCCTTTTCGGTAAAATCGTCGTACCCGGAGGGCATGGGCACCTCATTGCCCCTGCTGTCCACCAGGCCCACGTCCACCGCCGCGCCGCGGTTGTGGCGCGAGCCTTTGAAGGGATCGGCCACATAGTCCTCCACCGGCATAATGGCCCAGAATTTTTTCTGCACCGCCAGCGGCCGGTAACCGTCGTACACCTTGAGGCCGTAACCCGCTGCCTGGAGCTTTTGGTGCGCGCGGACCAGCTTCTCCGCCACGTCCTCCCTGAGCAGGCAGCGCGCCGCAGGGTAAACCGCCCGGCCGGCGAAATTATCGGCCGTGGCGTAGCGGATGTCCAGCTTGATGGTGGGGTCCAGCCGGCTGATATCCACCAGGCCGGGAATCTCGCCGGAAGCCCCGGCGGTAAAAGGGGCCGGCAGCAAGGACAGCAATAAGGCGGCCAGCAGTATAAAAACTCTCACGCCCCGGTAACGGGCAGGCGCTGTTTCATGCAACCGGTGTTTTATCAAATAAGTTTTCATTACACATTCCCCCGCAGATTTATAAGTCAAACCCGAAAATCCGTGGTTCAAAAAGAATAATCGCGGCAGGGATCAAAGCTGTCGCATTTGCCGATG
>DAOOVD010000090.1:0-4709 GCA_035369845.1 Bacillota bacterium | reverse complement strand
GGAGCAAGGGAGCCAGGGGCATCAGCGCGTTCATCGTGCCCGCCGACGCGCCCGGGCTGCAGATCGGCAAGCATCTGAACAAGATGGGCATTCGCGGTTCCCTCACAGCCGAAGTAATCATGAAAGACTGCCGCATACCGAAAGAGAACCTTTTGGGACAAGAAGGGCAAGGCTTTAAAATTGCCATGTCGACCCTGGACGGCGGCCGGATCGGTATAGCCGCCCAGGCTCTTGGGATTGCCCAGGCCGCTTTAGACGAGTCGGTTTCATACTCCAAAGAGAGAGTACAGTTCGGCAAGCCGATCAGTTCCTTCCAGGCCATCCAGTGGATGCTCGCCAACATGGCCACCGACGTTGAAGCCGCGAGGTTTTTGACCTACTATGCCGCCTGGTGTTATGACCAGGGGCTGCCCTACAGCAAAGAAGCGGCCATGGCCAGGCTG
Organism: Bacillota bacterium; assembly: GCA_035369845.1. Lineage (GTDB taxonomy): Bacteria > Bacillota > Desulfotomaculia > Desulfotomaculales > Pelotomaculaceae > DAOOVD01. Next base: position 4,266 of record DAOOVD010000090.1, on the reverse strand, counting down.
TTCGCCTCCGAGTGCGCCGCCAGGCACACCAACAGGGCGGTTCAGATTCACGGCGGCATCGGCTACATCAAAGGTCACAAAGTAGAGCAGCTGTACCGCGACGCCAAGATCACCGAAATTTACGAAGGCACCAACGAAGTGATGAGGATGGTCATTTCCGGAAGTTTGCTCCGTTAAGATACCTCCCTTCCAGCCTTGAGGGTGGGAATAAGCCGAAAGTCAGGCCTGCCGGCGGAGGCAGGTGGGCGAGTAGGCTTAGGCCTTCCCGAATTTTAGACACAATATACCGGACTGATTAAAAGCAGATTACTCCCTCATAATATTTATTGCTCTCTCCATTTTCCTTTGACATGGTTCCCCTTTCTTTTTTCTTCAAGGCAGGAACCGTCCGGTTCAAGCACCGGCCCAAAAAAGAGAGCCATGTCAAAGGGGCGTCTTTTTTAAAACGACCCTAGAAGAGGCGCGGTTTTTCCAGGGACAGAATACCGGAGGAGCCGGCACATCGTTAACACATAAAGCAAAAGTAAGAGAGGCGACAATATGCTGAACACAATTGCTTGTTTCAAATGGGTAATGGATGAAGCGGACATCAAATCAGACCCCAAGACACACGAACTGATTTTTGACCGGGTCGGGTACAAGATCAGCGATTACGACCGCAACGCCATTGAAGAAGCAGTAAGGCTTCAGGAGAAGCACGGCGGCACCGTTGTCGGAGTAACGGTAGCCCCGCCCGGCGCCAAGCAGTGTCTCAAAGACGCGCTTTCACGGGGGCCCGAAAAGGCCTGTTTTATCAACGACCAGTCGTTTACAGATCTTGAGCCCGGCCAGACCGCATCCATTCTGGCCGCAGCCGTCAGCAAAATGGAATACGATCTGATCATCTGCGGCGAAGGTTCCAGCGACCTTTACGCCCAGCAGGTAGGTCCCGCCCTTGCCGAGAAGCTGGGCATTCCATGCGCCACATACGTAAACAAACTCACCTACGTAGAAGAAGAGAACAAAATAATAGCAGAGCGCAAGCTGGACGACGGAATTGAAGTGGTCTGCATTCAACTGCCCGCCCTGGTTACAGTGCTTCCCGAGATCAACACCCCGAGGATACCCAGTCTGAAGCAGGTTTTGGGGGCCGCCAAAAAGCCCGTAGACAACATCGGCCTGGACAGTCTCGAAGGGACATTCAGTCCGTGTCTTAAGACGACAGGCATTTTGGCGGCGACCATGGAGCGGCGCCGTTTAAGATTCGGGACAGAGGCAGAAGATATCCGCAAAGTAGTCGAGGCATTGCTGAAAGAAGGAGTAATAGCTTAAGGAGTGGTCATAGATGGCGGAAATATGGATTTTTGCAGAAAACCGCGAACAGACATTAGAGCTTTTAAACGCCGGCCGGAGTCTGGCCGGGGGATTGGGCGCGAAAGTGGCGGCCTTTGCCTTAGACGGCAAGCTGGCAGAAGAATACATTAACCACGGCGCCGATGAAGTTTTGGTACTTCCTTCTCTGGCAGAAGACCAGCCGCTGGAATCTTACGTTTCTGTCATAGCTGAAGAAGCCAGGCGTGAGAAACCCGACATATTTCTCATAGGAGGCACCCAGCGGGGGAAGGAAATGGCGGCCCGCATTGCCGCCCGGCTGAATACCGGGCTGTGCAGCGGCTGTACAGCCCTGAGATTGGATGAGAAGAAGCAACTGGTAATGGAACGGATGCTTTTCGGCGGGGCGGCGGTACAGACAGTGGTATGCACCACCCGGCCCCAGATGGCTGCCGTACCCCCCCGCACGTTTGAGCAGGCTTCCCCGGCAAAAGGCAGAGAAGGGAAGGTCAGAGAGCTTCCCCCGGTACCGGGCACCCCCGTTACAGTAGTTAAAAGGACCCCGAAAGTACGGGAGTCGGTGGATGTAACCGAAGCAAAGATTGTAGTGTGCGTAGGCCGCGGCGTGGAGAAGAAAGAAGATATAGCGCTGGCCAGGGAGCTCGCCCAGGTGCTGGGCGGCGAAGTAGGCTGTTCCAGGCCGGTTGCCGAAGAGCTTCAATGGCTGCCTGAAGACGTTTACATCGGCATATCCGGCAAAAAGATCAAGCCCGAGCTTTACATCGGCGTGGGAGTGGCCGGGCAGATCCAGCACGTGACCGGCATGCGCGACAGCAAAGTAGTTCTCGCCATCAACCGGGATGAAAACGCGCCTATTTTTGACGCTGCCGATTACGGCATAGTAGGAGACCTCTACGACGCAGTTCCCAAGCTGATCAAAGAATTAAGAAATGCGTTAAAAATCTAAGTCGTGTGGTGTTGGAACATGGGAGAAGAAAAATTTGCAGCAATAGTGGTGGGCGCCGGTCCCGCCGGCAGTACGGCGGCGTACCTGCTGGCAAAAGAAGGCCTTGACGTTCTCCTGATCGAAAAAGGGGCCGCCCCGGGCAGCAAAAATATGTTCGGAGGGCGGATGTACAGCCATGCCCTGCACAAGATCATCCCGGGTTTCTGGGAAGAGGCCCCGGTGGAGAGGCCCGTGGCCCGTGAAATCATAACCTTTTTAAGCGGCGACCGGAGCGTTTCAATGAATTGCCAGGACCTAAACTGGGTCAAGCCCCCTTACCATTCATTCACCCTGTTGAGGGCGGAGTTCGACGCCTGGCTGGCGTCGAAGGCAGAAGAAGCAGGAGCCATGCTGGCCTGCGGTATCCTTGTCGACGACCTGCTGGTTGAAAACGGGAAAGTTGTGGGCATAAGAGCCGGTGAAGACGAGATGTTCGCCGACGTGGTGATTGCCGCCGACGGAGTAAATTCAATTATCGCCCAAAAGGCCGGCCTGGCCAGAATGTTTTCACCGCATCAGGTGGCCACCGGAGTCAAGCAGGTTATCAAGCTGTCCGCAGAAGAGATCAGCCGGCGGTTTCAGGTAGAAGGCGAAAACGGCGCGGCCCAGCTGTTCGTGGGCGACTGCACCAGGGGAATGCGGGGCGGAGGGTTTCTGTATACAAACAAGAGCACCGTATCCCTGGGTTTGGTTATAACTGCCTCAGAACTGCAAAAGGCCAGGTACAAAATAAGCGAGCTTGTTGAAGATTTTAAACAAAATCCCCATGTCAGCCCCCTCATCGAAGGCGGGGAAGTAGTGGAGTATTCGGCCCACCTGGTGCCCGAAGCCGGATTGAATATGATGCCGCAGCTTTGCGGGGACGGGATTCTGGTGGCAGGCGACGCCGCCGGGTTTGTCCTTAATTTGGGTTATATAGTGCGCGGCATGGATTTCGCCGTAGCATCCGGCGAGGCGGCTGCAAAAACAGTGCTCCAGGCGAGGAAAAACAGCAATTTCAGCCGTCAGGGACTTGGCCTGTACGAACAGCTGCTAAAACAGAGTTTTGTTTTCAGGGATTTGGAAGCTTACCGCAAAGCGCCCGGTTTCATGGAAAACCGCCGCATGTTTACGGCTTACCCGCAGCTTGCCACGGGTCTTCTCAGCGAGGTGTTCACTGTTGACGGGACTCCTCCGGTACACCTTTTAGGGAAAATTTTAAGCCAGGTGAGGGAGAACGGAGTGAGCCTGGCCCAACTGGCCGGCGATTCCTGGAAAGGAGCGCGGATTTTATGAAACGCTTGAGTATTGAACAGCTGCTGGGGATTGATAAATTCGCCGTTGACGATGAACAGGCCCACATTGTTTTAAACAAGGAGATATGCGCTTTTTGCGCGGACAAGCCGTGTACTTTTGCCTGCCCGGCGGGGCTGTACGTGTGGAAGGACGGCGAGATGAGCTTTGACTATGCGGGCTGCCTGGAGTGCGGCACGTGCCGGGCTGTCTGCCCGAAAGAAGGGGCGATCAGCTGGCGGTACCCGCGGGGCGGCTTCGGCATTAACTTCAGGTACGGGTAAGCCTTTTAAAAAGGTCACCTGCGGTTAAACATGCGGACAAATTATTCTAAATATTTTGGGTGTTCTTAAAAATTAAATGCTGGAAAGGGGGGTAATCTGTCCGGGTAATTAAGACGTGTATTCATAATTTAATAGCGGCGTAGTATGTGGTGTATTTTTAAAACCTGATAAAACAAGGAGGATCGCTAATGAATCAAGCGGCAACCGAAATGAGCACTAAAGTACAGGTGTCCGGCCTGGCTAAGAAAATGCTTCGTTACCGTTGGGTTTGCTACGGTATATTACTGTTCACCTACGTTTTCGTCTATGAGGGAGGTGTTCGTCTTGGATAACCCACATCTTGGATAACCCACAGCTTCTAAGGATGCAGGAGAACCTCAAGCAACTAAAACT
>DAOOVD010000089.1:0-4723 GCA_035369845.1 Bacillota bacterium | reverse complement strand
ATGAGATACAGGACACTGGGCAGGACAGGTTTGCGGGTTGCCGAGATAGGGTTTGGCGGAATACCCATCCAGCGGGTTTTCAGAGACGAGGCTGCCGCTGTAATCAACAGGGCGATAGAACTCGGCATTAATTTTTTTGATACCGCCAGGGCGTACACCGACAGTGAGGAAAAGCTGGGCGCCGCCGTTAAAAGGAGGAGGGCGGAAGTCCTCATTGCCACCAAGTCCATGGCCAGAACCAGGGAGGAAATGGCCGCCGACATCGGCCGGAGCCTGGAAGCCATGGGGCTGGACTGCATTGACCTCTACCAGATGCACAATGTAAAGGACCGGGAGACCCTGCAGCGGGTGCTGGGCGGTGACGGAGCCCTGGCCGCGCTGCGGGAAGCCAGGGAAAAAGGGCTTGTCCGGCACGTCGGCGTTACCAGTCACAATAAGAGACTGCTGCTGGATTTGATGAAAATCGAAGATATCGAAACGGTGCAGTTTCCTTTCAACCCGGTGGAAACCAACGATGTGCGGGAGGTGCTGGATACGGCCGCGAAGACGAATACCGGTGTCATCGTTATGAAGCCCCTGGCCGGGGGAGCTTTTCAAAACGCCGGGCTTGCTCTCCGGTACATTCTGTCGCACCCCGTTTCAGTGGTCATACCGGGGATGGACTCGGTGGAACAGGTTGAGCGGAACGCAGCGGTGGAAGGCAGCCCGCTCGTGTTGTCCACTGCGGAGAAGGCGGCTTTGGAAGAAGAAGTGGCCAGACTGGGCGAAACTTTCTGCCGGCGCTGCGAATACTGTCAGCCGTGCCCCGCGGGGATAGACGTTCCCGCGGTGTTCCTGCTGGACGGCTACTACCGGCGGTATGACCTGAAGGAATGGGCGGTCCAGCGTTACATGTCGATGGGAGTTAAGCCCGACGAATGTAGCGGGTGCGGAGCGTGCGAGGAGAAATGCCCTTACAGCCTCCCCATCCGCAGGATGCTGAAGGAAGCGGCCGCCAGGCTGGCCGGCTGAAAAAGGCGGAAGGCGTCAGACCGCCTTTTTTAGATAAGGAGGTGTAAATGACTTTGGTCTGGCTGAAAAGGTTCCACGACGATCATACGGCCCTGCTCGCCATACTCCCGAAGCTTGAGGGAAACCTGAAAGAAATTGAACACGGTGAGGCCGGTGAAAACGTGATTTGGGAACTCATCGAGTTTGAGGAGTTGATCAAAAATGTGATCATACCTCATTTCAGGGAGGAGGAGAAAAGCGTTTATCCCCGGGCATCCGGGGCGGGAGGCGAGGAGTACGGCAGTTTTTTTGAGGGGCTGTACAAGGAGCACGACATTCTGTACGAAGCCTTCGATGGATTTTTTAAAGTTCTTGATGAGAGCAGGCCGCCGGCTAAATCCGGTGGGCGCGGGAAATTGGTGCGGCCGCCTGTCAGCGTGGCCAAAACCCCAAAAAATTTTGACAGGGTAAGGCCCGTGCAGGTCCTCCACATAAACAGGGAGGAAATCCTCAAGCACGGGAACAGCATAATAAAGTATCTGAAGATACATATTAACAAAGAGGAAACCGTTGTGGCGGAACTGGCCGGGAGAGTGAGAAAAGAAGGCGGGTGAACAGGGCCGGGAAAGAGGCGCGTGCTGTTTCAAGGGGAAAAGCATGTGTTCCGGGCGGGAATGCCCGCATTTAAAATTACAAAATAACAATTTTACAGGTTTACAGGAGGTTGACGGTTTTGGAACTGAGAGGAAGCAGAACGGAAGCCAATTTAAAGGCTGCTTTTGCCGGCGAGTCGCAGGCCAGGAATAAATACACCTACTTTGCGAGTGTAGCCAGAAAGGAAGGTTACGAGCAGATCGCCGCGATTTTTCAGGAAACCGCGGACAATGAAAAAGAGCATGCCAAGAGGATTTTCAGGTTTCTGAACGGCATCGGCAGCACGGCTGAGAATTTGAGGGAGGCCGCCGCGGGCGAACATTTCGAGTGGACCGAGATGTACAGGGAATTTGAGTCCGTGGCCAGACAGGAAGGTTTCGACGAGATTGCGGATTTCTTCAAATCGGTTGCGGCGGTGGAAAAGGAGCACGAAAAGCGTTATCAGGCCCTTTTGGAAAACCTGAAAAACGGCCGGGTGTTTGCGAAAGACGGGGAGATTGAATGGAGGTGCCGGAACTGCGGCCATATCCACACCGGGAAAGAAGCGCCGGCCGTTTGTCCCACCTGCAAGCACCCGCAGGCGTTTTTCGAGGTGAGGTGCGATAATTATTAAAGCCTCTTTTAAAAAAACTTCAGGCTGGGATGGATGATGATCATTTCTTCGAGCACCTCCAGGCTTGTGATCTCCAGGTTTCTGAAAATAAAGCCCAGCCTGTTCTGCAACAGTTGGTTGAAGCCCGGCATTTTGTTTAAATCCAGGGTGATTTTGTCTTCTTTTATGTCGAGGTACTCCAGGAGGTTCAACAGGCCTTCCGGAGCGCCGGCCGGGCTTTCCGCATTTTCTTCCCTGGCCGCTTCCAGCCTGGCCTTTATGTGTATTCCGTCAATTGATACGGTAACCGGTTCCTGCAGGGTGAACTCCAGGACTCTTTTATGCCTGTCGAATTCGTAGCCGGACAGGGACAGAACCAGCTTTACCCGGACGGGGATATTTCCGGCCGACAGTCCGGCGTCCAGGTAAATCAGGCCGCCGGTAATGGAGACCTCGATGTTTTTTACGGTTTTGTGCCCGGCGACGGTTTCTTTTATGAACTTGTTGACGAGCTCCTGGTGGATGGCCAGGTTGCCGTGGACGAGGTTTTGCAGGAAATTCATTTTCGTAATATTCTCCCCGATTATTTTTATTAGGTTTACGTTCCTTGCCGGTGAAAAGTGCCTGTCCATTGCCGCCTCCCGCCTCAAAAACGTTTACCATTCTCTGTACTTTGCCGACCGTCTGTCTTTAATCTTTCCTTTCAGAGCCCTGGTGATACAGATGATCCGGCAGGTGTTTTCGAGGCTCGAAGTCCACTGGTAGGCCTCCTCGAGCATCTGCCCCGCGGCAAAACTGCCATGTCCGCGGACCATTACGATTTTGTATTCCCTCAACATTTCCGGGAGTTTTTCCTCCATTTCTCCGGAACCGATGGTGTGCTCCGCACCGAGGACTGGGATTTTGTGCAGCAGGTAGGCTCCTTCGGAATCGACGGGAATTATTTCGTCTTCCACCAGGGAGAGGGCGACGGCGTGAACCGGATGCGCGTGCACTACGGCCAGGGCGGAGGTGCCTTTGTATATGGCCCTGTGGACACCGATTTCCGTTGAGGCGAGTATTATCTTGCCGTCGTTTTTTTCCAGGCCCGTCTCTATCAGGTCGCGCTCCTCCAGGTGACCGAGCATCGCGCCGCGCCTGGTTATCACTATGCGGTCCCCGTACCGGACGCTGAGGTTGCCGCTGTGGGAGTTGTTCAGTCCGGAAACGAAGAGATCGCGCCCTATTTTTTGAAAGGCTGCCAGCATTGAAATTCCTCCAATCCCAGTTCCTTGATTTTTTTGGCGGGGGGAACCCCGGATTCGTCCCACCCTCTGAAACGGTAGTATTCTTTCAGCATCGGTTTCAGCCCGGCTACTCTCCCCTTTGACGGGCCGTCTTTGACCGGCTCTTCCAGCAGCCTTTGCGGCAGGGTGTCGAAAGACGGGCCGATTCCGGCACGCAGGTTGAAAAGCCTTTCCAGGTTCCATATCCTCTCGCCGGCAACGTGCAGGTCCTGGGGCCGGTAATCGACACCGGTTGTCGCCGAGAGGATTCTCGCGAAATATTCCTCGGACACGGCCAGGTTTATGAAGAGGCATATGACCAGGCTGTCCAAGGCCGCCGTTACGTTCTGCTGGTTGATCACCAGGCCGGCCTTGCCCCCGGTGCCGAACCTGTCCACCATTTTCGGCACGCCCAGCGCTTCGGGCCCGATCATGTAAGAGCGCAGATGACAGCCGCCCCGGTTTGAGGTGGCAAATCCCAGGCCCATGCCCTGGAGACCGCGCGGGTCGTAGGCCGGCAGGTCGAGTCCTTTCACCTGCATGGCGTATTTGCCGGAAGAATATTTCTCGGCCAGATTTCGCGAGCCCTCCGCAAGCAGGGCGCCTATGCCCTCCCTGTAGGCGGTATCCCTGACGGCTTTCAGCAGTCCTTCCCGGTCGCCGAAAGCAAGCCCCGTTTTGAGCAGGCCCTTCTCCTCGAGTTCCATGGCGCAGCCGATGGTGACCCCGGTGGAGATGGTGTCGAGGCCCAGGCGGTTGCATAGTCCGTTGGCCTCGGTTATCGTCTCGATGTCTCCTATCCCGCACTCCGGGCCGAGCGCCCACAGCGACTCGTATTCGGGTCCTTCGGCGATCCCTTTTTTTGTTTTTACCTGCCTCGCGCAGAGCACCGGGCAGCGGTGGCACCCTTTCCGCCTGACGTACATATCCCGGGCGATCGCTTCCCCGGAAATCTTTGCGGCTTCCGGGAATTGCGAAAACTGGAAGTTGCGGCTGGGGAAAACGCCCATCTCGTTGATCAGGTTGACGAGAACCGGGGTTCCGAACTCGGGAAGCCCCTTGGAGGTAATCGGGTTGGCCTTTATCCACTTGTCGGCTTCGTACATGACGAAATCCAGTTTGTCCGGGTTTTTCACGTCTATTTTTCTGTTTCCGCGGACCGTTACGGCTTTCAGTTTTTTTGAGCCCATCACCGCCCCGAGACCGCCCCGGCCCAGAGCGC
>DAOOVD010000088.1:0-4826 GCA_035369845.1 Bacillota bacterium | reverse complement strand
CCGAAGGTGGGAGTCGAACCCACACGGGGGGTGAGCCCCGGCGGATTTTGAGTCCGCTGCGTCTGCCAGTTCCGCCACTTCGGCAGTTTCGGGCACAGTTTATTTTAGCAGAAAAGAGGGTGCCAGTCAATACAAGGGAATGGACCGGTGTGTTTATCTAGTAATAGTGCCGCAGTGTAATAAACTATCGGGAGAAGATGTCACCCTCTCATGATGGGATTTAATCTATGAAAACGGACGTGATTTCATTGTCACGTAATAGCAGAGCTTTTTCTTGTTTTTACGGTTGATTGAAGGTACAATATGATAAAGCTTGTAATTTTCAAATTACATATAAGCTTTGGACTCAGACATAATATATTGAAAGGAGGTATAAGCCGTGAAGGAAAAAGTACGGGAAGTTCTAAATAAAGTTCGCCCCTTTTTGCAGAGAGACGGCGGCGATGTTGAACTGGTGGACGTAGATGCTGATGGTTTGGTGAAGGTTCGCCTGAAAGGAGCTTGCGGCGGGTGACCCGGAGCGACAATAACCCTGAAACAGGGGATTGAGCGGGTGCTCAAGCAGGAAATTCCCGAAGTAAAACAAGTAATAGCCGTATGATATAAAGGGGTTGACTTGCGAGTCAGCCCCTTTGTCTCAACGGTGATAAAGGCGATAAATAAATTGCAGGCACATAAGAGTAAAAATTTTCCGTTATCGTGTTTGAGGACGGAGCGTGAGCTTGTGGCGCCCGCCGGGTCAATTATTTTACTGGGTTTTGCAGGGGAATGAGCTTTTATGAGCGAATTAAATCTTTTACCCCTTGATATGGTGGAATGAAATGCTGAAGTTTTTTCTTTTGGAGAACGCCCCTCTAACCGGAATAATCGCGGCTGTTGTCATTTCGGCCGTTTACTGCGCGCTGGGCATTTTTTTTGTTTTAGAGAGGTATCATTTATGGTTGATAATCGGAACGATTCAAGTTTCGGCAGGTTTTTTGACGGGTCTGTTGATAAAGAAACTGTTGCACCAGTCGTTGACTGACCCGCTCACCGGCTGCTACAACAGGCGGTTTTTTTATCACCAGCTTGAGCGGGAGCATGATCGTTTTTACAGACAGGGGATATTGTTTTCGCTTGCCATGATAGATCTCGATGATTTTAAAACGGTCAACGACAGATTGGGGCACATTGCGGGGGATAGAGTACTCAGGACGGTTTCGGAGATAATGAAAAAATCACTCAGGAAAACGGACGTGATCAGCCGCTGGGGCGGGGAGGAGTTCGCCGTCATTCTTTCCGGCACCGGTACCGAAGATGCAAAGATTTGTATAGAGAGGGTGAGAAGCCAGATAGAAGAAACGGCTGTTCCCGCACCCGGGTTGAATCTTACGATAAGCGTGGGAATTGCTTGCGTTGCTGAAGGCATGAAAATCCAGGATTTGATTATGGCTGCCGACAGTGCGATGTACTGTGCCAAGAAGTTGAAAAACAAGGTGGTCGTATTTTCGGAAATACCGGATGACATGCCCTCTTCCTGCGAATAAGCACAAATATAAAAAGCCGGGCTAAGCCCGGTCAGCCTGATGACAAGTTGTCCGGTGCCTTAAGGTTGAAAGAAGTGTTCCAATCTCAAGGCACCTTTTTCAACAACCTCGGCGGGTTTTTCACCGCCTGTCTTATTTACGGGTTCCCGGCAGAAGGCTTTCAATTACTTCGGGGTCAGCCAGGGTTGAGATGTCGCCAAGCTGTTCCACCTCGCCGGCCGCAATTTTTCTCAATATCCTTCTCAAAATCTTGCCGCTTCTGGTTTTCGGCAGGGCTTTGGCGAAAAGGATGACATCCGGGGACGCAATAGGGCCGATTTCTTTTCGCACGTGGGCGACGAGCTCCAGTCTCAGTTCTTCCGTCGCTTCGACGCCTTCCTTCAAAGTTACGTACGCATATATGCCCTCGCCTTTTATGTCATGCGGGTAACCGACTACCGCCGCTTCCGCCACTTTGGGGTGGGCCACCAGTGAGCTTTCTACTTCCGCCGTGCCCAGGCGGTGGCCGGAAACGTTTATCACGTCGTCCACCCGCCCCATCAGCCAGTAATATCCGTCCTCGTCCTTTCGCGCCCCGTCCCCCGTAAAGTAGAAACCGGGGTACTGGATGAAATATGTGTTTTTAAACCTGTCCGGGTCCCCGTAAACGCCCCGCATGATGCCAGGCCATGGTTTGGTAATGACGAGGTATCCTCCTTCGTTTACGTCTGCTTCGCTGCCGTCCTGGCGGATAATTTTCGGACTCACGCCGAAAAAAGGCAGCGTGGCCGAACCCGGTTTCGTGGGAATACAGCCGGGCAGCGGCGAAATCAGGATGCCTCCTGTTTCTGTCTGCCACCAGGTATCCACAATCGGGCACCTCTCCTTGCCGATGATCCTGAAGAACCACATCCAGGCTTCGGGGTTGATCGGCTCGCCCACCGAACCGAGAAGGCGGAGACTGCTCAAATCCCTGGAGAGGGGCCACCTGTCGCCCTCCCTCATCATGGAGCGGATGGCCGTGGGGGCGGTGTAAAAAATGTTTACCCTGTATTTTTCAACTACTTCCCAGAATCTGTCCGGATTCGGATAAACCGGCGTCCCCTCGAACATGAGAGAAGTTGCGCCGGCCGCAAGCGGTCCGTAGACGATGTAGCTGTGGCCCGTAACCCAGCCGATATCGGCTGTGCACCAGTAGACGTCTTCGTCGCGGCAGTCGAAGATGTACTTGAAGGTGACGGTGGCATAAACCATGTAACCGCCGGTGGTATGCATAACCCCCTTGGGTTTTCCGGTGCTGCCGCTGGTATAAAGAATGAAGAGAGGGTCCTCTGCATCCATGTGTTCCGGCTCGCATACGGGAGATGCCTCGCTCATCAGTTCATGCCACCAGTAATCGCGCCCCGGAACCATGTTGCATTCCCTGTCGACTCTTTTAACCACGACGCAGTTTTTAACCTCCGGACAGGCGGAAAGAGCCTCGTCGGCGTTTTCTTTGAGGTTGAGCAGTTTTCCGGACCGGATGCCGTAGTTGACTGTGACCAGTGTTTCACCCCGGCAGTCCCGGATGCGCTCTCTCAAAGCTTCGGCGCTGAATCCGCCGAATACGATGCTGTGGATCGCGCCGATTCTGGCGCAGGCCAGCATGGCGACGGCCAGTTCGGGGATCATCGGCATGTAAATGGTAACCCGGTCGCCTTTTTTTACGCCAAGGCCTTTGAGTACGTTGGCAAATTTGCATACTTCCCGCTGAAGCTGCAGGTATGTATAAGTTTTGCTTTCCTCCGGTGGTTACCCCTGCCAGATAAGGGCCGCTTTATTTTTTCGCCAACTGTTCAGGTGGCGATCGAGGCAGTTATACGAGGCGTTTAGTTTGGCGCCCCGGAAGTAGCGAACGTAAACGTCGTCTGTAAAACTGTATTCCTCCACGGCTTCCCACTTTTTAAACCATGAGATGTGTTCTTCCGCCATTTCGGCCCAAAACCCGTCGGGCTGCTCAATTGACCTCTGCCAGAGCTGGTCGCGCTGCTGGCGGGTTTTCAAAAGGGCATTTTGAACAAATTCCGGCGTCGGGGTGAAAACTCTTTTTTCAGCGAGCAATGATTCTACGCTGCCGCTACTCTTGCGTGTCATCTTTTACCTCCTGTCCTGCTTTAAGGGTATTGCCCGTATTGCTGCCAACTCTTGCAGTTGAGAGTATGACGGGGATTTTTTACAAGCTCTACTAATAATACAACAAAATTTTTTAATAATTAAGAACTAATCTTTTAGTTATCAGATTAGAAAGCTTAAGTGCAGTTTGGGGCAGTTGAACGGTCGGCATTGCCGGAGGATGTTGACGGGGCGCAGTTGCGGCGGCAGCCGGGGTTGTTTGAAAAGGGATGTCTATTTGACGGTATTGCGGTCCCTGAAGGCGAATTGTTCATTTTCTTCTTCGAGAATAAACTTGACGAAGACATCGACCAAAAAGGGATCAAACAGAATGCCCCTGTATTTTTTCAGTTCGCCGCAGGCTTCGGGCACGGTTCTGGCTTTCTTGTACGGCCTGTCGGTGGTCATGGCGTCGTAGCTGTCGGCAATCCTCAGGATCTTTGCTTCAAGGGGAATGTTGCCGCCCGTCAGACCGCTCGGGTAGCCTGATCCGTCAATGTTTTCATGGTGGTGAAGGATGGCGGGAATGGCTTTCTTTAAAGAACTGATCGGCCGGATTATATCGCTTCCCCAGACGGGGTGTTTTTTTAGAATGGCCCACTCGGGGGTTCTCAAAGGCCCTATTTTGTTCAGGATTTCACGGTCAATTTCGATTTTGCCGATATCGTGTAAAAATGCGCTGTACCGGAGCAGGACCTTTTCTTCATCTTTCAGGTTCAGTTTCTCAGCCATTTTGAGGCAGTAGTACGCGACCCGTTCGGAATGGCCGTACGTGTACCTGTCTTTGGCGTTGATGATGGAAATCAGTGTCTTGATGGAGTTGAAGAGGTCCCTCTCCGTTTCCACGATACCCTCGCGCAGGTCGTCCATAACGGAGAAGTAAACCTGCACCTTGTCTTTGCTGTATTTTGCCTTGTACAGGGCTTCGTCGGCCGAGCGGATGATCTCTTTCGCAGTTTTGCCGTGCTTGGGATAGCCGGCAATGCCCAGAGACACGGTGATTTTCCCCTTGGGGAGGATTTCTTCCCCCTCAAAGCTGGAGGATTCAATTTTCCCGCAAATTTCTTCTGCGAGCTTGACCGCGCTTTTTTCAGAATCCGGCACGATGACGGTGAATTCGTCGCTGCCGTACCGCGCGGGCAAATTGGGCGGCTTCACCACGCTTCTCAG
>DAOOVD010000087.1:0-4881 GCA_035369845.1 Bacillota bacterium | reverse complement strand
AGCATGTCCGGAGGAGTGTACTGCTATAACCTTGACCCAATTTCATTTGTTCCTGCGCCCGGCGCCGTGAGTTATTCGGTATATGCGTCGATTGACGGGAGTGTAGCGGGAATGGACATGGTAGTACCAGGTACGGGCAACACCCTGACGGCGCTCTCAGTTGACGGCCGGCCTGGTGATGTGTCCCAGGGCCTCAGAAGGATCGTTGTATCCCTACCCGAGGGAACACCTGCCGGCGAGTATCCGGTCGAATTCACCCACAACGGTTCGTATGTGAAGGTGAATGGCTCGCCGTTAACCAGCGGCAGTCCTTTTACCTTCACCGACAGCAACCCTGCTGACTCTGAGTGGGATTCCGTGACTGTTGCCGCGTATGCTGAAAATAACAGCGCGACCGTATACAATTTGGTAATCATACCAGAAGGGCCTGGGGGGCCTGGAGGAGAATCGTCAATTGACAACTGGAAATTCGTAAGACCTTCTGATAATGCCATGCTGCCTTATACTGACAATTACTATCTCTTTTATAAAGGTATTGAAAGCAAGGAAACCATAAAAGTGAAGGTTCAACAGAGAGAAGGAAGCTCCGCGGCAATAACGGGAGAATTCCGCGTATATGATCGTAGAAATCCGGAACGGCCTATCGGTGAAAAGCTTGCAGATTGTACTGTTGAACATGCAAGCAGCGCATTGTATTATTTATCTGTCGATCTTGGCGATATCAGCTCGATTTCTGACCATTCAGCGCCGGCTCCGGGACCGGAACCATATCAATTCGCTATATGCATCCTTGAGGATGGCGCATTGGCCGGGGATAGACCGGAAGTCCCGATTGCTATCGTCAATCCGAATCCTAAACGCGCTTCTTTCTTAAACCTGGAGGGGAGCGAGACAACAGACTGGGCAGCTGATATAACGAATTATAGGGAAACAGATGTACCGCTGGTACTCCATACAGTGGGCAAAGGCAAGATTACCTTCGATCCGGGACTGGATTTGACGAGGAAGGAAACCATAGCCAACCTAAAAGATATAGGCCCGTACATGATGGAAAGCTACGGGAGGATAGAATTGGATGTCCTGGAAGGCTCGGCGTTTCAAAACGGCGCCTGGCTGGAAATGTACAACTTGCCATTTATTGAAATGCCCGATATTATTGACGATTCCCTTGAGCATGGTGTTATAGGTTCTGCAACATACAGCGAAGGAACGTTGAGATTCCGGGTGAACGGTTTTACCACGTACATTGCCCAACCCAGGCTTTCCGTCGATGACCCGGTTGCATCTACGACGGATTCCGCCATAACAATCAACGGAACTGTTACCGACCCGCAGGCAACGGTTACGATTACAGTCGGCGGAGTTGATCAGGGCGCCGTCAGCGTGGACCCGGCAACCGGCGCTTTTTCGAAGACCGTAAATCTTGCCCTGGGCTCAAATGCGATATCTGTCGATGCCTCCCATGAAGGGTTTGGTTATGATCTTACCCCGGTGGTAAAAACCGTCGCCAGAACGTCATCCGGCGGCAGTGGCGGCGGCGGCAGTGGCGGCGGCGGTAACGGCAGTGCCGGCGCAACAGATACGAAAACCCAGAATGCCATTGAGGTAAACAGCGACGGCAGCGTTACTGTTGAAACCGGCGAGCCGTCTGTGGACGCAAGCGGAACAGCAATTGTTGAACTGTCTGAAAACACGCTGAAGGATGCTTTTGAGCGGGCAAGTGCGGGGCCGGACGGCGTGAAAAACATCCAGATTGTAATTCCCGCCTCAGATAATGCCGCCTCGTATAAACCGCAAATCCCGGCCTCCTTCCTGACGGTCGGGACGGAAAATGAAACTGCTGCTGAAAAAATTGAAATTAAAACGGAAATAGCGGACCTGATAGTGCCGGGCAACATGTTGAGCTCCGAGCTGGCCGCCGGTGGACAGAACGTGGCCATAACAGTCGCAAAGGCGGACACATCCGGCCTGGATCCTGAATTACAGTCCCGGATAGGGAACAAACCGGTTATTGAACTGAAACTGGACATCGACGGGAACCCTGTGAGCTGGAACAATCCCAACGCGCCGGTGACCGTGTCCGTACCCTATGCGCCAACGGCGGAAGAGCTGGCAAATACGGAGCATATTGTGGTGTGGTATATAGACGGCGGCGGCAACGTCGTGGCAGTTCCGACCGGCAGGTACGACCCGGCCACGGGAAAGGTGGTATTCCAGGTTGCTCACTTCAGCAAGTACGCGGTGGCATATGTAAAGAAGAGTTTCGACGATATCGGCTCGTACGGCTGGGCTCGAAAGCAGATTGAGGTTATGGCGTCCAAAGGGATTATCAACGGCACATCCGAGACCACATATACACCCGCCGCCAGTATAACCAGGGCCGATTTCACGGTTCTTCTGGTGAAAGCTCTCGGCCTCTCGGCAGAAGTGAGCGATAATTTTGCCGATGTGAGCCCTTCGGCATACTACTGCCGGGAGGTGGGCATCGCTAAAAAGCTTGGCATAGCCGGCGGAAGAGGCGGTAACATGTTTGATCCCCTTGCGCCCGTTGCCAGGCAGGATATGATGGCCCTCGCAGCAAGGGCTGCGGCCATAGCTGAAAAGAACCTCCCGGCGGGCTCGGACGCCGACCTTGACAGTTTTCTGGACAGGTCTCTTATCGCGCCCTACGCCGCAAACAGCGTGGCAACACTGGTTAAGAACGGGATTGTGACCGGCTGCAACAACCTTGTCAATCCGCTGGGAAATGCCACAAGAGCCGAAGCGGCGGTGATCATCCACAGGCTATATAATAAGTAAAACTATTGGATTAAATAAAAACAGCCTTCAGCATAATCGCTGGAGGTTGTTCTTATTAAAATGATGCCGGCCTTTCGCTTAACTTCCCGCAAGCCCGGCCGGAACGGAAACGGGGCCGTCCTCCGCGGCGGCCCCGCCGCACTCTTTTACTGGTACCTGTCCCGCGTCAGGTGGGGGTGCTGGTATTTGTCAATTCCCTTCGCACGGTATATCGGAATGTAGCCCGCCTCGCGGTCCACCTCCACGATCGACTCTTCTTCAATCGACTTCAATATGTCGAAAACCATTTTGGCATCGCCGAACTCCATTTCCGGAGTCACCGACAGGGGCTCCTTTCCCACAGCGGCGTTGTAGAAGTTCAACAGTTCGTTGTAGTAGCCCCGCTGCGGCCGGTACGGGACGAGTTCGTGCGTCCCGTCGTTTTTCATGACGTTTATGAATCCGCAGTCCCTCTCTTCAAGGTAAATCATCCCCTCCGTCCCGAATATGCGAAGGCCGACCAGCGGCCTCTGCATCTCCTTGCCGCTGCAGAAGAAGGAGAAGGTTCCGATCACGCCGCTTCTAAACTGGATGTTGACGCTGACAGCCGAATAAGGCGTAAACCCCCCGCGCTGCTGCCGTCCGAAGGCCTGCAGTCTGTCGACCGCGCCGAATATATGTCTTAAAGCGGCGATGTCGTGCACCGCCGTGTCAAGGATGGCGCCGCCCTGGAATTCCGGGCGCTGACGCCACTCCCTGGCGGGAAATCTGTCTTTGAGCATGTCCTCCGGAAAATCAACCACCCGGTTCTGGATGAAATAAAGAATGTCGCCCACCTTTCCAGTCCTGACGAAATCCCTTATCCTGTCTATTTCCTCGTTATAGCGGTAGTTCTCGGCAATCATAACCGGTATGCCGTATTTTCTCGGAATCTCGGCGTGGGCCCTGGCCTGTTCCAGGTCCGGGGCAAGAGGTTTTTCACAGATAATAGGTTTTCTGGCAATGGAGGCCACTGCATCCGTGACCTCAAAATTTTTCTCTATGGGCACCATAATGTCAAAGAGGTCGATATCCCCACGCAAGGCCATCGCCCTGTAATCGGTATAAACACTGCCGGAATCGATCCCGAGGCGTTTTGCCCAGGACTCCGCCTTGTCCCTGTCCACGTCGCAGAGGGCGACAATCTGGTACTTGTCCGCCAGTTCCTGATACGCCGGGTAATGCAGTTTCTCCAGCGCCATGCCGGTTCCAATGATCCCAACACGCAATTTTCTCAAGACCCGTCCCTCCATTTTTATAATTTTGTGGTTAGTATGAAGCCGCCGGATAAAAATATACGGTACGGACGGTGACGAAAGTTCCGGGCAAAAACACCTCCAAAAGTTTCAAGACGGTAAGCGCTTGAAAGTTTTGCGGAGCAACCACTATGGCAAAAGCGCCTCCAAAAGTTTCAGGGCTGCCGCCGGGCCTCTTGAGCAGCAAAAAAAGGAGTTGTTCCCGGCCGGGAAGAAATTATTTACGAATTGCGCGACCGGAGGGATCATATATTGTACGGCTGGTTCGGAAAAGCGCTCAGGGTCGACCTGGGCAGCGGAAAAATCTCCGAGGAAGAGATAAACGGAAAGGACCTGGAAAACTGGATCGGAGGCCGGGGTCTCGGCGCCCTCACCATCGCCAGGGAAGTGCGGGCGGACTGCGACCCTCTCGGCGGCGAAAACAAGCTCGTCTTTGCCGCCGGCCCCCTGACGGGGACCAGGGTTTCGGGTTCCGGACGCTTCAGCGCGTCGGCCAAATCACCTCTCACCGGTACCATCTTCGACTCCAACTCGGGAGGAACATGGGGAGTGAAGCTGAAAAAGAGCGGCTGCGACATGCTGATCGTTGAAGGGCGCTCAGCCGTGCCCGTCTACCTCACGATAGACGGCGACAGCGTGCACATCCGTGAGGCGGGGAAGCTGTGGGGCGCCGACGTTGCGGACACGTTCGACCGGCTCCGCGATCTTCACGGCAAGGACGCGGGCGTTGCCTGCATCGGTCCGGCCGGGGAAAACCTGGTCAGGTTCGCCTCCATCATGAACGACGGTTTCCGCGCTCTGGGCCGGG
>DAOOVD010000086.1:0-6141 GCA_035369845.1 Bacillota bacterium | reverse complement strand
GAGGCCTGGAATGCCCCGGGCAACCGCGCCTTCCTCCAGTTCGTGGCACACCACCTTCGCCCCCCGCGGCTGAAACCGGTGCAGGCCGCCGATATGGTCGATGTGACCGTGCGTGGCCACCACGCATTTCAGTCTGGAGACGTCCAGGCCGATCTCTTTTATGTTGTTTAAAATTTGCCGGTACGAATAGCCCAGGCCGGCATCTATCAAGGCCAGTTCCCCGCCGCCGTCCACCAGATAAACGCAACAGTCCCTGCTGTCGGTCATATCCGGTCCTCCCACCATATAAACCCGTTCGCAGATTTGATGAGGTTTTTTCACTGTGACCACTCCCAAGCAACAGTATTACTCTTCTTCCTTCAATTCAACGTACATCCCGCAGCAGCAAGCCGGGCAAACAAATTCCACGTCATCAAAAACTTCCTCCCCGGGGAGGCCGCTCCCGGGCGGTTCGCCCGGCGCTCCGTACTGCGGGCGGCAGGTAACATCCGGTTCGGCTCCGGCACGCAAACTGCAGGCATTTTTCAACGTTATTCTTTTATCTTTCACCTGGATCACCTTCCAGTGATTGATGTGTACGGGCATCTGAAACACCGGACATCACAGCCTTCAATCTTTCATAGGACGGTTTCGGCATTCCGCAGGCGTCCAACAATCCCCATCCCCTGCCGGTGACGGCGTTACCCGGCGCCTTCTTGTCGGAATAATGGAACCATATAACAGGTATTTTTTCTTCGCAGGCTCTCTTGAAAACAAATTCTGCCGACTCCGCCTGCAGCTCCCCGGAAACTTCACTGGTCGGCTGTCCTATTTCGGTAATCCAAAGCGGCCATCGGTTGCCGTACTGTTCATTTATATTCTTGATCGTCTCGACGGATTTGTTAAAAATGTCCTTCCGGATGTAAGGATTGGCCGCATATGGGTGAAAGCCGAGGATATCAAAATAGTTCCCCCCGCCTGAAGAGAGGACCTCCTCCAGGAAAGACACCCCGTTCGAATCCACCGCTCCTATGGCCATGATTACTTTCGCTTCGGGATTTTCCCGTTTGATTACCGCCGCCGTTCTTTTGAGGAGTTCCAAATACTCCTTGGGAATGCCGTAGCGGTAAAGGTCGATGTCCGGTTCATTCCACACTTCCCAATAATATATAATATCCCGGTTCTTTTTGACCTCTTGCCGCACGAAACGTTCCCACCGCCGCAACTCTTCCTCCGTAAAAGCCCTTCCTTTGGACTTTCGGTTGTGCCCAGTCAGGAGCCCGATGGGATAGAGACGTTCTTCGGCCGCCTTCCCGGCGGTCCAGTCGATCAGGGTATTGTCCTGATTGTAGTAGAAGCACAGTTTTATGCCGTTGAACCCGGCCGCTCCTATATCCTTGAGATCAAGAGCAATATTTTCTATCTCCTGGCGGTATGATTTGAATCTGTCAAGCAAATCCGCAGACTGTTGAGAAGGGGAATAACCCCACAGGTAGGAAACGCTGAAAAAAGGCGGCTCATCCGGAGGGGGAAGCTTCACATGGTTTAAGGGACGGTATTGTTTATAAATGTAATAAACGGCCAGAGAACACAACAATAACAGCACCAGGCGGGATGTCCATTTCCTCATGTCCGCTCACCCCCCGTCCCTTATTACTGCTTGCCAGCAAACACGCCTTAACAAATCAACTGACCATTTGAAGCAATGATCTATCTTCCATACTCCCGGCAGCCGGCTCCAGACCCGTTCGACATCAGTAGCCAAGGTTTTTGCTGACAATGATTACGGTGTAGTCGGGAATTCCTTTGGGAGACACCTCAATAATGGCGGTTACCCGGCACAGGCGGTGCGGTCCGCTGCAGTTCGCACAGAGAGTGTTGCCGGCACAGGGGGTGGAAAACCCAAGCCTGATACAGTTCTTGGGGGCTGCTTCGTTTTTAATGCGGTTAAAGGCAG
This sequence comes from Bacillota bacterium, assembly GCA_035369845.1. Classification (GTDB taxonomy): domain Bacteria; phylum Bacillota; class Desulfotomaculia; order Desulfotomaculales; family Pelotomaculaceae; genus DAOOVD01. Next base: position 4,205 of record DAOOVD010000086.1, on the reverse strand, counting down.
CCTGCAAATCGGCAACTATTTTATTTGCACCGGCCACCACGACGATTTTTTCGGGCCCGAAAACCATTGAGGCAACACGGTTCCCGGTGAAATCGGTATTTACCAGTTTGCCGTCAACTGTTACGGCGTTCGTACTTGTAAGGAAAACATCCGAACCCATCTGGCTTTTCAGCGTTTTCTTTCTCTCCTCTGCGGTTTTGCCGCCGTGCCAGTTGTTGTATAAAACATGTCCCCTTTTCTCCAATGCTTCCACCAAACCAAGTTGTCTCAGAGTTATCGACCCTTGATTTTTTCCATATCCACAGTATTCGCCTCTGGCACTATTATACCCGGGTGCTTGTTGTATTTCCAGCGGTTTCACCCAATAAAATCCCCCCTCATCCGCAGCAGTGGAGGCCGGGAAACCCGGCCTCTCAAGCCGCCTTCGCTCCTGCTTCCTCACTACCTTGTAGCCTGTTAAGGTTTTATCTGGTATATGCTATTATTTTCCTGTTATATATGGATATTCTACGAAAGTTAACTGCTCCCTTTAACAGCATATATAATATTTAGTGAGCTGCCCCTCCCTTCGCTCCACTCAGGAAGGAGCTTCCTGGATTGAGGTATCCCGCGCTCTCAAGCATTTGTTTGATGTCTTTTCGTCGCAGGGACATTATCTCGCCGCCTTCTTCAGAATCGCAAGACGTACAAATCCCCAACTGGATGAACCCTTTCTCCTGGTACTCCACTACTTAACCGCTGTAATTTTGCAAAGCATCATCCAATGCGCCTGTTGAATCATATAACTTCCCGGCAAAGGCCGGTATCTCTGTATGCCAAACTTGAATCGTTACTGAAACATCTCCACCAGCTATTCTTACAGCCATTTTGTTTAACGAATAGAATGTTTTTATCGGCGGTAGCCGGTTGTTATCATCTCTAACACTTGCCTGCCTCGCGTAATTTATTACATCCTCAACCGTCTTCTCGTCCACTGTCTGCATCAGTATAAACCTGGCGTCCTCATACTGTTGCTGTAAATTGCCTTTTTTGAGGTTAATACTAAAAACTATACTGTCACTGTGATTATATCTGGTAGTTGAGACATGCAAATCAGTATACGTTCACCTGGTCGGCCATCGCCGGCATTACTGCCATTAGAAAAAAATCACTGAAAGGAAAAACGTTTTGATTTTATCCATAGTCGATCCTCCTCCTGATAGTCTTAAACTTTTGCGAACCAAAATTTTGCCTTTAAAAGCATTTCATACCCTGCCTTTTGCGTCCTTTTTTACCGGCTTGGTTCACAAAAGGAGCATTTTGTGAAAAAGCTTAGTGGCAAACCAGAAAGTGGCTGAAATGGAACAGGAAAACACGCAAAAATTGCGGAATTAACGGGGTTCAAAGAAAGACGTGTTCAACAAATTGATAATTAATAGTCTCATCCCCCTCTTTGCCTTAAAAGCACCATTAATTAACATAATTTCCTTTTATACTGTTCGATTTAAGGCTTGCAAAATTCGCGGCAAAGGCAAAAGATATTACCCTGCCGCTTTTACTTGCAATATAAGACAAAACCGGGCTTTCAACCCGGCCTAGTGCTCAAGCTTCGCCATGTATTCTTCTATTGTCTCCGCGCTTACGGCTTTTCGCATTGCTTGTTTAATCTGCTCAAGATCCTTTAACGCTTTTAGACGGTTCTTCAATTCATCAGGAATCTGGCCGAACCTGGCTTCAACTAAATCCATAAGCATCTCCAATTTACCCTTGAATTCACCCCTGGCTTCCCACTCTTCCCGGATACCGTCAAACAGCGGTAAATTTTCCAACTTGCTCACCTCCAGCACTCTTAGAATTAATTCCTTTGAAAACCTCAAAGATGATAAAGCCGCGAGAGCCACATACAAAACGGACCTCTCGTCCCCAGCTTCCACCTCGCGCCCGATACGTTCCGCGCACTTCTCCAGCACCGCCTCCGGAGGATCCTCCTGCCGCATCAACGGGGTCAGGGGCAGCAGGCCCACCGGTCCCCGGTAAAGCAGGTCCCGGCCGGCAACGTCCTCCAGGTTGATCAGGCGGTAGCTGAAGTCAACCACCGTCAGGTCAAGACACTCAAATAAGTACCGCTCGCCCTGCCGGCCGCCGCCGGTCAGGTTGATCACCACCGGGTAGACCGGCTTTTCGTACCGGCAGTGATGTATGGCCGTATACTCCAAAAGCCGCCTGGCCATTTTCCGGTCCGGCCTGGCCTGGAACTCAACTAACATAAGGTACTCATAACTGCCTTCCCGCACTTTGACCAGGGCATCAGATGTACGTTGCACGGCCGCGGCCTCCTTGTTCCTGTCCTCGATTTGTTCCACCGCAACCGGCAAGCCCCGCACAAAAGAAGCAATCTGATCCATGTACCGCTCTGCAAGGGCTTTGATGATCAGGTCGTATTCGGCCAAAGGCATCAACTCCTTGTGGTTATAATTATATCAGATTTGAAGGTAATTTAGATCGCTTCTTAGCGAAGACAGAAACACCAACTTCTAGGACCTCTCCACTAAGCTGTCTCAGACTTATGCAAGAAACTGGACCCGCTGGTTATTTCTTGGAATAACCGGGACTTGCGGGAAATGCGCTACCCTTTTATATTGGTAGACGCTTTGGTACTCAAAGTTCGTGAAGATGGGCGCGTCCGCTCCCGGGGCGTCATGATCGCCATCGGCATAAACACCGAAGGATACCGGGAAGTTTTAGGCATCATGCTCGGCGACAGTGAATCCGAGGCCAGTTGGAGCGAATTCTTCTTTTAATTTGAGACAAAAAGTTAAATGAGTAAATATCAAAATAACTTATTTTCAACCAACACTTGATAGAGGGTGCTTGCCAGTCCCTGAACAAAGGTTTCATTATCGTGTTCGTCATAGTATCCCAAGGAGTGCAATATACAGTGTATTATCTCATGCAGCAGCGTTACCTGTTTCCCTTGTTCGGTCAAAGCACTGTCGATTGAAATAACTTTGCGGATATGGTCAACTTGCCCCATGCGAAGGACTTCTTTGCTTACACAAGGAACTTCTTCAATTTTATAGGACACACCTAATATTTTGACTGTTTGAAGCATTGGCAGCACTCCTAAAATACCAGTTTATTGTCTCGCAGGACTTGGTGCAGTATAAACCCCATCACCTGAATTTGCAGGTGTTCCAGCCCAAGCTGGCAGTGATTATTTATAGCTTCGATTATTTCGTGCAATAAACTTTCCCCGGCTTGTTCCGGAGGCTGTCCTTCAGCCAGGACTATTTCCTGGGTGAAAGGATGATGTTCAGCAAAACAGCGCCGTTGCGCTCCTAATAGATGGTCAAATTTAACAGTATAATTTATTCCGCCAATCTTTATTGTTTGCGGTATTTCCATCAAGAAGTATAACACCACCTTCGGAAAGGAGTAATGAATATGGGTAAAAAGGATAATCTGCTTAAACCAGGGCAAAAAGCGCCTGAATCAGGCCAGTATGAAATTGTAGGGCCAAAAGGCGGCAAAACTCCTTTCGGTGAGAGGGCTGTAGTCGAAAGAAAACCCCTGCCGCCAACTCCCAAACCTGGCCTTAAATATGTGGAAGTTGACCCGACTAAACACGGTAAAAAATAATGCCCTATGCCAGCATATTACACCAAAATAGCGGAGAAACTGGCCAGAGAATATGCCACCCGTGACCCGGTATGTATTGCGCGGGAAATGGGTATCACTGTGCTATACGTACCCATGTCCCGCATTTGCGGCCTGGCGGTTAGCCTGGGCGAATATAAAATCATCGGCGTACAGGCTGACCTGCCGGAAGAGGCGCAAATGCTGGTTATCGCCCACGAACTGGGGCATTTTGCCCTGCACCCAAAGGGAAACAGCTTTATGTTCATCTTAGACCATACGTTTTTTTACGGCAAACACGAATACCAGGCCAATATGTTTGCCTACGCCCTGCGGCTGGGCGAGAAACTAACCCAGTATGAACCGGTCATAAAGGAACTTGCCGCCGGGAAAGTGGACAAGTTAATATCGATATTTACAAAAAATAAAGAGCAGGTCTGACTGCTCCTGATGGTGGTTTAACACACCCGGACTCCCCCTTTTTTGGGGTATTCTAATAAGTAGAAAGTGCCGGGAAATCAATGCTGGTGCGCCTGGCAGGAATCGAACCTGCGCACCCGGCTCCGGAGGCCGGTGCTCTATCCCCTGAG
>DAOOVD010000085.1:0-6407 GCA_035369845.1 Bacillota bacterium | reverse complement strand
CAGTTTCTTTAGTTGCTCGTTTTCCTGTGCCATCCTCTTATAATCAGGGGAAGAGCTGTTTGACCTGGGCACATCCTTTTGTGGGTAAAAGTTACCGTATCTTTTATAACATCTTGTCCAGCGGGCTACCAGGCTGGGTGCAATATCATGTCTCCTGGCGACGATCGAAGCATTGCCTGTTTCTATGGCTTCTTTTACAATCTGCATTTTCATTTCTGGTGAGTATTGTTTTCTGGTCATCTAAATCATGCCCCCTTGTTTAACTGTAGCAGATTGAGGTCTAACTGTCCAATCTCGTTTTAGGGGGCTAAATAGAAAGAGTCCCTTTGCCCCAAACTTTTTACGACGAGTCTGACCGGGTAATCCTCGAGGCACTGTTCAGTTCAAGACTTGCCTGGAGGTAATTTTAACTTATGCTTTGAGCCGGAACCTGGAGCTTTTTTGGCGGCTGCTCGTTTTACCCTTGACTTGTGGGCTAAAATTATCTTTTGGCGAGGGGATTGGTCGATGCTGTCCCTATGCTCTCGCCGTCGCCCCTCGCTTACTTAAAAGTAAGCCCACAATGTCAAGGGCAGCCGCACCTTTTTTATTGGTTTCTGTTCTTTTGACCCCCTGCTCAAAATAGAGGAGGGTGACATTTTCTAAGAACATTGACAGCACTTATGATGCACGCACCGTACATGCGGTTTTTGTAACGACACTGCATATTCCATTAATTAACATCACAAAATAATCTAAGGTGTCTTCAACATATAAACCCGCAAAAAATTTTTTAAAAACTCTTGACATCTTTGAGGATCTGGTATATATATTTTAATAACAAACTATACTAAATCGGTCCACAATAAATTTCAGGTAAGGTATCGTATGAAACTAAATCAGGCGACTGACTACGCCATGCGGGCAGTCCTTCATCTTTCGGGGCTGCCTTACGGACAGGTGGTGGAAGCCAAACTAATCGCCGAAGAAGAACACATCCCGATGCGCTTTTTATTAAAGATCCTGCGCCTCTTGACCAAAGAAGGGATAGTCGAATCCCACCGGGGTGTCAACGGAGGCTACTCACTGGCAAGGCACCCGTCGAAAATAACCCTGCTGGACGTGGTTGAGGCGATTGAAGGTCCCATAACCGTCAACCGTTGCCTGTACGCCCCGGAAGAATGCAGCAAGAATTTCAGCGGGCAATGTCCGGTACATAAAGCCCTCTTTGAACTGCAGCAATCCATGGCGGAGCATCTCAAACGCTACAATTTCCAAATGCTGCACGAGCACGTAAAGTGATCTTTCAATTTTTTATACTCCAATTGTGTACCAGATAAGTACACATTATTGAAAGGAGGCGGTCAAATTGAAAGGCTGCTCTTAGCTTCCGGTCTTTGCACAGTTGGCGGCAAGATTTTTATCAAAAAACCGTTTTCATGCAACCGGCCGCTATATACCGTAAAACCGCTGGATAAAACGAGTCAGGCAGTTATTTCGCCGATGGCGGACGCAACCGGGAGAGTTGCGTCATACTCCGGGCGAGGCTGCGGAAGCAGCGGCGATGTCTGATAAAACCATATCTTTTTAAGGAGGTAAATGTCATGAAAAAATGGCGCTGTAAAGTATGCGGGTACATTTACGAGGGAGAGTCACCGCCGGAAAAATGTCCGAATTGCGGTGCCCCGAAAGAAAAATTCGAACTGCTGACCGTTTCCGGCCCCGATCTGGTGGACTGGAACAAAATAGGCGTGGCGAAAGGTTCCGGTTTCGAAAACGATCTTGGCATGCAGTTTAAAGGGGAGTGCATGGAAGTAGGGATGTATATCGCCATGGCCCGCCAGGCCGAAAGAGAAGGCTATCCCGAAATAGCCGAAACAATGAAGCGGATTGCCTGGGAGGAAGCCCACCACGCAGCACGCTTTGCCGAAATCCTGGGAGAAGTCTTAAGCGAAAGCACTGAGGAAAACCTGAAAAGGCTGGTTGACGGCGAAGCCGGCGCCAACCGCGGCAAAAAGGAAATTGCCGTCCGTGCCAAGAATGAGGGGCAAGACGCCATTCACGACGCCATTCACGAGGCATGTAAAGACGAAGCGAGACACTGCACGGCTTTCTACGGTCTCCTTAAAAGGTATTTCCCCAAAGCGTAAAGACCGAAAACAAGGGGTTTCGCGTCAGCCGCGAAACCCCTTGCACTATCCGGCAAACGCATCCCCTGCAGCATCCCCTGCCCGGCCCCATTCAACCATTCCCGTTTTTAATGCCCCGCCGTTTATTGCCAATATTATAAATTCGTATTTAGCGTCATAGAATGTATCAAAAATAAAAAAGGAGGATTTATTGTTGGAAAACCACCCCCCCTTACTGAACAAAGAAGTGGTTGAAACCATAGCCAACAACGCAGATAAGCTCAAAGGAATTCTCCGCTCCGAAGACGAAAGCAACAGCTTCCCCCAGTCGAAATGTTGTTGTCCGAGAGTTATCAAATTTAAATTCATCTTGTGCAATGTAACCATTGACAACGAAAACGCCGAATGTATTGATTAAAACTTGCCAAGTTATAGATCTATCAAAAAATAAGGGGCTGTCACCCGAAAAAGGCGGCAGCCCCCTGTTTATAATCATTTGGCGGAGAGAGTGGGATTCGAACCCACGAGACCGCTGCTAACGGTCTACTCGATTTCGAGTCGAGCGCCTTCGACCAGCTCGGCCATCTCTCCAAAAATTTGACACATTACTCATAATGCCCAGGCGGGCACCTGCCAAAAAAACGCTCTTCACGTTTCTTCCCTTTCCCTCAGTTCCCGGAAAAACTTTTGAATTATTTCCCGGCACTCATTCTCCAGCACCCCGGACAACACTTCCACCCGGTGGTTGAAGCGCGGCTGTCCGATCACGTCGATTACCGACCCGGCGGCCCCGGCCTTCGGGTCGGCAGCGCCGTAGACCAGCGTGGTCACCCTGAACTGGATTATCGCTCCGGCGCACATTGCACAGGGCTCGATGGTTGAGTAAAGGACGGCGCCGTTCAAGCGCCAGTCCCCGACAACCCCGGCCGCCTCGCGCATGGCCAGGATTTCCGCATGGGCGGTGCTGTCCTTCAAAATTTCCCGCAGGTTATGCCCCCGCCCGATAATTTCGCCGTCCCGGACAACAACCGCGCCGACCGGCACTTCTCCCAGGACATAAGCTTTATTTGCCTCCGCCAGGGCTTCGCGCATGTACCCGGCGTGATCTACCACAGCCACACAACGCCTGCTCCTTTTTGAAACCCGGAGGTTTATCGCGCCGCCGCATGCAGCCGCGCCATCTAAAACCTGCAATAAGCATTATAAGGTACAAACAGCCGGGTGTCAAGGCGGCCGGGCGACTGCGTTAGTGTCAAGACACCGTAGGAAAAAATTCATAGAGAAACTCTGGGGAGAGTGCCTGCCACCCAGGACAGGCCTATGCTGATTTAATTGCACGTAGGGTCTGTGTAAGAGCAGTTGTCCGCCCCTCTAATGCCGGGATATTCCCCAGCATCTCATATGGTGGCTGTTGTAGCAATTTTCTAGGCAGCTTGCTCGGACTTGGCTAGCCACCGGGATCCGGCCGAAAGAAGGCGGACACAAATGGAAACGGCGGTTTTGCTGGTAATAGGGGCGGTTGCTCTGGCGGCTCTCATCCGGAAGGCCGGGGCGTCCAAGGGGGTTCGGGCTTGCGCGCAAAAAAACCGGCCCGTCGCTGTGACGGGCCCGGGCCATTGACTATGGACATTATATACAGGGTTTTGTGCTGCTCATGGATAACTGTACCTGCATGTCGGCCTGTGCAGGAAGAACCCCGGCTCCAAGGTATATCTGTTCGTCGGGTTTGACCGGAGTAACCGACTGAACAGCATTTTCTATTGCAGCTATACCTGGTGCCGAACTGGAAACGAGTTTAAACGAAATGTTCTTGCGAGCAACATTCCCCGTCGGAATTAGCATGTTATTGCAATCAATGCGTATCCTCCTTGGGCCTGCTTTATATATTTGGCATCTTTTACCATTATTTATATTGAGCCGCTTTAATCAGTGTGACAGTTTTTAGAATTTTTTTATCTTTAGTTCGTTCGGGCGCTAAAAGAAAAATCCGGCCTTTTATGCAAAATGGCCGGTTTCCTCCAGGCATTAATCGGGCATTATTTTTTTCATCGTCTGCACGAAAGAGTAGACTTCCCTTTCCAGACAGCCGACGGTATGCGAAAATTTGTTAAGCAGTTCAGCAATTTTTTCAGCCGAAAGGTCACAGGAGAATTCCCTCTTTTCTAGCTTTTTCGCGCAGGCCGGGCACAGCATCTTCGGCCAGGACAACGCTGACCTCCAGGGGGCTGGTTATCTCTTCTAGTTCAACCAGCATCCTCCAGCAGCTCTTTTCCGGGGGAAACCCCTCGACAAGCAAATCGATGTCCGAACTTTTGCAAAAATGCCCTCCCCCTGCCAGCGAGCCGAAGAGGTAGACGGCTGCAGCCCCGTATTTTACCTTCAAGTGGGCGGCTGCGGCGGAAGCTTTAAGCAATGCCTCCCGGCGCAGCTTTTCAAGGTATTCTTGGCTAACCGGCCTGTTTTTCATAGTATTTTCGCCTTTGCAAATGTGTCTTGCTTATAAATATACCATATATTGTTATTGCGGGCAATCGGCAAGGCCGGAAAGCGACGGTGTCAAACAAAAGCCGCAAACCCTTGCGGCTCTAAGCTTTTGCTGGTGCGCCCGGAGAGACTCGAACTCCCGACACGCGGTTTAGGAAACCGCTGCTCTATCCGCCTGAGCTACGGGCGCAAGCAACAATATACTGGCGCGCCTGAAGGGATTCGAACCCCTGGCCTTCTGATCCGTAGTCAGACGCTCTATCCAGCTGAGCTACAGGCGCAAAAGTTTCATTCTTTTTTCAATGGCAAATCCTATTGTAACAAAATCGCCATGGCTAGTCAAGGCGCCATTTGGGGCGCGGCCCAATAAGATGTTAAAAAGCCTGTAAGGGCGGGTGTTTTCTGCAGACAATGACCGCAACTAATACCAATCCAGTTGCTTCCATTATAATACCTTGTAAAAATGAAGGGCGCAACGCCAAAATGACCGTTGACTCGATCCTGGCCGCGCGACCCGGCTTCTTCACTGAAATCATAGTAATAGACGACGGTTCCGCGGACGGCTGCTGCAGCTTCCTCAAGGAAGGCGGTGTTTATGCCGGCATCAATCTCATATCATCTCCCGGCCTCGGTGCGGCACAGGCCAGAAATCTGGGGGCCTCGGCGGCACGAGGAGAATATCTGGTCTTTTGCGACGCGCATATCACCGTGCCGGCAGGCTGGCCGGAAAACCTCCTCGACGCATTCAACAGCCCGCTGGTCGATGCGGTTTCCCCGGCCATCGGCTCTCTTGAAAACCCCGCCGCAGTCGGTTACGGCCAGACCTGGAACAGCCGTCTGGAAACCGTCTGGCTGCCACCGCCCCCGGGCATGTCAACCAGCCCCGTGCCCCTGCTGCCGGGCGGATGCCTGGCGATCCGGGCGGATACCTTTCGCCGGGCGGGCGGTTTTGACGGCGGGTTTGTCGTCTGGGGCCACGAGGACGCGGAACTTTCACTTAAACTGCGGCTCTTCGGGTACAACCTGCATGTAAAACCCGGGGTCAAGATCCTGCACCTGTTCCGGGAAAAACACCCTTATCCGGTAGCCATGAATCATGTTTATTACAACCTGCTGCGCATGGCTTTCTCACACTTTAAAAGAGAACGCATAAAAAAGGTGCTTGAATTGATCAAGCCGGGCGGCGGGATGAAAACAATAATGAAAAAGGTGATCGACGGCGGGGCCCTCCGGCAGCGGGAAAACTATTTCCGCCGCCGCGTACATGACGACGACTGGTTTTTTGACAGCTTCAAAATTGCTTTCTGACGCAAAAAAGCGCGATTTGCTTCAAACCGCGCTTTCCAATTTTCCTGGCGGAGAGTGAGGGATTCGAACCCTCGATACAGGTTTATGCCCGTATACTCGCTTAGCAGGCGAGCGCCTTCAACCTACTCGGCCAACTCTCCGTACAGTTCATATTCCATTATTGGCGGAGGGGGTGGGATTCGAACCCACGGGACCCGCAAAGGACCAACGGTTTTCAAGACCGCCTCCTTAAACCGCTCGGACACCCCTCCAATACCGGCAGTCGGATATCGGATTCCGGCAAAGCGGACATGCCTTTGCTTTTTGAAAATCGCCCCGGCGGTTTCAGCCCGGCTGCCGGCCGGTCACAGCCCGCCTTTAGAACAAGTCCGCCCAACGCATTATAAAGTCTAACACAGATCAAAACCGGTGTCAATAAAGCCGTCCCCGGTTTTTCCGGAACGTCAGCCTATCCTCATTTGAAAAAGTAAATTCTACCCCTGCAGGTACCTGATGTGGAAATAACTT
>DAOOVD010000084.1:0-6416 GCA_035369845.1 Bacillota bacterium | reverse complement strand
AATCAGTTCTGTGGAAGTTACTTTTGTAAACCGGAAATTTCTTTTTCAATTGACCAACGTCAGCCTATCTTTGACAAACCGCCCATATAAGGCCGCAGCGCCTCCGGTACGGTCACCGATCCGTCAGCTTCCTGGCAGTTTTCCAGGATAGCGGCCACGGTGCGGCCGACAGCAAGCCCTGACCCATTCAAGGTATGCACCAGTTCGACCTTTCCCCTCTGGTTGCGGAAACGGATTCCCGCCCTGCGCGCCTGGAAATCGGAAAAGTTGCTGCAGGAGGAAATCTCCTTGTAATCATTATAACTCGGCAGCCACACCTCTATATCATAAGTTTTGGCCGCCGAAAAGCCCATGTCCCCGATGCACAGTACCACCACCCGGTAGGGCAGCCCGAGCAACTGGAGGACCTCTTCGGCATCCCTGGTCAGTTTCTCCAGTTCATCATAAGATTCCTCCGGCCGGCAAAATTTCACCAACTCCACCTTGTTGAACTGGTGCTGACGGATCAAACCCCGCGTGTCCCGGCCGGCCGCTCCGGCCTCGGCCCGGAAACAGGCGCTGTAGGCGCAGTGAAGTATGGGCAGCTTTTCGCCTTCGAGAATCTCGTTCCTGTAGAGATTAGTGACAGGCACTTCCGCCGTGGGCACCAGGTAATATTCCAAACCCTCCAGCTTAAACATGTCTTCGGCAAATTTGGGCAGTTGCCCGGTGCCTACCATGCTGTCCCTGTTTACAATAAACGGAGGAAATATCTCGGTATAGTTATGCCTGGTCGTATGTAAATCCAGCATAAAATTTATGACGGCCCGCTCCAGCAGCGCCCCTTTCCCCTTGTAAAAGCTGAACCTGGCCCCGGTTACCTTGCTTCCCCGTTCGAAATCGATGATGTCCAGGGCCTCGCCAATATCCCAGTGCGATTTCGGCTCAAATCCAAACTCGCGCGGAACGCCCCAGGTGCGCACCACCGGATTGTCGGCGGAGCTTTCGCCTACCGGCACGGACTCGTGAGGGATGTTGGGGATATTGAGCAGGATGTTTTGCAGGGTTTCTTCCAGTTCCTTGATTTCTTCATCCTGTTCCTTGATCTTCCTTGAAAGTTCCCTCATTTCTACAACCATGTCCGCCGCGTCTTTGCCGGCCTTCTTCAAACGGCCTATTTCCTCGGATACGACGTTGCGCCTGTTTTTCATCTGCTCCACGGTAAAGAGTTTTTCCCGGCGCTGCTCGTCGATCCGGAGAAATTCTTTCAGATCTATTGCCAGGCCCCGTTTAACGAGGGAGTCCTCTACCACTTCGGGATTATTCCTTACAAATTTCATATCCAGCATCCGTCAGCTACCCCCGTTCGAATGTGCAACCATATATTTCTGCATCAACTTAATTATTATACTATACAGCAGCCGGTTTGTAAAACAACTGGAAACCGGGCGCGCAACACGGCTGTGCCCGCAAGTGTCGCCCAAGGCTGCTTTCACCGGGCTCCGAAACAAGCGCCGGCATTTTAATCGCGCTCCGGCTGTAGGACTGCGGTAAAAAATAGGGAGGCCCTCCGCAAAAGAGCCTCCCTCCTCCGCTATTGTCCCGGACACCCGGCGTCTTTATATGTGCACGTATTTTACGCCCAGCACACCGTCGATCTTGGCTATTTCGGCCATTGTATCTTCGGGCACAGCCGCATCCACATTGAGCAGCATAACCGCTTTTCCGCCGATTACCTTGCGTCCCACCTGCATGCCTGAAATATTTATGTCGTGAGCACCGATAAGATTGCCGACCGGCCCTATTATCCTCGGCTTGTCGATATGGGGAATGTAAAGCATGAGCCCCTCGGGAACGGCATCGACATGGTACCCGTCAATGGATACGATGCGCGGGTCGACACGGCCGAAAATAGTGCCCGCCACGGAGATTCCGTCCTTGTCCGAGGTTGCCCTGACAGTAATCAGGTTTGCGTAGTCGGCTTCTTCAATCTCCTGTTTTTGAATGATGTTGATGCCGCGTTTTTTGGCCAGCAGCGGCGCATTGACGAAATTGACCATCTCCTGGAGAATGGAATCAAGAAAACCCTTCAAAATGGCGGTGGTCAACGGCGACACTTCCTGGTTGGCCAGGTCCCCGCTGTAGGTAACCTCCAGCTTGTTAACCCGCCCGCTGATTACCTGCGCGACAAACTTGCCCATTCTTTCGGCCAGGGACAGGTAAGGCCTGATTACGGCAAGCACCTTCGGACTGATCGACGGTATATTTACCGCGTTCTTAACAAATTCGCCCTTCAAAGCGGCCACCACTTCACGGGCGACGTCGGCGGCCACGGAAAGCTGGGCTTCCTGCGTGGAAGCTCCCAGGTGCGGGGTGGCGATGAAATTGGCGAATTCATAAAGGGGGCTGTCCGTGTTCGGCTCTTTTTCAAAAACGTCAAGGGCCGCGCCGGCTACTTTGCCCGATTTCATGGCTTCGTACAACGCTTCTTCGTCCACCACGCCCCCCCGGGCGCAGTTGACGATCCTTACCCCTTCTTTCATCAGGCTGAAGGCCTTCTGCCCTATGATGTGCTTCGATTCTTTGGTAAGGGGAATGTGGACGGTGATGAAATCGGCCTGCCGGAACACGTCTTCAAGAGGCAAAAGCCTCACTCCCAACAAGTCAGCCTTTTCTTCGGTGATATAGGGATCATAGGCAATAACCTTCATTTCCATGCCCTGCGCCCTTTTTGCCACGGCGGAACCGATACGGCCGAGTCCGATTACCCCCAGCACCTTGTCTCTCAATTCCACGCCCATGAAAGATTTTTTGTCCCACTTTCCGGAGCGAAGGGTGGCGTTGGCCTGGGGAATACTGCGCGCCATGGAAAGAATCATGGCTAGCGTATGTTCCGCTACCGCCAGGGTGTTTCCCTCCGGGGCGTTGACAACGAGAATCCCTCTCGATGTGGCGGCGGAAACGTCGATATTGTCCACACCAACCCCCGCCCGGCCGATAACTTTTAATCTCGGAGCGTTTTCAATAACCCGGGCGGTCACCTTTGTGGCGCTGCGGACGATTATTCCCTCGTAATTCCCTATAACGTCCACCAGTTCATCCTCGGACATTTTCTCCCTTACGTCCACCCCGATATCGGGCTCCTGTCTCAGTGCCCGCAGGCCTTCTTCCTCAACATTGTCCAGAACCAATACCTTCACCGGTTACTCCCTCCCCAAAAAAACTTCCTGCGCCGCTTTTACGCCCGCACCGAGCCGAACCGGGCAGCCGGCCTCGGCCAGGGCCATTTCAAGCGCGCTTATGGCAATCACAATGTCCATTTTATCACAGAAACCCATGTGGGCGATGCGGAAGATTTTCCCTTTCACCGTACCCTGCCCGCCCGCAAAAGATACGCCGTATTTGCTCTTAATTATCTTGCGCAGTTCGTCTGTGGCGAGTCCCTCCGGCCCCCACACGGCGGTAAGGGCATTTGAAGCACAGCGGTCCTCTGCCAGCAGCCTCAATCCCAGGGCCCTTACAGCAGCCCGCGTAGCCTTTGCCAGCAGCGCGTGCCGGGCGTAAACATTCTCCAGCCCTTCAGCCAGCATCATGTCGAGCGCGGCATCCAGGCCGCAGAAGAGCGACACCGCGGGGGTGTAGGCCGTGTTCCACTTGTCGTACACCTTTTTAAAAGCCGGCAGGCTGAAATAAAAACGCGGCGATTTGTTGTTCCTGACAACCTCCCAGGCTTTGTCGCTGACGCTGATCATGGCAAGCCCCGGCGGAAGCATAAAAGCTTTCTGGGAAGCGGTACAGAGCATGTCGACGCCCCACTCGTCCACTTTAATCTCTATGGCCCCAACACCGCTTACACCGTCCACAAGCAACAGGGCCGGGGTCCCGGCCACCAGGGCCCCGATCTTTTCGATGTCGTTGGCAACACCGGTGGAAGTTTCATTCTGAGTCGCCAGAACCACTTTTACATCCGGATGCTCCCGCAGTTTCTCCTCAACCACTCCGATATCGACATCATTGCCGTAACCGAAGTCCACCTCGATGACATCGGCTTGATATGCCCTGGCGATATTGGCAAAACGCTCCCCGAAATTACCGGTGATAAGCGAAAGAACCTTGTCCCCGGGGTTTACCGTATTGGCTATCGCCGTTTCCATTGCGCCGGTTCCCGAGTTGGTGATGACAAAAACATCGTTCACGGTTTGAAATACTTTTTTAACCTTTTCCACAACCCGCCGGTGCATTTCGGCAAATTCATCTGTGCGGTGCCCGATGATAGGTCTCGACATGGCCGCATAAACCGCCGGCGGGACAGGTGTGGGGCCCGGAATCATCAAATATTGCTTATCCTGCATCTCAAAATCCTCTCCCCTCTTATTTTTGACGGCAAAAAACAGATTTAAAAAAACCAGCCTCCCGTCCCTGAAAACAAACAACAGGGACGAGAGGCTTCTCCCGCGGTACCACCCTTCTTGACCGGCTGTATAAGCCGGTCCTCTCGGTTCGTGTTAACGGGAACTACCCGTGCCTGCCTACTTCTGCTTTCGGCAGGCCCCCTCCGGGGAGCCAATTTCATCCTGCCGGCCTGCCGGTTTTCAGCAAACACCGGCTCTCTGAGAGGCTTCGACAGATTACTTTACCCCTTCTTCGGGTTATCCAGGGACAAACCTGGAAAGCTGCCCCGGTTCCTTTTTAGACTTGTTTAAAATATTACTACATGCTACAGCAATTTGCAATAGGATTACAAAATGACATTATATTCTTAACTTTTACCGGCAAAATGTGTTTGGGCTTCTCCGCTGTTTCAGCAGCCCAGATGCACGCATCTCTCCAGAAAATACCGGTGCAGCCGCAGATCTCCGGTCAGCTCGGGGTGAAAAGCGGCTGCCAGTAACTTGTCCTGACGGGCCAGAACGATCTTCCCGCCGAACCCGGCCAGCACTTCAACGCTGCTGCCCGCACTCATGATATAAGGCGCCCGGATAAAAACCGCCCGGAAAGGCTGCGGGCCGAGGACCGGGATTTCGAGTTCGGTTTCAAAGCTGTCCACCTGCCGCCCGAAGGCGTTCCGCGCCACAGTCATATCCATGAGACCCAGGCGGGGCTGAACCGATCCGTATATTTCCCCGGCCAGCATGATCAGACCGGCGCAGGTGCCGAAAATGGGCAGCCCGGCCCGGCCCATTTTCCGGATCGGTTCGAACAGGCGGTAGTCGTTCAACAGTTTTCCCATGGTGGTACTTTCACCGCCCGGAATAATCAAGGCAGAAATACCTTCAAGCTGTTCCGGTTTTCTCACCTGCACCGACTCGACACCGCATCCGGCAAGCATCTTCTGGTGTTCTCTGAAAGCCCCCTGCAGAGCCAGGACGCCTACTTTCATTTATTAAAACTTCCTTCCAGAACAAAATCACGGCAATCGTACCATACCGGCTCTTTTATTATCCGGGAAAACGGTTCCCGGCCGGCTTTTTCTCTACCAACCGCGGTCCTGCATCCGCTGTTCAGCGGCAATGGTCGCTATCTCCAGGCCAGGCATGGCCTCGCCCAGATCCTTGGACACTTCGGCCAGGATTTGCGGGTCGTTGTAGTGGGTCGTGGCAGCCACAATAGCCCCGGCGCGGGCTTTGGGGTCCTTGGACTTGAATATTCCCGAACCGACGAAGATGCCGTCGCAGCCCAACTGCATCATCAGCGCGGCGTCGGCGGGCGTGGCTATGCCGCCTGCAGCGAAGTTTACCACGGGGAGGCGACCCAGTTCCGCCACTTGCACAAGCAGTTCATAAGGAGCTCCAATTTCCTTGGCAAACGACATCAGCTCCTCTTTGGGCATGTTCTGAGCCCGGCGGATCTCCCCCATCACCATCCGCATGTGCCGGACGGCTTCCACAACGTTGCCCGTGCCAGGCTCTCCCTTGGTCCGGATCATGGCCGCCCCTTCCCCGATTCTTCTCAGCGCCTCGCCCAGGTTCCTGGCGCCGCACACAAAAGGCACCTTGAAGGCATGTTTGTCAATGTGGTGGGTTTCGTCGGCGGGGGTAAGCACCTCGCTCTCGTCGATATAATCAACGCCCAGGGCCTCCAGGATCTGCGCCTCAACAAAGTGGCCTATGCGCGCCTTAGCCATTACAGGAATGGTTACGGCGTCCATAATGCGCTGGATCACAGAAGGATCGGCCATTCTGGCCACTCCCCCCGCCGCCCGGATATCCGCCGGAACCCGCTCCAGGGCCATAACAGCGCAAGCACCCGCCTCTTCGGCTATTTTCGCCTGTTCCGGAGTGGTTACGTCCATAATCACGCCGCCCTTCAACATCTCGGCCAGGCCTTTTTTTACAGTCCAGGTTCCCTTTTCAACCATAAAAAATGCCTCCAATCAACCTCTCATAATTAACTATCAAGTTATTTTACAATAACTTGTTTTCAAAAACAAGAGAATC
>DAOOVD010000083.1:0-6423 GCA_035369845.1 Bacillota bacterium | reverse complement strand
ATTGCCGGGGGAAGAGTTGAAAATGTGGTAGGCATCCCGTACAAGGAGGCAAAAGATATTATGTACGACCAGGTGCTGGTTTTTAGCGTTAAAGGCTCCCTGGCTCATTTTCGTCAACCCGATACTACCGCTACTCATGCTACCTACCCTTTTCCCCCCAGGCCCACCATCCACGGCCTGCTGGCTTCGGTGCTGGGTATGGACTTTGATGACGAAGCGGGAGCGGCCTTTTTACATGAAGAACACTTTGTGGGTCTTTCCCTGTTGAAGCCGGTACGTACGGTTTGCGTCCAGATGTCCATGCACGGGAAGGGCTTCACCGGGGGCGGGGGAGATTCTTTTAACCGGCTGACTACCATTGAACTGGTGGTGTCCCCCCACTACCTGGTATATTACACCGGCAGCAGGTTGGGTGAACTGGCGGAGCGGATCCGGACGGGACAAAGCGTTTACCATACTTACCTGGGGTCGGCCTACTGCCTTACTTTTCCGGCTTTTCACGGCCTTTATCCGCTGCTGGAGGTAATGCCCGGCGAAGGGGAGCCTTTGCCTTGTTCATGTGTGGTGCCTCAGGGGGTTGTTCAAGAAATTTTAGTTGAGCCGGGAGGTAATTACGCCGTGGCCAGGGCCCTTCCCTACCGCCACGTCGGCGGCCGGTTTTTTGAACGGACGTTGAATGTCATTTACGAAATAAATGGCAAACCTCTTAAAGTAAGAGTCCGAAAGATACCGGAAATCGCCTGTAAATTTTTAAAATTGCCTGAGGGTAAGGTGGTATGCCTGTGGTAAAAGGCTTCCCGCTGGAAGAATGTATCGCCCGACCGGCCGATGGTGGCAAAACATATCCTTTAAAGGAGCACCTGTTGGCTGTGGCTGAGGCCTGTGGCAGCACGGCCGGAGACCGTCCGGAGCGGCTCAGGTTTTTGGCGGGGCTGCTGCACGACGCGGGGAAAAGCAGCAGACCCTGGCAGGACTATATCCAGGGGAGGACTAAAAAAGGCGCGCCCCACGCTTTCGCCGGGGCCATGCTCTTTGCCGCTCTTTTTGCCGATCTTCTGGAAGTCTGGCAGCCTGCCAGGCGGGAGAGAAAGAGCCTGTGCCACCTGGCCGTCAACCTGACCCAATTCCTGTACAACCACCACGGCAGGATCGAGGATATAAACGGAGATTTTCCACCATGGACCGGAATCATTGCGCCAACCGAGATTATGGAAGTGGACGTTCCTGGTTTGCTTAATCTGGTGGCACTTTACTTTCCGGAAATTGATGACAGGTTGCAAATGTATAATAAGAAGCCGCAGTCTTTGGTGGGAAAAATATCCTCCATGGCCGGCCCGGATTGCTGGCCCAGGTGGGCTACTGAGATGGCCGGCTGGGTGGAAAAATTGTTAAGGGAGGGAAATCCGTACGAGATGGGGGCGCGCCTCTGCCTCCAGCAAGAGAATTCGCGTCTGGTCACTGCAGATCGCCTGCACGCCGGCGATTTCCTTGCTGACGATAATAATTTCCTGACTCCGGCCCGAGCCGTCTCGGCCCTGGACAGCATCCGGCGGTATTGCAGCGGGCGCAGGAGCGAAATGACCGGGCAGGCCGGCCGGTCAATTCTGGAGGTCAGGGAAAAATGGCGCAAGGTTGCGGTGGATAATTTTTTGAAAGAAGAGCGGGAGAAGATGTTCACCCTGGAACTGCCCACTGGTTACGGCAAGACCATGACTGCGCTCTCCGTGGCCCTTATGGCCGTTGCGAGGGGCCTGTGCAGGAGGATCATTTACGTGGCGCCTTATCTCTCCATTCTATCCCAGGCAGCACTGGAAATAAAAGGGGCCAGCGGGCTTTCCGTGCTCACCCACCACCACCTTTCTGCCTTACAGGGCCTGGTGGAGCAAGAAATGGCAGAAGACCTGCTCCTGGAAGCCTGGCGGGCGCCGGTGGTGGCCACCACTTTCAACCAGCTTTTCCTGGCCCTTTTCCCCTACCGTGCCCAAAATACCCTGCGGCTGGCCGGCCTGAGGGATGCCTTTGTAATCGTAGACGAACCCCAGATCATCAGTGCTGACGCCTGGAACATTTTCCTGGCGCTGGCCGAGGCAGCTACTGCCGGACTGGGCGCGAAATTTTTGTTTGTCACCGCCACCATGCCCGGCACCGACGGTGGAGTTTTTGGCCGGGCGGCTTCCCTGGGACGGGCTGAACCTGTTTTAAATCGCTACCAGGTGGAAGTCTGTGATCCTGAGGATGAAAATTCCCTAGCCGAAAAAGTGCTTAAATCCCACCACACTTGCGGTTCCACGGCAATTATTTTAAATACTGTACGGGACGCTGCTGAAGTTTACCGGCGGTTGCGCGGTGAGGTTCAAGAAGGTGAACTGCACTTTCTCTCCGGGCGAATGACGCCCCTGCATAAAAAAGAGAAAATCGCCGCTATCAAATCCTCTTTAAAAAGCAGCCGGGGTGCCCTGGTTGTATGCACCCAGGTTTTAGAAGCCGGGGTGGACTTAAGTTTCAGAGAGTTATTCCGGGCTCTGCCGGTGATACCATCGCTGGTGCAGGCGGCAGGACGCGTAAACCGGCACGGTGAAGGGGAGAAAGGTAAACTTTTTACCTTTGAGTTTTTGCGCGGCGGGGGAAAGAAAACCAGGCCTTATGTTTACAGGGGCGGGGAGCAGCGGGAGGTCACCGACATCTGCCTGGCTGAAAACAGGGTGTTCGACGAAGCCACAGCCGGCCAGCTGGTCCGCCGGTTTTACCGGATGTGCTTTCAGCGCAATACCCGCCAGGTTCCGCTGGAAAAAATCCTGGAAGGCGCCCGGGGTTACTACACAGCACCGGCAGGTTTGAGTCCCTTTGGCCGGCAAATACCCCAGTATGGAGTTTTTGTTCCCCTCTTTTTCGGTGAATTGCCTCCGGAAGTTGACTTGGCCATGAAAAAATTCGGGTGCAACAGCCCGGACGAGATCTGGGACAGGTATGCCGCCAGGGGGTTTTTATCCTCCCTGGGATATGCGGATAAAAAGCAGTTCATGGGGTTGATGCAGCACTTTATCGTCCAGGTACCGGAGGAAACTGCCAGGGAGGTGGGGGAGCCGGCGGAAAACAGAGCCATTTTGCGCATTAAGGGAGAGTCGCTTTACTCCAGGGAAACGGGACTTTCCTATGTTGCTACGGATGATGAAAAAGAGATCTGGTTTATTTAGTGTCCCCTAAAAAATCAACTTTTTAAGCAGGAGCAGAGGGACGACCCCTATGTACCGGGTGAGTTGATCTGGCTGGACCGGGAGAGAAGGGAGTGAAAGTGTTGTGCCTGTTGAGAAAATAACTTTTGGGTGCCGCGTTTTGACACCGCTTTTCCTGGCCGGTGCGGACGGTACGGAGCGGTATGCGGTTCCGGAGTTCCGCGCCCCCTCGCTGAAAGGCGCGATGCGCTTCTGGTGGCGCGCCGTCCAGGCGGAAGAAGATAGGGATCGGCTGAAAAACACCGAGGCCGGAATCTTCGGCGGCGCCGGCAAAGGGGAAGGGAAAAGCACCTTTGGGATCGGGATGAGTTATACAGGCCCATTGCATTCTAAAAAATATCAATTGTTGCCGCACCACAGCGGCGACGAAAACTGTTTCTGCGTGGCAAACCGCGGTGAGCAATGCAAGAAAGGTATGATAACAAGGACTGCCATTTTCCCGGGCCAGGAATTCTCTGTGGAATTTTCATATAACAGGCCGCATCAGCTATTTCCGCCGGAACGGCTGCGGGCTCTTTTTAAATTGACCTCCATCCTCGGCGGGCTGGGCAAGAGGAGCCGCAGGGGATTCGGCAGCTTTGCAATTAACGCCATTGACGGACTTAAACCGGAACGGGAAGTAAGCCTGGAGTACATCCATGAATTGCTGGAACTCCTGGCGCCGGGCAAATACCATATGGGTCAAAACTGCATCGTGCTGAACGGCGCCTGCGGGGGGCACTATCCTTTTATCCGGGAAATAGCCATCGGCAGGCAATATGGTTCGGCGGATGAACTGTTGAAAGCCATTGGAATGGCTTCCCACGACCATGACGTAGACTGCCTCGGCTTTGTGGGTACAGGCGACCTAAAGGGGCGCCGCCTGGCCTCACCAGTATACGTTTCGGTAATATCCGGGGGCGGCGGTTTCCGGCCTGTCATAACCACCCTGAACACTGAAAGTAATATTACTTTGCGAGGAGATATGGCGGTCCAACAAGCATTCAAGGTGGCGATTTTATGAAGTACCTGTTTCTTTTTACCATCGGTCCGGTGCAGTCCTTCATCGCCCAGGCCAGAAAAACCCAGGACCTGTACGCCGGCAGTTTTATCCTTTCCCACCTCTGCCGGGTGGCCGCGGAGAAAGCCCGCACGGTCTACAATGCGCGCATTGTCTTTCCGCACCTTGCCAATGAAGCCCTGATAAACCGCTTTCTGGCGGTGCTGGAAGACGGGGACGGAGAAAGAAACCTGGCCATGGGCCGGGAACTGGAAAGAACCGTAAGAGATACTTTCAGGCAGATGGCCGGGAAGATCCTGGTCCGGATGGGAGTGACCTGCCCGCCCGGTTTTCTCGAACATTACTACGACCAGGTGGACAACTTATGGCAAGTATTCTGGGTATTTCAGGAATACCCGGAGGGAGCGTTTGCAGACGCATATTTAAAAATTGAGCAGGCATTGGGGGCGATAAAGAACGTAAAAAAATTCGTCTCTTTCGGGCAGGAACCGGCGCGTAAGTGCTCGATCACCGGAGAACATAATGTCCTCTTCTTCCGGGAGGGCCAAAAGAGTCGTTTTGACCCTGATTTTGCCGTAACGCTGCCGACCGGGCTGCCCCCGAAATACCTGGATGAGCGGGAAAAGCTGGGCGCCGTTGCTTTTATCAAGCGCTGTGCGGGTAAATACTTTTCAACTGATGAGTTTCTTGGAAAATATCCTTCCTTCAAATTTATAAGAGAATTTCCCTCCACGGCGGATATTGCATTGATGGATGTGCTGCACGACGCTCGTCTGTCACCGGAGAAGCGGGAAAAAGTGAATGCCGCGGCACTTTTCGAATTGAATAACAATAAGCCGCTGCCTTCTAATTTGTCCTATCTTGAGCAGAAGGAAACGAGGGAGGCTTTTGAAAAGTTCCAGAAACATAATATCTATCTGACCCCATATTATGCGCTGCTGCTTTTCGACGGCGACAACATGGGCAGATGGCTTGCCGGGGATTACCTGAAGAACGGCAATGATGACCTGGAGTCTTTTCAAAATAGCCTCAGCAGGCAACTGGGATTGTTCGCTGAAGCCGCCCGGCGGGAAGTGCTTTGCGAGCCGGCAGGAAGGACTGTATATGCTGGCGGAGACGACTTCCTCGGCCTGATCAATATAAGGCATCTTTTTGCAATTCTAAGAGAATTAAGGCGCCGCTTCGATGAGATCGACCTGAGCCATTACACCAACAAAAAACCCACCTTTTCCGCAGGTGTGGTGGTGGCCCACTGGAAAACTCCTTTGGGCGAGGTGTTGAACCGGGCCAGGCAGATGGAACAGAAGGCCAAAGAACTGGACGGAGGAAAAGACGCCTTTGCCCTGGCTGTTCTGAAACACTCCGGTGAAATACACGAAGCCGTTTTTAAGTGGAGAAATGATGGGGTATATTCTGTGGACCTCCTGGCCGGGCTTGTGGATAGAATAGCCGGCGGCGGAAAATACAGTAAAAGCAAGGCGGTTGATCCAGACACCGCAGAACAGAAATTTTCCAGTAACTTTATCAAAGTCCTGAACCTTGAGCTGGCAAAGCTGATGGATGAGGACGGGTACTTTCTTGAAGACGGCCCGGTCCTGGCGGAGGTTAAAAGGCTGGCGGCGAGATCCTGCATGATCAGGAAAAAACCTGATGAATCGCCCGAAGAATATAAACGCAGGAAAGGGCGGGAGGTGGAAGATTTCTGTAAAGATATCGAGAGGCTGTATTACAGCAGCCGTAATTTGAAAAATTTTCTTGATGCATTAAATCTGGCGGACTTCCTGGCCAGGGAGGTGAGATGAAATGATTATCCGCTTGAACGCCCTGGACACTCTTTTTTTCCGCGACGGCCGCCCCTTCTCCATGGGTGAAAACCCCTGGGCTGCCGGCATTTTCCCGCTGCACCCTTCCGTGTTTTACGGGGCGCTGCGGACCGCTTATTTTGCCCGGCATCCGGAAGATTTAGACAGGGCGAACCGGCCCGGCGACACCACAGCCGCCCTGAAGATAAGGGGAATATACCTGCAGATCGGAGATGATGTCTACCTGCCGCTTCCAGCCGACTGCGCCGGGTTGAAGGAGGAACGGGGCAGTGCCCTGCTCATGCGTCCGGCGGAGGCGCCGGAGGCATCCTCATGCCCGGTCCCGCTGCTCCTGAAGCCGCCGGACGGCATTGAGGTGAAAGCGGCG
>DAOOVD010000082.1:0-6760 GCA_035369845.1 Bacillota bacterium | reverse complement strand
TGAACATGCAAAAAAAACTTGCCTGGCAGGACTACTTTATGAGCAAGATTACATGTTATCTCAGAGGATAACCCTGCCAGCTACCGGGGGTGGGAACCTAAAAAATGTGTACCCAGCTTTGCGCGTAACTAATTCCAAAAGGTTGGTCCCTGGAAACGGATTAATCCCCTGATTTTTTTTGTCTCAGAAAATGATTTATTTCATTTTTTCGCTACCGTTATTCTTTTTCCCTCAACAAAACGCTCTATAATATTATCCGCTTCACCGGTGTAGAGAAACCTTTGCAGGCGCTCTTCCAGGGAAAAACCGGCGGTGATCAGAGGGTCGTCTTCTACAACGATTGCATCAAAGGAATATCCCTGTTCAAAACTCCCCACCTTGCCAAAAAAACTCCCTCCACCTTTCGTCCCCATATAAAAGACTTCCGCCGTGGTAAGAGGCTTCACTTGGGGTTCATAAAAACTTCTGAGCTTCGAAATTTGAATCGCCCGCACCATTACCCGGTAGAGCGCCAGATTATGGCCTGCACCGATATCGCTTCCCAGTCCCAGATGGAACCCTCTATCCAACAACTCCCGAACCGGCATAATTCCGCTGGCCAAATTGATATTGGATTCCGGGCAGTGCACCAACCGGACAGCGTTATTTTCAATTAACACCAGCTCCCGCTCTTCCAAATGAACGGCGTGCGCCATCAGCGCCGGAGTTTGCCCCAGCAGGCCATAATGAAGATATACGTCGGCATAAGTGGCCTGGGAAGGGAACAACTCCTTCACCCACTCAACTTCTTGTTTGTTTTCGGCAAGGTGTGACTGCACCGGCAGGTTATATCTCTGCGCCAGGCGCCCCAGGCCATCCAGCAATTTTGCCGATGAAGTAGGGGCAAAACGTGGCGTCACAATCGGTTTTACCAGAGGGTGCCCGCCATATCTAACTACAAGCTCTTCCGTTTCCTGCAGGGAAACCTCCGTTGTTTCCTGCAGATAAGGGGGACAGTTGCGATCCATATTTACTTTTCCCACAAAAGCGCCGAGCCCCCGGGCGGCCAGTAAATTAAACAAGATCTTGGTGCTTTCTTTATGGACGGTAGCAAAAATGCATGCCCTGAGCGTGCCCTGGCGGATCAACTCCTCCACAAAACGCGAATAGGCCTCCCGGGCGAATTCCGGATCCGCAAAACGTCCCTCCAAGGGGAAAGTATGACTGTAAAGCCAGGGAATTAAGTTTTGATCCAGGCCAACACCAGATTGGTAAAATTGGGAGGCGTGCACGTGGAGATCAACAAAGCCCGGTAGAATCAACCGCCGTCCAAAATCATTAACCCGCAGTCTGCTAAATGAGGGCGGCAACTTTTTATAAACACCTTCCACTTTACCATTCAAAACCACAATATAGCCGCCCTGGAGGGTTTCAAATCCTTGCGGTGTCGGCGTAAAAATAATATCCCCCTTAAAAACCTGAACCTCTTCCATATTCTAATCTCCCTCGTGGAATTGTCAAAATAATTAACACTTTTGGCTCCTCCGGCAACTTCCCTTTTGTTCCCTTTTGGATTACTTTTTCTGCAATATCCTTATAAGTTAAATACGTTTTTATCCTGGAAGTATTACAGCCCCATCTCATAATTGCAAAGGGATATGGCATCAGGCCATATCCCGCTATCCCTTGGAAACGCACCCCGCAGAGGCTCCAGGTCAAGGGCGGCGCATTGAGGCTCAGATTTTATGAAATTGTACGACCTCGAAAGCCACTAAGATTAGTTGTCCAATTTTGGGGGGACAAACCGCCGGTACCCAGTGAGAATGAACAGTGTTTTCTTTACGCCCTCATCCAGGTCTTTGGCTGGGTCGGCGGAGTCCCGCAGAAGATGCGCTTTGATAACCTGCCGGAAGCGGTCGCTTACACTCCAAGGATGGTAAGCGGGTACTAACCGAAGCCCTCACCTTAGCTGCTTTTATCCTCAATACGCAGCATCACCAACTCGTCGTCCAGGCCGTGGCGTAAAAGGTCAAGCCGGGGAGACGTTGCCAGCAGACTCTCCGCGGCTAAATGCTTGATGCGAAAGGGGAATAGGGCCGTACTCCCGGCCAAATCCTTCAGCGGCGCACATCCGTTGGAGCGGGCATGTAAAGATGTTTCAATCAACCACGAGGCGATTTGGGGATCCTCAATGAACAAAGACAGCCCCTGGCTGTAAACCCCTTTTGCACTTATTTCGCTGAGCACGCCCCAGTCAATGAAAGAGCGCAGCACGCGGCGGGCTGCTCTGGAAACCGTCTCCCGCTCCCCGTACTGCTCCCGTACCCGCCGCTGAATGTGCGCTGCTGCCGCAGTACCCTGGAGTCTCAAGAAGCGGCCGACGTGACTAGCTACTGACGCCCAAAACGGATAGACCGCCATGACCATTCCCCAATGAACCGCTATGCGGTCCGGACGAGGAACACGCTTGAGCAGTTCAAGGCCGTCAACTCGCAGGGACTCGAGTCCGTCCGGCGGTTTAAGCCAAACCTTCGTCAAGATCGTAATAATTTTCTCCCGGTTCCCGCGCTCGGCCTCGCCACCTATGGACACCCTGTCCTTCAGGAGTTCCTGCAATGCTTCATTGATGGCGGGTTTATCGTTGCCCGCCAGAACGAGATTTGCGGTAAATTCAAGCCACTCCAGGCGAACCCGCTGGCTAAAGCCGATTTGATTTTTACGATGTTTCATAAGTCTTTCCTTTCGATGTGGATAAGAGGAACGATAATTTCCTCAACGGAAATGCCTCCGTGGCTTACTATGCGTTCTCCCTCGCGGACAAACGCCCGCCGGGCCGGGGCAATAAGAGGGAGGAAGGTATCCGGCAGTCCTGCCTGCTGCCATTCTAAAGCGGCGGGAAAACGCTCTCTTACCTTATCCCGCAGAAGCTTGTCGGAATAAACACGAACCCGCTCGCCGCGCAGGTCGGCCGCCGCCCCTTCAGCAGGACGTCCGCAACCTTCAGCTTCAATATTGCCGTGGTCGGAAGTCAAAAAAACATGAAAACCCCGGTCCGGCAGAAGATCCAAAAGCTCAGTCAGGTAAGGCTGCCGAGCCCACTGACGTACTTGATTATACATGCCGGCAGTGCCCAGTTCAATACCATGCATAATTTTATCCACCTTGTCGATAACCAGCCCGGCAACCTTCACCTTGGGACGGGAGATAAGTTCCTCGATGCGCTCCAGGCCACCGTCACCCAACCCTTTGGCGTACACGACCTCATTTAAGGAAAGCCCTTGATCCGCCCAGAACTGCGTCCATAGGGCCTGTTCTTTATCGGTGGTCTGAAGGCTGTCCGGGAAAAAGACGGGAGGCTTGCCGGCGAAGGCAGCCTGGCGCGAGACCGATGTGAGCGACGGAATCCAGGCAAATATGGTGTTTTCACGAAAGAATAAACTTGACTGCCGCGTTGCCAGCGCCTCTCGAACTATTATCCACTGGTCAAGTGAAAGCCCGTCCACAAGCAGGAGGGCTATCTTAATGTTGCGGTTCTCCTCCGCATAACGTGCCAGAAACCGCGGAAGGTGGTGAAGCATGACCGGGGGTACGGGCGGAAGGTTGATAAGCCCGGCGTACCGTCTGGTCAGCCATAAGGCGAAGGCGGCATCCACCTGGTTTTGCAGACTTTTAAAGTTTTCAACTACCTTTACTTCGATGGAGTTTTCCTGTTCATGAACTTTCAAGGTAAGCTGAGCCCACCCGCGGGCAAAGTGGAGCCACTCCCCGTGTCTGGCGTCTTCTGCCGGAATGGAGGACAGAAGATTATCGATAAGTTTAATTAGGCGACAGCGCCTGTCTTCAGCCCTACCTGTTTGAACACCTATGCCCACCCAGGTTTGTGACAGCGTAGCCGCATGCTCGTGGGACACGGAATGCAAAAGCTCCTCTAAGAACAGATTGTCCATATAAATTCGAATGTCATGGTGATCAAAGGGGAGATCGGGGGGGCCGTCGATTGCCAGACCGTACTGCTTTTTGTCTTCTTGCAAATTAGTTTCCTTTTTTCCCGCCACGCGGTCGAGAAAAACCGGCCAGCGCTCCTGGAGAAACGTAAAGAAAGCCTCCCGGTCCGGGATGATAGTTTCCAGCGGCCAGCCGTCAAATATGCTGTTTTGTCTTAGAAGCTGAATAAGGCGTTCGTCCAGAACACGCGGTATGCGCTGGCCGCGGTAATGTCGCCGGAGCAGTACACGGAGCAGGTCGGAGGGCTGCTTGATGAACTCGGGCGCAATTTCAAAGACGTGCCGGAGAACAAACTCCTTCGTGGCGTTGTCCCCGAGCTGTCCGGGCGCGTGTCTTCTCTGGGCGTCGTACAAGGCGTCAAGGTCGCCCCGGTCCAAAGCTGTTACGACCGGATAGCTGAGCTTGGGGAATATTTCACCCAGGCCGAAAGAGAGCCTGCGGCCCGCTTGCAGCAGATCAAACGGCAAAGATCCCAAATCGCCGGCCTGGGCGCGCAGTACAACCACCAGGTCCGTCTGTTCGCCCCGGTCCCAGCGGGAACGGAACTTCGATTCATAGGCGTAGCGGAAAGCGACGTGATCTTCGAAGGTAATCAGCTCAAAACCCCGCTCCCGAATGCTTTCGAGAATTCTTTCCTCCAGCAGGAGAGCGTCCGGGTCGGCCACAAGGGTGAGCCGGGTGACCTTGGGGGTAAACTCCTTGAGGATTTCATCGCGCCAGTTGGTCATGAACGACACCACCGCTAAAACTTTATTTTACGAAGTTTTATCCGTCGGTTTCTGGATTCATTGTTCTTCTAACAGTCATTCAATCAAAGTGCGGACTTTGGCAAGAACCTCCGTGATAACTCCGCCGGAGCCTTGCAGGCAAATTCTGCCCCTCTTGCCTGCCTGGCACAATTAACATTTTATCGCAGTGCCAACAGAAGGATAAAATTCTAATTTTCAGGTTGGTTATTGTCGGCCCCTAAAGGTTGCAAGCAGCACGTCCTGCTCCAGCGCAACAGCCACCCGTGCGGCGGCAGCCACGTAGGCGATGTAGTCCGGCGAACCGGTGCCTGCGCTCTCCAAAGGCTTGAACTTGGAAGCAGGAACGCGGACTACGGAGTCGCGGCCGGGCAGCCAGACATAGTAGGTAGTGTTCCCCCAGAGAATCTTGGTTTCAGTCACCTGATAGAGTTGATCGATTTTGTGCAAAGTACCATCTACTCATTTTTGTTTTCCCAGCACTTTTTTTCCGTGTTTATTCCAGATATCTTCAACAGGAATCCTTTTGACAACTTCTCTTAAGGCATCCAACGTTTTCTTGGTATAGTGCTTATATTGTTGAGACTTAATTCTCTTCTCTCCATACATTTCAGGGTCTGACCAGACGTTAAGCTCGAATAAATATGCCCGGGTCTTAGGAATAGTTAGGTTGAGTTTTCTGGCAAGATCAGAAACATTCAAGCTATACTTGTCGAACCAATCATACTCTTGTTTGATGACAGTTCCAATAACCGGCTCACCGTTCTTGGCAATACGGACGGGGATATTCGCATCCTTCTTAATACGTAGGTAGATCGGAATACCGTCACCTTGAGTCTCAAGCTTCAATTGAGCGACCTCTGGAAGGATCACACTCCAATCATCGCCTCGCCGTCTTTTTTTGATAGCCTTTCGCAATTCATCTTCGGTCACTCGTTCAGCCTTGTCGCGTGTTGATGTCGCCAAGGCGAGAATCGGCCGTAATCTAGCTGCTGCTTGAATCCCTTTGCGGCTCCCAGCTTGCAGTAGAGCATCAACCTGACTCAGTTCGCTATCAACCAGCACTTTCAGGTCCTTGGGTGGGCGCGTTGAGACCGGCAAAACCCTTTCCGGGATACAATCAGCAAGTCTCTCATTGAAGACACGATTTAGCAGGTCGTCAAATAACGTTACCGCAGCTTGTGCTTGAAGGTAAAGAAGGTCTTCTGAAACATCCTGGTAATAATGCATAGAAATATCACGATAGGCATTTAAGATTGATAAAGTAGAACGCTCATCGCTCGAAATTATCTTGATCTCATTGTGCAATACCTCCAAACACTTATCGAAGCCGAAGGAGTACTTCTCTCCCTTTGCGTGTATAGTCCCTATTTTATCTTTGATAATCGACTTTAGTAGCATTTCAAAAGCGTGATGAAGAAGAATCAGAACACTTTCAGAACGTCCCCGGTTATAGGGCCTGTTGAACAACTCAATACCAAGTACCAAGGAATTGATCGCACGTTTCTTGAGTTCAGCCACTTCTCTCTTGGCTTTTGGCATAAATTAATCCTCCCCTATACGTATCAACGCCTGGTCATACCACATCAGTAACTTCGGGTCTTCCTGGAGGACGCTCTCGGGAATCTTGCGGGCCACGCTAATGATTGTGGCGTAGTCGCGCCCCTGCCAGGCTTTCTTGAACCCGGCGCGGACGGCTTCCATGCGGAACACCTTGAGCCGCCTTTGTTTTGATTCCCGATATTCCTCAAACTCGCGCAGCAAGGCCCGCTCACGCAGCTTTTCCAGGTCACCGGCTTTGTTCGGGTCGGGCACGTACCAGCGGTCCCTGGCCTTGGCGAGCAGGTCCGGGTCATCCTTGGGCAGGTTGCGCAGCTCCTTGTAGTTCGTGGACAGGTAGCTGTGAATCTGGCTGGGAACTTCACCCTTGCCGTCATAGCGCAGGAAGTTCTGACCAAGCAACTCGGACAGCTCCGGAAACTTTTCGTGCTTCTGCCAGCCGCCCTGGGTTTCCCGCATGAACTGTGGCT
>DAOOVD010000081.1:0-6848 GCA_035369845.1 Bacillota bacterium | reverse complement strand
TCAACCTGCGACCCCTGTTTCCATCCATCGCACTGTTCAGTTTTCAAAGACCTGCATTTGCCTTATTATGACACTTTTTTAGTTTAGCATTATTGTAATTTGAAGTCAAGAACCGTTTTTTCTTTTTTTACACTACCTTTGCCGCAATTAAAAACAATTTTCACCGGCAGATTTCTTCTCTTAATAAGTTGTTCTGTTATCCCGGACTGCTCAAGCCAGTCAAGCGGGACGTACGTATCTCGACTTTCCTCTGCCTGCTGCGGACAGCGGCGGTCCGTTGTGCTTTAACAGCGACAATTGTCATTCTACCTTTTTAAAATGCCCCAGTCAAATGGTAATTTAAGGTAAGTGCCTTCCGCAGAATCATTTCTCGAAAATAATAATCTTATGTAATCATTATTATATTCTACATATATTCCGTTATGCAACCGGCTCAAAATTCCGTGAAGCCTCTCCCGCCTACGCTTCGCTAAGAGGCGTGGGCTTCCTGGTTCATTGACCGCAGCCGCGTGGGTCTTACGCAATCTCTACAGGCGTAAGTTCGGGCGCTTCCAGCCCTGCTGAAAATTTTAAAGTTAACTTGCCCTTTGCAGGATAACCATCGCCGAGACTACATCCCGGTCCGCGACCAGCCCGCATTCAGGGCACTTATGTACCCGGATGCTTAAGTCCTTGGGCACGTGTGCGCCACATATGCAGGTTTGGGATGTTCCGCCGGGAGGGACTTTTACAAATCTCTTGCCGTACTTCAAACACTTATATTCCAGGTAGTCCACGAATTTACCCCAGCCGGCATCGGCAATGCCCTTGCTCAGATGGCGATTTTTGATCATATTTTTGACCGAGAGGTCCTCCACGGCAATCAGGTCACATCTTGTCACTATGCCGTAAGAAGCCTTGTGCAGGAAATCTCTCCGCTGGTTGGCAATTTTATCGTGCAGCCTGGTAACTTTGGCTTTAGCTTTCCTTCGGTTGTTTGAACCTTTCTTTTTGCGGGAAAGCCGTCTCTGTAACCTGGCTAATTTCTTTTCGGACTTGCGGAAGTATTTCGGGTTGTCGATTTTGGTGCCGCCGGAAAGGACCGCAAAGGTTAAAAGACCAACGTCAATGCCAACTTTAGCGACAATCTCTGCGGCTTCGGCTTCTTGGATTTCCGAAGTCAGGTTGACGTACCACTTGCCGTTGTGGTACCTGACGTTGATCCGGCTTACCTTTGCCGGGTCAAACTGAAAGTGCGCTTTCATCTTCACATACCCAATCTTGGGCAGGTAAATACAGCCGGGCTTTTTGAAATGGTTCTGTTTGTCAGCCTGCGGGCAGGTGAAAGAGCGGTAGTGGTCGCGGTCCTTGTAACGGGGATACCCGGCCAGGCCGCTGAAAAACCGCTGGAACGCGTCGTCCAGCCTCTGGAGGCAGTCCTGCAAGACCTGAGCGTTGACCTGTTTGTATTCGGGAAATTCTTTCTTTAGCGAGGGTAGCTCATTTTTCTGTGAAGTACAAGAAGGCGATTTACCTGTTTGCCGGCAACAGATCTCCCTATGTTCCAGAGCAGCGTTATAAAGCTTGCGGCAAAGGCTTAGGGTTCGAAATAGCTTCTGTTGCTGCTCTTTTGCCGGCTTAATGTGGAACCGGTGAACGATGATCACTTTTTTCACCCTGGGACTCGGAAAAGAAAAAAACCGCCTATTTCACCAAACCGCTTCCGAAAATACTGCCCGGCACACTAACAAAAGTGCTTGGAACACTTCCAACAATTATGCTTTCCGCAAGCGGCATTTGGGAAGCCACTGAAGCTTCACCGGTCTTTGAGGGAATAACTATGCGGACATTGGTGTCAAAGTTCAGGTATATGGCGTGCTTCGTCTGGTTGATACCAGCAGTTTCAAATTTATCCATGATATTAACCCTGACCGACCCCACCGGCACAACGTGGTACGTTATCCTGGGTCCGTAATTGGCAAACATGGGAATGCCCAGCGCCTGCCCTAGCGGTATGCTGAAACTTTGCCATCTTAAGCCCTCCAAGGCCTTTTGAATGACCAGGGCGGTGTCCGCCGCCACACCGTTTATTTTAACGGTATTTGCCTGCATTAAAACGACATGCCCCTGGGCGTCCTTATGTATGTAGATAAAGTCCTGGTATTGAAGATTCCCGTCGGACACTTCTCTTTGGATGGCCCTTTGCGCCGCCTCGGTGGCTGCCTGGACGGCCTTGACCTCCGCGATACTGAAGAAGGTGCTCCTCAAAGTTCTGTCGATGAGGTAAAGAAACCCGGCAAGAAACGCAAAGAAAACAACAAGGGCTAATGCCGGCTTGATATTTCTCCTTCTCCGGAACAGGGCTGTCACCTCCTTTTCCCAATGCGCGCGGAAACGAATTGGGCAGGCCGGTGGAAAAAGTAAAATATTATCCCGATATTAATTTATGTTTCATGCAGTAAAATGATAGCCGGCCGGAAAATAAAAAAACCGCCGGGCGTCATCAAATACCGGGCGGCAACACGCGGGTGAATTTGCGCTTTCCGACCTGAATTATCATTTCCGCATCCGGGCACACGTTGAAATTGGGGTCGTCAACCTTCTTGCCGTCGATTT
Source organism: Bacillota bacterium (assembly GCA_035369845.1). GTDB lineage: Bacteria > Bacillota > Desulfotomaculia > Desulfotomaculales > Pelotomaculaceae > DAOOVD01. The sequence goes on along the minus strand of DAOOVD010000081.1, from coordinate 4,253 downwards.
TCACCCCGCCCTGCTGGATCAAACGTTTGGCCTCGCTGGTGCTGCCGGCCATTTTAGCCAGCACTATGAGTTTCGGCAGCCATACCGCGCCGTTTTCAAGCATATCACCGGACAGGCGCAGGTCCGGAATTTCATCGGGCAGTTCTTTTTTCTGAAATATCCTTTTGAATTCCTCTTCCGCCGCAGAAGCCGCATCGTCTCCATAATACTGGGAGACAATTTGCCTGGCCAGCCTCATTTTTAAATCCCTCGGATGGAGGTCCCCCTTTTCCAGGCCTACTTTAATCTCTTTCAGTTCCTCAAGCGGTACCGAGGTGACGAGCTCAAAGTACCTCGTTATCATCTCGTCGGGAAGCGACATGGTCTTTCCGTACATTTCCCGCGGCGGCTCATCGATGCCGATATAGTTCCCCAGGCTTTTGCTCATTTTGTTAACACCGTCAAGCCCTTCCAAAATCGGCATCAGCAAGGCCACCTGAGGCTCCTGGCCGTATTCCTTTTGCAGCGTCCTACCCATCAGCAAGTTGAATTTCTGGTCCGATCCCCCAAGTTCGACGTCGGCTCGAAGCGCAATTGAATCGTAACCCTGCATAAGAGGATAAAAAAACTCGTGGATGCTTATGGGCAGGCATTCCTTGAAACGTTTGGCGAAATCGTCCCGTTCAAGCATTCGAGCAACAGTATACTTCGACGAAAGCTCGATTATCTGGGCAAAACTCATAGGAGCCAGCCACTGACTGTTAAACGCCACCCTGGTCAGTTCCCGGTCAAGAATTTTAAAAATCTGCTTTTCGTAGGTCTTGGCGTTGGCAAGGACCTGCTCTTCAGAAAGCTGTTTCCTTGTTTCCGACTTGCCGGTGGGGTCGCCGATGCGCGCAGTAAAATCACCGAGGATGATCACGACCTGGTGTCCGAGTTCCTGAAACTGCCTCAATTTTTGCAAAACCACGGTATGGCCCAGGTGAATATCCGGCGCCGTCGGATCCAGTCCCAGTTTTACGGTAAGGGGTTTGCCGGTTGCGACAGAGCGGCCGAGTTTTTCTAAAAGTTCATTTTCCGGGATTATCTCAAGAGTTCCCCTTTTAATGACCTCCAGCTGCTTATCGGCGGTAAGCACGTCCATACTCCTTTCGGGATGCAAGCATCATCAAAAATCTTTAACATTATACCAGTATTTTTACGACAAAACAACGATCTTTCATCGCACGGCGCCGCAGCAAGCGGCTGATACCGCAGGTGCTGAACACCTTGAGTGAGCGGTGACAGCCGCTGCCCAAAAGAGCGCAGGGCAAAAAAATAACCGGAGCGGCATTCCAACCTCAAGGTGCTTTGTCAACAACCTCAATAATAAATAATATATAATAGATGATATAGATGCATTTCCAAAAAATTGCGGTGTCAAGGAGAGAAGATTGATATGAAGCGTATAAAACCGGACAAAACATTTTTTTTGTTTTTAGCCTTTGCTCTTGTTTTTACTGTTTTCACGGGCTGTGTTTCCACACGAACGCCCGAAAATGTTCAACCATCTGTGCAAGCGGAACCCCCTTACACAGCCGAATTATTTCAAAAAACCGACACCCTTAGAGTACACTTCCTGGACGTCGGCCAGGGCGACTCGATCCTGGTTCAATTTCCAAACAGTAAAAATATGCTTGTTGACGCCGGGCCTCCGGAGGCTGCCAACAGGATCATCAACTATTTAAGAAATAACGGGGTAAGCACCGTTAATTATCTCGTAGCCACCCACCCCCACGCGGATCACATCGGCTCCATGCCGGCTGTAATAAAATCCTTTCCGGCCGGTGAGGTCTTCATGCCCGGAGTCACCACCAACACTCAAATTTTCCGTGATCTTCTTGCCGCAATAAAAAGCGAGGGGTTGCAGATAACAAAGGCAAAAGCCGGGGTTGTCATACTTGAAGAAGGGAATTTGTCGGCTTTTTTTCTTGCTCCTTGTAAAGACAGCTATGAAAGCTTGAACAACTATTCGGCTGTTATAAAAATTGAATGGGGAGATACCGCTTTCCTCCTTACCGGCGACGCTGAAGAGCAATCTGAATTCGAAATGCTGGTCAGCAATGTCGAAACCCCAAAGGCTGATGTTCTGAAGGTCGGCCACCACGGAAGTCAATCTTCCACCTCAGTTGCATTTCTTGGAGCGGTAAGCCCAAAGTATGCCGTCATTTCAGCCGCCAAAAATAACGATTATAACCACCCGCATCGGGAAACAATTGAGAAACTTGATAAAGCCGGCATAACTACACTCAGGACCGATAAAAGCGGGACCGTCGTTTTTGCGGCTGACGAAAGCGGTACGATTATTTATACAACCAGACAATAAACCCGTTGCCAAATTGGGGGCAGCAGCACTCTGCGCAAGCGAGGCTGCGAAAGCGGGGGCTAAAAAGAAAACCCGCGGCGGCTTAGGCGCATTCCCACAGGGACATTTTATGAACCGTGGGTTTTGGGTGAGGCAGACAGCAGATCAGGCTGTCTGCCTTTGCCGCTGCACGGCTATTTTCTCGGCTTCTTCAGCGAATGCGCCGACGACGCCGATGTCACGGTAGTGAATAATGATTTCCTGCTCCGCCGTTCTGGAGTACCGCTCTGCCCGCTCACCGACCTCGATTTTCTCGATAAATACGTTAAGCAGCTCACCGCTTAGCTCATTTATCTCGGTGTACCGTTTCGCCTTATCAATAAATCGAGTGACATTGGAGATGGAGGCTTGCAGTTCTTCAATACGTTCCGCAGTTTGAGGGATTCGCTCCTTCAGGCTTTTTTGCTCTGCGTTGTAGTCACAAGACAGCATCCTGAACTGCTCATTTGTCACTCTTCCAAGCACATTGTCCTCATATAGCCGTTTGAACAAGGTGCTGAGTTCCGTGTCCCTCCGTCGCATTAATTCCAGTTCTCTTTGAAGCCTTTCAATCTCGCGTCGGGTTTCGGCATTATTTTTTCGATTGATGTACTGGATGAATAACGCCTCCTGCTGTCTTGCAAAGTGGGTTACCCTCAGTAAATCATCCAGCACGATCGCCGCCAGGTGGACTTCCCGAAGATAATGGCGCTGCACTTTTCCTTGCCGCGTTTTCTGTAGGTGGAGCACATGAAGTTGTTTTTCACGGCAGCCATGGTGTGCGCCCGATGGAGAATCATCTTTTCTCCGCAGTCGATGCAGCGAACCAGCCCTAAGAACATATCCTGCTCAGCCATGTTTGCCCTGCGCCTTTTGCGCTTGCGGATATCCTGCACGATATCCCATGTTTCCTTTGTAATTAACGGTTCATGCGTGTTTTCAAGCCTCAGACGCTCTGACTTGGGACGATTAATCCGCTTCTTGTTTTTATAGGACACCGTTGTATACTGCAGGCTGATTGTGTGACCGATATAAACCTCATCCTCCAAAATTCTGGCTACCATGGTGTTGTTCCATGCGTATGGTCTTGTTACATCTACATTGGTCAGAAGGACGCCGGTCTTGCTGTAGTAATAATAACCAGGAGAGAATACCTGCCCTTTGTTAAGCTGTTTTGCAATCTGAGTAGGGCCTTTACCTCCGACACAGAGGTTGAATATCCTCCGGACAATCGGTGCAGCGTCCTCATCGGGAACAATCTTGCTTTTGGGATTGTTCTCATCCTTCTTGTAGCCATAGGGCGCTCTGGTCGCCACACGTTCGCCCCGCTCCGCTTTTGATTTAACGACCGCACGGATTTTCCGGCTGGCGTCTTTGGCGTAGAAATCGTTAAACAGGTTCACGAACGGGGTGAAATCATTGTCGCCATAGAGGCTGTCCACATTGTTGTTGACGGCGATGAAGCGGACTCCGTAACTGGGGAATATCATCTCGGTGTACTGCCCGACCAGCAAATAATCTCTGCCGAGACGGGACATGTCCTTGACGATAATCGTCGCCACTTCGTCGTTTTCCACCATCTTCATCAGCTCTTTCCAGGCAGGGCGGTTGAAATTTGTGCCGCTGCAGCCATCGTCAGAAAGGAAGAGAATGTTTTCAAAGCCGTTATTGACGGCGTACTTCTCCAGCATCAGCCTTTGATTCTGAATGCTGTTTGATTCTCCTTCCCGGTCGTCCTCCTGGCTGAGCCTGGCATATAAAATAGTGTATTTTTGGTTTGCCTGTTTCGTAAATACCTCCTTTTCGTTTGGCAAACCGATACGGAATGTTGGGACCGCGGATTGCTCCGCAATCCCAAGCATACCGAAGAGTTTGCCGGAAGTCTACTGAA
>DAOOVD010000080.1:0-7553 GCA_035369845.1 Bacillota bacterium | reverse complement strand
TTTAACTCTGTTTTCCCAAGCAGGTTATGCGGCGCCTCAAGGAGAGTGTATCTCCACATTTGCCGCCGGAATCCAGACGCCTTCAGTTTCAATGGCAAAGGTATAATAGTCGCCTGTTGAGCTGTCTGTCAAAAGTCGGATTGACGCGCCGCCCAAATCGTAGTCATCCGGCACGGTTATACCGCTTGCGGCGCTTATGGCCGCACCGTCCTCTGCCGTCAGCTTGATTTGCGAAGCTCCGGAGAATGCGGCGTCTCCGTCAATCCAAAGCCCTTGCCCGGCTGCGATGGTCACATTGGAAGCATCGACCGCAAATCCGCCAAGAATTCCTGCCGGGCCGTCACAATTCATGCCCAAAACGCTGTTTTGGATTTCTATGCCAATCGACCCCAACATGAATCCGCCGCCGTCTGAGGCAATGGCAACGTCGGAATACACAAAGCGGCACACGGACTGCTCTCCTTCGCCCACATCCGCGCTCAGCGCGTATATTGAGCCCATATCGATGCCTTCTCCTCCTGCCGCGTCTATTGCCAAATCCAGGGTATCAAATGTCAGACTGTTCGAGGCGTAAATCGCCTTACCTCCTGAAGTGACGATACGCAGCGAGTCTTCGGTTTTGTCCGTACCGGCAAATCGGGTGGGACGCTCAATGCGCATGACATTCTGAGCTTCATCTGACGACAATGTAATTTCGAAAGCGCAGTTCCCCTCAATGTTGACGGTCAACGGGCTGCCGCTTTCCCCAACATTTATGCTGTCAAAATAATTTTTGCTGACCGAGATGTTCAGATTATCGAAGGTAACGGAGTTTGTCGCGCCGTCAATGTTCACGTATACGTCGCTGCCTGTTCCGCTGAAGGTCAGCCCGTCTCCCGTAATCGTAAGGACGGGAACAGTGGCTCCGTCAAACGTTTCGACCATTTCGTAGGTATAGCCGGAGATGCTGCCCACGCTGATATCCTCGGTCACTTCGCCGTTTGTTACGGTAATTCCGCTCTCCGGCAGCGTCGCACCTTTTGGAACGGAACGGTAGTTTGCCGTATATGTGCGGTTGCCGGTAACGGTGTCTCCCGTATTCAGCGTCGGGGACCAGCCTGTGAACTCGTACCGGAAGTATTCGTTCTCCGCTTTGGTCGGATCATCGGGAGGAACGATCACATCGCCGTAATGATAGGTCTGTGTTATGGTAGCCGAGCCGCCCTCAAAGGAACCGCTGCCGGCGTCAAAGGTGATGGTGTACTCGTTTTCGACTTGTCTGTACTTCGCGGTAATGGTCATATCCTGTGTGAATGTCTCCGGGAGAGCTTCCGACCAGCCGTCGAACTCATAATGGTATTCGGAATTGCCCCTGGGAGGCGCGGGGTCGCTTATGCTTCCCGAAATATTCGTATTTTCTCCGTATTTGCCGGTAAAGGTTTTCGTTTTTTCACCGTCAGGGAATTCTCCGCTTCCGGCGCTGACCGTCACGGTATACATTCTCTCGGCTGGCGTGTAAACCGCCGTATAGGTCATATCCTTTTGAACGGTGACGGTATCGGTCAGGCCGTAAGTATTTCCGTCCTGATCCTTCCAGCCTGTCAGCGTATAGGTGTACTGGTTATCCGCGGCCTTAACAGGATCCAACGAGGCCAAATTCACGGTGGAACCATAGGTAAGCCGGAGGGAAAAGCTTGTGCTTCCGTCGGAGAACGCGGCTCCCTCTCCGGCGTTGAAGGCGGCGGTGAACTCCTGGCCGGAAGCGGCGGCCCACACGGCGTTCCAGGTCTGGATGCCCTGTTTGTCCTGAGAGTAATCCACGTTCCAGTGATGGAATTTGTAGAGCGCGCCGTCCTTTTGCACCGGCAGGATCGTAAGGGCGTTGTTGGTATTCTGGAAGTCCTCCGCGAACTTCAGATAATCCGGATAGGGAATCATGCCGGAGTCGGCCGTGGTGCTGCCGTCGGCAAAGGTGCCCATATCTGTTTTGAATATGATCCGGCGCTGTTTGAATTCGACAACAAGATTGTAAATTTTTTCCGCCGTAGCCGGAGGCAGCTTGTCGTAATCGTACTCCGCCAAATCGGTGTATTTGTTGCTCCATCCTAAAACAGTACAACCTGGATAGCTCTTCTGGCGCGGGGGCAGAGGCGTCTGACCATACGTGAAATAGAATATATCCTCTTGATGCACGATATCGAAATTTTGCCCGTATGCACTGTAATGCATTACAGGATACCGGAAATGGATGGGTATCTGCAATGTGTCATACTCTGCCACATTGTGGAACATGACGGGCCTTGTTTTCTGATTTTCATTAAATTTTTCGTTGCACTCATCCAGCGTGCCGGTAAATGTATAGACCGGCTGCGTTTTGTCGTAACCTGTAAAGGTCAGGCCACATGCCCACGCACTATAGATATCCAAGTTTGTCAGCGGCTTGTTGCTCGTTGCCGGGTAGCTGTCATTAATGTGATTGTAATTCGTTCTCATCCAGTCCTTAAACGTGCGTCCCGGGCCCGGCGACTGATAGTTTAAGGGGACAGGCGGCGTATCGCCGTTTTCGGCGGCATATACCTCATAGTGCCACTGTCCGTCGTGGAGGTATATATAGGAAATCAGCACCTGCTTCTTCGCCATATTCACCACATAGGCGGCATCCTTCCAGATGGCTTCATTCCAGTCGCCTACATAACCGGTCACTTCAGCTTCCTGATATCCGAGCAGGCCTTCTATGGGGTTGGACCAAGCAGACAGGTCGATGGCGCCCGGGACAGTACCCGCAAGCACGAGCTTTTCCGTCTCCCCAACCTTCTTCCCGTTCATATTGACCACATAGGTTGCCGTCACAGTGTCCAGGTTGACCGTTTTGGGGTCGATGCCGGGATCGATCCATATGAGCTTGATCTCATTATAGGTGTAGCCCTTTTCCCGGCTGCTGAAGCAGAGGTTGTCGCCGCCGTAATAAACCTGCGCCGTGGCGTCCAGCCGCTTGGTGCCTTTCGGAACACGGACGCCGTAATATGTTATCCCAAAATACTGTGGCTGAACCTGAATATGATTCTCATCAAGCCAATCGATCATCCACGGGTTGGATATTTTGAAATAGAATTTACTAAGCTTGGAATAGTCGCCATCGACCAATTGACCGGTGGTGAGGTCGAGCATTTCGCAGTCCAGCAGGCCGCTGTTGCTGATATAGTAGTCGTTCTGGTTGATGATCACGGACTTGCCGGCGTTCTTGAATCTGTACAGCACATACCGGTTGCCCAGAGTATAGAAAGGAAATTTCTTATCCAGTACGGAAAGCTCCGCCTTTGCTTTGAGTGACTCCGACTCGGCAAAGATCTTCAGCTCTAGATAAATGCCGACTTCCATGTAAACGCCGCCGTTCATGTTGATGTCGGGGGCGGCTCCGGCTTTGAGCAGATGCAGCTGCAAAAAGCCGTACAGGTCCATATAGGCGCCCGCTTCTCCCGTGAAGCCGACTCTGCCCAGGGATTCAAGGCCGTAGAAATTGACGCTTACGGTAAGCCTCACACCGGCCTTGACTCCCAGATAGCCCGCGCAGTACAGGTCGAGGATTTGCCTGCCGTCGCCTTCCAGCCCGTACCTGTACGTTTCCAGGTCCTGGCTCGTGCCGCCCCTGATTCCTATGCGGCTGGCGGACATGATGGTGCTTTGGGCCGACAGCCCCACCGCCAGATTCAGCCGGACGACAAAGTCTCCCTTCTCCTTTATCTGCAAGACGGGAATTGGCATCTTGACATCCTGCGACTGCTCGAAAAGATTGACCTCCACCAGGTTTATGTAGTCGCCTTTCGAGCCCAAAACTTCCCTGATGATTTCGGGGACATCGGAATTGTCCTTCGTAAAGCCGTCGATCAGGTTCTGGATTTCAGCGGTGATATCTAAGTACTCGTCTACGTCCACTGTCTTGACAAGGACGTTGAATTCCACATCCGTCTGCGAGTAAGCGTCGATCCAGGCGTTAAAATAGATCCCCTGTGTGAGATTCAGGCCGGTCTTCGCTCCCGTCGAAAGAGTAATGAACTCCTTGAAGGTAAAGTCGGCCTGCACATCGACTTTCTTGATTGTCGCATTGTAGTTGAATTTTATGGTCAGCACGACCCAATTGTTGCCGGCCGCGCCGGGGAAATTGGTGTTTCTGGCCGTGCCGATTGACGCGGTGACGGTTAATCCGGAAACCAGGGCATTGGCGGTAATGGAAAGCTTATCATTGTTTTCCGCGGGCTCGGCAAATGGCGAGGAGGAACCGGACATGAGCGTCGCCGCCGAACTGGTCACGTCCGCCGACGAAAGCATATCTGCCAACGTCCGGCTGTCATTGAGCGCAAGCGCCAGAAGCCTGGTGAATTTCAGCGTGCCCTCGCTGTTTTTCACGTCCCGCTCAAGCTTCTTTAAATCAATGGAGCTGGCTATCTTCTCCGGATCTACGCTTTGTTTCAAATAAATGTCAAGCTGCTTATAAACGTCGTCCACGCTGCTGGCTTCGGTAAACAGCATGACGCGCCGCGGGTCTGTTGAATCTGTGTTTACAATGCTCAGCACATTGCGGATCTTGGAGTTTTCGTTGAGAATTCCCTGGCCGTTTGAATCAAGCTCGTCAGTTAAGCATATAGTTGTTCCGACCGCGATCCCTTTGTCGTCGGCTAAAACTTTCGGCAGACTGTACACACCGCTGTCGATTACATTTACCTGACTCCAGAAAAGATATACGATGCCATCCTTGAATTGAACATCATAGGTTTCGGGCTTTTTAATGCTGAAGGCCATGGTGCGGACTTCTTGTTTTTCATTGTTGAAGCTTAAGCTTTCGTCTTTCAGGGAAAGCTCGTAGGTGTCGCCGGGAGTGTAGGTGTAGGGCGCCCTGGGCGAAACGGCATAAACGTTTCCGCCCCGGCTCGTTACGGTAACGTCAGGGATTTCATCTCCGTAAACTTTATTTTTAATTGTTATGTACTTGTCCAGATTGCCGTCGTCGATGGGCTCCGGAGACAAAATTTCGAATGTTATATCATCTTCGCAGTCCGGCAGAAACTTGACCGAATCGACGTATTCCTTATAGTTATAGTCCCTGTCGGCATAAGACGCGTAAAGAGTCATGCTCTCCGTGACGGGAGCGTCGGAATAGAAGGGTTGGGTCAGGCCGCTGTCGGTATACCAGCCCGTGAAGGTGCAGTCGTCCTTGAGGGGGATTGACACATCCGGAAGCTTGCCTCCCCGGGGCACAGAAACGGGAGCTATTGCGGTGCCGCCGTTGGTTTCAAAGGAGACTGTCAGGGAATCACCCGAGCCCGAGCTTGAGCCGGAACCGGAGGAAGAGCCGGCGGCAGGCATGGCAGGCTGTTTATCGGCAGGGCTGTTGACCACATTATCCGAAAACCTGTGCAGCATCGCCGCAAGCTCCGCGCGTGTGGCGTTTCCCTGCGGGTCAAAAAGCATGCCGTTATCCACCGGCTTGCCTGTGATGACGCCGGTCATGCCGCACCACATAGCGCCTTCCAAAGCCCAATCCGAGATTTTGTCCTTGTCGGCAAAATCAGAGCCGCCTGTTGCTGCGCCGGCGGGTCCCTTTCCGATCAGCCGCGCATATCTCAGAAGAATCGCCGCCGCCTGTTCGCGTGTGACGTTATCGTCCGGCGCGAAACGGTTGCCGCCCACGCCGCCGGTTATCCCGTTCGCCGCCGCCCACGCCACCGCGCTGCCGTACCACGAGCCTTCCGGCACATCGGTAAAAGCGTTGGGCAGACCGGAGGCATCCGGGCTTCCCGCCAGACGGTACAGGACCGTGACCAGCATGGCCCGGGACATGGGCATATCGGGACTGAACAGCGGTGATTCCGTTCCGGTGCCGGTCATCAGGCCGCTGGCGTAAACAAAGCCCACATCATCAAAGAACCAGTCGCCGGGCTTCACGTCTCCAAACGGGTTATCAAACTTAATTGTGCCGCCGTTTGCATTGGTGGAAGACTGCCCGGCCGGACTGCCGGCAGTGTCGCCTGCAGTCGCGGCGGAAAGCTGTGCGGGTGCGGCCGGACCGCTGCCCGCCAGCACATCCAACGGCAGCATGGTGATTGCAAGCATAACGCACAGCAGCAGGCTAAAGACCCGTTTTTGCGCCGCCTTCATATTCTCATGACCTCCTTTGTTGGACTATGATGAAACAACCATTCTTTGTCTTCGTATCATTTTCTCTCCTCCTCGCCTGATTCAGGTTCGCGCCGCCGCGCGTCGCACATGCAGACGCCGATGGGGTCGCAGTGCGTCCGCTCCCGGTAAAACCAGCCGCAGCCGCCGCAGTCGCCGGGGGGCGGCTCCCCCGGGACGCGGGGTTTGCAATTGGAGCAGCTCTCCTGCTCCGCCGTGGCGAAGGGGCGGCCTTCGCCGGTATACTCCGGGCGTTCCTCAAAGTCAGGATAGGCCGGGTAGCTCTCGTCAAGCTGCTCGTCGTACTCAAGGTAAACGGGAAACTCCCGGCCTCCCGCCCGGTAGACTTTATATGGTTCCTTTTGCCTGGGGCGCATCCGTTCACGCTTCTTTCCGCAGCGGGATATAAAAAAACCCCTATGATAGCTTTTCTCTACTATCATAGGGGCAAGTCCATGTTCCCGGTAGTGACTTTTCACCCTCAAAAAGTCACGTTTTTTCTCACATAATGTATTTTGCAAGCTCCTCCCGGCCGGATATATATAGCTTTTCGTAAATCTCCAGCATGATGTTCTTGAGCCTGCCCACGGAAATGCAGTGCCGCCTGGCAATCTCGGCGTAAGGGACGCGCTGCGCCACAAGCTGGGCCAGGTGATATTCCCGCAGGGTCAGCATGAGCGTGATGTTATCCTTCGTAAATTGGTTGTGAAAAGCGATCCAGTTTTTCCAGGTGCGCTCCCATTGCCCGAGAACCGCGTCGCGGCAGGCGGGAAACTCCAGTTCCAGACACTGCTCCGTCAGGCCTCCCAGCGCGGCAACGACCTCCGCGAAGGGCGTGATAAAGCCGTGGGGCAGACAAATACGCATGGCTTCCAGCAGCCAGCGCCGGGCCTCGTCGTCGCGTCCGAGACAATAGCAGGCGACGGCGCAGGTCACCCGCAGATAAATATCGGTTGTCGTGAATCCCTGCGGCTGCGCGGACAGGGTCAGGGCGGTCTGCGCCACGGCCAGCATGGCGTCATACTTATTTAAACAGCGAAAATACTTCGCACGCAGATAGAGGGCATTCGGCTTCGCCTGCGGAGCGAGGGCGCTGAAATCTCCTTCCTTCAGCCAGTCCGGGGCCATGTTCGGCGCAATGATGCTCACGGCGGCGGTGGCAAGGGCCTGCTCCGCAAAAGCTGCCGCACCGCTGCCCTTGTGGGCTTCCGCGCATTTTTTAAGATAAGTGTCGATCTCGGTGTATGCGCGGTAATCCCCCAGGCTGATGGCCGCCGCAATCGTTACCGGGCAGGCGCGAAGCCGCGCCGCGTCGTCTCCGTCAGTCCTTTGATAGCAGCGCATCGTCCGCGCAAAATCGCCCCGCAGATAAGAAAGCTCCGCCTCGTATTGAAGCGACAGCC
>DAOOVD010000079.1:0-7739 GCA_035369845.1 Bacillota bacterium | reverse complement strand
GCCACTTTTAAACCTTTTGGCCGAGTTATGTAAAGAGCAGGGCAAAAACCCTGCTATTCTTTACTTATACTCATATCCGGCTGCAAAGGCGGCTTTGTTTATTGCCAGCAACTTGCTCGGTATCCGCCAGGCCAGGGCAATCTCCCAAACCTCCCTGGCTATGGGCAGGCTGCGGGCAAGCGTCCCCAGAAGCACCACATTGGCAGCCCTGGGACTGCCGCACCGGGTTGCTATATCCAGAGCCTCAACCACAACGGCATTCGGTGTTACAGACCTGATATACCCGACAATGTCGGCCGGGTACTCCGCCGCCCCTACCAGCACGGGAACGGGATATATTACCTGATCATTTACGATTACTATCCCGCCGGGCTTGAGAAAACGAAGCAGGCGCAAGGCTTCCAGCTTCTCAAAGGCCAGGAGGACGTCGGCTTTCCCCTCCGGAATAAGAGGGGCATAAACCTTTTCCCCCAGGCGCACCTGGGTAACCACACTTCCGCCGCGTTGGGCCATTCCGTGAATTTCAGAAACTTTTACGTCATATCCCGATTCCCTTGCCGCCAGGGCCAGCAATCTGCTGGCTAGAATGGTGCCCTGGCCGCCGACTCCGGCCATCAGCACATCCACCGGTTCAATCATCGGGCTCTCCCTCCTTTGCCAGCGCCCCTTTCCTGCAAACCTGGACGCAGAGTCCACAGCCCGTGCAGGTAATCGGATCCACCGACGCAGTCTTGTCCCTGACCGAGATGGCCGGGCAGCCCAGGCGAACGCAAATCCTGCAGCCCGTGCACCTGTCCGCCCGCACCAGAACCACCGGGGCGGCGGCCCCGCCGAGAAGCACACAAGGCCTGCGGGATATAATTACCGAAGGCTCGGCGGCCGCTATCTCCGCCAGCACTGCCTCCTCCGTCTCCGCGAGGTTCAACGGATCAACCACCTTCACCCGCCTGACGCCCAGCGCTCTGGTCAACAACTCAAAATCAACCGCGGGCGCCTGTTCGCCCATCAGCGTTTTCCCGGTGCCGGGGTGGTGCTGATGCCCGGTCATCGCAGTCGTCCCGTTGTCGAGAATGATTACAGTTCCGCTTCCCTTGTTGTAAACCATATTCAAAAGTCCGGTCATGCCCGAGTGCAGGAAAGTGGAGTCGCCGATTACGGCAACGGTGCGCCTGCCCAGTTCCGGATCGGCCTTGGCCGCTCCGTGAGCGATCCCGATGCTGGCGCCCATGCAAATGCAACTGTCCATTGCTTCCAAAGGGGGCAGCGCCCCCAGGGTATAACAACCGATGTCGCCGGTGACCGTCAGTCCGAGACGGCGAAGGGCGTAGAAGACGCCCCTGTGCGGACAGCCGGGGCACATTACCGGCGGCCTGTTGGGAACGGCCGGCGCTTCAGCCGCAACAGGCACGGCCGCGGCAGGCAGTTCTTTTTTCACTATTCCTTTTTCGGCGAAGCCGGCGATCAGTATGCCGGTATTAAGTTCACCCGTATAAGGCACGATCTCCTTGCCGGAAACATTCAGCCCCATAGACCGGACCTGCTCTTCAATGAAGGGCTCAAGCTCCTCCACAACTATCAGTCTCTCCACCGCCCCGGCAAACTGCCTGATCAGTTCCTCCGGCAGAGGGTTGGTCATTCCCAGCTTCAGCACCGAGGCATCGGGAACCGCCTCGCGCACGTACTGGTAGCTGATTCCGCTGGTTATCACGCCGACCGACTTTTCCCGCCATTCGATCCGGTTCAGCGGACTCTTCCCGGAGTATTCCTTAAGGGCGGCCAGGCGTTTCTCCACAGCGACCCGACGCATCCGGGCAAATACGGGCAGCATGACATATTTTCCGGCGTTCTTGGCGTACTTCTTCACCTCCCCGGGCTGCGGGTCCCCCACCTCTACAAAGCTCAGAGAATGCGCAACCCTGGTGGTGATCCTCAGCATCACCGGAGTGTCGTACAGTTCGCTGATTTCCAGCGCAATCCCGACCATTTCCTTCGCTTCCTGGCTGTCGCCGGGCTCCAGCAGGGGAATCTTCGCAAAAAAGGCGTACCGCCGGTTGTCCTGCTCGTTTTGCGAGCTGTGTATGCCGGGATCGTCCGCAGATACCAGCACAACCCCCCCGTTGACGCCGGTATAGGCCAGGGTAACCAGCGGATCGGCGGCGACGTTGACCCCGACGTTCTTCATGGCCACAAGGACGCGGGCTCCGGCAAGCGAAGCCCCAATGCCCACTTCCAGGGCGACCTTTTCATTGGGAGCCCACTCAGCGTAAACGCCCGGGTAGCGGGCGAAATTCTCCAGGATTTCAGTGCTGGGAGTACCGGGATAAGCGGCGGCTACCGCGACTCCGTGCTCATAAGCGCCTCTGGCAATGGCTTCATTACCGGAAAGAAGTTCTTTCAAATATACTCACCCCCCGGTTTCAGCTTCTATAAAACCTGACGGATTCCTTCATTTTTTTGTTCTGTTTTTCCGAAGGGAACGGTTAAAACCTTTCTCCGGCTCAGCCTGCCCTTCAAGAAACCGCTCATCCGCTTGAACGCTTCGGTAAGATCATCGGTGGAAGCGGCATACGAGCAGCGGATATAACCCTCTCCCTGCCCGCCGAAAGCGCTGCCGGGAACGACCGCTACTTTCTCTTCCCTTAAGAGTTGCTGGGCGAAATCTTCGGAAGAAAGACCCGTCGCGCTGATCTCGGGGAAAGCGTAAAAAGCTCCGCGAGGCTCGAAACAGGGCAGGCCCATTTCACTGAACGCCTGAAGTACCAGGCGGCGGCGGCGGTTGTATTGCTCGACCATTTTCTTCATTCCCGGCTTGCCGTTTTTCAGCGCTTCCACCGCCGCAACCTGAGCGGTGATGGGCGCGCACAGTATGGTGTACTGGTGTATCTTTTTCATGGCGGCTATAAAATCGCTGTTTCCGGCAGCGTATCCGACACGCCAGCCGGTCATCGCATAAGCTTTGGAAAAACCGTTGAGCAGGATGGTACGGTCCCGCATGCCGGGCAGGGAAGAAACACAGGTATGTTCGCCCACGTAGGTCAGCCTGTCGTAAATTTCATCCGAAACCACAATCAGGTCGTGGAATTTGACAACCTCGGCGATTTCCAAAAGATTCTCCCGGTCGATGGTGGCGCCGGTCGGATTGTTCGGGTAACACAGCACCAGTGCTTTGGTTTTGGGCGTGACTGCTTTCTCCACCATCCCGGCGGTTACCTGGAAGCCGTTTTCCACCGATGTCTTCAGGTAAACCGGTTCCGCGCCCGCCAAGACGGCGCAGGGCGCATAAGACACGTAGGAGGGATCGGGGATCAGGACTTCGTCGCCCGGGCGCAGAATGGTACGCAAAGCCAGGTCAAGGGCTTCACTTGTCCCCACGGTTATTAAGATTTCATTGTTCGGGTTGTAGTTTACCCCGTAAGTTTCCGCCAGGTCCCGGGCAACCTCCACCCGGAGTTCCAGCAGGCCGTGGTTGGAAGTGTACATGGTGTATCCCTTCTCGAGGGAATACATGCAGGACTCCCGGATGTGCCAGGGCGTTACGCAGTCGGGCTCGCCCACACCCAGGGAAATCACGCCCTTCATCTCGCTGGCCAGGTCAAAAAAGCGCCTGATGCCGGACGGGGGAATGCCCAAAACAACCGGATTGATGTACTTTTGCCAGTTTGCCGGAGTCGTCACGGGGTAATCACCAGCCTTCTGTCTTCTTCTCCGTCTTCGATAATCGTCCCCTGAAGCTTGTAATTCTTTAAAACAAAATGGGTGGAGGTGCTCAGCACGTGTTCAATTGTTGCCAGTTTTTGGGAAACAAAGTTCGCCACTTCTTTGAGGGTGCGCCCCTCTATCATCACCACTAGATCATACGCGCCGGACATGAGGCGTACCGTTTTCACCTCCGGAAAACGGTAAATCCGTTCCGCCACGGCGTCAAAGCCCACTTCGCGCTGCGGGCTGATTCTGACTTCAATCAATGCGGAAACCTTCTCCTCGCCCGCTTTATCCCAGTTTATAAAGGTATGGTAGCCCAAAATAACCTTTTTCTCTTCCAGTTCTTTAATAATCCGGGCCACCTCGCTTTCCTCCATGTCCAGCATAACCGCTATCTGCTTCGGGGTAAGCCGGGCATCGTTTTCGAGAAGCTCCAGAATCTCCCTCAAATAACATCCCCCTCTCATGTCCGGATACTAAAAACTCCCGCCCCAGCAAGGGGCGGGAGTACAATCTCGCGGTACCACCCTAATTGACCGGCAGGCAAACTTGCCCTGCGATCCACTCGAGCCTTTTAACGGAGGCAATCCGGCTTCGGCCTACTCTCCACGTCAGGGCACCCGGGGCGCTGCCCGCGCTGGCACAATTCCGCTCATCCCGGTCCGTGCGTCCCGCCTGCTTATCAGATTTCTGCCTGCGGCTTCGGGGCGGCCCGGGCGCTTTCCTCCGCCGGGCTTGCACCAGACCCCGGCTCGCTGCGGATTGAGAACACCCTTCTCCCCCGTCATTGCCTTTATCAGATAAAATCGAAGCTATTATAGCACGGTCATTACCAGGGTGTCAACAGGCAATATTTAGTCGCTCTTCTGCCCGATAGTCCCACCGCGCTTTTTCCGCCTTCCTCCCGTTTCAGCCAGTACGGTCCCGGCCGCCAGGACGGCCAGGGAAAGGAATATCCCGACGTACAGCGGGTCGATGGCCCGCGGCAGCAAAAAAGCCCAGAGAAGGGCTGCGAGCGGGGCGGCCGCAATCGCCCAAAAACCTGCCGCCGGACTTATCCTTCTCGCGAAGAGAACGGCTCCGGCCAGCGGCACGAAGACCGTTACGCCTCGCAGGGTCATGGAAAGAAAAGCCCATTTGAGAATAAGGGTGTTCATGTTGAAAAGAACGAATACAAGGCTTGAGATTCCCACAAAAAAAACCATCAGGCGGGACCACAAAAGCATTTTCTCGCCCCCGCCGGCGGGTTTGAACTTGATGAAAATGTCCTGGGCGATAATGATTCCCACACCAAGGCACAGGGAAGCCCCGGAAAGGATCAGGGAAATAAGCAGGGTGGCCAGCGCCACCCCTCCCAGCCAGGGATTGAGGTGGTTGATGAAGAACAACGGCATCGCGCTTCCCGGTTCCAGCCCCGGATACGCGGACCTCATGTACATGCCGATCAGGGCCGAGGCGATACCGGCCAGCGGAATAACCGCGCCCGCCAGGAACAGCCCCTTCCGCGCAGAACGGACGTCCTTGCAGGCGAAAACGGGCTGCAGATATGTCTGTGTTGAAATAAAACCGAGTATCACCGAAAACCCGGAAGCAAGCTCTTTGTAAAGCCCGCCTGGAAACATCGAAAGCCATGGCGCCGCGGGAAAGGACTCCCCGGCCCCCTGCCAGCCGCCAAGCAATTTGAAACTGAGGAAACCACCGACAAACAGGGTCGCATAAATCAGGACCGTCTTCAGAACGCCGACCAGACCCGCTCCCCAGAACCCCCCCGACAACACATACGTAATCATTACCAGAGTGAAGACTGCTGCCGCAAGCTGACCCGAAAGGGGAAAGAGGCTTTTCAGGATAGGGACCGCGGCAAGACTTTGGGCGGCTATCTGGACAAACATGCCCACTGAAGTATAAATTGCCACCCACGGGCGGACGGAATCACCGTAAGTAAGCGCCAGAAACTGGGGAACCGTGTCCACTTCCCGCACCCGCAGCGGCTGCACGAAAAAAACGGCCATGATGAAACAGGCAAGCCCCCCGCCCAGCGTAAACCAAACGGCGCTTATCCCGTACTGGTAGGCGAGTTGGGCGGTTCCCACAGTGGAGGTTCCTCCGACAAAAGCTCCGATCAGGGAGCCCCCCACCAGCAGGGCTCCCATTTTTCTCCCGCCCACGGAAAAATCCGTTGCGGTTCGCACAAACCGCACCGAGTACAGGCCGAAAAGGCTGACTGCAGACATGGTAACGATGATGCTTACATAATGGGTGTGGGTAATCATAACCCGATTATATCACATATCCCGGATGTTAACATGCCCTGCAGGTCTTCCGCGTCTTGCGGCTTTCTGCCCCCGGTTACATGGTCAAAGTGCCGCCGGCGGTGTCGATAAGTTTGAGTATGTTTTCCTCTCTGCCGTTTTCGGCGTTGACATAGATGAGGTAATTTTCCCCGCCCAGTTTGCCCTGAAATTCGTAGGCCAGTTTTTCGTCATCCGGCCGGACCGGTATCAAAGTCAACTTTCCGCCGGTAACTTCCATGCGGGGGTTGATTGCAGACCGGGCCCGCTCCATTGACACCGAGGCTTTAGGCAAGTCGCGCCGCCGGTGGAACATCAGGTAGCCGGAGGTTTCGGCGCCGATCACCTCTCCGTTATCCAGCGCAACAGTCGCCTTCACAAGGTCCGAGTATATGGTAACCCCGTTCTGCACTGCGGCAAAATTAAACGTAACGGTATTGCCACGGCGCACATGATAAGTGGACTGCATTTCCCCGAAGCCGCGGTCGCTTAAAAATCTTACCGCTTTCTGACGCGCCTGTTCCATATCGACAGCCGGGTCCCCGCGGGGGCGCACATTCAGCATCCAGACAACCTTTCCCCCCTGCTTGGATATATCCAGCACCGTCCTGTCGGAATCCTGTTCCGCCGGAAATACTTCCACCCGGTAGGACGGAATCCGGCTGTTCCGCGCGTCGGTCACGTTGGCTCGGTAATTCAGACCCGGCCTCTTTTCTATAAAAGCCAGGGCCCTGTCTTTCGCCTCCTCGGGTCCTATTTCGGCCTGACCGCTTAATGCCCTGGGCTCGCTCCGCTCAAGGTGATCGGAAAACGGGCCGTCGTAAATTAAGGCCGGATAGCGCTGCATCTTTTTGTCGAGAGCCTGAAAATCGGTATGCGCCAGGTTGTCCGGGTTTTCTTGAAGGTTCTTCCTTACCTGCCTTACCAGTTCCCCGAAATAAAAGCTGTTCTGGGCAACGCGGTACTGGATTCCCTGAAGCTCCCGGTTCAGTTCCACCGACTGCTGGTACAGGCTGTTCAGAGTATCCCAGTGTTTGCCGTCTATTGACTCGCCCTGGCTGAGCTCCCTGGCCAGACTATCCGCAAAGTCACCGATTTGAGTTAAAAATTTGGCGGTGCGGCCGGCCAGGGCGTCATCCAGCGGCAACTGGCCGAGGTTGGACTGGGCAAAGGCAGCCTGCTGGCGGATATCCGTCAAAAATGCCATGTCGAGACGCGGATCGGCGGCAACCAGGCTCTTGGACAGCAGCACCTCAATATTTTGCACCTGGCTGGCCATATCAAAAAAAGAGCGCTGATACTTGTTGTTTAAAAAGTTTTCCATGCTGCGGTTGGCCCGGTACTGGGCGTACCCCCACGCGCCGACCGCGATAAGCGCTGCAACGCCGACGGCCGCCGGAATTATCCACTTCCTCATGTCAACATGTCCTCCTTGTAAAAAACCGCCCGTATGCATTTTTCAAGCCGGTAACAGCAATATGCGCGGCGGAACTGCGAAACCGGACGAGCCGGCGAATTCAGCGGGCGAAAACGTGATTGCCGATTTGGGTTACGACGTTTCTCGACCAAATCCAGGGATTGACAGGCTTGGCCGGATTCCAGAAGAAAAGGGCCCCGCCCGTGGGATCGTAGCCGTTCATGGCCAGATCCGCCGCCAGCAGCGAATCTTCCGACAGGGGACGGTACGCCTGGCCGTTGGCAATGGACTCAAAGGCATGATCCTGGAAAATGACGCCTGCTATAGAA
>DAOOVD010000078.1:0-8109 GCA_035369845.1 Bacillota bacterium | reverse complement strand
AATCCTCTTCCATTTGGGTGACAGGTCTATTTCCGTTTCCATATATTCAATTTTCGTGTCGCCGAGCACCTCCACCGCCACCGACGATATCATCTCCTCGGTGAGTTCCATCATGTCGTTGTAATCGGCGTAGGCCTGGTACAGCTCAAGCATCGTAAACTCGGGGTTGTGCTTGGTGGAGATTCCCTCATTCCTGAAATTACGGTTGATCTCGTACACCTTTTCAAATCCGCCGACCAGCAGCCTTTTAAGATAAAGCTCGGGGGCAATCCTCAAATACAGATCTATGCCGAGGGCGTTGTGATGGGTGATAAAAGGCCTTGCCGCCGCGCCGCCTGCGATTGTCTGCATCATCGGGGTTTCAACCTCCAAAAAACCCCTGCGGTCCAGGAAGTTGCGAAACGCCCTGATTATCCTGCTTCTTGTCTCGAATACCTCTTTAACTTCCGGGTTAACAATCAAATCCACGTACCGCTGGCGGTAACGAAGCTCCACGTCCCTCAGCCCGTGCCATTTTTCCGGCAGGGGCCTGAGGGATTTGGAAAGTATTTGGAAATTTTCTGCCGAAACCGTTATTTCCCCCATGCGGGTCCTGAAAACAGCGCCCCTGACTCCGATAATATCGCCGATATCGAGCTTTCCGAACAATTCGTAAGCTTCCGGGCCGACATCGTTCAGCCGGACATAAATCTGCACTTTGCCCGTACCGTCCTGGATATGCGCAAAGGAAGCCTTGCCCATGCCTCTTTTGGACATGATTCTGCCGGCTATGACGACATGCTTGTTTTCCAGCGCGGCGAAATTGTTCAGGACATCCCGCGCCGTGTGCGTCCGCTGGAACCTCCCGCCATACGGCTCGATGCCCTTGCCGCGCATTTCGTTCAGCTTTTCGCGCCTCACCATCATCAGTTCGTTCAGGTCTTCCTCCCCGGCGACTGCAACAGCCGGCGCGGGCTCTCTTTTCTTTTCCAGCATTTCGGCTACCCCCGGAACAATTCCTCACCGCAATATGTCCATAATTTGATACCTGGATTGTCCTGCCGGAACCTTTACCTCGACAATGCTGCCCCTGGGCAGGCCCAAAATGGCCTTGCCCACCGGAGACTCATTCGATATCTTGTTTGCCCCGGGATCAGCCTCCACCGAACCTACAATAGTGTATTTAACCTCATCGCCGGACTCGAGGTCTTTAAGCAGTACGGTAGAACCAATCGACACCGATTCGGTGTTCAGGTTTTCGTCGTCGATAATCCTGGCATTGCGAAGTGTTTTTTCCAAAGTCAGAATACGGCCCTCAATGAAAGCCTGTTCGTTTTTGGCGTCTTCATATTCCGAATTCTCGGTGATGTCACCAAACTCAATCGCCTGTTTGATTCTTTCCGCCACTTCTCTCCTTTTTACGGACTTGAGTTCGTCAAGCTCGTTTTCCAGTTTTTTCAGACCGTTTACCGTAAGAATAACTTCTTTCTCTCTCATATTCATATTCTAATCCCCTCATCTCTGGAATAACGTCACAAAAAATATATGATGCCCGAACATTAATATTCTGCGTCGCCCGAAAGAAAAAGCCCCTACTACACTTAAAGCACTGCAAATCAAAATCTTTGCAGTGCTTGAACGGTGCCGTACTTAAAGCACCTGCACAATAGTTTTTGACATACTTCCCTGTTTAATACCTGTAAAGCCGGTATCTTAAAAGAAGACCCAAGCCCTTTTCCTAAACATTATATGAACAGGTCCCTGCTTTGTCAAGGTTATCTTGTACGGAGTTTTTCCGTTCAGGGCGGCCGGGATTTATTTGGCAACTGCCGGAAAAAGCTTGCTCCGTGCCCGCGCCTTTATTCCGGCGATGTCCCGCGCGGTCACCGCTTTTCCGAAACTGCGGAAGCCGCCGAGCTTAAAGCCGTGTTTTCTGGCCAGACTATCGATTTCCTCCACCTGCTCGACGGACAATTCGCGGCCCAGGGTGTAGTTTTCATAGCGTTCTTCCAGCGCCAGGATCATCGTTTCGGCCATGCAGGCGTAAGCCGTCTTCGGAGGAAAACCGAAATTGAGGTTGAATTCGACATCGCCCGGAACTTCAACGACACCGCCCTCAATTACGAGAACGTCGTCCCTCACCTCGGCCACCCTCCTGGACACGTCCCGGGGACGGGCGACATCACAGACTACGGCGCCGGTCTTGAGATCCTCCGGCTCAATAACCGTATCAACGGCACTGGTCACCGTCACAATCACATCCCCGGACTTGAGGGCTTTCTTGCTGTCCGAGGTTATCTTGACGGCAAGGCCGGTAGCGTAAAGAATTTTTGCCGCCAGTTCCTCCAGTTTCCGCTCATTTCGGGCCACCAGGGTCATGTTGCGAACTTCCCTGGCCAAAATGAGGGCGCATACCCGTCCGATGGAACCTGTGGCTCCCAAAATCACCACGGAGGATTTTTTCAGATCGTATCCCATCACCCCGGCCGCTTCCCTGGTCGCTTCAATGGCGGTCGCCACGGTATAGCTGTTCCCGGTGGTAACCGGAATGCGCAAATTCCTGGCTACGGATACGCCGGCATCCCCCACCACTTTTGAAAACGCGCCGAGTCCGAATATCCTTGCGCCCAATTTTTCGGCCACCCGTCCCCCCTGAATGATTTTCCTGATGACATAAGCCTCGGGCATGCTCATCATCAACCTGGCCGTAAGCGGGCAAAGGACGAACCATCCCTCCGCCTCGGCGTGCGGGGAGCGTATCCCGGTGATATGGGACACCTTCAGGGAAGGAAGCAGGGCAAACGCCCGCTCTGTCAGCCGTTTTGGCATGAATCCGGCAAATTTGAACCTTCTGGTTATGTCCCCGACATCCGCCGGGTGGATCATAAAAGCAAAATTCTGCAAGCCGCCCCCTCCTATTCTTTAACAGCCCGTACCAGCCCTATTATTTTGTCAATTTCGACGTATTTGTCTTCGAGGATGGGCGATTCGCCGATTTCAAACCCTAAAATCTCTTTGTCGAGGACCGCTTCGAATATCTTTATCCTCCGGTTTGAACCGATGACTATCACCCGGTCGAAAGAATGCACTTTCGCTATCAGTTCCATAATGGAATCAAAAAGGGTGATCCCGCTTTTTTGTCCGATAAAATTCAACCTTTCTTCCTCGGACATCAGGAAGATAAAATCCACGCCTTCCTTTTCCAGCGCCTCCTGCAATTCCCTTTTATTCAAGATGGGAAAGCCGATTACTGCCAGCTTTTGACCTTTTCTTATCTCCCCCAGATTTTCCAGCCGGCATACCAGGGTCCGGTCTATGCCAAGCCGGCCGGCCACTTCGGTCTGCGAAAGCCCGCCCGCCCTCAAACTCAGAATTTCGCTGACAATCTTGTCAATCTTGCGCCTGCTCACTATCTTTCCGCCCAAACGTATTAAATCCAAGCACCTTCACCTGATTTCAATTAAGTCCGGCAGTCCGGAAACATATTTTGTGCACAGTTATGTGTACAATATGATTTTAGCAAAAAAAATATTCATGTTTCAACAGGTTTGACAATTTTTCAGTTATCCTCATTATTATCCCTTTCTGCTTCTTCACCCAAAACGCATTTTAAAAGCCCGACGACCTCCTCCCCGGATTTCGCCCTGTTTATCCTTTCCCTCAGGCGGGCCGCCCCGCGCAGTCCCTTCATATACCAGCCCGCGTGCCTGCGGATTTCCCAAACGGCGACTTTTTCTCCCTTGAATTCCACCAGCATGTGAAAGTGCCTGACCGCCGTGGCTACTCTTTCTTCAATGGAAGGTCCGGGCAACAGCTCGCCGGTCTTTAAAAAATGAACCGTCCGGGAAAAAATCCACGGGTTGCCGAGCGCCGCCCGGCCGATCATCACACCGCTGCAGCCGGTATGCTCCAGCATGGCCAGCGCGTCACGGGGAGTGCGGACATCGCCGTTGCCGATTACCGGAATACTCACGGCGCTTCTGACTGCGGCTATGATGTCCCAGTCGGCTCTGCCGGCGTAAAACTGCGAGCGAGTTCGCCCGTGTACCGTTACGGCGGCGGCGCCGGCCTGCTCCACAAGCTTTGCCACTTCGACGGCGTTCACCGAGCTTTCGTCCCATCCCTTGCGTATTTTTACAGTAACCGGAACGCTTACACTCCCGGCAACCGCCTTCACTATCCCGGCGGCCTTTTCCGGTTCTTTCATCAAAGCCGCCCCTTCGCCGTTTTTCACGATCTTGGGCGTCGGACAACCCATGTTGATATCGATAATACCGGCGCCCCGACTTTCCGCAATCTGAGCCGCCCCGGCCATGTATTTCGCGTCGGAGCCGAATATCTGCACGCACACCGGGCCGGTTTCACCAGAAATGTCAAGCAGGCTGCAGGTTTTCGGGTTTCCATGTAAAAGAGCCTGGTCACTCACCATTTCAGTGCAGACCAGGCTGCAGCCGGCCTCTCTGGCTAAAATCCGGAAAGATTTGTCGGTTACGCCGGCCATAGGAGCGGAGATCACAGGATTGTCCAACTGCAAAAAACCGATTCTCACCGCTGCATATTCCTCTCATAGATAAGTCTCAGGCCGTTCAGGGTAAGGAAGGGATCCACCTGTTCAATAGTCGCGCTCTCCTGCGCGATCAGCCCGGCAAGGCCTCCGGTGGCGATCACTCTGGTATTATCGCCCAGCTCTTTTTTCATCCGCCGGACTATTTCGTCGACCTGCCCCACAAAACCGTAAAAGATTCCCGATTGCATGCTGCTCACGGTATTTCTCCCGATTACCGACTGCGGCTTTACTATCTCCACCCGCGGCAGTTTGGCCGCCCTGGCGAAAAGAGCTTCCGTCGAAATGCCTATGCCGGGAGCGATTGCCCCGCCCAGGTATTCCTTCCTGGCATTGATCGCGCAGAAAGTGGTGGCGGTGCCGAAATCCACAATGATCAGCGGCGCCCCGTAGAACTCGACCCCGGCCACCGCGTTAACAATCCTGTCCGCGCCGGCCTCCCTGGGGTTTTCGAGTTTAAGGGAAAGACCGGTCTTTATTCCCGGGCCGACCACCAGCGGGTCAATGTTAAAAAATTTCTGGCACATCCGCTCCAGGGTAAAGGTCAGTGTGGGAACGACCGTGGATATGACCAGGGCTTTGATATCCTTCATTTCAAGGCCGGAAACGGCAAACAGTTCTTTCAGCATTATTCCGTATTCGTCCGTAGTGCGCTGGCGGTTGGTGGAGAGCCTCCAGTTCGCCACCAGACTGCTATTCCTGAAAACGCCCAGGACTATATTGGTATTGCCCACATCAAAAACCAGAATCATAACCCTTCCCCGCTTTCTTGTAATCTGTTTTAACCAATTCTACCAGAGAGGCTTTTCCTCTGCAACACCGGGTGGCTCCGACGCTTAATAAATGGAAAACGCTGTTTAAATACAGCGCATCACAAAGAAAGGGAAAGCCCCACGTCATCAGCGTCTTCATTTTTAAAACAATCATGGACGGGTCATGGTTCTCAGTGACTGTTCTTTTTGGGGTGGTGCGGCCTCTCGCTGACCACTTTGAGAGCCTCGGTAACAGCCCGGATAATGTCCACCTTGAACTGCTGCTTTAGAGCACTCGTCCTGAGCAGCACCTCACCCTCGGTGGTCACCACGTATGACACGGGAAGCCGGTTCAAGGCGATGGCGGCCAGGTCCAGCCGGCATCTTTCGCAACTGCAGTAATCCGGGTTCGTCCTCAAAATATCCTCAATGGTTTCTTTTACGAGAATTTCCATTACGTTGACGAGCTTGAACAACTAAACCACCCTTTCCTCAACGTATGGAAAGTAAATTCTCCATCTTTTTTAACATTCCTTTTCGACGGAAAAAGAAAAATTCGGAGCGTTTTGTTGCAGGCCGGCAAGACGGCCGCTTATGAAAGGTTCTCTTCAAGTTCAACCGCATGCAGCCTGCGGTAAACGGCTTTTGCCAGCACCGAGGCGACGGCGGCCTTCACCAGGTCAAGGGCAATAACAGGAGTAAAACCTATCGCTATCACCTGCGCCACCGATACGTTCTGCCCCAGGTAAAAGTTCAGGATGACATAGAGGTACGGCAGCCCGATCAGATAAAGGACCGCCACTCCGGCCAGCATTGAAAAGAAATAGCGGATAAAACCGCTCTGTTCCCTGTTCTTGAGCAAAATTCCGGTTATGTAAGCCTGTGCGACAAAACCTAGCAAGAAACCGAAAGTCGGCTGCAAAATGTAGGCGGGACCGGCGAAAGGGGGCTTGGCAAAAACCGGCACGCCGGCCAGCCCCAAAAGAATATAAACGATCATGCTCAGCGCTCCCAGGCGGGCGCCGAGCAGGCCGCCGGCCAGCATGGCCACAAAGGGCAGCAGGCTGAACGGCACGATTGCGGAGGCAAACCGGACAAGCATGGCGGCAACAACCGCCAGCGCCGCGAATAAGGCGGCAGACGTAATATCCCTTGCTGAAAACCTGGACATGCGACCAACTCCCTTGAATTTTTTATGTCAACACCCTGTTCAGGCAGTACTGCCGCCCGCCTGCAGGGCTATTGTCAACACCCTAAAAATAAATGGTTGACAATTGGAGAAAGAAAAAGATCAAGCCAGACGCAACGACACGTCACCCGAAATGAATCTTTGCAGCCCGCCGTCGGGCAGCCGCAGCAGCAGGGCGCCGTCTTCGTCAATGTCTTCAGCCCACCCGTCCCATGACCTGTTCAAGGTGTGAATCGTCACCGGACAGTGCAGGGAAATTGAGTATTCCTTAAACTTTTCCAGAAGCGGTCCGAACCCGTCGGAAAGCCAAATCCCGTACCAGCGCTCAAACTCTTCCAGGGAGGCCTGCAGCAGCCTGACTCGTGGAAAAGATTTGGACGCCTCTATCCTGAGAGAGGTAGCCGTATTGCGGACATCCGCGGGAAAATCCTCCCGCCCCTGGTTCACATTGATGCCCGCCGAAATTTCCAGGTAGTTGATTTGATCCATTTCCGCACTCATTTCAGACAGGATGCCGCAGATTTTTTTGCCGTTCACCAGCAGGTCGTTGGGCCACTTGATTCCGGCAACTACGCCGGTCACTTTTTTTATGGCCGAAACCAGGGCGACCGCCATAATCAGAGTGATTCTGGCCGCTTCGGAAGGGCTTGTCGGGGGGCGGAGAACCAGGGTGAAAAGGATGCTCTTATACTTCGGAGAATACCATTTCCTGCCCAATCTCCCCCTGCCACTGGTCTGCTCTTCGGCGATCACCAGGGAGCCCTCTTCCGCTCCCTTGCGTACCAGTTCCTTGGCCAGATCGTTGGTTGAAGAGACGCTGTCACAGTAAAAGACCTTCCTGCCGATAAACCGGGTGGAAAGACCGTCCAGGATTTCCACCGGGTATAGCCTGTCAGGAATGCTTGTCAGCATGTACCCCAAACGGGAACGGGCTTCAATCCCGTAGCCTTCTTCCCTTAAGACCTGGATATGCTTCCACACCGCGGTCCTGGTTACATCGAGGCTTCTGCAAATTTCCTCGCCGGAAACGTATTCCAACTGCCTGCTTTTCAACAGCCTCAATATGGCCTTTTTCAACACACCCACCTCGTCCTTAATTTTATCCAACGAGAAGGGAAATCGTCAACCTAAATATATTATACTGGTTTACCTAATTTTCATATGCCCACTTGTGCAAAATGAACAGGTCTATTTCCTGCGGCGCCGGGCAAGTCAATGCCGTTCGCCGCTGACAAAGACGCTGCCTTCGTTTTTACGTCCTGCGTCCTATGGCTTACGCTCTTTTTGGAAGCTCCTTTTACCGCTGTCTTCAGCGCTCAGCCGTCAATTCGCAGCCCTGATTTTCGCCAACAGGGGAACGATAACTTCCAGGAAATAATTGACATCTTCTTCCGTATTGTCCTTGCCGAGAGTCAGCCGCAGCGAGCCGTAAGCCAACTCGTGCGGAACGCCCATCGCCAGCAGCACGTGCGACGGCTCGAGGGAACCCGAGGTGCAAGCCGAACCTGTCGAGGCCGCTATTCCTTTCTTGTTGAGAGCGTAAAGCAAGGACTCGCCTTCCACCGCGTCGAAGCAGAAACTGGCGTGGTTGGGCAGGCGGCTCGCGGGATGCCCCGTCAAACGAA
>DAOOVD010000077.1:0-8291 GCA_035369845.1 Bacillota bacterium | reverse complement strand
CCAAGCAATTGCCCTTCAGCTTCACGCCCGACAGAGGGGACACTTACAGCGTGGCGGCCATGATCAACCCCGACCACGACAACCCGCCCAACGAGATAAACTTCCTCACGGGAGACTGGCCGGGCGACAACAGGAACAAAAATATTTTGGAATATAGCTAGTCGAATGTTATAATATTGTTACTCTTATAACTTTGAAAAGAGGTGGAGATAAATGGCGATAAATAAAATTAATAAGCTTTATGAAATGATCAAGCAGCTTCCTGCAAACCAAAAGAACGAGTTGTACGAGCGCTTAGGAGTTATACCGAAACGAGAAAAGTATATGGATGGGTTAATAGGTATTGCCAGCGGTTTAAAGAGCAGGGGGTCGCATACATACAAGGAGGACTTATATGGCGGATCAGGGCCGCTTTAAAATTTTTATTGATTCGGGAGGATTTATCGCTCTTACGCATAAGGACGATATTGAACACCTAAAAGCAGTCCAGTATTACAAATCAGTTAAGAATGCAGCATTGTTCTATACGACAAATTTCATTATTGGTGAAACCTACACGTGGCTGCGCTATCACACGTCACATTCGGCTGTCGTTAAGTTTTTGATATTATCGAAAAGTCCGCATCGAATAATGAGTTGACGGTAATACAGGTAAACCAATCTATTGAGGAAAAAGCCAGAAATATTTTAAAGAAGTATACCGACCAAGCCCTTTCTTATGTAGACGCGACAAGTTTTGTTATCCTCGAACTGTTAGAGATAGATGATGTGTTTGGTTTTGACTCTCATTATTTCATTTTTGGGAAGACCCTTTATCCGTAACATCTTTATTTGCAGTTAAATTAAAGAATAAGAAAATTATCCTAAAACCAGGTTGATATAATAGCCGGGCACCCGCCCGGTTTTCGCATTTTCAGGGAACAATCTCAATCTCACCCGTTCCCACGACAAATATCTGATGCTATACTGGAGGTGGAAAATCAAGGGAACAAAAACACCTGTTCGAGCGTCTAACCATGTAGAACCGATAACGAAAAGGAGCCTGGAGGACTTACCTTCCGGCCAGGTTCGTTGCTGAAGGATTGGGTTATGAAGTTGACTGGGACGAGGCGACCCAGACGGTGATATGCTGGCCGCAAGGCGAGCCGAAGCCGGACGTGGAGGCGGCGAAGCAATATTTGAACGAGCAAGTAGCCAAGCCGGAGGTTGTGAGGGAACTGGAGGGGTTGCTGGGAGTTCCTGCTCATCAAACGGGAAGTAAATCATCAGACTCCTGGGGATATAGTGCTCCATGGGATAAGTCTACATGGGATGACTCAATTTGGAAATTGGCCAATGAAAACAACGGTAAGAGTTACTTTAATTACTGGTATGCGGGTGGAACAATCGGTGTAGACATCCGCTGGATCAGAAACCTCTCCGACATCCGCAACGTCGAGCTAGACCTCTCGCCTATCGAGAAAGTGCTGAACTGGAAATTCCATGACCAGCCGGGTCAAGTGCAGGAAATCATGGACTACGCCTGGCAAGTGGCAGAGAAGACCAGAAGCAGTGACGGAACCGAGCGCCTGCCGTGGAAATATTTCTACGTGGGCGACTACAAAGTAGCTGTCGGCTCTGTCGGTTTTAATTTCGTCGGGGTTATAATTTCGAAAGTTTAAATATTGGCAAAAACCAGAGAATAAACCCTGCCATTCCGCCGGGATGGCAGGAGAGAATTCCAGGGATGCCGCCTGAAAAGGGCGGTTTGCTTTTTCATAGGTTTTGTTGTTTTGGGTATCCTGTTTCATGGTATAATGTTTTTGGGGTGATTCAATGTGGAAAACAATCTTGAGAAAGCAACCGGTATTCTACAAAAACTTTCGGTGGAAAGCCTGAAAACGGCAGTCTCCTTGCTGGAACTACTGGCTCTGAAGGAGGAACTGGAGGCTACGGGGGAAATAAGGGACGATGATGAAATAAACAGGCAGATTAAAGAAGCCCGGCAGGCACGCCTGCAAGGGAAAGAAGACGAGTATATTCCCTGGGAGATGCGTCATAGTGTATGATGTCCGGATACACCGGGAAGCTTTAAAGTCCTATCGCAGACTGGAAAAGGAATTGCAAATAAAGATAGATGAAGCCGTAGAGAAGCTAAAAGTAAACCCCTGGCGGAGGGATCTGGACGTGAAAAAGCTGCACGGTGAATACAAGGGGTACTACCGGTTACGCATTGGTGAAGTTCGCTTAATCTATACGGTTGATAGGGAAAACAGTTTGGTTTTCATTGATGCCCTGGTTCATCGTGGCGGCGCTTACAAATAATTTTATAAGTCGGTATCAGCTGTTCCGGCCAGGGCAGACAGCAGCGACAAACTACAGCGAATACTTCAGATTACCGGTTTACCCTCAGAGAGACATGGCTTACAAGCCCGCCTCGACCGGGGCCAACTGGTCTACGGCCTGCCAACGGATATACAAAATAACGACTGGAAACCCGCCCCGCCCGACGCGGACGGAAAGGATTGGCAGAGCGCCAACGGCATCGACCTGGGCCACCCCGGAGAAGAACCGCGCTATCTGGGTAAAACCGCCGACTGGAGCGACTTCTCCAACGACTGGTTTCCCAACGACGCGCCCAACCAGATCGCCCCAGCAAGGCGTGATATGATTTACCAGCCGTGGAGTGAGAACCGTTGTGAATGGCAAGATTCCGGTACCATTTCCGACTACACCTGGTCCGTCATCCAAAAGACCCTGCAGACTTACCACAACCGCATCGGCTTCCCTGGTGCGGGTAACAGCTTCGCCAACAACCCCGCCTTCCGGGGTGACTTCAGCAAAATAAGAGACTACTTCAAGGTATTGGCCGAACCCAAGCCCGGCCTAGTCGGTACGGTAAGACACTGGCATTACAGAGGCGGCGTACCCTACTACGACACCATCACCGTGAGGTGGGACATCATTCCCGACTTCATCGTGGAGAGCATCGATCCCGGTGTGCCCCAGGGTCAGAAAGCCCAGACAGGACAGACCTACACCGGTAAAGTAGTGTTGAAGGCCGAGCCTGACGCTTCGTTCTTATCCGACCCGCAGGCGAGAGAGCTTTTTGACGCGATAGGCGGCAGGACGGAGCTTGCTCAGGACTACGCCGTTCCCTTCGGCGTTGCGGTCAACGGCAAGCTGGTACAGGTTAAAAACCTGCAGCCCGTGCCGGGGCTGAGCAACGTTTATTGGTACAGCGTCAAAGGCGGCAGAGAAGAAGATGTCCTGGAAGCGGATTTCGACTGGACGGCTGACGGCGGCCCCGTGAAGATAGGCGCAGCCGTAAATACCACGCTGGAAAGAATACTTCCGTTAGATGTGTGGGGCAGCATGGACTGGTCGGAGTTGACGAGCATTAATAATACGAAATTCGCTGAGGTGCAGGGAGAAGCAGTCAACCTCAAAGTCACCGACATCACCCTGTCCCCCGATCCCGGCGAGCCCGGCCATCTTACCAGCGGCGCGGTCACCGTCCTGAACGATTCCGAGAGAGACTTGCAGTGGGTGCGGACGGTCTGGCGCGTCAGGCATTCCGACGGCACCGTGCTGGACGAGGGGACAATCGTGACCGACCGCCTCGCGGCGGGCGAGAGCAAGCAATTGCCCTTCAGCTTCACGCCCGACGCGGCTGGCGTCTACAGCGTGGCTGCCATGATCAACCCCGACCACGACAACCCGCCCAACGAGATAAATTTCCTGAGCGGAGATTGGCCGGGGGACAACCGGAACAAAAATATTTTGGAAATATAACGAGCAGAAGGTTATAATATAAAATAAGCACATTAAAAGTATAAGGGAAAGGTGATTGAATTGCCAGCCACAGCAAAAAAAACAAAGGCGAGCGAATTAAAAGAACAGATTAGAGGATTGCATAAAAAATTTGCGAAAAGTGTGGCTGTTTCCGGATTGACTCAAAAAGAGATTAAGGAAGCGGTCAGGAAGGCAAGAAAAGATGTTAGAGAAGCCCGTCGTTCCAGTGGTAATTGACACGAATGTCTTGATCCCTTCAATATACAGCTATACGCGTATCGCGAGGTTTGTCTACGAAGGATTGTTGTTGCTTGTATGGAATGATTTTACTTATCGAGAAGCCAGCGAGATAATTGACAGGTTGGCTGATTATTATATGAAAAAGCCGGGTTTTAGGGCGGAAGAAGCGAAAGTATTTTTGGACTATATGTTTTCGGTTGGCAGAAAAGTACCCGATATGCCAGAAGATTGGCCGTATGTAACAAAGGACAGGGACGACGATAATTTTCTCTGGGCGGCGATTGCCGGTAACGCGGAGTACATTATTACTGAAGATGGTTCACATATGTTGGCATTAAAAGAATTCAGAGGAATTCCCATCGGAACGCCGAAAGATTTTTTTCGTTGGGTTAAGCAGGTTCACCCAATGTCAGGATGATGCCCGACGTATGGACAACAAAAACAGAAAATATTCCCGTTTTTGGGTTCATTATAACAGCCGGGCACCCGCCTGGCTTTCGTATTTTCAGGGAACAATCTCAATCTCACCCGTTCCCACGACAAATATCTGATGCTATACTGGAGGTGGAAAAACAAGGGAACAAAAACACCTGTTCGAGCGTCTAAATAAGTAGAACCAATAATCGAAAAGGAGGAATCGTTTTGAGAAAAGTTAAGCTTTTAATCGTTGCCCTGATGCTTCTCCTGCTCTCAGCCATCCCGGCAGCGATGGCCGACCAGGTTGACGTTTACGAGAACCAGAAGCTGGTCAAGTCCGTGGTATTCAAGATCGGCGTGCCCTATTACGTTGTGGACGGTAAAACCCCCGGCGTGAAGATGGACGTCGCGCCGTTCATCCACAACGACCGTACCTTCGTCCCAGTGAGGTTCCTGGGCAACGCCCTGGGGGTTGACGACAGCAACATTTTCTGGGACAACGGCACTCAAACGGCTACTCTGAAAGGGGCCAAAGCCGTTCTGAGCATGACCATCGGCAAGTCCGAAGTGGTCAGTAACGGCGCAGCGAAGGCTATCGACGTTGCTCCCATGCTGGTTGATCCAGGGCGCACGATGCTGCCGGCGAGATACGTTGCCGATGGTCTGGGGTACGAAGTGGACTGGGACGAGGCTACACAGACAGTGATATGCTGGCCGGCGGGCGAGCCGAAGCCGGACGTGAGCGCGGCGGTGGATTGGCTGAACCAAGTGCAAGAGCAGCAGGAACCTGAACAGTCTACGCAGACGGCAACGCAATTACCTTACGGCGGGTACAGCATTCCGGCAAAAACAGATTTGACGTTTGGGTATGATTTTACGTATCCAAAAGGTCAAATTGACTTTCTGATCCAGCTCAAAAAAGGCGACCTGGAGCGGCAGTACGCTGATGCCCGGAGCATACTTTCGCAGGCCGTTGACCAGGAGACGGTAGAGAAGGCGATTGATTACGCGAAAAAGGTACAGTATGCAGCAGAAAATGGATCTCGTGAAAATCCTATATATTGCCCGATCACAACCTTTAATGCGCCTAACGGCATGGCCGTGAGGGTTGGTGGCGGCGGTGGTTACACGGTAGAATTCCAAGTCTGGCACACAAATTAAAACGGGGAGGTAATACGAATAATGCTTAAAAGATTGTCCGTAATAACGGCGGTCTTTTTTCTTTTGGCCGCCTTTGCAGGCACGGCGTTCTCGGGAACGCTGTTTGATTCAGAAATAGCCATAAACGATGCCTTACAAAATTGCGGTGGTTATTATCAGGGGATATATAATTTTAACGGTGACCCCATTCATTACGTCACCCTCCCGAGCCTGAGCGCAAAGACCGACGAAAACGGTTATAGCTACGGCTTTCTGACCTACGGCCGGCCCCACGGAGACCAGAAAGACGGCCAGTACCGCTATATCGGCTACACCTACTACGGCGAGGACTACACCAACATGGACTTTCCCGCCGACAAGTTCGCCGGGTTTGACGAGTCCGCCAGCCGGGATTGGGTGAGTAGGCCGTGGAAAGAACCGAATAAATCCTTAATTGCACTGAGCAATCCGCAATTTGCTAAATTTCCCGGCGACGGTGACTCCAAATATTACGGGAACATAGTGATGGGCCTGATAGACCGCTCTTACGGTGTTGACAGCAACGGCTACGTCATTAACTGGGACACCATAAACGAAGAGGGTAACAGAGATTTTTACGGCAACATAGAGCAGTACGTCCACATCCTGGCCCCGCCCACGCGGTACGCCTGGGGGATGGGCCGCATGTGGCACCGCGACCAGAACGGAAGCCTCTGGTACGTGACCATACCGCTGTATCCCGACGGTTTGCTTGACCAGCCGATGCTCCTGGTTACTCCACCTGTAGCAACCGTCAATGTTGGAGGCAGCCGGCAGTACAAGGCGACATACTATCCAAAAGGCTTATTAGCCGGTAACGGCCAGGACGTGACGAAATCGAGCGCGTGGACCGTGGAGGACACATCCATAGCCTCTATCGGCGCCGACACCGGCCTGGCCACGGGCAAAGCTCCCGGAATGACCAGAGTGGTTGCGACATACACGGCCAACGGCAAAGAAATCCAGGGAACAGCGCGGTTGATAGTGGAAGAACAGTTAAACCTCAAAGTCACCGGCATAACCCTCAGCCCCGACCCAGGCCAGCCAAACCAGCTAACCAGCGGCGTCATAACCGTCAAAAACGAATCCGAAAAGAGCTTCACTAACGTCAAGACCGTCTGGCGCGTGAGACATTCCGACGGCACGGTTCTCGACGAGAACACAATCACAACCGACCTTGCCGCAGGCGAGAGCAAGCAATTGCCCTTCAGCTTCACGCCCGACGGGGGAGACACCTACAGCGTGGCCGCGATGGTCAACCCCGACGGCGACAACCCGCCCAACGAGATAAATTTTCTGACGGGAGACTGGCCGGGGGACAACCGGATGGAGGTTTCGTATTACGCCGAGGAACCCTGCACGGACATATCCGTTACGGCGGGCATAGACACCTTAAGTGTCGAGAGCGGCGGCACTGTGACTGTGACCGCGTTCGTCAAGCGGGCCGATGACGGCCCCGACCGCGCCGTGCCGGTGAGCGTGGCCATCCGCAGCGCTGGCGGCAGCAAGACAGGCACGCTTTACCTGGACAGGGGCAATTTTTGAGGTTGTTTACTTTCACTTGTGCCTACCAGTTGGATTTTAGAATCCAGAGCATCAGCTATTTTAATCAGATTTCGATAGTTAGGCGCGCACTCTCTTTTTTCGATTCTGGACACCATTTGCTGTGTCAGCCCTGCTTTTTCTGCTAACTCTTTTTGTGTCAGGCCCTTTTCTTTTCTGGTTTTTATTATTTGTGCAATTAAGTCAAGCTCAGCGCTCGCTTGCTGATAAGCCTTCTTAAACTCGGGGTCGGAATTACATTTTTGCTTTATAATATTAGTTATATCAATTTCATGAAATGGCATTGTTTGACCTCCTTACAGTATTTCTTTCATTCTTTGCAGAGCGGTTTCAATTTCGTAAATTTCAGCCTTTCCCTTTTGTTTTTTGCAGGCGTGCAATAAATAAACGCATCCATTTTCAATTACAGCGTAAAAAATCCTGTTTTTCCTGCGAAATTTGATTTCCCAAAGCTTACCTCTAATCTGGCGCGTATCCAGCAATTCCAGCGCTTCAAATCCCCTATTGGCAATCATTTCTAATATTGCGTATCCCAGTGCGGATTCATCTTTAGGCAAGCTGTCGAGATATTCTATTATTAAGTCCTTGCCTCCGCTTGTATGATAGGTTTGCAGTTTCAAGCCAGGCATCCTCACGATATATTATTCTCTTTTTGGATTAAAAATACATCATTAATGATGTTAAGTCAATAGAAAAACCACCTGATTTAAAAGGTTTATGATAACTGTCGGGCACCCGCCCGGTTTTCGCATTTTCAGGGAACAATCTCAATCTCACCCGTTCCCACGACAAATATCTGATGCTATACTGGAGGTGGAAAAACAAGGGAACAAAAACACCTGTTCGAGCGTCTAAATAAGTAGAACCAATAATCGAAAAGGAGGAATCGTTTTGAGAAAAGTTAAGCTTTTAATCGTTGCCCTGATGCTTCTCCTGCTCTCAGCCATCCCGGCAGCGATGGCCGACCAGGTGGACGTATACGAGAATCAAAAACTGGTGAAGAGCGTCGTGTTCCAGATAGGCTTGAAGAAGTATTTTATCAATAACCAGCTTCCTGGGTATGATGTAATCTTGCTCATAAAGTAGTCCTGCCAGGCAAGTTTTTTTTGCATGTTCAT
>DAOOVD010000076.1:0-8933 GCA_035369845.1 Bacillota bacterium | reverse complement strand
CGGACACATAATGCGGTGGAAAAAGCTGCTCCAGGAGGGCGGCGGCAGATGACACGCCGGCTGGGGAATCTGCGGCCGGACGATGGAGATGATCATGCGTCGATGGAAGATTTACGCCGTGAAATCATTTCGTATGCCGGGGAACAGGGAGCTGATTTGATCGGCTTTGCCCGGGTGGAAAAATGGCCGGAGGCGGCCGAGGTGCCGCCGGAGTTTTGGCCCCAGGCATTATGGCCGCCGGCCAGAACTGTAATTGTGCTCGGCATGGGCCTGCCCCTGCCCATTGTGGAAACTACTCCCTCTGCCATTCACATGGAACTGTACAATACCTGCAACCGGGAACTGGACGGCCTTGCCTACCGCCTGGCATCATGGCTGAACCGGCGGGGTTGCGCCTCGATTTTCTTCCCCCGGGACTGTTACGGGAGCATAAAGATATTGATGGAAAAGCCTTTTGCCGCATTCGGCCACGTACCGGCGGCACAATACGCCGGTCTGGGCACCGTGGGCTTGAGCCGTCTTCTTTTGACTCCGGCCTTCGGGCCCCGCGTGAGGTTCGTTTCGGTGTTTACCGAAGCTGACCTGGAAAACAGTCCCCTCCCTGAAAAAGAACTCTGTATAAGATGCCGGGCGTGTATCAAGTGCTGCCCGCCGGGCGCGCTCAAATACCCCGCCTCGCCCGGGGAACTGGCTGTTTACGACAAAATAGCCTGCGCCCGGAGGGCGGACGAACTTACCCGGCGGCGCTGCTATCCCTGCGGAATTTGCAGCAAGGTGTGCCCGGTAGGTGAAGACCGCAAACTCTTTAAAGCGGTCAAAAGAACTGAAAAATACCTGCGGGAAAGGGAACTGTTGAAGAAGGAACCGGACCATCCCGATTACCGCGGGTGGGAGCATTTCCGCCGCTACGGCAGCTGGTATAATAATGAAAATGACGAATGAGGAGGGCGATTTTATGAATCTGTCTGAATTCTCCAGGGAATTCGGGCTTCTGGCGGCTTCGGGGCAGGACTACCCGGCTTTGATTGCCGAAGGACAAAAACTGCTGGGAAAGCTGCTGGCCGGGAGGAATTTAATAGCTGAAGCGGCAGCAAATATTTTTCATGACGAGTCTTTCCTGCAGGGACAGCTTTTGACCCTTGACCCGAATGAGCTTACCTTGTTCCGTTCCCCGGACGGAAACTTTTCCTTGCGCCTTTTTATCTGGGAGCCGGGGGTGACGTATCCGGCGCACGACCACGGGTCCTGGGGGGTGGTGGGAGCCTGGGCCGGTGAAGTGGAGGAAGTCAAATTCCGCCGTTTGGACGACGGCAGCCGGGAAGGCTTTGCCGACCTGGCTGTCGAAAGCAAAGCCTCCTTGACCCCGGGCAAGCTTACCGCGGTTCTTCCCTTAAACGACGGCATTCACCGGATGAGGGCGGTGGGCGATTTGCCGGCCCTGACCGTGCACGCTTACGGTATCCCCGTCCGCAAGGGGTATATACAATATTTCGACCCGGCGGCGAAAAAGCTTGCCAAGGTATTTGCTCCCAAACTGAACCGCAAAATCGTAGTTCTGAGAGCCCTGGCCAGTGTCGGCGAAGAATGGTCGCGGCAGTTGCTGGCGGAAGTCGCCCGGGACAAGAATCCCCAGTTGAGGGATGAAGCGCGGCTGGCGCTGCAGAAAATGCGGATGAGCTGACGCCGGCGGCGATAGAGGGGTTTTGCCGATGCTGTGGTTGGACGCCGTCCCCCTGCCGCTAACCGGTATTGCGGCCAGCCTGCTGGCCGGCATGGCTACCGGTATAGGCGCCCTGCCGGTGATATTCATAAGAAACGTTTCTCAAAAGGTGCAGGATGCCATGCTGGGATTCGGCGCCGGAGTAATGCTGGCCGCCACCTCTTTTTCTTTGATCATCCCCGCCATGGAAAGCGCGGGCGGGAAGGCCGACGGCGCCTTTATCGTCGCTGCGGGCATTGTCCTGGGGGGGTTGTTCCTGTGGGCGGGCGATACATATCTTCCCCACGAGCATTTTGTAAAAGGCCGCGAGGGTTTGAACGTCAGGCAGTTAAAACAGATCTGGCTCTTTATTATCGCTATCACGCTGCATAATTTTCCAGAAGGGCTGGCGGTGGGGGTCGGCTTCGGGGAAGGCGACACGGCCAATGGGATAATACTGGCCGCGGGGATAGGTTTGCAGAACATGCCGGAAGGCCTGGTGGTGGCCCTGGCCTTGCTGACCGTCCGGTATCCCGTATCGAAGACCTTATTTACAGCTTTTCTTACCGGGTTGGCGGAGCCGGTGGGCGGTGCCGCGGGGGTTGCTCTGGTTTCGGTGGCAGGGCCGTTTTTGCCATGGGCCCTGGCTTTTGCCGCCGGCGCCATGCTTTTTGTCATCAGCGACGAGCTTATCCCGGAGTCCCACCGCCGGGGTTCGGAAAAAGAGGCCACTTTCGGGGTGATTTCCGGTTTTATACTGATGATGATTCTGGACGCAACCCTCGGCGGCGGCCATTAAGCCCCGGAAACTACAGGCTGCGAAACAGGCCGCCAAACCTGGGGCTCGTTTCTGCCAATCGGGGTGAAAGCAGTTGGAGAACGTTTCCCGGAAAGCGACGGGAGACGTATTTTTTTTGTTAAAACAAGTATATATGAACCAGAGGGCGGTAAAATTCGTCTTACGGAATAACGGGCCTGTTGGGTATGTAAATTATTTACAAGGGGGAGGAAAACAGCATGTCCAGGCGGGGGACGCATGGTCAAGTTAAAGGAGAGATAATAGCGGATTTGAAAATTGCGGGCAGAGTTGTTTTGGCATGTTTTTTCTTTAGTGTCTTCCTGATGCTGCCGGGTGCGGTAAATGCGGCGACACCCCCGGCGGACGCTCCGGGCAAAGAAATTGGTGAATCCGGGAACCCGGGCGGCCCTATACCGGGGAGCCGGCAAACTCAAACCGCCGTCGGACTGGAGCAGGCTATCAGGATCGCCAAAGAAAGATTTCCGGCGCCTGAGGGCTTTGACCAGTTTTCAACGGGATTTGCCCAATCGGGGGAAAACTCTTTTTGGGAGCTGCGCTGGTACCGCAACGGCGAACCGGGCGGTCAGCTCAATGTGAGCGTCAACGCCGAAACCGGCGAGATTTGGAGTATGAGCCGGTGGGTGCCGCTATCCCCCGGACAGTCATACCGGGGACTGCCCAGGTATACCAGGGAACAGGCGGAAGCCATAGCCGGGGCTTTCGCCCGGGAAATGCAGCCCGAACGTTTCAGGCAGACCAGCCTGCAGCCCGGCCGTGATTATGTCCCGTTGCCCGCTATCAAGGACCGCGGGCAGGTGGAGTACAGTTACAACTATGCCAGGCTTATTGACGGCGTGCTTTACCCGGAAAACGGCATTACCGTGACAGTAAACGGGGACACCGGGGAAATATTGCAATTCCACCTGCGCTGGGACGACACGCGGGGTTTTCCGCCTGCCGCCGGACGCATCAGCCAGGAACGGGCCGAACAAATTTTTTGCGAAGAGGCCGCCCCGGAACTGTGTTATTTTCTCCCCAGCGCCCGCCGGTACGAAAATGTGCCTGTGAGGCTGGTTTACCGGTTACCGGGGCAGCGGAGCCGGGTGGTCATTGATGCTTTGACCGGCAAGCTTTTGAGCTCTGAAGGCGGATATCTTCTGCAGTATGACGAGTTTTCGGGCGGCGCCGGTGCGATGCGGAAAATGATGAGCGACACCGTAAGGGCGCCGCAGGAAATCAAGCTCAGCCCGGATGAAGAACTCGCTGTGGAGGAAGCCGGGAACCTTCTTTCCAGGGATGAAGCCCTTGAAGCGGCAAAAAAAGCCGTGACGGTTCCCCAAGGGTTTACTCTCAAAAGCAGCAGGCTGGAACGGGATTACCAGTTCAAGGATAAAAAGACCTGGTACTTCAACTGGCAGGCCGGGGACGGGCAGAACGGGGGGGGACTGGATGTCTCCGTCGACGCCGCCAGCGGGGAACTGGTTTCTTTTTACCGTTATTCCGGCGAATCGGAATATTTGAAGACGCCTGAGGTGAAGTTCAGTGAGGAGAACGCCCGGGCTATTGCGGAAGCATTTGTCAAGAAAGTGCAGCCCGGCAAATGGGGTCAGGTTGCCTTCGGCTTTTCCCGGACGGAACCGGGGCCTGTATTAGACCAAACCGGGGAAACCCCGCCCCGCTCGTACAGCTTCAACTGGGACCGCGTGGTAAAAGGCGTCCGGTTTCCGCAGAACGGGTTTGAACTGACCGTAAGCAGTACCACGGGCGAGATCACCGGTTATCGTCTCAACTGGTGGGAGTTGGACTTCCCGGATCCGCGGGGCGTTATCAGCCGGGAAGCAGCCGCTGCCGGATACCTTCAAAAAGCTCCGTTGAAAGCGGCTTACTTGCGCTTGTGGTCCGGTTTCCGGAAGCCCCCGGGGGAGGGCGGGATCCGTCTGGTTTACTATACCGGCCGGCAGGACTTTGCCGGGCTGGACGCTTTCACCGGGCAGCCTCTTGATTATGCCGGAAACGTCATAACCGAATACGCGCTGGAAAAATTCAGCGACATGGAAGGCCATCCGGCCCGCGAAGCGGTGGAACTGCTGGCCGCCACCGGGATTGTCGCCGGTGTTGACGGCAAGTTCAGGCCCGACGATCCTGTAACCCAGGCCGAACTAATCACCATGCTGGTGAAGAGTTCCGGTCAATTCACGGAGACAGTGCCCCCGGCGGGCGCGGGCGGCCGCGAGCCCTGGTACCGGGCGTATTACGAAGCAGCGGCCCGGATCGGCATACTTCAGCCCGGCGAAAAACCGGACCCGGACGCGGCGGTCACCCGCGAAACCCTGGCCCGGCTGACTGTCCGGGCGATGGGTTATCAAAGGGTGGCGCAGCTAAGCGACATATATGTTCTCAACTTTCAGGACGCCGATGAGATTCCGGCATATCTAAAGGGCCACGTCGCCCTGTCCGTGGCGCTCGGCCTGATCGAGCCGGTGGAGGAGAGGTTTGAACCCGGGGCGGCGGTGACCAGGGCCGAAGCGGCAACAACGCTGGTCAGGATGTTGAAGAACGGCAGGTGACAAAAGCGCCGGAGCGTTGCAGGTTCCGCGCCAGACTGTAGACAAACCCAAACAATACAAAGTACATGGTGCTGAAACAAGCTGCTCCGTTACGGAGCGTCGTCAGTAAATTAAGCGAAGCTGAGGATGCGAAATTGGATGAGCGGGGACAGCGGTTAGGGGACACACCTCCCTCGAAGGAATGTCCCCAATTTGTGTCCGCGAAAACCTGAACCGAACCGGGACGGTGAGTTGAAGGCGGTCCAATTTCGCCCGAAGCGAGCGGACAGTTTACTAGACGCGAAGTAGAGGAGCCAAGCGGTTTCAACACCCTGAACGACTTTGTTACAACAACCAGAATTAATCCGGTAAAATCAACAGCCCGCCCCCAGGTTTTTCTTTTTGGACAAAGCGGAGGCCAGGCTGGCCATATTGATCAGGTTGTCGACGGTGACGGCAAAAGGGGATTCTTTTCGTACCGCGCTTCTCCGCCCGCCTGCTATGCCGGCTGCCACGGTCAGGGGGATGCCTTCGTCGGCTGTAGCCCGTGTCATTTCGTCCGTTACTTTTGCTGCCCACGATTCGGCGGCCTCTCTTTTTTCGGTGGTAATCACGATAAACTCGTCTCCGGCGTAGCGGCCGGGGAAGTAAAGGCAGTTCAGCGTGTTTTTGTTCAAAACCCGGCTGATTGCTTTGAGGCAGCGGTCTCCGTGCACGTGGCCGTACGTCTTGTTAATCAGCCCGAAGTTGTTTATATCGAAAAAAATGACTGTCAGCTCTTTTCCCTTTTGCAGAATGCTTTCGGCCAGAGCCTTCATATATACTCCCGTCTTGAGACCGGTCAGCGGGTCCGTATGCCTGCCGATTTCCGAAAGAACGTCGGTTTTTGTAACGATGCCGACCAGCCGGGAATTTTCTAAAACGGGCAGCCTTTCAATTTTTCTTTCCTTCATAATGTCCATTGCTTCCCATAAAAAAATGTCCCTGGAAACACAAATTACGTTTTTGGACATGGCGTCGGCAACGATGCGGTTGGGATGCGACCGGCGCACGTCCCTGGACGTGATGATGCCGCACAGTTTCCCGTTGTCCAGGACCGGCAGGCCGCCGATGCCGTGCTTCTCCATTAAAAGGGCGGCCTTCCCGACGCTGTCCAGGATCCCTGCCGAAATGACGGGCGATGAAATAATGTCACGGACTTTGAGCATCAGAGTTCGACCTCGACGTTAATAGCCAGCACTACGTTTACCTGAGCCTTCAAAACCGACGTCTCAGCAGCGACTTTATAGCCTTCCTCCAAAATGATGTTCAGCAGCTTTTCCCGGGTGAGCATTCTTGCCAGTGACTTGCGAACGACCACGGCCTCAAACGGTCCGTCTTCCACTTCGAAGATCTCATATTGTTCCGGACTCAGTATTTCTATCATGCGGTGTACGGCTTCGGGGCCTATGGGAGCCCTTTTGCCGATGAGCAGCACGTCCTGGATCGGCGGTATTTCAAACTCGGAAAGCCTTATGGAGACGTGCGCCTTTCTTTCATTTTCATTTGTTGAATGACCGGACTTCAATTTTGAAAGCACCGTCCTGCTTCTGTCGGTTAATCAGGTTGATTATCTTGTTCGAAAACCGGGTGAACTTCTCCACCAAAAACGGTTCGAATTGAGAGCCGCTGCAGAGTTCCAGCTCCTCCAAACTCTCTTCCAGGTTTTTGCTTTCCTGATAAGGCCTGTCCGAGCTCATGGCCTCAAAAGCGTCCGCCAGGGCAAGCAGCCTTGCGCCGAGTGGTATTTTGAACCCCGGAACACCATAGTATCCGTTACCGTCCCATCTTTCATGGTGGTAGTTTATCAAAGGGAGGAAAGAACGGGCCCAGGGATAAGGCGTGAGGATTCTGACGCCGATTTCCGGATGCTTCTTTATGATTTTCCATTCCTCCGCACTTAGTTTTTCCGGCTTGTTGAGTATCCCGATGTCAATTTCGGTTTTTCCGATATCGTGCAGCAAGCCGGCTGTCTTGATTATGAATACCTCTTTTTCGGGCAATTTCAGGCAGTTGGCAAAACAGGCAGCGATTGTCGAAACGTTGTACGAATGCTGGAAGATTTCGCAGCTGTAATCAGCGATGTTTTTAACCAGGGTATTCAGTTCCTTAAACAATTCCCTGCCCCTTTCCCGTATCGTGTGTCGGTATCCTGTTTCAAGAAAAGGGCAAAGAAAAAAACATACCGTTTCTTTCTGCAACCTGACAATCATAGCAGTTGATCTGCCTTAGACTCACGGTTTTGTGCCCCGCCCTTTCGGGCGGTTTACCCTTTAGAGAAACAGTAAATCTACCTAAATTGACAATCTTCTACAATTATACAACTATATGTTTACGATATCAATTGCGTATATAAAAAAATTGTATTGGAACGAAAATAATTTATTTGCGTATAGTATCCACGCCGCGGGGGTATTTTTTTACCAGGTGTTCCGGCGGGGGGTTCGGGATCGAATGTCGGAATTATTGAGAATATGCGGAAAAAACATTCGCGACCATCGCAAAAAAAAGGGCCTGACCCTGGGGGAGATGTCCGGCGGCCTGGGCATTACCGGTGCTTATCTGGGTTATCTTGAAAGAGGGCAGAGGAATCCGTCGCTTTTAACCCTTGAGAAAATCGCGGATATACTGGAGATTTCGCCGGATTTGCTTCTGCGCGAGCCCCGGGACAGCTTTGACGAGGCGCTTGACGAGCTGTGCGGCTTGCTCGTCCGGTACAGGGAAGTCGGGCATGTCGTTTTTCTGAAGGAAGTAATGGAATCATACCTGAAGCTGTCGGCAAAACGGGCAAACGGCGAAAATCGCATATAATCTCAAAAATATTGACCTGTTTATATTTCTGGTATAAAATAAATAAAGTTTGAATTAAAATTTGTTGATCATAAATTTTTTTTTATAAAAATTATTGAAATCAAAATTATTGAGGGGTAGTTATTAAAATGGAACTGGAAAACTGCACCAATTTTTTGCTTGCCAAAACTCAGCAATTCGTCAATCATTTTTTCAAGAGCGAACTGGAACCATTTGGAGTTACCCCCGGGCAGTTCGCGGTACTGAGGTGCCTGTGGGATGAAAACGGGCAGACTGTTAAAAATTTGGCGGAACGGCTGATGTTGGACAGCTCCACCATGACCAGCGTTCTGGACAGGCTGGAGCAAAAAAAACTGATTAAAAGAAAGCCGGATTCCCAGGACCGCAGGGCCATCAAGGTGATAATCACCAAAAGAGGAAGGGAACTGGAGGGCCCCATGACGGACGCCGTTGCCAAAGCCAATGAAAAAGCGGTGGCGTTTGTCGGCGGTGACACGGTGGAAAAACTGAAACGGTTGCTGTCTGAAATAAAACAGAGCGAGTTTTCAAACGTCTGAAACAGAATCGGCAGTATTTCGTAGAGGGCAATTCACTTTCGGGTGTAACCGCCGGATACAGGGCAAGCTGCCGCCGGCATTACAGGCGGGGAA
This sequence comes from Bacillota bacterium, assembly GCA_035369845.1. Lineage (GTDB taxonomy): Bacteria > Bacillota > Desulfotomaculia > Desulfotomaculales > Pelotomaculaceae > DAOOVD01. Next base: position 389 of record DAOOVD010000076.1, on the reverse strand, counting down.
GGCGGCCCGGTTTCGCCTTGAAGCTTGAAGCAAGTGCTGCCGGCCGAAGCACCGGAGTGAGCGGTCACAGGGCGCCGCCCCAAAGAGTGCGGAGCGCGGAAAACAGCGGCCGGAGCGGACGTTTCGGCATCAAGGTGCTTTATCGACAGTCCCGGTGGCCGGGTATATCTTCCCGGCCACTTTTCTTTTTCAATTTCAATTCAAAATAATTTATATAAAGTATCTTGTTGACTAATAATTTGTATCATAATATAATTGTCTTACCGGAGGCAGCCCTGGGAAAAACACGGCTGAGTACATTTTTTGGGAGGAGTGGTTCGCAATGCATTTCAGCCTGACCGAAGAGCAGCAGTTAGTGCGCGCCAGCGTAAGAGAATTTTGCGAGAAGT
>DAOOVD010000075.1:0-8961 GCA_035369845.1 Bacillota bacterium | reverse complement strand
ATTTTTAGCCTAATTATTGTGCAAATGGCTGAAACAAAGATTCTGCAAAATTACACTTTCACTCTTTGAGTAGACGATAGTGACATTACGTAGCAAGTAAGGGTATATCCTGTGTTCGGTGTTGCGTTTGCTCAGGTTGGCGGCTTGACCCCCCAAAATTAGACACTTGCTCTTAATAGCTTTTAGTATCATACAATTTTATGAAATATCAGCTATGTTGGAGCCTCAATGCGCCGCCCTTGACCTGGAGCCTCTGCAGGCTGTGTTTCCAAGGGATAGCGGGATGTGGCCAAGCCATATCCCTATCCCGGCCAGGCTAACACATCCTGCCGCTCCAGGTAAAGGGTCTCCGCTTCGCTTCGATAAACGGCTGACTTGCCGGCAATTATGCTCATTAGACTTAAACCCGTACATAATCAATTTTGAAGCCATTCTGGCTCTGCAACATATCGAGATAGGCATTCCTCCTCAAGAATACAGTTAAATGATTCAATATGAGCATTTTTATTGGGCGTTTTGAAAGGTATCCGTTCGTGCTCCATATCAAGATCCAAACAGGTTTTTTCAAACAAATCACTGATGTACTGCGGACCATTATCCGTGCGTATAACCGGCTTGGTTGTCCCGTATAGCTGCCTCTTAAAAAGGGAGCTTTTTAGTATTCTGACGGCATCGCCGGCTTCACAGGACAGCCCAATATGATAATCAATTATGGAACGGTCAAACACATCTATGACTGGCATAACGTAGAAAAAACGGCCTTCTCCAGCAATATAGCCATATTTCAAGTCTGTTTCCCACAATTGATTTGATGCTGTGATTATGCGGTTTCTGGCTAATCGCCTGGGATGCTTATTCCTTAGTTTTCGTTGCGGCCGTAGGATGTTTAGTTCCTTACACAGGCGGTACACCTTTTTCTTGTTGATTATGAGGTTATTGTTTCTACGCAGGGCATGGGTGAGTTTCTTATATCCGTAGGCATTACCTTCGCCGGAGATCAGCTCGCAGAGCCACTCTTTGATCTGTTCGTTGCATACGGGTTTGCCGTCTCTGCTGCAGGAGTACTGAGAATCCTTACGGCCACTACCGTGCTTGCGTGGTCCTGGTTTGTGCTTCAGCCTGTAATAATAGGTGGATCCGCTGATGCCGACCACTTGTAATACAAATGATGCTGGATAACCTGAGGATATCCATTTGTGAGCTATGTTTACTTTATCTTTAATTGTGGGTTTGTTTTTTTTAACAGATCACGCAGGATCTCGATTTCTAGTTCCTTTTTGCCCAGTAACTTTTTGAGTTGCTCATTCTCGGCTAATATCTGTTTATGATCCTGCGGCATTTGATGGCCGGAGTGGCTGAAGCCGTTGTTTCTCGATTGCCTGAACCATCTGTTCACGATGGTTTGACTAATACCGTGTTTACGGGCCACAATTGAACCATTACCCACTTCGCGGACTTCTTTGATGATCTGTTGCTTGAATTCTGGTGAATACTTTTTCCGTTGCATCAACTTTGCCTCCCTTAATTAGAATAACAGATTAAGAAAACCTGTCCAACCTTTTTGGGGGGCTAAATAGCAATCGCCACACACTAGCAAGTTCCCCATTAGGTATTTACCATTATATTTGCTTCCTCTGTATTCTATCAAGCCATCTTCTTTTCTGACAAGCCTTGAGCGCTTGGCCATTTCCTCTTGCACCTTATCAAATACTTCGACGGAAACAATAGCCGGATGGCTGTCCTTTACATAATACCGGCTGCGTTATCCAATATTCTTGACTTTCTTACCTGTCATATAGTCTTCCGTAAAAGTCTTTTGCAGCAAAGTATCTCCTTTGTATTTCTCGTTCTTGAGCATCTTCTGGATCGTTGTCGTGTCCCAATGGTTCTTGCCAGTCACAGTTTTAATTCCCTGGGACTCGAGATAATATTTTATCTGCCCGAATGTTAAGCCTTGTAAATATAAATCAAATATCTTTCTGACCACTTCTGCTTGCTCCGGAACTATTACAATCTCACCATTAACACAGTCATATCCCATGAAATTCTTATACTTCGTAAAGATATCGCTCTTTTCGAACTTGCGCCGAAATCCCCACTGAATGTTTTCGCTGGTATTCCTGCTCTCGTCCTGTGCCAGCATACCCATGAGTGTAATCTCAAATTCTTTGTCCACATTGATTGAATCCAGATTCTCATTCTCAAAATGCATATTGATCCCTCGCTCTCTCAAAAATCTTATAATCTTCAAAACCTCCAAAGTATCTCTTGAAACTCTGCTAATTGACTTGGTGATGATGTAATCGATTTTGCCCTTCGACGCTTTCTTAAGCATTTTGTCCAGCCCGGTTCTGCCACTTCGTCTCAACCCGCTTTCTATGTCAAAGAACACGCCGGCAAAAATCCAGTCGGGATGGTTCCGAATCATCTTGGTGTAGTTATTTGAATATCCAGGCTGCGCAGTTGTTCCGGTCCGGACGTACTTACCCGGCAATAGGCGGCAACCTTGAGTTTTTTATTCTCTTTTGGTATAGCCGGTATAATCCTGACATTTTTCATTTGCCTTCATCATTTATGTAAAATGAGAAACCCACTTATATTCTACCAAAAATAAAAGACGTGAAAGCATCCTCTCACGTCAAAGCATATCTTTGTCTCCAATCCCTCAAAGCCTTTATATATCAGCGTTCCAGCCGTTGCAACAGGACTATGGCTTCCACATGATAAGTCCAGGGGAACATGTCCACAGGCTGGACCTCGGCCACCTGGTATCCTTTGTCTGTAAGATAGCGAAGGTCCCGGGCCAGGGTGCCGGGATTGCAGGAAACGTAAACTACTCGTGCCGCCTGCATCCGTACTACAGCATCCAAGGTCTCCCGGTCGCAGCCCCGGCGGGGCGGGTCCAGCACAACCACGTCCGGTCGAATCCCCTGCGCGGCCATGCGGGGAAGGCTCCTCTCCACTTCTCCTGCAAGGAATTCTACATTGGTGATCCCGTTAAGCACAGCGTTCCGGCGGGCGTCTTCGACCGCTTCCGGCACAATTTCCAGCCCGTACACTTTTTTTGCCCGCCCAGCCAAAAAAAGGGCGATGGTGCCGATACCGCTATAGGCGTCCAACGCCGTCTCAACCCCGGACAGCGCCGCGTATTCCAGCACCTTTTGGTATAAAACCAGGGTCTGCTCCGGGTTGACCTGGTAGAAGGACGACGACGAAATCCTAAAAATGAGATGTCCCAAACGGTCGGTGATATATTCCTTGCCCGCCAGGAGCCGGTTTTTGCGTCCCGGAACGGATCCGGGCGGCCTGTTGATATTGCGCACCACCGAGGCAAGCCCGGGGAGCGAGGACAAAAGCTCCTTTACAAAGGCTTTTTCCTGCAGCCACTCTTCTTCCCCGGTCACCAGCACTACCATTACCTCACCGGTATAAAAACCCTTGCGCAGAAGCACCTGGCGGAAAAAGCGGCCTGGCCGGTTCTGTTTGTCAACCGCGCACCCGTGCTTGTTAAGGAGTTTTTCCACGAGGGACGCTGTTTCGTTAAGCTCACCATCCACCAGCAGGCAGCCCAGGTGGTCCCTGTCTTTGAAGAAGGCGGCAATGTTGCGGGAGCCTTCTTCATAAAAGCCCAACTGATAACGTCCGTCGGTCTCCTCTACCTGAAAAGCAGCCTTGTTCCGGTAGTGCCAGGGATAGTTCATGCCGGCGGTGTCACGGACGGGCGCGTTGTGCAGACCGGTGATCCGGACAAGGCTGTCCCTGACCAGCGCGGCTTTCAGCCGGAGTTGCTCCCGGTAGTCGATATGCTGCAGGCAGCAGCCGCCGCAGGGCTCGAAACGCGCGCACTCCGGACTGCGGCGGTGCGGCGAGCGTTCGACGATTTCCAGAAGCCTTGCCCTGGCATAGTTCTTTTTTAACTCAACAGCCTCCGCGGTTACCGTTTCGCCCGGCACCGAGCCGGGAACGAAAACGGCCACCTCTTTATACCGGCCGACGCCTTCCCCGCCGTGGGTCATTCCGCTGATGTAAAGGCTGAATTTCTCATTTTTTTTCAAAGGCAGTTGCTTTTTAGAAGGCAGGTTGAATCACCCTGTAATTTTGTTCCCGTACCCATGACGACAGGCAGAATTCCGCCTGAAAGGCGGCTGAGACTCCGCAGACGAAATCCGGCCTGTCTGAAGTGTTTCATCGAATCCCTGTTCAGGCGGCAACGCGTGATAAACGGCGGCTCAAACCGGGTGTAAAGTTTTTCGTACAGACTGGCGAACAGCTTGCCACCGCTCATAATATTCCCCGGCAACGCTTTTTAGCAAAACCGCGTCCTGCTCCGGCCTTTCTTATACAATCAACTGGTCTTTGAGGCCAGCTATAGTGCTGGACAGCAGCCCTTCTCTTTCAAGCTTGTACAGTTCCGTTTCCACCTGGTAGTAGCGCATGGAATCAAGCATGTCGTCCAGGCGGCGGTACATACCGATGCGCTTTCCCAGGATAAAGTTTTGTTTCTTTCTCTCCGGCAGGGAAAGAAAACGGTCAATAACGGAAAGCATATACGGCTTGTCTTCCGGAAACCTGCCGCCGACTTCCTCAAGCAGGTTGAGGGAGTGGTCGCTGACCAGAGTGCTCCGTACGCCGTCCAAACGCTCGATCATTAACCTTTCCCCCCTTACAACCTCTTCTTCCGACTGCTCTTCAAATTCCCCGTCCAGCATTTTCTGGTAAAGGGGGGTGCCTTCCGCCACCGCTATGCTGCGCAGCCTGATAAATTCAGGATCGATGGCGTTCAAGACTTCAGCCGTTTCAAGGGGATGTTCCCGGCCCCACCGGCGCCCGCCGAGACCAAGAATTACATATTCCGAAAGGGATATGCCCGCTTTCTTTACCCGCAGGCCGGCCTTGACGTGCTGCTCGGCGGTGATGCCTTTCTCCATGAACTTCAGCACCTCATCGCAACCGGACTCCATACCGACATGGATGCGGGAAAGCCCGGCCCGGGCCAGTTCCGCCAGTTCCTCCACGCTTTTGCGCAGGATGGTGTCGGATCGTCCGTAGATGGTCACCCGTTCAACCGAGGGCAGGCGCTGTTTGAGATACTGGAGTATTTCAACCAGGTCGGCCGTTCTCATAACCAGGGAATTGGCGTCCTGGAGGAACACGGTTTTGCCCCCGGAATAAAGCCATGACGCGACATGGAACATATCGTATCCGCAGAACCTGTATACGTGTACCAGCACTTCCCTGCCGACCTGCCCGCCGAAGCCTTTTTCCCGCGATATCTCCCTTATCAGTCCGCAGGTTTTTTCTACCTTGTCTATGTCGCTCTTGATCTCGCTTACTTTCCTGCGGGAAAAAGTCTGGCCTTTATAAGTTCTACAAAAAATGCACCTGTTCCACGTACAGTTTCGCGTCAGCCTCAGCAGGAGGCTTTGCGCCTCGCTGGGCGGCCTGATCGGTCCCAGTTCAAAAGACAAGTTCATAACGGCGACATCCTTCTCGCAGTTTAGTTAAAATTTATTAAATCAACGGGGACATGCAAACGGTCTGACAATTCACAAGAAAGCTTATGGTTCCTGCTCGAAACCGATCCACTTGATTTTGTCCCCTTTTCTGGGCGGGGCCGGCGGGTCCTGGGCGGGGTACCCTATGGGAATGACTGAAACCAGTTCCCTGTCTGTAATTCCTAAAAATTCGCCGATCTCGTCTTCCACATATTTGGGGGCGGTCATCCAACACGTGCCCAAGCCCTTTGCCTTAGCCAGCAAAAGAATGTTCTGAATCAGCGCCGAGGCGCTGCAGATGTCGGTGAAGCGCCCGTGCTCGGCCCTGAACTTCTCCAAGTTGCTCATCCCGTCGCGTATTTCATATTTTGCTTTCGGTATGTAGACCAGCAGAATCACCGGTGCGCCGCCGAGGTTTTTGAAGAACTGCAGCGTGATATTTACCATCTTGCCCGACAAATATTTTTCCAGGCGCGGCTTCACAAAAACTGCCGCCGCATCAATCAATTTCAAAAGCCCATCTTTCCTGGCGCCCCTTACCACTACAATCTCCCAGTTTTGCCTGTTCGTACCCGAGGGGGCCCATACCGCGTCATCCAGAATTTCTTTCAGCAATTCCACGGGTATCTCCCTGTCCTCGTATTTTCTTATGCTCCGCCTGCCTCTCACTATTTCACTCAAATTCATTCCCTTGCCTCCTCACATTCCCGGCTGCTCTCTCATCTCATCACCGGTTTTTTGCGGGTTTGTGCTTAATAAGATTTTATTGGCCGCTTTCAAGCATGTCAACAACGGACGGCATCCCTTCTCCTTTTCATTTGAAAATATTTAAAAATTTATGGCCTCTTTGCATAAAAACCTTAAAATATAAATATAAGAGGGTTTTGCTATTCTACACAACAGTGGAGGTCGTGTCAAATTGACAAAGTTTGCGTGGAAAAAAGTGACATATCCCAACTACAGGGACTTGAAGCTGGCCGGGCTTCTTTACTCCGCAAAGCCAGCGGGTACGGCGGTGATAGTCTGCCACGGCTTTACCGGCAGCAAGGAAGGCGGTGGCAGGGCAGTTGCTATGGCGGAGGCAATGGGCAAAATGGGATATGCCGGCCTTCTTTTCGACTTCAGCGGCTGCGGGGAGAGCGAAGGCGACTTTACCGATATCAGCCTTTCAAACCACATCAGCGATATCGGAGCATCAGTCGACTTTTGCCTCAACCTCGGGTTTTCCAGAATAATAACCGTAGGGAGGAGCTTCGGCGGCACGGCCGTTTTGCGCCACAGCGGGACGGACGGCAGGGTGGCCGGTGTCTGCGTCTGGGCAGCCCCCGCTTTCCCGTCGCTTTTGTTTAGCAGTTTTCGAAACAGGGAACATGATCCGGACAGCCTTCTCGTACCCTTAACCGGTGAAGACGGCACGGTCTTCGTCAAGCAAGGTTTTTTCAGCGATCTCGAAAGGCACGATGTTGTTGAAAGCGCCGCATTGATAGCGCCGCGGCCGCTGCTGATTGTTCACGGGGACGGTGACGCCGTGGTACCCGTAAAACACGGACACGCTATTTTTGACGCCGCCGGGGAGCCAAAGGAAATCGCCGTCATCCGGAACGCCGATCACCGCTTTATGGGTCATCACCTTGAAGTGTGGGATGTTTTCTTTAAATGGCTGAAAAATTTCTTCCCGGTTCGCTAAAGAATACGTTATACCGCTAAATATTTAATGTCCTTCTCTGCGGCGAACTGTAACGGTTTCTCCGCCGATGCCCCAGTTGTCGGTTTCCACCTCGTCAATCACCACCACTGTGGTTTGAGGATTCTTACCCAGTATTTCCGCAAGCAAATCTGTTACTCCCTTTATAAGTCTTTCCTTTTGTTCTGCAGTAGCCCTTTCTTTGGTTATTTTAATGTTTACGTAAGGTATTTCAATCACCCTTTCCTGTTTCCTGATATCAATCTTTCCCTTTAATAACTGCCAGCGGCCGCAGCCGCGCAACTTTCCGCGTCATCCCGATGGCAGCGAGGGTTTCGACCACCTGGTCGATGTCCTTGTACGCACCCGGCGCCTCGTCCAGCAGTTCCCTGTAATTGCGGGTGTTGTACATCACGTTTCCCATACTGGCTTCAAACTGCTCCCTGGATATCTCCTTCACCGCCGCCGTTCTGGAAAGCGTTCGCCCGGCGCCGTGATTGGAGGAATAGAATGTTTCCGCAGCCCTTTCCGTTCCCACCAGGACATAGGAAGCCGTACCCATGCTTCCCGGAATTAAAACCGGATGGCCGGTCCGGCGGTAAACCGCCGGGTTTCCGGGATGCCCCGGGGGCAGGGAGCGTGTGGCGCCCTTGCGGTGCACCAGCACTTTTTTATCGCCGTGCATCTCCCACTTGGCTATATTATGCGCTACGTCGTATATCAACTTCAGCCCCAGTTCCTCCGGGTTGCAGCCGAACACGTCGCCGAAGGCGCACCTGACGTCGTGGGTTATCAACTGGCGGTTGGCAAAAGCGAAATTCACTGCACAGGCCATAGCGGCGTAGTAATCCTTTCCTTCCCCGGAATCCACCGGGGCGCAGGCAAGTCCCCGGTCGGGAAGCTCAATGCCGTATTTCTTTGCTGCAGGAAACAGGCTTCTGCTGTAGTCCGTGCAGATCTGGTGACCGAACCCGCGGCTGCCGGTATGAATCATCACCGTCAAAAGGCCGGGCGACAAGCCGAAGCGTTCCGCAACAGCCCGGTCGTAAACCTCGTCAACTACCTGCAGTTCGATGAAGTGGTTGCCGCCGCCCAGCGTTCCAAGCTGCACCGCCCCCCGCTTATAAGCCTCCCTGCTTACCGCGCCGAGATCGGCGCCAGGCAGGCAGCCTTCTTCCTCCGCCCTTTTTACGTCTTCCTGGCTTCCGTAGCCCTTCTCCACTATTCCCCGGGCGCCGGTGTGAGTCACTTCCGCAAAAATATCCTCCGTTATACTCTTGTGCTTTCCTTTCTTGCCCACACCAGTGGGTACGTAGTCTTCAATCCGGTCGATTAACTTGCGAAGAAAAGGGGGCTTCAACTCAACAGCCGCAACATTCGTCTGCAGGAGGCGTACCCCGCAGTTGATATCCATTCCCACGGCGCCCGCTGAAATTACCCCACCTTCGGATGTTGCCATCACCCCGCCGATGGGCAGCCCGAATCCCTCGTGAATATCCGGCATCCCGCAGACCCGCCCCACCACTCCCGGCAGGCAGGCGGCATTGGCGAGCTGCTGAAGTGACTTATCCTTTTTTACCAGGGGAAGCAGGTTTTCATTTACGTAAACCATCCCGTCCACAAGCATGTTGCCGGTACGCCTGAGACGGTACCTGTTCAGGCTTTCTTTCACCAGTTCCATAAATCAAGCACCCCGCGCGGCTACCAGGCTGAGCTTGCCATCCTGAAAAGAGGCGCCCAGCCCATCCCCAAACTGGGTGAACGTGAGGGACTTGTACCGGC
>DAOOVD010000074.1:0-8995 GCA_035369845.1 Bacillota bacterium | reverse complement strand
ATGACCGCCACCGCCAGCAGCACGACCGACGCGATCAGCGTGCCCGCCCTGCTGGGGGCGATCATGCTCATCGGCATAGTGATGAACAACGCCATCGTGCTGGTCGACTATATCAACACGCTCAGAAAAAGGGGCTACGAGCGCAACCAGGCCATTCTGGAGGCCGGCCCGGTCAGGCTCCGCCCCATCCTCATGACGGCCCTCACCACCGTTCTGGCCATTTTGCCCATGGCCTTCGGGGGGGGGGAAAGTTCGGAAAGCCAGGCCCCCATGGCCGTGGTCATCGCCTTCGGGCTGACGCTGTCCACTTTGATTACGCTGGTGCTGGTGCCGGTGGTTTACACTATTTTTGACGACATGGGGAAGAAGATTTCCGGCCGGCTGGCGAAAAAGGTGGCGCCGGGCGCCGCCGGCTGAGGCCGGGCCTGCCCCGGATACCTGCAAATCAAGTACGGCGGTTTTTAAAACGCCGAGGCGATTGACAAAGAACCTTGAGGTTGAAACGCTCGCTTAGGTTGCTGTTTTTTTATGTGTCCTGCACTCTTTTGGGCAGGCAGCGCCTTGTCGCCGCTTACTACCGGTGCTTCGCGCCGGGTGAACCAGGGGCTCGCATCACGCGATATTGGACCGCCTTCAACTCACATCATGTTGCGGTTCAGGCACAAATTGGGGACATTCCTCCGAGGGAGGTGTGTCCCCCAACCGCTGTCCCCGCTCATCAAATATCGCATCCTCACTTCGCCCGGTTCACCTGCGGCGCTCTCGCAATATCGCTCGCTTTCTTCAACCTCAAGGCTTCGGACAAATGTTCGCAGTGTCCGCGCCCCCGGTTTCGCAGCCTCGCTGCGCAAAAGTCTGCTGCTGCGTTTCGCAATATCGTTTGCTGGCGACAAGAGCGCTGCACGCCTGCGCGGGTTTGCAGACTGGGCTTTCGCGATATCAGCTCGCTTTCTTCAACTTTAAGGTCCCGGACAGTTTGTCAGCATCCGGGTACGGCCGGTTTTTTAAACCGGCCGTACTTTTGCCGCGGATGAGCCATCCCATGCCGCCGGGATAATATCTTGCTCACTGCGGACATATAAAATTTCCACCTCCGGGCATGCTAAGTTCAGACGGCCGGAGGAGGGATTTTTTTGCTTGACCTGATCGTCAATTACCTCTCCGCCCTCGGCCTGGGAGGGCTGCTGGCGGGGGTGTTTATTGAGGCAATGGGCATCCCGTTTCCGGGGGGTATTATGGTTGTAATCGCGGGGTTTCTGGTAAACCAGGGAAGGCTTGGCTTTTCAAGCGCGCTGGTGATTATTTTTTCGGGTTATACCGCGGGTTCTTTGACCGCTTATTTAATAGGAAGGCATGTGGGTCAGCCTTTTTTTGTCAGATTCGGCAGGATTCTGGGAATTCCCCCCGGCAGGTTTGATCAAGCCCGATTCTGGCTGGACCGTTCGGCGCCGGCTTTTATTATTTTTGGACGGTTTCTTCCAGGCCTTAGCAATATGACTCCGTATCTGGCCGGGGTGAGCGGGATCGGCATGATTTATTTTCTTTTTTATAATACGGTTTTTGCCCTGGGGTGGGGAGCCCTGTACCTGATTTTGGGAATGTTCTTCGGTCACAACTATCAGGTTATATCCGGATACCTCAATTCAAGGCTGCCGCTGTTTGGACTGGGGCTTCTGTGTTTGTGCCTGTTCTATATCTTTGTGGTTAAAAAACGTCTGCCAGGGCTCAAAAAAAATTGAGGAAAAGGAAAAAGCGGTTCCGCCCGCGAATATACCAACCCGGCGGGTTGATGCTGCCAGTTCTATTACCGGAGGTTTTCGCATGATCAGGGTAGTCAGCGGCGACATTACCGGGCTTCCTGTTGACGCAATTGTAAATGCGGCAAACAGCCACCTGCGGATGGGCGCCGGCGTTGCAGGGGCGATAAAACGGAAAGGCGGCTCCTCCATTGAGGATGAGGCGGTGGCCAAAGGGCCGGTTGCCGTGGGGGAAGCTGTCGTTACCGGGGCGGGCCTGCTCAAGGCAGGCTACGTCATTCACGCCGCGGCAATGGGGCAGGATCTGATCACTGATGAGGAAAAGGTGCGGGCGGCGACCCGCAACGCCCTGTTGCGGGCGGAGGAACTGAGAGTGAACAGTGTCGCTTTTCCGGCTCTGGGGACGGGAGTGGGCGGTCTCGGTTTCGAAGCGGCCGCGAGGGTGATGATAAGCGAGGTCCGGAGACACCTTGCGAGAGGTTCAAACCTGGCGGAAGTCGTTTTTGCCCTTTTTGACGATGAAGCTTACAACGCTTTCCACTCCCTGGCGAAACGCGACAAAATCATCTGTCTGGGGGACAGTATCACCTACGGCTACCCTTACGGGCCGGACATGTCCTGGGTCAAACTTTGCGCGGCTTCCACCGGGCTTAATATGCTCAACAGGGGGATAAACGGGGATACTACCGCACAGATGCGCAGGCGCTTTAATTACGATGTGCTTGCGGCAGAGCCCGCCTGCGTGATTGTCATGGGCGGCACCAATGACGTCTGGGTCGGCTTTGACGGCGAAAGGATGCGGGGTAATATTAAAAGTATGGCGATGGGCGCTTTGAAGAATGGGATTTGCCCGGTGCTCGGCCTGCCGGTTCCGGTAAGCCTTGAGGATCTGGACGGTTTTCTGCCCGGTGACGTAATTTGCGAACTGGCGCTGTTGAGGGATTGGATCAGCGATTTTGCTGAGGAAAACCTGCTTCCAGTATTGGATTTTTATACGCCCCTTTTAAACCCGGTCACCGGCGAAGCCAACCCGGATTATTTCATGGACGACAGCCATCCCAATGCAGCCGGATACCGCGTTTTGGCCGGGGCTGCGGAGAAGGTGCTGCTCAACCTGAAAAAAGGACTGCTAGTTTCGTGAATATCAAAATCAATCTATTTCGGAGGTTTTGAAATGAAGCGGCCGGTCAATATTGCGGATGTGGCGGCCATTGCGCTGAATATGGAAGAGCGGGGACAAAAATTTTATCTGAACCTGGCAGCCGGGGTCGATGACAAAGAGTCCAGGGAATTTTTCTTGAAGCTTGCCCGGGAGGAAGAAGAACACAGGCTGATTTTCCAGAAGATATTGTCCCGTTATGACGGCGGCGGGGAACTGGACCTGGATTCTCCGGATTTTTTGGGGGCGGCGGCGGCGGGGGGTGTTTTTTTGCCGGAAACAAGCCCGGAAGGGGTCAAAACTTTAAAGGACGCGGTTTCTTTGGGCATACAGACGGAAAAAGACGCCATCCTGTTTTATCACGAGCTGGCTGCCCGCGCTAAATCGGAAAACACGCGCAAAGCGCTTTATAATTTGCTGAAAGAGGAAAAGATGCACCTGATTGAACTACGGGACTATGCGGAGGAACTGGCGGCTAAGTCTGAACGTAAATGGCCTTTTCCTTTTCGTTGAAGACAGCGCTGTATTTTCCTTTTGAACCTATGTTGAAATGTTTGAAAAAACCTTTGGCGCCTATTTTATTTTTGTTTAGAACGAGACCGTTTTCATCATTTGCCGGTTTGATTCTAATTGTCTTTGTATCAGGATCGTATGCGAGTTCCACTAACGATGTTTCCAGTTGGAATGCCAGTTTCTTGTTCAGTGTTAAATGATTTTTCGATATGGCAACCGTCGACTCTTTTTCATTACGTGGTTTATACACTTCAAAAGCCATAATACCAACTCCTTTTCAAACTTTAGTTGTTATTATATATTAATTTTTATTTGCAGTCAAATATTGCGATAAAAAAATTGATATATAAATAAAAAAGTGTCTTTTTAAAGACACCATTAAAGAACGATACTGAAATTGGGGTATCAACGACTCAAGTAGCCGGAAATTGGATGCATTGTTCTTTTTTTATCATGTAAAGCGCGGTAAAGATAGATCTTGCCGTAATGTTCGCTCCTTTCCAAACCATATAAAAACTTGCGCTTTGCAGGAGGAGGTAGTTTGCTATCCCCCCTATGCTTACATTTAAAATTACCGACATGTTTCCCACCGCAGGCAGGTTTTTATCCATAGCCTTGCCCGGAATGAGGGGGCTTCTGCTGACTTTTATGCAGCCGAGGTCCTCAATGCGTCCCAGCGAGGCGTCGACTGCCACGACGTACTTGTCGCCTGGAATGGTACCGTAGGCCTCCGCCAGATTAACGGCGTGGACGGGTTTTTCCAGTGTGCCCAGCACGTTAGGCACGCCCAGTTGCTTTAAGAGCGTGCCTGTCAAGGGCCCGTAGCAGTCTCCGGAGGAACGGTCCGCACCGATGCAGAAAAAGAAGGGTTCCGTGTTTCTCGGCAATTCTTTGTAAAAAACCCCGGTGAGCCCGCCGAAGATGTACCTGTCTTCAAAGTGGCGGCAAAACAAATTTTCAGCGCCGGCCAATGCTCATCTCTCCATGTTTTTTGTGATATAATTATCTCAAAAGTTGCAGGAAAAATATGGAGAATACTGGCGGTCGCGGAAATACATATTATTACAATTTGTTACAATATGAGTTCCGATATAAAAGCATGCGTACTTTTCATGTTAGAATATCATATAGAGAGATCGCGGGAGGTCGGGAAAAATGCCGAAATTGCTTGACAGGCTTTTGGGAAAGAAGCAAAACACCGAACCGGTTGAAATCAAATGCTTCTGTGGTGAAACGGTGGTCAGCTTTTTTTGTGAAAAAAAAGACATATATTTTTGCAACAGGTGCAACAAGTTCATATACTACCTTGACGTGCCGGACACGGAGCCGGGGCCTTTCAGCCTCCCGTTTTTCAAAAAGAAGGGCAAGTAAATCTTTGTATGCCTCCTTGGGCAAGTTGACGTACGTGTGGACAAGGTGATAAAATAAGGAAAAATCAAAAAATAGGGCAAGTGGTTCTGCCGCCCGGGCAGAACGGAAAGGGAAGCCGGTTGGAATCCGGCGCGGTCCCGCCACTGTAAAACGGAGTTCCTTTACATTGTACCACTGCCCGGCACTACTAAATCCTGCTTCGGCAATTTAATGCCGGGGGCAGCCTCTGGACACAGCGAAGCATCCGAGTGCCGGACGGGAAGGCGTGAAGGAGCAATGAAATTGAGCCAGGAAACCTGCTTGCCCTGCGCTCGCTGTTTGATCCCACGAAGGATGGGAGGTTGTGAGCCGTGCAGGTTGTTTGTGCCGGAAGCTGACCCTCTGCATTCTCACGCAGGGGGTTTAAAAATTATACGGACGGGTGCCCGTATCCCGAGGGATACGGCTTAAATGAAGTGCGGTTTTCAATTTTTCGGGAAGTGAACTCAAATCAGTTTTCAACTTGAGTGCATAATGACCCGTAAACCAGTATCGGCCTGCTCTCGACACGGTCTTTTTTACGGCGGTGGACGGACGGGCTGTTTTTTTTGCACGGAGGCGGAATCGGGTCCGGATGCTCCGGTCGATCGAATGGAGGTGTCGTAATGCCCTTTGTCTTATGTGTTGTGTCGTTTGTTTCCTTAATCTTCGTTTTTCCCCGCAGCGCCCACGCCATGCATATTATGGAGGGGTTTTTGCCTTTCAACTGGTGTGTGCTCTGGTACGCTCTGGCCTTCCCCTTTTTGTTTTTCGGGATTCGTTCAATTAACGGGGCGCTCAGGCGGAATCCCGCACTTAAAACGCTGCTGGGCCTGGCGGGGGCTTTCGCCTTTGTCCTGTCCGCGCTGAAAATCCCTTCGCTGACGGGAAGCTGCTCCCATCCGACGGGAGCGGGTTTGGGAGCCATCCTGTTCGGACCGGCGGCTATGAGCGTTTTGGGGTGTATTGTCCTCATCTTTCAGGCAATCCTTCTGGCGCACGGAGGACTGAGCACTCTGGGAGCGAACACCTTCTCCATGGCCGTGGCGGGTCCTCTGGTGGCGTTCGGGATCTACAGGGCTTTGCAAAAGATGGGCGCGCCGCTCTGGCTGTCCGTATTCCTGGCCGCAGCGTTAGGTGATCTGTTTACCTATGTGGCCACATCATTGCAACTGGCGCTGGCATTTCCCGCCGGAGCGGGGGGAATTGCGGCTTCTTTTGCCAAGTTTATGGGGGTCTTCGCTTTAACCCAGATTCCCCTGGCCGTAAGCGAAGGATTGCTGACGGTGCTGGTTTTCAACTTTCTCACCGCCTACAGCAAGCGTGAACTTCAAGAACTATCGGTCTTTTCCAGGGAGGTATAGATATGGGTGCTGCGGCAAAGAGCCCTCTGGCAAAAAACCTGTTCCTGCTGGTCATCGTGGCGGCTCTGATCTTTGCGCCCCTGTTTGTGCTGCGGGACGCCCGGTTCGGAGGCGCCGACGACCAGGTTGAGGAAGTTGTTGCGGAAATGCAGTCGGGTTACGAGCCTTGGTTTAAACCCGTCTGGGAGCCGCCCAGCGGGGAGATCGAGACTTTTTTGTTCGCCCTCCAGGCGGCTGCCGGCAGCGGGATTGTCTGCTACTATTTAGGCTATTTAAGGGGCAGGAAAAAAGGAGAGGGAGACCGTCTCAAAAATGTTCAACATTGATTGTTACGCTTACAGCAATAAACTGCGCTCCTGCCATCCGGGTGAGAAGTTTGTCTTTGCTTTCCTTACAATGGCGATCTGTCTTGCCTTCCCTTCCAGGACGGCTTCCCTTGCTGTTATTGTCCTGATGGCGGGGGCGGCAATATTGGGCGCGGGAATCCCCTGGCGGGTGTACATAAAACTGATGTCCGTCCCCCTGTCCTTTCTCCTGGCCGGGGCCGCCGCTATTGCCGTGTCGGTGTCCCGGGGAGGCGGCCCCGTTTACGGTATTACAATCGGGGTATTCACCTTAGGCGTTTCGCCCCGCGATTTCAGTACGGCCGCAGACGTTCTTTTCAAGTCCCTCGGGTCCGTTTCCTGTCTCTATTTTTTGTCCCTGACCACCCCCGTGACGGAAATAATATCTGTTCTGAAAAAGATGAGGATTCCCGCCCTGTTTATCGAATTGATGTCCCTCGTATACCGTTTTATTTTTGTGATGATGGAAACCGCCTCGAGAATTTATGTGGCGCAGTCTTCGCGTTGGGGATACGCGTCGTTTAAGACGTCTTACCGTTCCCTGAGCAGGCTTTTATCCGCCGTTTTTTTGAGGTCTTATTACCGTTCCCAGATGACGTACACGGCTTTGGTGTCCAGGTGTTATACGGGAGAGCTCAATGTCATCGAGCCCCGATACGCTGCGTCGGTGAAAAATATTATGTTAATCGTCCTGATCGAAATACTTTTACTGGCTCTGACCCTGTACGGCGGAGGTGTGCCGGTTGGCGGAATTCATTCTTGAGGCCCGCGACGTGTTTTTTGATTATCCCGACGGCACCAGCGCCTTGAAAGGGGTGTCGCTCGGCATTGAAAAAGGAAAGAAAGTGGCGGTGCTGGGACCGAACGGAGCCGGAAAGTCCACCCTGTTTCTCCATTTCAACGGTGTTTACAGGCCGAAGAGCGGGAAAGTTTTCTTTTCCGGCAGCGAGGTGCGCTACAACCATTCTTCCATGATGGCGCTGAGAAAAAATGTCGGCATCGTTTTCCAGGATCCTGACGCGCAGCTCTTTTCGGCCAGTGTTTATCAGGAAATTTCTTTCGGGCCCTTAAACCTCGGATTAAATGAGGAGCAGGTGAAGGAAAGGGTCAACCGGGCCATGGCCGCCACCGGGATAACGGAACTCGGGGAAAAGCCGACCCATTTGCTGAGCTACGGGGAGAAAAAGCTGGTTTCCATCGCCGATATCCTGGCGATGGAGCCCTCGGTAATCATATGCGACGAGCCCGCCGCCTGGCTTGATCCCGGACACACGGCGCGGGTGCTGGAGTTGTTTGACCGGATCAACAGGAACGGGACCACCGTTGTAATGTCGACCCATGACGTGGATATGGCCTATTCCTGGTCTGAATACGTGTATGTCATGCATGGCGGGAAAATTGCGGGAGAGGGAACACCGCAGGCTGTTTTTCAGGATGACGGGCTCTTGAAGCTTGCCGGCCTGCAAAAACCGTTGCTGGTGGATTTGAGCGAGCACATGAGGAGAAAAGGGTTGCTCGCGGAGAACTCCGGACTCCCCAGGTCCAGGAGCGAATTTTTGCAGTTGCTGGATTCTCGCTGAAAAAACCGGAGTTTTGTGTCCGGCGGCTTTTACCGGCCGCCTGAGAACGGGTGCGCCGGCCGGGGTTTTTTGACGAGGTTTGACTTCTCAATGATGCCCAGTACCTTTTCCCTGTCCTCCAATCTGTTTACAAAGTCAAGGTTGTCGACGTCTATTTTTAAAAGGGGTGACAGCCTGTATGTATTGTAGTAATCGTTATAAGCCTTGTGCAGTGCTCTCCAGTAACTGTCCGGAACCTGCAGTTCATCCTTCCTTCCCCTCTTTGTTATCCTGCGTATGGCCTCTTCGGCGGAAACGTTCAAGTAGATGACCACCGAGGGCGGTCTCAGGGATTCGATCAGGTTGTTGAAAAGAGACCTGTAAACGTAATACTCCTCCGGCTTGAAGTCCCCCGACCGGTAATAGAATTCTGCAAAGATGGGATCTGAATAAATCGACCGGTCCATGACCACGTTTCCCAGTTTCAGCGCCTCTTTGTACTGGCTGTACCTGTTGTTTAAAAAGCTGATTTGCATGGGAAAGCACCATTCTTTTCCCTCCGTAAAGAATTTACCCAAAAGGTTGTTCTCGTCTCTGAAAATTTCCTCATAAGGCGTCAAGCCGAATTCCGCTGCCATAATTTTCAGCAGGGACGTTTTACCCACGCCAGTCATTCCGTCAACGACCACGCTGATTCCATACATTTTTCGCTTCACCCCGGGTGTTTGATTATATTTTTTCCCTCATTCTTCGTTTGCGGGGCCAAATCCTTTTTTTACCGGTGCGAACAAGGACACAACTTTAAGGAAAAAACGCAAAAAAGCCCGCTAATAACGCGAGCTTCGAGGGCTGGTGCCGAAGGTGGGAGTCGAACCCACACGGGGGGTGAGCCCCGGCGGATTTTGAGTCC
>DAOOVD010000073.1:0-9012 GCA_035369845.1 Bacillota bacterium | reverse complement strand
TGCAAAGTAAGGTGTAAACTTTGGAAGCGCCGTATACCGAACGGTACGTACGGTGGTGTGGGAGGTCGGCTACTTAAATAATAGGTAGCCTCCTACCCGATTGGTATGCAAACAGTTTTTCCGGATCACCGGGGCTGAACGTCAGCTTCGCCGCGCATGCCCGGGCCGCCGCGGCCGCCGCGGCCTTTCATGTTTTCCAGTTGCGACTGCTGTTCCGGAGTGAGGACGTTTTGCATATCCTGCCGGCACTGCTGCGTAATCTGGTCTATCTGGGCGCGCAGGTCTTTCACTTCCCGGGTCTTGGCGTCAATGGCGGCGCTGTCCGGGTTCTTGTCGAGCCTCAGTTGTTTCAGTTCGAACATGGCGTCCTGGAGCTTGGTCCGCAGGTCCCTGGAGGCTTCGTAAGCGTTCTGTTGCAACTCTTTCAGCTTTTGGACCTGCTCGTCGCTCAGGTTCAGCTTTTCCGCCGGGCCGCCGCGGCCTTTCATGTTTTCCAGCTGCGACTGCTGTTCCGGAGTGAGGACGTTTTGCATATCCTGCCGGCACTGCTGCGTAATCTGGTCTATCTGGGCGCGCAGGTCTTTCACTTCCCGGGTCTTGGCGTCAATGGCGGCGCTGTCCGGGTTCTTGTCGAGCCTCAGTTGTTTCAGTTCGAACATGGCGTCCTGGAGCTTGGTCCGCAGGTCCCTGGAGGCTTCGTAAGCGTTCTGTTGCAACTCTTTCAGCTTTTGGACCTGCTCGTCGCTCAGGTTCAGCTTTTCCGCCGGGAAGGTACAGTTCTCACTTTTCAGCGCAAGACCGCCGCCCGGCCACAGGCCGGATGACTTGCCGCCTGCCATGCCCCATCCCGCTGCGGACGCGATCTGGGTGACTCCCAGGACCAGCGCCAGGGCGAGGATAAGGAGCAGCATCTTTCTTTTCAACCGCGTCACCTCCTTTTTTAGATAAGGATTAATATGTTATAGGGCATTTTGACTTCGCGCCTGCCGTTGAACGGCTGCCCTCAACTTTAGTATAACCTCCTTTTATTACCGTTTTGTGAACAAACCCTGACAATATTACGAATTGTTCTTCCCGGTCCTGGGCAGGGGCTGAATGCCCGTCCGGCCTCCTGCGCCGTTATGGGGAACCGGCGGCGGATTTGCCGGGAAAGTTTTTAAAAAAAAATTGAGAGTCCGGCGGGAAACGTTTAAAATAAGATCAGGAAGGAGGGATTGAGGTGCTGAGAAAAAGGTATATGATCAGAGCCATTGCTCATTGCAGGGAAGGCTGTCGGCTTTGGTCCCGGGCATGACCTAAAACTGCCCTGCTCCGAACTTGCCGGCCGCCCGTAATGCTCCCGGTCTCTTAATCTTATAAACAGTTTTTTGGTAACCGGCCGCGGGGGGGCTTACGCTTCCGTGCAAGCGAAGGCTTTTCACGGAAGATGCCGCTCCGCAACCCGGCTGCCGTGTGCAAGGCGGTCTGCCGCAGGTATTGCGGACGGGGTATGCGGCGGCAACCCGGTCTGCCGCGAGGGGCATTTCATCCGTCAACACATGGGCCGTATATACAATTAGAGCAGGATTTTTCTTCCTGCTCTTGTTCCTTCAGAAGAAAAAGCTGTCAAGGGAAAGGGGAACAAGTTTTTCTTGCGTTTCCATCCGTACAGGTGCGGAGTTGTGCAATTGGAGTTGACTACTACTGCGTATTTGGAGGATTGGCAGTGGAACGGCTTCATGATTTGCTGCAGCGGCAGCTGAGGCGTTATTTTGGCGACGCGGCTTCAATAGACAAAAAATATCTGGAATTCTTGAATGAGGTCAACTGCGCATACTGGGAATTCGACGCTGACCGAAAAATGCTTGAGCGTGCCCTGGAGTTGAATTCTCAGGGGACGCACCGTGATGATTCCGGGACGCAGGCCGTGCTGCAGGCTTTTCCGGACGCGCTGTTCTGGCTTGACCGGAACGGCACCGTCGTCCATTACAAAGCTGGCAGCGTTACCAGTCTGCCTGTTTCTTCAATCGCTCTCCGGGGAAAAAAGCTTCAGGACAGTCCTCACCGGCAGGTCCGGGAAAGACTGCCGGAAGCGCTGCGGCAGGTGCTGGAGAAGGGTTCGGTTGTCAGTCTTGAACACCCGTTGGTGATCGCGGGTGGCAAATTTTTTTACGATGCAATTCTGGCGCCGTTGCCGGACAAGCAGGTTCTCCTGATTGTACGCGACGTAACCAGGCGCATTCAGGCGGAAACGGCGCTGCGGGAAAGCGAGGCGCGTTTAAGGGTCATCCTGGATTCCGTCCGGAGCGGAGTGCTGGTTATTGACGCCGAAACGCACCGCATTGTTGATGTCAACCGCATGGCGGTGGAGATGATCGGCGCCCCGAAAGAGGAGCTTGTCGGCTCGCTCTGCCATAAATTCATCTGTCCGGAGGATAAAGGAAGGTGTCCGGTGTCCGACCTCGGAGAAGAGGTTGATCATTCGGAGCGCGTGCTGCTCAAGGCCGGCGGCGGACGCATGTCCGTAATGAAAAGCGTGGTCCCGGTGACTTTCGGCGGCCGGAAGTATCTTCTGGAAAGTTTTGTGGACATCACCGAGCGGAAGCTGATGGAAGAACAACTGCGGTATTTCAGCCTGCACGACGCTCTTACCGGAGTTTACAACCGTGCCTACTTCGAAGAGGAAATGCGCCGCCTGGAAAGCGGCCGGCATAATCCGGTGGGGCTTATTCTGTGCGACATCGACGGACTGAAGCTGGTCAACGACGCTCTGGGGCACGAGGCGGGAGACGAGCTCCTGGTGGAAGCTGCCGGCGTTCTCAAAAAGGCTGTGCGCAAGGACGATATTGTAGCCCGGATCGGGGGCGACGAGTTTGCTGTGCTGCTTCCGCACAGCGACAGGGAAGCTGTGGAAGGCGTCTTCCACAGAATCCAGGACGCTGTTGCGGCGTACAACGCAAAGGGTCCGAAACGATCGCTCAGCATGTCCGTCGGTTTTGCCACGGTGAATATGGCGCCGGCAGGCATGGACAGCCTCTTCAAGGAAGCGGACAACAACATGTACAGGGATAAGCTGCATCACAGGCAAAGCGCCATCAGCGCCATCGTCCAGGCCCTGATGAAGGCGCTGGAGGCAAGGGACTTCATAACGGAAGGACATGCCGCCCGAATGCAGACCCTGGTTGCGGATATGGCCGAGGCTCTCGGCCTGCCTGAGCACGCGGTGGCAGACCTGCGCCTGCTGGCTCAGTTTCACGACATCGGCAAAATCGGGATACCGGACAATATTCTTTTCAAGCCGGGCCCCCTCAGTCCCGAGGAAACCAGGGAGATGCGGCAGCACTGCGAGATCGGCTATCGCATTGCGCAGTCCGCCGCAGTGCTGCAAAACATCGGTGACTGGATCCTCAAACATCACGAGTGGTGGAACGGCGAAGGCTATCCTCTCGGTCTGAAAGGGGAAGAGATACCGCTGGAGTGCCGTATTCTGGCCATCGCCGACGCTTATGACGCCATGACCAGCGACCGGCCTTACCGGAAGGCCATGTCCCACGAAAAAGCCGCGGCAGAGCTTGAGAAGTATGCCGGAGTACAGTTCGATCCACAACTGGTGTCGCTCTTTTTGATGCGATTGGCCGGCAGGATGAAAAAACCTACTGTATAAATCGAGTGCTCGTCTTGTAAGAAATTCACTTAACAACGCAGACTTTGATTACTTAAAAGGACGTGCAGAAGAAGAAAAAATTGTTGACGGACTTGAAGAAATAATTAGAAAGGCGAAAAATCTTCAAAAACAGAAGTGCAGGAAGTAATACTTTGGCCACCTATTTGGACGGTTTTCTCCTTTCCGTATCGGTTTGGTAAAAACCATCGTCCCTTGAGATACCCGCTTTTTTCAATACCGTTTCAACCTGTTAACCCCGCTTTGAACGAAACTCAGTTTTTTTAAAAAACAAACTTGACACTGTCTTGTCCGGTATGCTAAATTAATTTAAAGTTAATATGAGGTTGAGCATAGTTTAGAAGAGCAAAGGTTGAGTTTAGCTGAGATGAGCCGGGGTATGAGTTTTAAAATTACCGGTACTCATTTGAGTGCCGGTTTTGATTTTCTAAAGGGGGTAAGGTTCGATGAGTATTCCGGGCAGGGAATTATATCTCGAGTTAAGCCGGAGTTTCAACCTCATTCCGGTTTACCGCGTGGTCAACGCCGACCTCGACACACCCATCAGCATTTATAAAAAGATCAGGCCGAGGGCTCCCGCCTACCTGCTGGAAAGCGTGGAGGGCGGTGAAAGCCTGGCCCGCTACTCTTTTATCGGGTTTGAGCCGTTTCTCGTATTTACCTCCCGGGGGGAACGCTGCCGGATCAGCGCCGGGGAAGGGCGGGAGACGGTTTCCGGGTCGCCGCTGGCGGTTCTGGAAAAGGTCATGGCCGGTTTCAGGGTCTGCCGGGACCCCGCTTTGCCCCGTTTTTACGGGGGGGCGGTTGGTTATATAAGCTACGACGCGGTGCGTTTTTTCGAGAGGGTCGAAATGCCGCAGAAGTGTGCTCCCGACCTGCCGGACTGCAATTTTATTTTTGCCGGGACGGTCCTGATTTTCGACCACGTGAAGCGGACTCTGACAATCCTTGTTAACAGCCTCCCCGGCAATGATCCTGAGAAGTCGTACACCGAAGCGGAAGAGCGGATTGAAAAAACCGCCCGGGTTCTGAAAAGCGGCGTTCCCCTGGACGGCGAACACCCGGAACGGCTCCCGGCCGGCGTGTCGTTTGAATCAAATACAGCCAGGGACGATTTTATAAAAAAAGTGTTGCGGGCCAAGGAATACATAAGGGCGGGAGATATACTGCAGGTGGTGCTGTCGCTGCGGATGCGGGTGCCCTTTCAGGGGGAACCTTTTAACGTGTACAGGAGGCTGAGGGCGCTGAACCCATCCCCGTACCTTTTTTACCTTGATTTCGGCGAGACAGTGGTGGCCGGCTCTTCTCCCGAGATGCTGGTAAGGGTTGAGGAAGGATCGGCTGAAACCTGTCCCATAGCGGGGACCCGCCCGAGGGGAAGGAATCCGGCGGAAGACGGGGCCCTGGCGCTGGAACTGCTGGAAGACGAAAAAGAAAGGGCGGAGCACCTGATGCTGGTCGACCTCGGGCGGAACGACCTGGGAAAGGTATGCGAAACGGGCAGCGTCAAAGTCACCCGCTTCATGGAGGTGGAGAAGTTTTCCCACGTAATGCACCTGGTCTCAAATGTGCGCGGCAGGCTGGACCGGTCGAAGACCTGTTTCGACGCCCTCAGGGCGTGTTTTCCGGCGGGCACCGTGACCGGCGCCCCCAAGGTGCGGGCCATGGAAATCATCAGCGAACTGGAACCGGAGAGACGGGGAATTTACGCGGGGGCTATCGGATATTTCGGGTTTTCGGGAAACATGGATACCGCCATAGCGATCAGAACCCTGGTGATTCAGGGAGACGGCGCTTATGTGCAGGCGGGGGCGGGGATAGTGGCCGACTCCGACCCCGGCAGGGAATATGAAGAAATTATGAACAAGGCCCGCGCACTCTTGAATGCTCTTGCGGAGGCTGGCTGAAAATGGTGCTGATGATTGACAATTATGATTCGTTCACTTACAACCTGGTGCAGTACCTGGGTGAACTGGGAGAGAGGGTAGAGGTGTACCGTAACGACAAGATCACCTGCGAGGAGGCGGAAAGACTGGGACCTCGCCGTATCGTCATCTCCCCCGGCCCGTGTGCGCCTGACAAGGCCGGCGTAACGCTGGCGATGATCGGACGTTTCGCCGGAATCGTCCCCGTACTGGGAGTCTGCCTCGGGCACCAGGCCATAGGGCAGGCCTTCGGAGGCAGGGTGGTGCGGGCGGACAGGTTGATGCACGGAAAAACGTCCCTCATTCACCACGACGGCCGGTCAATTTTCCGTGACATTCCGTCTCCCTTCACCGCCGCCAGGTATCATTCCCTTGTTTTGGAGCGCGGAAGCCTGCCGGACTGCCTGGAAATAAGCGCCTGGACCGGGGAGGGGGAGATCATGGGGGTGCGCCACCGCGTTTACCCCGTCGAAGGGGTGCAGTTTCACCCGGAGTCTGTGTTAACCGAGCACGGGCACAAAATATTGCAGAACTTTCTGGCCTTGAAATGATCTGCGGGACGCATCCGCTGAAAGAACATACTTTTTAAGGCGCCGCCCCGCGGCCTGTTTCGCAAAGGCAGGTGCCGGTAAGGCAAGCTGAGAGGAGGAAAGAAGAGTGATTAAAGAGGCAATTAAAAAAGTGATTTTGGGACAGCATCTGGCTGAAGAAGAGGCCGGCGCAGTCATGGAGGAAATTATGGAGGGCGGGGCAAGTCCCGCCCAGATTGCCTCGCTGCTGACCGCCATGCATCTGAAGGGTGAAACCGTGGAGGAAATAACCGGCTTCGCCAGGGTGATGAGGCGGAAATCGACACCAGTCAGATCGACTCACTCCGTCCTGGTAGACACCTGCGGCACCGGCGGGGACGGCGCCGGGACCTTCAACATCTCGACCACCGCCGCCTTTGTGGTGGCGGCGGCCGGGGCGCCGGTGGCGAAGCACGGCAACCGGTCGGTTTCAAGCAGGTGCGGCAGCGCCGACGTTCTCGAGGAACTGGGGGTTAAGGTGGACCTTGAGAGGGAGGCAATGGAAGAATGTCTCAACCGGCTTGGGATAGCTTTTCTTTTTGCTCCCTCCCTGCACCGCTCCATGGGGCATGCCGCGGGACCGCGCCGCGAGATCGGGATCAAGACCGTTTTCAACATCCTGGGACCCCTCACCAATCCGGCGGGCGCGCAAGCGCAGGTGCTGGGCGTTTACAACCCGCTCCTCACGGAGGCGCTGGCCAGGGTGCTGACCAGGCTGGGGACGAAAAGGGCCTTTGTGGTCCACGGCGCCGGCGGACTGGATGAAGTTTCTTTGGCGGGGCCTTCAGTCCTCTGCGAAGTGAAAAACGGATTTGTGCGAAAAGGCATTCTGGACCCCGCCAGGTTCGGGTTCGGCTATGCCCCGGTTTCCGCCCTGGCCGGGGGCGCGCCCGGGGAAAACGCCGCCATCACCCGCGCGATTCTGGAGGGAGAAAAGGGGCCGCGCCGCGACGCCGTAATTTTAAACGCCGCCCTCGGGCTGATTGCCGGAGGGAAGGCGGCAAACATTGCCGAGGGGCTGGAAATTGCCGCCATGAGCATTGACTCCGGTGCCGCTCTCGCCAAACTCCACGAACTGATAAATTTTACGAGGAAGTACGAATCCAGGAGGGCGGCCTCTCAATGATCCTGAAAAAAATCGTGGAAAACAAGAAGATTCAGTTGGCAAGGCGCAAGGAGTCGGTCCCTGTAAGCGTAATGGAAAGTCTGTTGTCCGGTCTTCCCCGTCCGCGTCCGCTGATTCCGGCGTTGCGCAGGCCGGACGGAGAGGTGGCCGTTATTGCCGAAATCAAGAGAGCTTCTCCTTCAAAAGGAATTTTGTGCGAAAACTTCAATCCCGCTGAAATGGCTAGGGAATACGAAAGGGGAGGGGCGGCGGCGGTGTCGGTGCTTACCGAAGAGAATTTTTTTCTCGGCCATCATTCTCACCTGTACTTTGCGAGGAAAGCAACCGTCCTTCCCATATTGCGGAAAGATTTCGTCATCGACTCCTATCAGCTATATGAGTCGCGCGTTTTGGGCGCGGACGCCGTCCTGTTGATTGCCGCGGTCCTGACGGAAAGGCGGCTGAGGAAGTTGATGAACCTGGCCGGGGAACTGGGCATGTCATGCCTGGTGGAGATACATACCGGGGAAGAACTGGAGCAGGCCCTTGGCGCTGGTGCGAAAATCATCGGCATCAACAACCGCGATCTCAACACCTTTGCGACCGATCTGAACAGGACATTTGCACTTGCGGGCCTGATCGACAGGCAAAAAGTTGTCGTGGTTTCGGAAAGCGGCATCAAGAGTTGCGAGGACATCTCAAGACTGAGGGACATGGGGGTGCACGCGGTGCTGGTCGGGGAAGCGCTGGTACGCCGGGAGTCCCCCGGTGAAATACTCAGAAAGTTTGTCGATCCTGCCGGGCGGCGGCTGGAAGGGGGCGCGGGAGATGGCGGCCTGTAATCCGGTGAAAGTAAAGATATGCGGGATCAGGGACGTGCCCGCCGCGCTGGCGGCGGCTGAAGCCGGCGCGGACGCCCTGGGGTTCGTCTTCGCTCCCGGACCCAGGCAGGTGAGCAGGGAAACGGCGAGGGCAATCTGCTCCGAACTGCCTCCTTTCGTGGCCCGGGTGGGTGTCTTTGTCGACGCGCCGGCCGCACTGGCCGAGGAAACCGCGGATTACTGCGGGCTGGATGTCCTGCAGTTGCACGGGAATGAGCCGCCGGAATACTGCCGGGGTTTAAAATACAGGGTCGTCAAGGCTTTCCGGATCAAGAACGCAGCTTCTTTGGAGATGGTAAAAAAATACAGGTGCGCCGCCGTTCTTTTGGACACTTATGTGTCGGGCTTAGCCGGGGGAACCGGGTGTTCCTTCGACTGGACAATCGCCGGGGAACTGGCTTCGGCAAGGCCGGTTATCCTTGCCGGCGGGCTGAATCCGGAAAACGTGGGACGGGCGATAGAGGTGGTCCGCCCGTACGCCGTCGATGTGTCGGGCGGGGTGGAAACCAACGGAAAAAAGGATATTGAGAAAATCCGGATGTTTATCCGGCGGGTCAGGGAGGTGGACAAAACGTGACAAACAAAAACCCGGTTTTACCTGATGCCAGGGGTTATTTCGGGTCTTACGGGGGCCGCTTTGTGCCGGAAACGCTGATGCCTGCGCTGGAGGAACTGGAGGAAGCCTATAATTCAGTGAAGGCGGATCCGGATTTTGCCGGGGAGCTGGCATATTATCTCAAGCATTATGTGGGCAGGCCGTCACCGCTATATTTTGCCGGAAGGTTGACGGAGCGCTGCGGAGGCGCCCGGATTTACCTGAAGAGGGAGGACCTCAACCATACCGGCGCGCACAAGATAAACAACACCATCG
>DAOOVD010000072.1:0-9228 GCA_035369845.1 Bacillota bacterium | reverse complement strand
CCACCGGCCTTACCATAACTTTATTTTCATCGCTGCTAACGAAGACAAAAGTCTCTTCCACCGTCTCCCGGTCTTCCCCGGTAACCAGGTAGAGGGTGAACACAAGGTGGTAGTCTTCGGGATTAAGAAGGGACAAGGCCGGCACCCGGCGGCCGTCTGCCTTGAGACCGGCTATGGTCCCCAGGTCGGCCAGGTCTTCCAGCAAGTAGCCCAAATTATGCCCCTGACGGAAAAAATCCAGGCCAAAATCCAGCGTCAGGTGATAGACATTTTTGCCCCGGCGCAATTCGTCCCGCAAGAAGCGCCTTACCTCATCCGGCACCGCATGTTCCGCCGCCTCCGGGACAGCGGCCTGAAGCGGTGCCGGGGCCGTTTTAGGCTGTTCTGTTTTCTTTTCCGCAAAGCGGGGTGCAGGCGGTCTCCTATGGATATAGGCAGCAATTTCCTCCAGCAACTCCTCCGGGGGCGGGAGGTCTTGCCCGCCGGCCAGGTCAGCCACCATGGCCTTGATATAGTCAAAACCTATCAACAGCAAGTCCACCAGCCCTGGCCTAGCCTCAATCTCCCCATCCCGCAACCCGTCCAGGAGGTCTTCCAGGCGGTGGGTCAGTTTACTTATACCATTGATTCCGGCGATACCGGCGGAACCCTTAAGAGTATGCACCAGCCGGAAAAGTTCATCCAGGAGTTCCGGCGTCACTTTCTTTTCTAGATCCAGGATTAGAGGTTCGATCTGGACCAGCAGATCTTCTGCTTCCTCTAAAAAAATATTTTTTAAATCTGACATGTCAAATCACCCTAGCATTTCGACGTAAGCCAGCAGTTCCGCCGGCTCTACGGGCTTCACCAAGTACATGTTGCACCCGGCCCTAAAGCCGCGGTCCATGTCCCCCACCCCGGCCTCGGTGGTAATCATCAGGGCAGGCACCGGTTCCAGGTCTCCGGCCCGACGGACCTCCTTGAGAAAGCTGTAGCCGTCCATCTTGGGCATGTTTACGTCTACCAGCAGGATGTCGAATTTCCCGGCATAAACTTTCTCCAGTCCCTCGTAGCCGTTGGCCGCCTCCTCCACCTGGTGCCCAGCACCCTCCAGCACTTCGCGGTAATACTGGCGCGCAGTAAATGAATCATCTATGATCAGGATCCTGGACACATCCTTTACCCTCCCCATTTGCTCTATTTTAAGTATTCACTGCACGGCCTCGATCAAAGCCCCGGCAATGGCGTAATGAGGCAAAACCAGTTCAGCTCCACCCCTTTTCACCGCTTCGCCCGGCATTCCCCATACCACCGCCGTCTCTTCGGCCTCGGCTATGGTCAGCCCACCAGCCCGCCTTATGTCCACCATGGCATCTGCCCCGTCGTCGCCCATACCGGTCAGCAGCACCGCCACCAGCTTTTTTGCATCGACGCACTCCAGTGCCGAGCGGAAAGCTACTTCTACCGAAGGTTTGTAAAGGACACCGGCGGGCCGGTGGGAGTGCCTCAGCCTGCAAATCTTCTCGCCGGGACGGCGGTCAACCCTCAGGTGCACTCCTCCCCGGGCCACCACCGCCTGACCGGATTCGAGGGGCATACCTTCTGCTGACTCCTTGACCTCAACCCGGCATTCCCGGTCCAAACGCTCGGCAAAGGGGCGGGTGAAGCTTTCAGGCATGTGCTGCACAACTACTATCGGTGCGCTGAAATTAGACGGCAATAGGGGCAGTATTTCCATTAGTGTCTTCGGGCCACCGGTAGAAACACCAATTAACACCAGTTTTTCGCCTTCTCCGGGTGCAGCCGCAGGCCTGCCAGCTTTAGCTGGCGGGGCCCCGGCCGGGGCAGTCCCTCCCGGAACCGGACCAGCCTTTTGCTTAAATTTCATGGCCCCTACCCGCACCCGCCGGACGGCCTTGATCTTGTCCCGGATCTCTTGGGTGACATTTTTTATGTTCAGGGACACAGTGCCGTCCGGCTTGGGCACATAATCCACCGCCCCCAGTTCCAGGGCCTCAAAGGTGGTCAGCGCCCCTTTCTGGGTAAGGGAGGACACCACCAGCACCGGGCACGGGCGCTGGGCCATAATGTATTGGATTGCCGTGAGGCCGTCCAGGCGCGGCATGTTGATATCCATGGTGATCACGTCGGGCTCTAGGGCAAGATTCATCTCCACCGCTTCCCTGCCGTCCCGCGCCACCCCCGCCACTTCCAACTCGCGGTCCTCCTCGATGATTTCCCGCAGGTACTTGCGCATCAAAGCAGAATCATCAACGATCAGCACCCGGGTCTTCCTTCGCATCCTCCTTTATTCCTCCTGCGAAGTCCGCCGCTACTTGCGCCACTTCCTTTTGCTCGGCGCCGGTCAAAATATTTTTCAGGTCTAAAAGCAGTATAGACCGCTGCGAATCCGCCGGCCTGACCACGCCATGCAGGTAACCCGTATCCAGGTGTGCCTTAAGCACCTCCGGCACCGGAGCGATCTGGTCGGCAGAAATCTTGCGCACCTCCCGCACGGCGTCCACAACGAGACCGGTTGAAACGCCGTTTAAATCCACTACTACAATACGGGACCGGTCGTCGCTCTCCTTGGATTGAAGGCCCAGCTTCAACCTCAGGTTGACCACCGGCAGGATGGCGCCACGGATATTGATCACGCCTTCCACGTAGGCCGGCGCCCTGGGCACCCTGACGATTTCCGGCAGGCGGATGATTTCCTTCACGCTCTGAATGGTGACGGCATAATCCTCCTCCTGCAGGTGGAAGATGACAAACTGCTCCTCGCTGACGGCCCTTCGCTCCAGAGCCGCCTCCCCTTCTTCATCGCCGGCCCCGTCCAGGCTAATTTCCCCCTCGGCCAGGATGCTGCAGGGGTCCAGCAGGTAGATCAGCCGCTTTCCTTCTCCCAGCTTGCAGACGCCGGTAAGGTTTCTGGTAGCCTCTCCCCTCAGCAGTTCCGGCAGCGGCTCGATCTCTTCTACCGTAAAGCGCAGGACCTCGGTGATGGAGTCCACACCCAGGCCGAAAACTGTCTTTTTGTCGCCGTCTTTGAGGCTCAGCACAAGTGCCCTGGACCGGTCGTCATAAGGCCTGTCCGGCAGGCCGAAGAACCGCCGCAGGTTCAGCATGGGCACGGTGCGCTGGCGCAGCGAGAAAAGGCCGTCCATGTAGTGGGGAAAGCCGGGGGACCGGGAAATCTGTTCCGGCACCCAGACTATTTCCTGCACCGTATCGATGGCCACGGCGTACTCCTCGTCCGCCAGTTTGAAGCCCACAAACTGCTTCAAATCCTCCCGGCCGGCAGCCTCATCTACTCTTTCTTGTACCGCCACCCCAGAATAATTCTTCGGCCCGGCTTCCTCCAGGCGCGGGAACATCACCTCAATATTGATCACCATCACCATGGCGCTGCCGTCATTCATTTTGATTACTCTGGAGATCAGGTCCTCCCTTCCCTGGGCAGCCCGCAGGGTGTCCTCCGTGGCGTTTTCCAGATTGATTACTTCCGACATCCGGTCCACTGTATAGCCTATAGTTTCTCCCCGGTATTCAAGCACCACCACCCTGGTGGCGTCTGTTTCCGCCGCGTCCGGCAGGCTGAAGCGCCTGCGCCCGTCTATCACCGGCAAAAGGTTGCCTCGCAGGTTGGCCAGACCGGAGAAATAAGTGGGGGTGCCGGGCACCCGCACCATTTCAGGCAGGCGAATAATTTCCTTTACGTACGTCAGCTCGATGCCGAAAAGCTCCTTGTCCAAGTAAAAAGTGACCATCTGGCCGCTAGTGTTTTCCATGGGTCGTCCTCCCTTCAAAGGCGCTCAAAAGGTCGCGCACCCCTTTCATACTTGCTGCAGTTCGTCCGCCAGGGCCGCGATCTCTTCGATAGCCCGGGCCAGTTCCTGCATTCCGGCCGCCTGCTGCTTGGCCGCCGTAGCCGCCTCCTCGGCCGCTGAACTGGCCTCCTGAGCCGCCGTGGCGATCTGGTCTACCGCCTTCCTGGCTTGGCCCACTGCCACGGATATCTGCTCTGCGTTTTGCAAAATCACCTCGGAGCCTTTCAGTACCACTTTCATGTCGCCTTCGATCTGCACCAGGTCGTCGGTAGTCTTCTGCGCACGTTTTACTTCTTCGGAGGCGTTTTCACCTACCCGTACCACGTCGTCTATGACCATCTTCACCTGGTCCTGGATGGCTTTGACCAGGTCCTTGATCTGCTCCGCGTTTTTAGTGCTGTCCTGGGCCAGGTTGCGGATATCCGAGGCCACCACAGCGAACCCCTTGCCGAACTCCCCTGCACGGGCAGCCTCGATAGCCCCGCTCACCGCCAGCATATTGGTCTGGATGCCCACGTTGACGATGGTGTCCACGATCTTGTCGATGCGCCGGGATATTACTTCCAACTCCTTAATCTTCTGCACATTTTGCTGGTTGGCCGCCAGCGCATCACCAATGCCCCGGATCAGCGCGTCGGTGGCCGTTTTGTTCTGGGCCAGCACGTCTGAAAGATTGCCGGTAATATCCAGGGACCTCTTGGCCACGCCGGCCACGTTTTTAACCATATTGTCTATATTGGCCGCTGCTTCCCCCGATTCGTCGGCACCCTGCGACTGGCGCTGGGCGCCGATGGAAATCTGGTTCAGAGCCTCCATGACCTGCCGGGAAGCCTGGTTGGCTTCCTCGATGGCGGCGGAAAGTTCTTGTGCGGCGGCGGCCAACTCCTCCGACGACTTGTTGATGTCGGTGGAGGTACGCAGGTTGTCAGCCATTTCCGAAAGTTCTTCCGCTGCGGAGGTGATGTCACCCATCACCTTGGCCTGCTGTTCTACCGCAGTCAGGGACTCCTCTGCGGCGCCGGCCTGTTCTTCCGCTGCGGCCGCTATGTCCGAAGCCCCTTTTTGGAATTCCAGAGCGTTCTTTTCCAGATCCGCCGAAAGGCTGTCGATCTCCACCGCCGCTTTGACCACTTCATCCATTTCCTGGCTCACCCTGACCAGGCTGTCGTTGATTTCCCTGCCCTTTCCGGCCTCACTCTGGGCGGTGGCCGCCGCCTGGTTGATGGACCCGGCAATCACCTTGACTTCTTCCTGGATGTTATCGACCAGTTCCCTGATATCGTTGGCCGCCTTCTCAGAGATCTCGGCCAGGGTGCGCACCTCATCGGCCACTACCGCAAAGCCCTTGCCGTGCTCGCCGGCCCGGGCGGCTTCAATGGCGGCGTTGAGGGCCAACAGGTTGGTCTGGTCGGCGATTTTCACTACGGTACTCACTATATTGCCGATGTTCTCGGCCTGTTTTTCCAGTTGAGCTACCAGGGCCGCTGATTCGGCGTTGCGCTCCGCCGCAAGGTTGACACCCTCTACCAGGCTGGCAATGTCCCGCATGGTCTGGTTTACCAACTGCTGCACCGCCCGGCCACGCTCCAGGGCTTCGGCGGCCCCCTTGGCGCTGGCCTTGATGTTGCCCACGATCTGGTTTATCGCGGCCAGGGATTCCTGGGTGGCCCCGCCAGCCTCCTGGGCTCCGGTGGATATCTGCTCCATGGCCGCCCGCAGTTCCTCCACTGCCGAGGTGGCCTCCTGTACGCTGGAGGACATCTGCCCGGTGGCCGCCGCCAGGCGCTCGGCGATCTGCTGCTGCTTAGCGAAGGTGCGGGCCTGCTTCCTTTGCTGTTCCATCTTCTTCTGTAATTCCTTGTCCTCCCCGGCGGCCTTGCTGCCGCTGCCCTCTTTCGCCCCGGTCTGCAGGCTGTCCTGGGGCAGCGGTGATAAAGTTTTCTGTGCCATTTGCCATACCTCCCAAAAAAATATTCAGTTTGCTCTTCAAGAGCCGTTCAACAACAAGTCAAAATCCTTTTTTTCACCTAAAAAAACTCAATGTTTTCCGTCGTTCCGCCGCCGCCAGCCCCGGTTTCCGGCTGCAGGACGCGGCGGTGGTTGGCTCGCTCGCTTTCCATGGTGTACATCTCCTCTAATTCTTTCAGGATGTCCAGGCTCCCGGCGCACTCACCTCCCCTCAATAGTTCTTCCACCCGTAGCAATATGTCCTGGACATGGGAAATTTGCTGGGCCACCGCGTCCTGGAACTGAAAGGCGGTGATCCCTTCGTCCAGGCGGCGGTCTATGGTTTTCAACTCCGCAGTAATTCTTGCGGCGTCCTCCGCCGCCGCCTCATCCCACTGCCGGTGCATATCCACCAGGCTGCGAACTTCCCTCTGGCTGTCCGCCAACCCGGCGGCGGTTGACCTGAGAGCGGCGGCCCGGCTTTCCAGGGCTGTCATCTTTTCCCTGATATCTTTCAGCAATAGCTGACCAAACTGGTTGACGCTCTGCACCGCCTTTCCGGACTGGCCTGCCAGGCGCTGCACCTCTCTGGCCACCACCGCAAAGCCGCGCCCCGTCTCCCCCACCCTGGCCGCTTCAATGGCGGCGTTCAGGGCCACCAGGCGGGTGCGGGCGGATATTTCCTCCAGTTCGCTTAAAATAGCAAAGAGCTTTCCGTCCCAGGCCTTCTGCTCCACGTCGAAAATCGCCTGATACATTTCCTCTACCGCCCCCATGCGGTCCCGCAGCAGGCCGAGGCCATCTTCCAGCCCCTGGAATATCCGGTAAAAATCTTCTTCCCGCCGGCTGCGGCCTTTCTCCCGGGCCTTGAGCACGGCGTCCATGGCGGCCAGGCCCTGGCGCACCCGGGCCGTTATTTCTCCTACCGCCCCGGCGGCGCTCAAAACCCCCTCTTCAGTGGCCCGGACGGACTCTTCCAGGCTGGCCCGCACCACCGGCAAAAGCTTTAACAACTGCTTGACCACTTTTGTTTCCACGCCGCCCCCGTCAGGAGCGCCACCCGCCGCCCCGCCCCTGGCGGCCGGCAAAAGACGGCCGGCTAAAAAGCCGAGGACTATCCCGGTAATGAAGAGCAAAGCAAGTAACATGTTTCCATACCCCTGTTTTATTTCTGGTATATAATGGCTTCCTTAAACCTGCGCAGCTTGAAAATGGGGGTAATCCTGCTCATAGACTCGGAGTGGCCCAGGAAGATGAACCCGCCGGGCTCCAGGGAGCGGTAAAAGCTTAAGGCCGCTTCCCGCCTGGACTGGTCGTCGAAGTAGATCAAGACATTGCGGCAAAAAATAGCGTGGAACCCCTTCATCTGTTCCATGGCTTCCCTGTCGTTCAAATTCAGCTGGTGCAGGCGGACGTGCTTTTTTACGGCAGGGATGACCCAGTAGCCGGCGCTGTCAAATTTAAAGTATTTTTGCAAATAATCCGCCGGCGCGTCTTTGACCGCTCTATTATCGTAAAACGCCTTTTCGGCCGCCTTCAACGCTGACGTATTGATGTCGGTGCCGTGCACTTCAAAGCCGGCGCCGGTATCCGCCAGCATCTCCAGCAGGATAATCGCGAGCGTGTAGGGCTCCTCGCCGGTGGAGCAGCCGGCGGACCAGACTTTAAGCTTACCGCCGTGCAGATTTTTGACCAGGAGCGGGATGACTTCCTCGGCAAAACATTTCAGCTGGTTGTACTCGCGGAAAAAATACGTCTCGTTTACGGTAAGGGAATTGATCAAGAACTCAAGTTCCCCTCCGGCGGACTGAAAGCGCAAGTGGTTAAAATAACGGCTGAAGCTTTCCAAGCCAAGTTCCCGCATTCGTTTCTCCACGCGCTTGGCTACATAGTACTGCTTGCCGGCTTCAAACCTGATCCCGGTTTTCAGGTAAATGTATTCGGCAAGGCGCTCAAACTCGGCCGGGCTCAGAACTAAACCGCACATAGATTTTTCCTCACCTGTTCCAGGGCATAGCGCAGGTAGGGATAATCGCCCCACGTGTCAACAGTCACGGCCACTTTTACCAACAGACCCGCGTCTTCCGGCCCACCCAGCCCGCCCAGGCATTCCAGGGCCGCCGCCATAACATTTTGCTGTTCTAACTTTCCACTTGTAACCAGCCGCTCCAAAAAACGGCGCACCGGCCCCGCCGCCGTTTCGCTCCTGACGCCGGCCAGGATGTTAAAGCAAAGGATTCTCAAATCCGGGTCGGGATCGTAAAGCAAATTTTCCAGGCGGTCTATGTACCCGGCACCTAACTCCTGCAGCGCCTCCGCCGCCAGGTTGCGCAAATGGGCCTCGGGTGAGGAAAGGAGCGATATAAATCTTTCCACTACTTCCCGGCTACCCAATTGGATGGCCTGCACAAGGGCCGCCTCCCTGACTGCCGGCTCCCGCGACTCCTCCAGCAAAGCAAAAATTTCTTTCATATTTCCATCGGCGGCATACCTTTTTATTCGTTCAAAAATTTCATCCATTTTTTCTGGCACGCTTCCCTCTTTTGTAAACTTGTAAGGCACATCACCGCTTATGGTTTTATCCCTGTCCTGCATTATCTGCAAGAAAGCATCCGCAATTTCCGGATCAAATTGCGACCCCGCCAGTTTTTGCAGTTCTTCAAGAGCCTCCTGCATGCTCAAAGAAGTCCTGTACGGGCGGAAAGAGGTCATGGCGTCAAAAGCGTCGGCCACGGCCAGGATCCTCGCGATGAATGGTATTTTTTCCCCTTTAAGGCCATTGGGATAGCCCCGGCCGTCCCAGCGCTCGTGGTGGTGCATGACGGCTGTAACCACATCCCGGTTTTCCTCGCCGTTGATGCTTCTCTTTAAAATTTGCGCCCCGATCAGGGGATGCAGCCGGACCAACTCCATCTCACTCCTGGTCAAAGGGGCAGGTTTCAACAGTATTTCGTCCGGGATGCCGATTTTACCCATATCGTGGATTGACGCGGCAAAAGTCACCTCTTTTATAAAACCTGGGCAAAGGGCTTCAGCGATTTCCTTTGAGTATAACGTCACCCGGCTGTGGTGACCTCTCAATCCCAAGTCTATCAGGCCGGACAGGAAACCAAGCGCGTTTAACTTATCCATGAAAGGAACCCCCTTTTTAATATGCCACAGGCTTATCAAACGAGTTGATGCAGCGCCCGTAACCGCATGTATTTAAAACCAACACCTTCGCCTGCTTCCCTGAAACCGGACTTGCAAGTTCTTAAAAATAAAAAGCGGCCACATTTTTTTAAAAGGGCCACCCTGCTTCAAATTCAAACTTTCCACCTCAGGCCAAAACAATTAGATCAAGATACGCCGGCGAACCCTTGTTGATTTTTAGCAGCGAATAAATACTTAATCTTTGTCCAGCCTAAGATGAACCATATTTATCTTATTATTACATAAATTAACTATTAAGGCATAATATGCCCCCCCCCCC
>DAOOVD010000071.1:0-9665 GCA_035369845.1 Bacillota bacterium | reverse complement strand
CTTCGTCGAGTTGAAGGTGGGGGACTATGTTGTCCACGTCAACCACGGAATCGGCCGTTATCTCGGTGTCGTTCCCCTGGCTATCGGAGGTATCCGGAAGGAGTACCTGCTCGTTCAGTACGCGGGGGAGGATAAGCTTTACGTTCCGGTTGACCAGGTGGGGCTGATTCAAAAATACCTGGGCGGGGAAGGTGATGCGCCGAGGCTTTCCCGTCTCGGCGGCGGAGATTGGGCGAGAGTCAAGGGAAGGGTCAAAGATGCGGTCAGGGATATGGCCGGGGAGCTTCTTGCCCTTTATGCCGCGAGGGAGACCATGAAAGGACATTCCTTCGGGCCCGATACCGTTTGGCAGCGGGAATTCGAGGATACTTTTCCATATGAAGAAACACCGGACCAGCTCCGCGCAACCGAGGAAGTCAAGGCCGACATGGAGAGCAACAAGCCCATGGATCGTCTGCTCTGCGGCGACGTGGGCTACGGCAAGACAGAGGTGGCGCTGCGGGCGGCCTTCAAGGCCGTTGTGGACGGCAAGCAGGTTGCCGTGCTGGTGCCGACGACAATTCTTGCCCAGCAGCATTACAACACCTTTCAGGAAAGGCTGGCCGGTTTTCCCGTAAAGGTGGAGGTTTTAAGCCGTTTTCGCACTTTGCGGGAGCAGCGCCGGGTAGTCGAAGGCCTTGAGCGGGGCACGGTGGACATAGTAATCGGGACCCACCGCCTGATTCAGGATGACGTGCGCTTCAAGAATCTCGGCTTGCTTGTGGTGGACGAGGAGCAGCGCTTTGGGGTGGCACACAAGGAAAGGCTTAAAATGCTGCGTAAAAACGTGGACGTGTTGACCCTTTCCGCTACTCCCATCCCCCGCACCCTGCACATGTCCCTGGCCGGCGTGAGGGATACCAGCATTCTCGAAACACCCCCGGAAGACCGCTACCCGGTCCAAACCTATGTGGTGGAGGAGGACCCGGTCCTGATCAGGGAGGCCATTCGCCGCGAATTAAACCGGGGCGGGCAGGTGTTTTTCGTATATAACCGGATCATGGACCTGGAAAGGGTGGCCATGTGGCTGCAGGAACTGGTTCCCGAGGCCAGAATAGCGGTGGCCCACGGCCAGGTTAAAGATGACGAGCTTGAACAGGTGATGCTCGACTTCATCGGCAGGCAGTACGATCTTCTCGTCTGCACCACCATTATTGAAAACGGCCTTGATATTTCCAATGTCAATACGCTGATTGTAAAAGAGGCAAACATGATGGGGCTCGCCCAGCTTTACCAGCTCAGGGGAAGGGTGGGCCGATCCAACCGGCTGGCTTATGCCTACTTTACTTACCGCCGGGACCGGGTGCTGGGGGAGGCCGCGGAAAAGCGCCTGGCCGCCATCCGTGAATTCACCGAACTAGGATCCGGTTTTAAAATTGCAATGCGCGACCTGGAGATCCGTGGCGCCGGAAACATTCTCGGCACGGAACAGCACGGACACATCGCGGCCGTCGGATTTGACCTGTACTGCCGCCTCCTGGAGGAGGCGGTCAGGGAAGCCAGGGGCGAGAAAGCGGTTCAGCCGGTGGAGACTTCGGTTGAACTTCCGGTGGAAGCATACATCCCGGACACCTACGTCCCCGACACCAACCAGAAAGTTGAGTTGTACAAGAGGATCGCCGGACTTTTTTCACTGGAGGAACTCGGGTATCTGGAAGAGGAGCTCAGAGACCGTTTCGGCGCCCTTCCGGAGCCGGTGCAAAATTTGCTTGCCGTGGCAAAGGTCCGGATCATGGCCGCCGGGCTGATGATAAGGACAATCAGCCTTCTCCCGGGGCAACTGCGCGTGATTTTCAGCCCGTCCCACCCCCTTACCGGGAAGTCGCTCGTGGAGGTGGCCGGGCAATACCGGAGCGCGGTGAAGTTCGTAAACGCCGGGGAGGATTTTGAAATTAAGCTTCGCGTGGCGGAGAAGGCAAAGGTTGACAGCAGGGCTTTGCTTGCGCGTCTTGAAAACTTCCTGAATGTGCTCGGCAAAGCCTGTAAAGAGGGGGAGTTTTTGCCGGAGGAGCCCCCGGATATTGTCACCGACAGCCGTATTAATATATAATTAGTGTATTGCCTTGTAGAGGGGGGAGTCGGGTGAAAAACAAAATAAGAACGGCATTTCTCGCTCTCGCCGTGCTGGCCGCGCTGGCCGCCGCCGGCTGCGGCAATAGTGTGGTGGCTACCGTAAACGGCGAGAAAATTACCAGCCATGAACTGTCCCAAAGGGTTGACGAGGTAAAAAAGAGTTACGAAGAGCAGGGGCTTGATTTTAGCGGAGATAAAGGGAAAACATTACTGGACTCGCTTCAGAGAGAAGTCCTGGACCAGATGATCAACAACAAGCTTATGCTCCAGGAGGCCAGGAAATTCGGCCCTTTGACCCCGGAGCAGGTTCAGGAAATAATAAAACCGTTTAAGGAGCAGTTTCCCTCTGAGGACGAGTATAAAAATTTTCTTGAACAGATAAAGATAAGTGAGGAGGACGCAGCCTACATTTTGAATTTACAGGAGCAGGCGACCAGGGATGTAGCGCCCGTTTCCGAAGCCGATGTCCGGAAGTACTACGACGAAAACAAGGAGCTGTTTGCCGTTCCCGAACAGCTTCAGGTCCGTCACATTCTGTTTTTTGTGGATGAAGGAGACAAGAACTACCCCGTAAAGCATACCGATGAAGAGGCGAGGAAGCTGGCGGAAAGCGTAATCGTCCAGCTTAACGGGGGAAGGGATTTTGCCGAACTGGCAAGGGAAAAGTCGGAGGACAGTGGCACCAGCGCCGACGGTGGACTTTATGTGTTCAGCGAGGGGGAGGCGGTAAAGGAATTTGCGGACGCCGCTTATGCTCTGAAAGAAGGGGAGTACACGGCTAAACCGGTCAAAACCGATTACGGATATCATGTCATAAAACTGGAAAAGAAAATTCCGGCCGGCCAGGAGTCTTTCGAACAGGTCAGGGAACGTCTGACCGTACAGCTCAATGATCAGGCCAAGCAGGACAAATTCAGCGAGTACATGGAGGAAGCCAGAAGCAGGGCGGTTATCGTCAACAAGCTTGCCGAAAAAGAAGGCAACTTGTCTTAAAAGTAAGAAGCAAAGCGAAAGTTGAAAAAAAAGATAATGCGATTGGAAAAAAATGAATAATTGCCCCCCTCCGGATATATACTATTTTAGAAAGTTAATCCGCCAATCAGAAAAAAGGAGGGAAGGGGATTTTATGAAAGCCACGGGTATAGTCCGCCGTATTGACGATCTCGGAAGGGTAGTGATACCCAAGGAAATAAGAAGGACGCTGAGAATCCGTGAAGGTGACCCCCTTGAGATTTTTGTGGACAGGGAAGGTGAGGTAATCCTAAAAAAATATTCACCGATAGGGGAATTGGGGGATTTTGCCAAGGAATACGCCGATTCTTTATATGAGGCTTTAGGCCATATTGCCTGTATAGCTGACCGTGATACTGTCATTGCAGTTGCCGGCGCCCCTAAAAAAGAATTTTTAAATAAACCCATAGGAACCGCCATAGAGAGAGTTATGGAGGAACGAAAGGCTGTAATCATCAACAACCCTGGAGAAGATTCCTTCTGCAAGGAGTGCGTCACCGCCGAAAACGGCGAATGCAAATATTCCTCGGAAGTAATTGCTCCGATCGTTGCCGAGGGTGATCCCATCGGAGCGGTCATACTGGCTTCAAGAGATCCTGATGTCAAAATGGGCGAGATGGAACTGAAGCTGGCCGAAACCGCGGCAGGTTTTCTGGCCAAACAAATGGAGCAGTAGCCGGGGTGGCCTTGAAATAGGCCACTTTCTTATTGTATAGCCGCGTTGTAAGCCCACAGGTTGCTAAAGGCAAATTTGTTTTTTCTTTGTGAAAGGAGTCGGTCGGGAATGTCCCTTCAAGCGAGAATTACCATAGCAGGACTGGGCGCCGGTTCGCCCTCCGACATTACCATCGGCGTCTGGGAAGCCATAAAGTCTTCCGGCCGTGTCTTCATTCGCACGGGGAAACACCCCGTAGTGGAATGGCTTGGCAAAGAAGGGATTTCCTTTTCTACTTTCGATCACGTATACGAACGGGCCGCCTGTTTCGAAGCGGTGTACCGGCAGATCGCGGAGTCCGTTGTTGAGGAGGCCCGCCGGGGACCGGTGCTCTATGCTGTTCCGGGCCACCCCCTGGTGGCGGAGGAATCTGTGCGCCTGATTATCGAAAGAGCGGAGCGGGAGAGCTTTCAGGTTGAGATATTGCCCGCCGTCAGCTTTCTGGACGCGATGCTGGCGACGCTGCGCCTGAATCCCGGCCCGGGGCTTCAGATAATTGACGGGTTGCGGATTGGGGAAAACCCGCCCCATCCCGCCGTTCCGGCGGTAATCACCCAGGTTTACAGCCGCCTGGTCGCTTCCGATGTGAAGCTGGTCCTTATGGAAATCTACCCCCCGGAACATCCGGTAAAAGTTGTGCGGGCGGCGGGAATAACGGGCGAGGAGAGGGTAGAAACCGTTCCGCTCTTTGCGGTGGACAGGCTGGACTGGATTGACCACCTGACCAGCCTTTACGTACCGGAGACAAAGCGCATGCCCGCCGCCGGCGCCGATGGCTTTGCCGCGCAAAAAGCGGCGCCTTTTGCGTCCCGCGCCGTTTTTAAAGGGGCGGACGAGCCCCGGGACCCGGGGCGCGGAGATGACAACGGCATGTATTGCAGGTTTCCGCTGGACCCGCTGGTAAATATCCTTGCCCGGCTGAGGGGCGAAAACGGCTGCCCCTGGGACCGGGAGCAGGACCACCGCTCCTTGAAGAAATACCTTCTTGAAGAGGCATATGAGGTATTGGAAGCTCTCGATGAGGAAGATATGTATAAAATATGTGAGGAATTGGGAGACTTATTACTGCAAATAGTGTTTCATGCCCAAATAGCCGCGGAGGGCCGGCGCTTCGACATAAATGACGTGGTGGCCGGAATAAGCAAAAAGATGATTCGCAGACATCCCCATGTATTCGGTACGGTTGCCGTCCGTGATTCCGGGGAAGTAAAGCTCAACTGGGAAAGGATTAAAGCCGGGGAAAAGCACGAGAATGCGGACGGAAGCCTTTTGGCCGGTATTTCCAAAGCTCTCCCGGCGCTCATGCGGGCGGCCAGGGTTCAGGAAAAGGCTGCCCTGGCTGGTTTTGACTGGCCGGACTACATGGGTGCTCTTGAAAAAACCCGTGAGGAACTGAGCGAGCTTGAACATGCTCTGAGAAGCTTGGATACGGCCGGAATTGAAAGGGAACTTGGCGACTTCATTTTTTCGGCGGTAAACCTGTCCAGGCTGCTGGGTGTGGATTCCGAGGCAGCCCTGACCGGCGCCACGGAGAAATTCATCAGGCGTTTTGCAAACGTCGAAAGAAAAGCCCGGTTTGCCGGCAAGGACCTTTTGCAGTGCACTCTCTCGGAAATGGATATGTGGTGGGAGGAGGCAAAAAAAGAGGAAGAAGAATAAAAAATACAGGAAACATTTTCTTGAAGGAAGGGATTTGAAGAGTTTTCGCGAATAAAAAGAGACCAGCATCTCTAATTTTCTTAGGAGGGGTTATATGAACAAGGCAGAATTGGTTTCAAATGTTGCCGAAAAAGCAGAATTAACAAAAAAAGATGCGGAAAAAGCTGTGAGCGCTGTTCTTGAGGCAATCGAAGAGGCATTGTCAAAAGGGGAAAAAATTCAACTGGTAGGTTTCGGGACGTTTGAGATCAGGGAAAGGGCAGCCCGTAAGGGGAGAAATCCGCAGACCGGCGAAGAAATAAACATAGCCGCCGCCCGGGTTCCCGTTTTCAAGGCGGGTAAACTGCTGAAAGACGCGGTGGTAAAATGATATAGATTGTCTTGGGGCTTTGATCAGACTGCAAAGTCTGATTTTTTTTGAGCGTTGATGAGGGACGGTGCGTTGATTTGCGGCTGGACAAGTTTCTCAAAACATCCCGGATAATCAAGAGGCGCACCCTGGCCAAGGAGGTGTGCGACCGGGGTCAGGTAACCGTGCAGGGACGGACGGCCAAGGCCGGAACGGATGTAAAAACCGGCGATATCCTGGAAATCAACTTCGGCAGCCGCATTCTCAAGCTCCGGGTCCTGTCCGTGCAGGAAAACGTACCGGCCAAACTGGCCGCCGAAATGTATAAAGTCGTTGAAGACAGCCTACATAAATAAATCCCCGCCCGCCCACAATAAAAGAAAAAGCGGGAGGGGATCTTTTTATGTATGAACGTATATTTTTAAAGAAATTCTTTCTTTTGATCGCGCTTTTGTTGCTTTTGGCGGGCGGCTGCACGAAGAAGCAGCCGCCGGCGAAGCCGGCGCCTCCGGCGGCGGAGGAGCCGACGATTTCGCTTTACGACAACAAAACCGGCGCAAAGAAAAACATGAAGATTGAAGAATACGTGCAGGGCGTGGTTGCGGCCGAGATGGACACCAAATGGCCGGTTAACGCGCTGGCGGCCCAGGCCATTCTGGCCCGCACCTTCACCATGGAGAACATCAAAGCGGGAAGGGTCAGGCAACTGCACGGGACGGACGTGTCCACCAGCGCGGAAGAGTCGCAGGCCTACGAACCGTCCAAAATCAACGACAGTGTGCGCCAGGCGGTGGAACTGACCAGGGGTGAGGTAATCGTTCATAACGGCAATTTTATTCACGCCTGGTTCTCGGCCTGCGACGGAGGCGTCTCGGCAACGGCAGAAGAAGGGCTGGCCTTTA
Organism: Bacillota bacterium; assembly: GCA_035369845.1. Taxonomy (GTDB): domain Bacteria; phylum Bacillota; class Desulfotomaculia; order Desulfotomaculales; family Pelotomaculaceae; genus DAOOVD01. The sequence goes on along the minus strand of DAOOVD010000071.1, from coordinate 2,917 downwards.
CCGGGGAGCCGACCCCTTATGTCAAGGGGGGAGTTCAGGACGGATGCCTCTCAATTACCGAACCCAAGAATAAGGCCTGGGAGGCAAGGATTCCGGTAACCCGGGCAAGAGCGGCCGTGCAGAAAGCCTCCGGCAAGGACCCCGGCCCGGTAACCTCCGCGTCGATTGAAAAGAGGGGGCCGTCGGGAAGGGCGGAGCAACTCAGAATCGGCAGCGCCATTGTCGGAGGCCCGGCTTTGCGGCTGGCGCTGGGCAGCGAAAAAATGCGTTCCACGCTCCTTTCGAACATCAGGGTGGAAGGCGGCCAACTGGTCCTGACAGGCAAAGGTTTCGGCCACGGGGTCGGGATGTGCCAGTGGGGGGCGAGACTGATGGCCGAGCAGGGGAAATCACCCGAAGACATCATCAATTTTTATTTTAAGGATGTACAGATTCAGAAGCAGTGGAAGTGACGCATAAACGCAAACAACCTCTCTGCCAGTGAGCGTACGGTATATGAGGCCCGGCCGGCCTCTTTTTTTTTAGCATAAATACAAACGCATGGCATATCTATGAAATATATTCAGACCTACCTTTTGGGAGTGATGGGCGTGGAAGGTCGCGCCGGACACAGCGTTTCCATCAGCGGGCGCAAACTGCTTGCAATGGAGGGGATTGAGCATGTTGAAAGCTTCGACGACGGCGAGATTATCCTTGAAACCAATATGGGCAGGGTAATCCTGAAAGGTGACGGCCTGCACATCACCCAGCTGAACCTGGAAGCAGGGTCTCTCGCCGCAGAGGGACATTTCAACTCGCTTCATTATGTTGAAAGCAAAGGTAGGGGCAAAGTAAAAGGAAAGGGCATCTTGGACAGGATTTTAAAGTAAAGCCGGCAATTCCGCAAAGCGCTTTCAGGCGCTTTTTTTATCGCGCTGGAATTATTTGTCAAGGTGTATGCGCCCAGTTTGTTCCAAGGAGAGGATGAGTATTGGAATCACTGATCAATCAGGCCGATGCATTTGCGGTAACTGTGGCGGCGGGGGCTGCGGCAGCTTTTTTTTACGATTATTACCGCGTGTGCAGGCGGGTTTTCAGGTTGAAGAGGCTGGGAACATTTGTAGGGGATACGATGTTCTGGCTTTTTACCACAGCGCTGGTCTTTTTGATGCTTTTGCGCAGCAACTGGGGCGAACTGCGGCTGTACGTTTTTATCGGGCTCGGCCTCGGCTCCCTGATTTATTTTCGCCTGTTCGGCAAGGCTGTCCGCAGGGCGATCGGTATAAAGTTTTATCTGCTCTATAAGCTATGGTTGTATTTCGTAAAATCCCTGACATTTTTGTTTGCGGTGGTGTTTTTCCCGTTCCGCGTCGCAACCCTGCTGCTGTCATACCCCCTGGGTTTTTTCGGCAGGTTGTTTCAAGCAGCGAGGGCCGGAACGGGGAAGGTGTTTTACAGGCTTGCGGGAAGGGCTGTCAGCCGGCTGGGAAGTGTCAAAGCAAAACTTGCCGGCCTGATTTTTTGGAAAAGAAAAAGGTGACAGGGAAACCAGAAGGAAATCCCTTCTTCGGCTGTTTGCGACATGCAAAGACGATTCCCGGGGCAAATATTAAAAAGTTAATCAAACTTTAATGAAGTCTTAACCCAACCCTAAAATTCATTTAAAGTTGCCGACTTATTATGGTGACAGGGGAAAACAAGTGAAGGTCCGGGTCTTCACATCAGATAAAAATTTTAAACCACGGAGGGAAAAGGATTTGTTTAAAAAGTGGAATGTTGTTATGGCTATATCGGTTTGTTTGTTTGCGCTAGCCGTTCTTGCCGGCTGCGGGGGCAGGGAAAAGGCGCAGGGTGAAGCCCAACTGTCCGGCAACATCACCGCGGTGGGCTCGACGGCCATGCAGCCTTTGGTCGAGCAAGCCGCTACCCAGTTCATGGCTAAAAACCCCAATGTAAAAATTGTGGTGCAGGGCGGGGGCAGCGGCGTTGGACTTACCCAGGTCTCCCAGGGAGCCGCGGACATAGGCAACTCAGATGTTTATGCTGAGGAGAAAAGCGGCATTGACGCGTCGCAGCTTGTCGATCACCAGGTGGCGGTGGTCGGAATGGCCGCCGTGATCAACCCGTCCATTAACATCGGCAACCTTACCAGACAGCAGCTTGTGGACATCTTTACGGGAAAAATTTCAAACTGGAAGAGCGTCGGCGGGCCGGACCAGAAAATCACCCTTGTGAATCGCCCGAAGGCTTCCGGTACCAGGGCCACGTTCAGGAAATACGCTTTGGGCGGGGTTGAAGAGGCGACTGGCATTGAAGAAGATTCGTCGGGCACCGTGCGCAAGATTGTCAAAGGAACCCCCGGAGCTATCGGCTACCTTGCGCTGTCCTACCTCGACGGAAGCGTCAAGGCTGTCAGCATTGACGGTGTGGCTCCCACAAAAGAAAACATCGTTACAGGCAAATACCCGGTATGGGCCTACATGCACAGCTATACCAGGGGCAAGCCGACCGGGGCGGTGGAAGCTTTCTTGAATTACATGGTGAGCGACGAGGTACAGAAAAGCATTGTTCCCCAACTCGGCTATATTCCGGAAACAGAAATGAAAATAACGAGGGACGCTCAGGGTAACGTTAAAAACAAATAATCAGCTACAGAAAATTATCCAGGCGGGCTTTTAGGCCGCCTCTTTGTGTTCGTCCGGCATGTTTACTGCGCCGATGGGTCGAAAGAAACCCTGTCGCCTAACCAGCGGGAAGACAACCCGATCGCTGCGGGCGTCACTGGTAACGGTGAGGTCTGAAGGAAGCCGAAGGGGGAACTTGGAACATAGCGCAAGCGAACCGGTGTTGGCTACTCAGGTGGGTAACCCTGCAAAGAGTGGTCCATACAGGTGGAGGCTCCAAACCACCGTAAGCTGCTGTAGTCAAAAGCTATGGT
>DAOOVD010000070.1:0-10030 GCA_035369845.1 Bacillota bacterium | reverse complement strand
TTGACCTGCACCTCCTTTGGTTCGGCCCTTCCCTTTGTCTCTAGAAAACTCCGGTACTATGGCCTCTGCTGACTTCTCACGATAAATCTTGTTTCAACCGGGCTTCTTACTCTGTTTCCACCCGTCCGTGAGACCCTTGCGTCCGGATTGCCTTCCCGCCTCTCATCTCAAATACTCGCGATTTGCGTCGTGTAAATTAATTCCTGATCAGGCAGTAACACCGCCCTGCCGTAATGCATAATCTAAAGACACGGGAAGTATTTGGCAAGGGAGGTATATTCTTGTCGGACAAAAAAGAAAAAAGTAAAAAAGAACAGCCTGTCAGAAAATCCAAATCCGAGTCCGCCCCGCAGGACTTTCAGGCAGAGGGGCTGTTTCTCCCTTCAAGACTGGCCCAGGCCTATGTTTTGTGGCAGAAGTACGGAATGGTCTTCGGCCCGGCCGAGGCCCTGGAAAAAGGGACTATCTTCCCCGAACTGTACAGTCCCTACCCCTATTAACGAAACATAGCTTTCAAACATTTCGACCTGCTGTTTATGTTACCGTTTTTTTCCGCCGTTCCTTTTGCAGCCAATACCTGCCAGGAAATGCCTCCATTTTAAATCAAAGAGGTGGTTAACGCGATGAGCGAAAGAATTGCCATGCTTAGGGAAATCCAGGAGCTGGAGTTTACGGCAATCGATTTGAACCTGTTTCTCGACACCCATCCGATGGACCAGGCGGCTTTAAGAGACTATTACGCCGTCCGGGACAGGCTCCTGGCAGCGAGAAAGTGCTATGAAGAAACCTACGGGCCGCTTACCGCCGCGGGATTCACGCCGGCCGTATGTCCATGGCAGTGGATAGAAAGCCCGTGGCCCTGGGAAATTGAATATCAATAAAAAGAAGGGAACAAAAAATGTGGATGTACGAAAAAAAACTGGAATACCCAGTCCGGGTTTTTAAAACCGACATCGGCATGGCGAAGTACCTGCTGGCCCAGTACGGCGGGCCGGACAGCGAGCTTTCGGCGGCGGTGAGGTACCTGACCCAGCGGTACACCATGCCGACAAACAAGGCCAAAGGGCTGTTAACCGATATCGGCACGGAGGAACTGGCCCACTGGGAAATTGTCGGAACCATGATCTACAAGCTGGTCAAGGGCGTGCCGGCACAGCAGCTCAGGGAGGCCGGCCTGGGCGCCTATTTCGCCGAACACGACCGCGCCGTCTACCCGGCCGACGCCGCCGGGGTGCCCTGGACGGCCGCCTACATCCAGTCGCAGGGAGACCCGGTCGCCGACCTGCATGAAGACCTGGCCGCCGAGCAGAAGGCCAGGGCCACCTACGAGCGCTTGATCCAGCTCACCAACGATCCCGGCGTTAAAGACACCCTGCGGTTCTTGAGAGAAAGGGAAGTGGTCCACTTCCAGCGCTTCGGGGAAGCCCTGAACGACGTTCAGGCGGTGCTCGACTCCAAAAAGTTCTTCTGATTCAAGCAGGCACCCGGCGCATAGCCGGGTGCTGTAGAATGCCGTACCGGCAGATTCCGTGACTTTGAACATCCATCAGCTTAAAAAACAATAGCCTGCCGGGATATCAATGGCAGTTGAAAACAGGTGAACTCGAAGCTGGAGATGTCACCGCCTGACAAGATATGTGACCTGCTGAAAAAAACTCCGGAAATACCGGTATCCCGTCCTCGGCGCGGCAATAAAGTCTTCTCCGATAAGAACTGATTAAAAGCGCTTGAATATTTTGGTGACTTCTTCCAGAGCATTCACTACCTGTTCCGGCGCAAACCGCGCCACCTGATCCAGGGCAAATTCTCTGGGCAGGGCCTCCCCGGTAAGATATTCTTTATTCCTGGTAATAGCGTCAAACGCATCACAGGACGCTACTATCAACATCTCAAGAGACGGCTCCTCAAGGCCGTCCGGGTAACCCGTGCCTCCGGGCCTTTCGTGATGTCCCCGCACAATAGACCTGATTTCTTGCGGCGCATCCGGCCAGAATTCAAGAAGCAGGTTTTCGCCAGCCAGCGGGTGGGCCTTTATCAGCGACCAGTCGTAAGGTTGAAGAGGGTACTTGGAAAATAATTCCATAGGCCAGGTGGCTTTGCCTATGTCGTGCAGGTAGGCTGCGAAAACGATCTCCTCGCGGTTAGCCAGTTTCAACAAGGACATAACTTTCCCGGTCAGAATGGCTACATTCCCGGAGTGTTGCTCCAGGATCGGATAAACCGACAGGGAATTTTTAATAAACAGGGAATTCTTAATCAATTGAAGATAGTCCATGCCTTGAAGCCCCCTTTTTGCTTTTTGGTATCCATTTTTTAGTAAATTGCATCAACGCCACACTCTGCGCATTCGGAAAATATCTTGGATATAACCCCAAAGGGAAACCGGCGAAATAATCAATTGGTAAATAAGAACATAAGCCATAAGGCCAAACCTGTTTTTTCTGATACGGAGTTTGAGACGATCAAACACTTTTCTCTGGTAGCTATACATTATTAGTGTCATACCTATATTAAGCGGCAGGACAAAAAGGGTATACGGACCGACAATGTAATACTTGCCGAAACAAGCCATTATCAAGCCCGGAATCCAAACCACCGTATAAAAGAAATCAATAAACGGGATCACCACGTCCACTCCGGTCAGGAATTTTTTCATGTATGTCGGCTGTTGCCAGGGGTAGACAGTTCTAATTCCTTCGAACATCCCCCTCGCCCAACGGCTACGCTGCCGGCAAAAATGCCGCCAGGTACTTGGAACAGTTGTAAAAGCAACCGCCGTGGGCTCAAAGTAAACCCTGTAACCGGATTCGAGCAGTTTCCAGGTAAGTACGATATCCTCGCCTATAGCATCCGGCCACCCTCCCGCTTGGCGTACTGCTTCAGTTTTATATAGACTAAAAGCCCCCTGGGCCACTAATGTGCCCTGGTAAAGCCCCTGTGTTCTCTTGATTGAAGCAATACCTATAAAATAATCCCATTCCTGCATTCTCGTCCAAAAGTTTTCTCTGCTGTTCCTGACAAGAACATGACCCGCCACGGCTCCCACATCGGATGGCGAACTTAACAACCTCGCCGTAATGTGTTTAATGGCTAATGGGTGGAGTAGCGTATCTGCATCCAGAGTTACAAAATACTGGGTCTTTACTGCTGACAATCCTTTATTTAGGGCAAAATTTTTTCCCGGTTTATTTTCATATATGCACAGAAGATTTATTTTCAACTCTCCAGCAACTGCCCATGCAACATCCGTAGTTCCGTCCATTGAGCCATTGTCAACAATGATTACCGAAACCGGTCCCCTATAATCCTGACGGGCGATATAGCGGAGGGTTACCCCGATATTTAATGCTTCGTTTCTGGCAGCAATTAGTATTGTTATGGGCAAATCAGGGTCGGCTGTCTTGAATGGAGGCTGCCGGTCAATTAATAAAGCGATGGCCAAAAATGCAACAAGATATCCAGGAGCATAGGCTATAAAAGCGATAATCATTAGAGCCGGCAGGAAACCCACTACACCGCTCAAATCCCGCAACCAAGGCTGGGACAGAATTATAGAAATACCCGCCCAGGCAAAAGCCCCCGCCTGGGCAATCCAAAACTTTGCAACAACTGGTATATACTTACGAGCAGGCAAAGGAGGCTGAACGATAGGGGTACCGTTTCTTGCTGAAGGTCGTGTGCGAGTTGGAATGGAATTAAATTCATAAAGAACTGTAAACATTTTTTGACAAATTCTGTACATTATATCTATAAATAAATAAGAATGTGACCCTGATCAGTTTTTCAAAACACCCCGGCAGGGACCTGACCTCTGCCTGTTTTTTTTGAATCCGGAGGGGCTATTCTTTTTATAAAAATATAACAGTTCTTTCTGAATTTCCGGTTAACAAAACCTTAACGCCGCCTAAAGTTTATATGAATTTTTTCTTAACGGTTTTTGGGAAACAGAGCACCGTAAAAGCAGGAATTTTTTTTTGCCGGTAGAATGCTTTGTCGAAGAATGTAAAAGCGGGGAGGGTGCGCCTGATGGCCGGTGAACTGATCCTTGTGGTTGACGACGAAGAAGTGGTCAGGGAACTGGTTCGCCACTGCCTGGTCAAGGAAGGACTTAAGGTAATCGATGCCGGCGACGCATACGGCGCTTTCGATCTGATTACACGTTTGAAACCGGACCTGATTATTCTTGACATACTTTTACCGGGAATTGACGGCATCGAGTTTTGCCGGAAACTCCGGAAGGAAACCGACGTCCCGATTATTTTTTTATCTTCCAAGAGTGACAGTTCTGATGTAATTCTCGGACTCGGGGTTGGAGGAGATGATTATATTGTCAAGCCCTTCGTCCCGGGCGAAATGGTGGCCAGGGTTAAAACGCAGCTTCGCCGCCTGAACCTGCGGGAGAGCGCCGGCGTCTCCCGGGAGCCGAAGAAATTGAAGCATCGCGGCCTGGAGATAGATCTGGAGGGGCACGCCGTTTTGGTTGACGGCTCTCCGGTGGCCCTTGCCCCCAAAGAGTTTGAAATACTGGCTTTGCTGGCAAAAAACCCCAACCGGGTCTTTAAAAACGAGCAATTGCTGGATCTGATATGGCAGTCAAGGGACTTTGCCGACAACAGGACATTGATGGTACATATCAGCAGGTTACGCAAAAAGATTGAAAAAGACCCCAACAACCCCTCGTATATTCTTACAGTGAGAGGTGTGGGGTACAAATTCAACGCTTTTTGAAAAGATCAAGAATGAATCCAAAGTCTTTCGCCACCCGTTCGTATTCCGCCTCGAGCCGCGCCACCAGTTCATCCGTACCGCCGGTAATACCGCCGGCGGCCAGCACTTCGGCATCCCTGCACAAATCCGCAAATAGCGCGGCGCCCAGGATGGAGCTGCTGGACTTCATGCCGTGGGCCAGCAGGCGCGCCGTGGCGGCGTCCCCCTGCCGTAAGGCCGACCGGAAAGACTTCATCTTTTCGGGCATATCCCGCAGAAAAGATCTGATCAGACCGCACAGAAAATGCACGTCTTCTCCCGTGGTGCTCAGAAGTTCGCTCAACCTGTCCCCGTTTACCGCCGTCAGACCGCGGAACTCCAGAGCCTCCTTATGCGGCTGCGTGGGGGTCCCCGGCCCTTCTATCGGCAGCAAATTAGGGACGGGCAGCCAGCGGGAAAGAACCCTTTGCAGGTCTTCCATCCGCACCGGCTTGCTGAGGTAATCGTCCATTCCGGCGCTCAGGCACTTCTCCCGTTCCCCGGGCATGGCGGCGGCCGTGGTGGCAATAATGGGGGTGCGCTGCCCACACGAAGCCTCCAGGCTACGGATCGCCCTGGTCGCCTCAAACCCGTCCATCACCGGCATCCGGCAGTCCATTAAAACCAGGGCGTAAGAGTTCCTGGAGAAGGCCTCCACCGCCTCTTTCCCGTTGCCTACCACATCGGCGGCCAGGCCCAGCTTCCTTAATTGAGCCTGAATCAGTTTCTGGTTGATGGCGAAGTCTTCGGCCACCAGGACCGGGCCGGGCCGCCACTTCGGCGGCAGGGGCCGAACAGAGGCGGGGGACGCGCCGGAAGGGGCTTCTCCGGCCTTGCCGGCAGCAAAGGGGACGCTAAACCAGAATGTGGAGCCCCGGCCTTCCTCGCTCTCGAAGCCGATCCGGCCGCCCATCAGTTCCACCAGCCGCTTGCAGATGGACAGGCCCAGGCCGGCTCCGCTGTGCCTGCCGGCCGAAGTAAGGCCGGCCTGGGTAAACGGCCGGAAAAGCATACCCCTGGCTTCTTCTGGAATGCCGATGCCCGTGTCCCGCACCTCGAGGCGCACGGTTACGGTATCCGGCTCCCTCCCTTCCACAAAGGCACTGAGGACAATTTCGCCCTTTTCCGTAAACTTAACGGCGTTGCCTAAAAGGTTCAGCAGCACCTGGCGCAGGCGCAGCGGGTCGCCCTGCAGGGCTCCTGGAATGTCCGGGCCGATATGATACTTGAGCAGCAGGCCTTTTTGCCTGGCCGCGGGCTCCACCAGGGCAACGCTTTTTTCAACCAGGGAAGCCGGGTTGAAGCTGACCGTTTCCAGGGCCAGCCTGCCTTCTTCGATTCTGGAAAAGTCCAGGATGTCGTTGACTACCGACAAAAGGAAGTCCGCGCATTCCCGCACGGCGGACACGTACTCCTGCTGCTCGCCGTTTAAGGGAGTGTCCAGCAGCAGTTCGGCCATGCCGATCAGGCCGTTCAAGGGTGTGCGGATTTCGTGGCTCATCACCGCCAGGAAGTTGCCCTTGGCGCGGTTGGCCGCGTCGGCCGCCTCTTTCGCCTGCTTCAGCAATTCGTTGGTTTCCTGCAGCTCGCGCGTTCTTTCGGCCACCGTTTGTTCCAGGAACTGGCTCCACCCGGCGATCCGGTTTCTCGACTCCTCCAGGCTGGCGTAAAGCCGGGCGTTCTCGATGGAAATGGCAATCTGGGAAGACAGCAGCCTCAACACTTCCACCCGGTCCGGAGTAAATGCTCCCGCTGACAGGTTGTTTTCCAGATAGAGAATGCCGGCCGGCTTCCCCTTTCCGGTTACCGGTAGGCAGATGACAGATTTCGGGCGGTTTTTCAGGATGTACTCGTCACGGGCAAACGCCCCCTCCCCAGCCGCGTCGCGCAGCACCAGGTATTCCCCGGTTCTGGCCACGTATTGCACTATGGCCGCGGACAGATGCTTTGCTTCCGCGAGGGGGACCGACTGCAGGGAGAACTGCTGCTCCCGCGGCGCACTTTCCTCACCTGCGGGCTGCAGGTCCTCAGCCGCGCCTTCACCGGCCGCGGAGGCCGCTGCTTCTATCCTCAGTTTCCCGCCGGACTCTGTGATGAAAAAGCCCCGTTGCGCCCCGGCATTCTCCAGGATTATCTTCATCGTCTTTTTCAGCAGTTCCGCCAGCACGATTTCACCGGAAAGCACCTGCGACAATTTGATAATTGAGGCGAGGTCCAGCTCGCTGGCGGCTGCCCTGGCGGATTCCGCCGAAACAATGGCCTGCATTTTGTCGAGAACCGGAATCAGCCCCGCTTCCGGATGTGCAAACAGTTGGGGGAATTCTTCCGAAAGGCGGCGGACTTTGCGTTTCGCCCCCAGGTGCCGGTAACCCCGGCACGCCCCTCCCATGTACAGCCCGGCTATGTCCGCCTTTTCCGCGGCCAGCCAGAATCTGGCCGCCAGTTCGTTGCCCAGGGCCTCGTCCCGCACAAACTCGTTTTCCTTCGCCCAGGCTATGGCCCGGTCGTACAGTTCCATGGCCTCGGTCGGCCGGCCGGCCAGGCGGGCCGCTTCCGCCGCCACCAGGCAGTACTTGTGCAGGTAATTGCGGGGACAGGAATCCACCCATTTTTCCAGTTTGCGCCGGTTTTTCTTGAGGATTTTCCAGTAACGGCTTTTTTGTTTCTCCGCCAGTTGCCCGTAGGCGGCGGTGATGGCCAGGGAATGCCAGAAGACGTATTCGGTAAAAATGACCATGGCCTGAACGGAACTCAGGCTGCTTTCGTTTATTTCCCGGAACACACCCAGGGCCTCGGCGTAGCGGCCGTGATGGTACAAGGACTGGATTTTAAGCAGGTAATAATTGATAATCATCGGGCCGTTCCTGCTCCTGATCAGCTGCTCCCCCAGAACGCCCGCCCCGTCCGCGGCGAAGAAAGACGGAGATGCTCCCTGCAGGTCCCGGATGAACATCTGGGCCAGCATGAAAAACCGGGACAGGTTCTCCAGCTTGAACCGCCTGGTGAATTCCAGGCTGGACGCGCATTCCTCGTAAACCCGGGGCAGGGGCTCGCCCAGAATGAGCCTGATCTCGATGATGCGGGCCAGGTCGGCGCCGGCCTGAAAAAAGTTGCCGAACTCGAGGGCGCACTGATAGGCCCTGGTGGCATGCTCCAGGGTTTTTTGCAGGGGGTCCGTCCAGTGGCTGAGGAAGGAGGCCACGCTGTAATAAACCGGACTCTTGACGGGGTGGTCGCTGTACCGGGCGGTCAGCATCAGCGACACCTCCTGCATTTCCCCCGCAATCTTCATATTGCCCCGGATGGCGCTGATCAGGCCGTAGCAGGCATAGACAATGGTGGAATGTCTGGTGTTGCCGTATTTCAGGGAGATCTTGATCGTTTTCAGGATCAGGGCTGTGAACAGCCGGGGATTGATCAAACTGGTAACCGGCAGCAGGCCGGCCATCTGGTCCATGATTTTTTCCAGGCGCGGGTTGTTTATCTGGGGCAGTTCGGACAGATCTTTATTTTTTTTCAGGGTCAGGCGTAACTTTGCTCCCAAAATTTCCCTTAAGAGATAATGATTGGATGGCCTTTCAGGGAGGCAAAAGCCCAACTCCTTTAAACCCATCAGCCCGAACCGGACCGCGTCGGCATACCGGAGCGTTTCCGTGCAGATAACGGCCTTCATGGCATAAACCTCAGACCTGTCCACCCGCGTTCCGGCCCTGTCCAGCAGCAGCCGGAACACCTGGTCCGCGGTGTCTTCTTTCCTGCACAGGTAAAGGCACTGGCACAGTTCCAGATGCAGATCGAAGGTCAGGCGATAATAATCGTTCCAGGCGCCTTCCGGCAAACAACCTTTGCCCGCTTCCAGGTAGTGGAGAGCCGCCTCGAAGGCAACCGAAAGCTTTGCCTTGCGGGCGGCCGACAGGTTGTATGCGGCCAGCCTGAGGCTTCCATCCCGGTCTGCAATTAATTCCCGGCTGTTGTTCAGGTGGTCGGCGATTTCAAAAATTTTCCTCTCCAAATGTTCCGGCGCCGTTTCCTGGAGAAGAGCCAGGCCAACCCGGCGGTGGATTGTTTTCTTTTCCGCGCCGGACAGTAGGGAATAAACCGCCTGCTGGACGCGGTCGTGCGGGAACTCACAGGGAGCGGAGACTCCCCCGGGGCCGGCAGGTTCGTCAATATCCCCGTCGCTGCCTGCATGGGAAATGTCGTCCCCCGCCACGACGACACCCGCCTGTACAGCCGGCCGGAGGTCTTCCGCAGTCTGGCGGGTGGATTGTCCACAGACAACGGCCAGGGTTTTCAGGTGGAACGCCCTCCCGATGCAGGCTGAGACTTTTAATACGTCCCTGGTTTTTTCGGGGAGTTTCCGAATCCGTCCTATTACCAGGTCGATCACGTTGTCCCCGGTTTCCAGCTGCCGGATGCGACCGGTGTTCCACTTCCAGCAGCGATCCCGCCAGTCAAAAGTCAGAAGACCCTCTTCATAAATCTTCTGCAAAAATTGCCTGGCGTAAAAAGGGTTGCCCGCCGATTTCCGGTAAACCAATCCGGCCAGGGGCCGGACGGCAGCCTCCTCACAGTTCAGGGCTTCCGCCAGCATCCGCTCGGTGGCGGCTGCATCAATGGGCCCCAGGCCGATCAGCCGGACGGTCGTCCTGGCGCTTTTAATTTCTTCAATCACCTGCGGCAGTGGGTGGCCGTCCTCCACCTCATTGTCCCGGTAGGCCCCAATGAGCAGGAAGTGTTTCATGTTCGCGCCGCTTACCAGGTGTTTCAGCTGTTGCAGCGAAGCGGCGTCGGCCCACTGCAGGTCGTCGAAAAAAATGACGAGGGGGTGTTCCCCGGCGGCGAATGTGCGCAAAAAATTGTGAAATACGAGGTGGAAACGGTTTTGCGATTCACCGGGGGGCAGGTCCCTAGCCGGCGGCTGCGGGCCGGTAATCAATTCCAGTTCGGGAATAAGCTCAACAATAATTTGCCCGTTCGGGCCCAGGGCTTTCAGCAGTTTCTCCTTCCAGGAAGCAATCTGTTCTTCAGTTTCGGTCAGGATTTGCCGGACAAGTTTCTGCAGGGCCTGAACCAGGGAGGCGTAGGGTACGTTGTGCTTGAACTGCTCGAATTTGCCCGAAATGAAATAGCCCTGCTTTTGTACCACGTATTTGAGCATTTCCTGAACCAGCGCGGTTTTGCCCACACCTGCGCGGCCCGCAACCAGAATCATTTCCGCCAAACCGGAGCCGGCCCGGTCCAGCCCGGCCCGGGCAAGCCAATCCGCATCCGCCAGAGCCGC
>DAOOVD010000069.1:0-10216 GCA_035369845.1 Bacillota bacterium | reverse complement strand
GCTCGCGAAGCGGGGGCGAAGGGCGGGATCGATGCGGCGGCTAGGGCAGGGACTGCCCGAAGTTACGCCTGCCAGAGAGGTCCACTCGATGAAGCAGGAAGCCCATCCCCGGGCTAAGCGAAGGGAGGGGTGGTTCACAAACAATGGTTGCATCTGGGGCGGTGTGAAATGTTCAACAAGGTGATATTGATCGGCCGGCTTACGAGAGACCCCGAGTTGCGCTATACTCCCAACGGGGTTGCCGTGGCGAGGTTCACCCTGGCGGTCGATCGGCGCCAGGTGAAAGACCGCGCAAGAGAAACCGATTTCATTGACATAGTGGTATGGCAGAAGCAGGCGGAAACCTGCGCCAACTATCTCGGAAAAGGAAGGCTGGTTGCTGTCGAGGGTCGGCTGCAGATCCGGTCCTACGACGACAGCCAGGGAATCCGCCGCAAGGCCGCAGAGGTCGTCGCCGAAACAGTGCGTTTTCTCGACCGGGCCCGTGAAGGCGCCCCGGACGAAGGGATCCAGGGCGAAGGGCATGGTTACGGAAGTGAAGTCAGCTTTGACGAAGACGATATTCCGTTTTAACGGTTGAATCGGAAAACCTTCTAAGAGGAGGGGAGAATTTTTGAAAAAAGAACGTGGACGCCGGGGCAAGAAGCGGATCTGCAGTTTCTGCGTGGATAAAGCGGAAACTGTCAACTACAAGGACGTGCCGCGCCTCAAGAAATATATTACCGAGCGTGGGAAAATCCTGCCCCGCCGGATATCGGGAAACTGCGCCAAACACCAGCGCTTGTTGACAACGGCGATTAAGAGGGCACGCATCATAGCCCTTCTGCCGTTTGTGGCTGAGTAAAAAAGGGGGAGCGGTCGGCGCTCTCCCTTCTTAATTAAGGCGGGAGTACTAAGCATAAACATATGGTGCAACAAATAACAGGCAAATCCTCCGGAGGTCGGGCAGGAATAGAAAGCAGTTCCGCAGAATATAAATAGGGCCGGTTAACAAAGGAGGATGCCCGATGATTCCCGGTACCCAGGAAAGCAGCATTGCCAAAAACATTAAGGTTATAGACTGGCTGAAGGCCGATTTGATAACCTCGGTTTCCGCGCTGTTCAAGTCGATGCTGAAAGGCAGCGAGGAACTCCTCCTGGACGCGCTGGCAAGCCTCGTGATCACCTGTTATGTCCTCGGGAGAAGACTGGGCATCAATTTCCCCCGCCTTGACTTGAAAGTGGAGGCAAAACTGCGCCGGAGCATAGACGAAGACCACGAAATGGAAAGGTGGTACGGCGATTTGTCAGCGCTTTTAAACTACCTGGCAGATAAAAAGAGGTGATTTCTTGACAGCCGGTGAGAAGACCAGAGCCCTTACGGAGTGGGCTCTTTTTACCTCCCTGGCCGTCATTGTCGGCCTGGCCGGTATTTATTTCCCGCCGTTTTATTTGCCTGCAGCGGTTTGTTTTCCAGTTCCGTTCATATTGCTGGTAGTCAGGCTGGACTCGCGATACGGACTGGCCGGCCTGACGGTTGCGGGGCTGTTGATTGCTGCAGCGGTGCCGGTGAAGATGGCGGCGCTTGTTTTGGTGCTCCAGGATGGACTCCTCGGCATGTTGTACGGGTTGCTGTTTAAAAACCGGGTTCCTTCCGGCAGGATTATTTCTGCCGGCATTGCCGTGTCGGTTGTTCTGGCTTTTTCTTCCGCCGGACTGATTTACGGGGCAACCGGGGCAAATCCGTTCATTCTCGATCAGGAAAGCCGGCAACTGGCCGGGCAATGGCTGCACACCGGCAGGCTCTCCGGCGGTACGAACGGGGTTCCGGCCGAATTGTCCGGTTTCTCCGGTGAGAATATCGTCACTTTATTCGAGACGCTGCTGCCGGGGCAGTTTGTGGTAACTTCGGCAGCGACGGGCGCCGTTGTGTTCTTTATCGGCAGGATGGCGCTCCGTAGATATGATTTTTACATTCCTCCGGCAGCCAGTTTTACCGGGATTTATCTTCCCTGGTACAGCATATGGGGTTTGATTTTCGGGCTCGGCCTGATCCTGGCGGGAGATTTTTTCTCGCTGCAGCCGGCGGCAAAAACCGGGATGAACATCCTGTTTGTTTTGTTTTACGTTTACCTGGTCCTCGGTTTTTCCGTCGCCGCGTATTTTTTCCTGAAAGTAAGACTGGCAAGGCCGTTGAAAGTTTTTTTGCTGTTCACGGCGTTTGTATATTTCCCCTTCAGTGTCGCGATTTTACTTTTTCTGGGAGCAATTGACCCGCTGGTGAATTTCAGGAGGTTTCCCGTTGTGAAGGAGTAGCCTTCGGAAAACACCTTCATTATGTATTGACGGTCTGTGAGGGAGGGCTGAGAATTGAAAGTGATATTGCTCAAGGACATACCCGGTAAAGGAAGGAGCGGCGAGGTTGTCAACGTGGCCGACGGCTACGCCCGCAATTACCTGTTCCCGCGCGGCCTGGCCGTTGAGGCTTCGGAAGGCAGAATGCGGGAACTGGCCAACCGCCGGCAGGCAGCCGCCTTGAAAGAGCACAAATCGGAGCAGGAGGCCAGGGAACTGGCCGGGCGCCTCAAAGACATCACCGTGGTGATCAGGGCAAAGACCGGTGAGGGCGGCAAACTTTTCGGCTCGGTGAACAATATGGATATTGCCGCCGCCCTGTCCGACCAGCACGGCATCAAACTCGACAAAAAGAAGGTGGTTGTAAAGGAGCCAATAAAACAACTGGGGGTTTATCCGGTTACGGTAAAGCTTCATCACGCCGTGCAGGCGGAAGTCGAGGTTCATGTGCTGGGAGAATGATTTTACCGGCTGTTCCGGGCGCTTTAGCCGGATAATCCCTGCGGGCCGGCTTTATTATCGCAACGTCAAGAAAGGAGAAAATCATGAAAGTTTTCCTCGAAAAGTTTATCGGGGGAGCCAAGAGTGACAATTCCGGCAAGTTAAAAGACCGTGATCAGCTTACGCGCCAGGTGACGGCGCTGTACGGCCTGCTTGCCAACCTGTACGGCCCCGACAAACTGGTCTTGAGGGCGGGCAAGCTGGAAGCGCTTCAGCTTATGCGCTCCGACAGGCTGGAAGAAAGGGTTTTGGGCCTCCAGAGGCTGGTTTTCGAGGATCCCACTTACGACACGCCTCCCGATCCGGAGGAAATATCGGAAATCCTTGAGGATGTTGAAGAGGAGATAGCGGACAGCATTGCGCGGCGGACCGTCGAGGACGAACTGGAGAGAAAGATAAGCGAGAAGCTCCAGCAGCGCCACGAGGATTACGTGAAAGAGATTAAAATGCAGGTAATTAAAGAAAACAGCGGGCCGGAAAACGCACAAACCCTGAAAAAACTGGCCATTTTGGAGAAACTTGAGCAGAGAAAGCTTTCCGCATCGGCCATCGAGTTTTTACGGCCGTCGTCCTTCGATGAAATCGTAGGCCAGGAAAGGGCGGTAAAAGCTCTTCTCGCCAAACTGGCCTCGCCTTACCCGCAGCACATCATTCTTTACGGCCCGCCCGGCGTGGGAAAGACAACCGCCGCCCGGCTGGCCCTGGAGGCGGCAAAACAGGCAAAGAACACACCTTTCACCAAAGAAGCTGCATTTGTTGAGGTGAACGGCACCACCCTGCGCTGGGACCCCCGGGAAGTTACCAATCCGCTGCTGGGGTCGGTACACGATCCCATTTATCAGGGGGCGAAGAGGGAACTGGCTGAAACGGGAGTGCCGGAGCCCAAACTGGGCCTGGTTACGGATGCCCACGGAGGGGTGCTTTTTATTGACGAGATCGGCGAGATGGATCCGATTCTGCAGAACAAGCTGCTGAAGGTTCTGGAAGACAAAAGGGTTTTCTTTGATTCGTCCTACTACGACCCTTGCGAACCGAACGTGCCCCGGTACATTAAAAAGCTTTTTGAAGAAGGCGCCCCGGCGGACTTCGTTTTGATAGGGGCCACGACCAGGGAGCCGGACGAGATTAGCCCGGCGATACGTTCCCGCTGCGCCGAGATCTTTTTCGAGCCCCTCACGCCGAAGGCGATCCAGGAGATTTTAAGGCAGGCGGCCGCCAAACTGGGGGTAACCATGGACCCCGCGGTTCCCGAAATAATCAGCGAGTACACTATCGAGGGACGCAAGGCCATCAGCATTCTTGCGGACGCGTACGGCCTCGCCTGCTACCGTAACGGGAACGAAGGCAGCTTCTCGATAGTCCTCGATGACGTGCTGGAAGTAGTGCAGATCAGCAGGTTGAGTCCTTATGTTACCTGTAAGGCTTCCTCCCGGCGGGAGGTGGGCAAAATTTTCGGCCTCGGAGTTCTCGGTTTTCTGGGCTCGGTTCTCGAAATCGAGGCGGTTGCCTTCCCGGCGCGCAATCAGGGACAGGGCACCATCCGCTTTAACGACACCGCCGGCAGCATGGCCAAGGATTCGGTGTTCAACGCCGCTTCGGTGATCCGCAAACTGACTGGCGAAGATCTGTCCAACTACGACCTGCATGTCAATGTGGTGGGCGGCGGCCGGATCGACGGACCCTCCGCCGGAGTTTCCATCTTCCTGGCCATTTTGAGCGCAATCCAGGGACGGCCGATACCCCAGAACATCGCCGTAACCGGGGAGGTCTCCATCCAGGGCAAGATTCGCGCCGTTGGCGGGGTTTTTGAGAAGATTTACGGGGCCAGACAGGCTGGAATAAAAACAGTGCTGATTCCGGCGGAAAACGAAAAAGACGTGCCGTCCGATCTAAAAGGCATACGGGTTGTGCCGGTCAATACGGTAGAAGAGATTATCAGGTGCGTATTTCCGTCTTCGGACATTGACGCGCTGGTTGGCTGAAAAAGGTGATTCCTTTGTTGGAGCGTGTACCCCCGCAAAATATCGACGCCGAGCAATCCGTTCTCGGCGCAATTCTCCTCGACCGGGAGGCTATTTACAAGGTCATGAAGGTGCTGCGCCCGGACGATTTTTACCGGGAGAACCACCGGATTATTTACGAGGCGATGCTCGACCTGAATGAAAGCGGCAGCCCGGTCGACATGATCACGGTAAGCGATCACTTGAGACGGCAGGGAACCCTGGAAAAAGCGGGAGGCGTGGCCTACATCGCCTCGCTTGGGGAGACGGTCCCCACTGCCGCAAATGTAGAGTATTACGCCCGCATTGTCGAGGAAAAATCGCTGCTGCGCACCCTGATTCAGGTTTCCGCCCGCATTGCCGGGATGAGCTACGAAGAGGGGGAAGAGCCCGAAAAGCTCATCACCGAAGCCGAGCAGATGATCGTGGAACTGGGAAGCAGAAGGGCGGCTACGGCTTTTTACGCCATAAAGGACATTATCCTGGACACCTTTGCCCACCTGGAGTTTCTTTACAACAACCGGGGGAGTGTTACCGGAGTCCCCACTTCATTCCCCGATCTCGACCGGATTTGCAGCGGGCTGCAGCCCAGCGACCTGATCATCCTGGCCGGCCGCCCGAGCATGGGAAAGACTGCTCTGGGTCTCTGCATAGCTTACAGCGCCGCCCTGAGGCACAATATACCGGTAGCTATTTTCAGCCTGGAGATGTCGAAGGAGCAACTGGTGCAGCGCATACTTTGCGCCGAGGCCAGGGTTGACCAGCACCGGCTCCGCACCGGCAACCTCGAGGAGGATGACTGGAGGATGTTGCACGAGACGAAGGGAAAACTCGCCGGAATTCCCATATTTATTGACGACACGCCGGGCATAACCGTCCGCCAGGTGAGGGCCAAGTCGAGGCTTCTGAAGGCCGAAAAGGGACTGGGTTTGATCGTGATCGATTACCTTCAGATGATGCAGGGAAACCGCCGCTATGAAAACCGCCAGCAGGAGATATCCGACATTTCCCGCTCGTTGAAGAGCCTGGCCAAGGAGCTGAACGTTCCCGTGCTGGCGCTGGCCCAACTCAGCCGGCTGGTGGAGAGGCGCGACAACAAGCGCCCGATCATGTCCGACCTGAGAGAGTCCGGTTCGCTCGAGCAGGACGCCGACCTGATCATGTTTATTTACCGCGACGAATACTACAACCCCGACTCCGAAAAAAAGGGCATCGCCGAGATCATTATTTCCAAGCACCGCAACGGCCCGGTAGGTACCGTGGAGCTGGGCTTTTTCAAGGAGTACACGAGATTTTTTTCGCTTGAGAAATCCGGAAATTGAACCGTGTGACGCCTCTTTTACGCGCTTTTGTCCGCGCTTTTTGTAAACACAGCCAGCCAGTCGGTTGACTTGACAATATATGTTCGTTTTGCTAAAATACCTATGTTGCTGAGAGGACGCGACAAGGAAATAACCCTCTGAACCGGCCGGCTCAAATAGCAAGCGCTTTGTTGTTTGGGTTATTTTTATGCCAGCCGGAAAAAATATAAATGTTCTTTCTAGAGGGTTCCGGGAGGGAGCTTTTTTGAGCAAACGGTACGATGTGGTCATAGTGGGAGCCGGCCCTGCCGGAATTTTTGCCGCCCTTGAACTTGTTTTGGACCATCCGGAGCTTAAAATCCTCATCATTGAAAAAGGCAAGGATATTGACAAGCGGCAGTGCAATGCCAGGGTGAAAAACGCCCCCTGTTTTAATTGCTCTCCTTGTTCGACCGTCAGCGGCTGGGGAGGGGCGGGAGCGTTCAGCGACGGCAAGCTGACTCTCTCCACCGATGTCGGCGGCAGCCTGGAGCAGTACATCGGTGAAAAAAGACTGGGCGAATTAATAAATTATATCGACCGGACTTATGTCAGGTTCGGAGCGCCGGAGCAGATTTTCGGGCTTGAGCACCAGGATGAAATTAACGAGGTCCAGCGGAAGGCCATACTGGCGGAATTGAAACTCATACCTGTAACCATCAGGCACATGGGTACCGGCCGCTGCCGGGAAATACTCCAGAGGATGTATGATTACCTGATTTCCCGCGGGGTTGAGGTGAGAACCTCATGCAGGGTGGAGGAGGTGCTGGTTAAAGACAGGGCTGTCCGCGGTGTTACCTGCAGCGACGGAAAAACGATAAGCGCTAAATTCGTTGTGCTGGCGCCCGGCAGGGAAGGCGCCGGCTGGCTTTGCAGACAGGCCAAGCGGATCGGGCTGGACACCGCGATAAACCCCGTGGACATCGGTGTGAGAGTGGAGTTGCCGGCGGCTGTAATGGATCACCTGACCAGGATTTTTTACGAGGCAAAATTCATTTATTATTCAAAGACTTTTAACGACAAGGTGCGCACTTTCTGCATGAACCCGAACGGGGAAGTGGTTATTGAAAACAACGACAGCCTGGTTACGGTCAACGGCCACAGCCACGCCTACAAAAAAACCGAGAACACGAACTTTGCCGTGCTGGTAAGCAAGACGTTCACGGAGCCTTTCAAGGAACCAATTGCCTATGGCAGGTATATTGCCAGCCTGGCCAACCTTCTGGGCGGCGGGGTGCTGGTTCAGAGCCTGGGGGACCTGACATCCGGACGCCGTTCCACCAGGGAGAGGCTGGCCAAGTGCATGACCGCGCCCACGCTGCACGAGGCGACACCGGGTGATTTAAGTCTCGTCCTGCCTTACCGGCACCTGACCGGAATAGTGGAAATGCTAAAAGCGCTCGACCGGATCGCCCCGGGCGTGTTTTCAAGGTATACCCTCCTTTACGGAGTGGAAGTGAAGTTTTATTCCTCCCGCCTGTCCCTGACGAATTCTCTGGAAACGCAGGTCAAAAACCTGTTCGCGGCAGGGGACGGCGCAGGGGTAACCAGAGGCCTTGCCCAGGCTTCCGTAGCCGGTGTGGTAGCGGCCAGGGAGATAATAAACAGGATCTAGGGGGTTGACTTAATGTCTACGGTTGTCGTTGTGGGCGCCCAGTGGGGTGACGAAGGCAAAGGAAAAGTCACCGATTACCTTGCCCGAAAGGCCGACCTGGTCGTGCGCTACCAGGGGGGAAACAACGCCGGTCATACTGTGGTGGTCGACGGTCAGGAGTTCAAGCTCCATTTGATTCCGTCCGGGATTCTCTATCCGGATAAAGTATGTATTATCGGAAACGGCATGGTAATAGACCCGGCTGTCCTGCTCCAGGAGATAGAGTCCCTTCAGAAGCGCGGCGTGAACACCGACAATTTGAAAATCAGCGAACGCGCGCATGTAATTTTTCCTTATCACAGGCGGCTGGATCAGGCGGAGGAAGAATGCAAGGGGAAGAAAAAGATCGGCACCACCTGCCGCGGCATCGGCCCTGCTTACATGGACAAATCAGGCAGGATAGGCATCCGCATGATCGACCTGCTGGACCGGGAAGACCTCTCCGAACTTCTGAAGAGGAATTTGGAGGGAAAAAACCATCTTTTGACCACGGTTTACGGCTCGGAGGCCTTTGATTATAAAAGCATGCTTGAATCTTACCAGGAGTATGCGGAATCCTTGCGGAAATACGTCGCCGACACATCCATCATAATAAACGACGCCATCAGGCAGAAAAAGAACGTTCTTTTCGAGGGCGCCCAGGGAACCCTGCTGGATATCGACCACGGCACGTTTCCCTTCGTAACTTCGTCCCACCCCAGCGCGGGGGGCGCCTGTCTGGGTTCCGGCGTGGGGCCGACCAGGATTGACTGTGTAGTGGCGGTGGCTAAAGCCTATACCACCCGGGTGGGAGGGGGGCCCTTCCCGACCGAGCTCAAGGACGAATTGGGCGACCACATCCGGAAGCAGGGCGGCGAATTCGGCACAACTACCGGCAGGCCCAGGCGGTGCGGCTGGTTTGACGGGGTGGTGGCGCGCTATTCCGCCAGAATCAACGGGCTTGACTACCTGGCCATCACCAAGCTGGACGTTTTAACCGGGCTGGAAAAAGTAAAAATCTGCACCGGCTACAGCTACGGGGGAGAGATTATCAGGGAGTTTCCCGCCAGCCTGAAGGTGCAGGAAGATTGCGTCCCTGTTTATGAGGAATTCCCCGGCTGGCGGGAGGACATCACCGGGGCGAGAAAAATGGAGGACCTCCCCGCCAACGCGTTAAAATTCCTCAAAAGAATAGAAGAAGTTTCCGGCGTGCCCATAGCCGTCGTCGGCGTTGGCAGCGGACGCAATCAGACCATTCTCAATGCGGAAGTATATAAATAAAACTGAGCGGCGCGTTTTTACCGTCCCGGAGGGCGCGGTTTGCCGGGGCCGGTTCCGGAATGCGGCCCGGTCCCGCCGATGCTCATTTTCATTGTTGACACGGTCACCCCATATATAGTAATATAACTTACGTGCGGTACACGCGGGCCATTAGCTCAGTCGGTAGAGCACCTGACTTTTAATCAGGGTGTCGGTGGTTCGAGTCCACCATGGCTCACCAATCAAGTAGTCAGACGTCAATAGCCGGTAGTCGGAATAGAGGGAATTCGGCTTTAGGCCGTTCCAACATACAATCTGACGACCGGCAAGGGACGACCGATAACCAATATTGGCCCCATGGTCAAGCGGCCTAAGACACCGCCCTTTCACGGCGGTAACCCGGGTTCGAATCCCGGTGGGGTCACCATTACAGAGATTTGAGTTCGAACCGGAAGTTCGGCTGGAAAGAGGTTTGCGCTTTCAGCGGAACATCCCGGGGTTGGGCTTTGCACCGGGGCAGTTTAAAGGACTGCCTTATTTGTTACCCGCCGCGATATGCAGTTTTGCCGGCGAAGAGCAAAGAGTCTCGTTGCAGCCGGGCGGGGGTAACATCACTTCGTTTTACACCATTTTCCCGTAAAATAAGCCGCCCCGGCTTGATTTTTAAGAGCGAAGAAGCTATAATAAAGAAACCGGGCGGGTGTAGCTCAATGGTAGAGCATCAGCTTCCCAAGCTGAGGGTTGCGGGTTCGATCCCCGTCACCCGCTCCAGGAAAATCAAGCCCTCAGAGGATTTACTTAATCCTTCTGAGGGCTTTTTGGTGCCCGTTTGGCGCCCCAGGGCCCTTCATTTTTGATTCCGGCGCCCGCAGAGGCGCCGGGTTAAATCGGGCCGGGGTTTCAGCCGGCAAAAAAACCTGCAAAAGGTTGACACCGCCCTGCGCTTTCAGGGATATTGTTTTTTGGTGTAAGCTGTTGTAATATGGTAAAGGAGGGAGAAAAACCAGAATATTTTAGCATGCCAATCTTTCGTTAGCATCTGTGCTGAGATTTTTTGAAGATGACGGTGCGACCAGGGCGGATCGGCCAGGGTCGTCCCCGGCAACGGGGCTGTTGAGCGGGGAGAGATGGATGCTGATGCCTAAAAA
>DAOOVD010000068.1:0-10269 GCA_035369845.1 Bacillota bacterium | reverse complement strand
GTCGAGCACCCCCAAAACCTGTTCCGAAGCTTCAACCACGGTTGTCCTGATACCGCGTCCATGCAGTACTTCGGCCATTTCCAGCCCGATGAACCCCCCGCCGATGACAACCGCGGCGGAAGGAGCGGTTTTCTCGATGTACTCCCTGATCTTTTCACCGTCCGGCACATTCTTTACAGTGAAGACGTTGGACAGGTTTATTCCGGGAATCGGGGGTACAACCGGGTTAGCCCCGGGAGAAAGCACAAGGTAGTCGTAGTTTTCCAGATAAACGGCGCCGGTTGACAAATCCAAAACCTCAACCTGCTTCTTCGCGGGAAATATGCGGCGCACCTCGCTTTTTACACGGACATCGATATTATAACGTCTGCGCATGCTTTCCGGGGTCTGTACCAGCAGGCTGTTTTTCTTTTCGATAACGCCGCCGATATAATAGGGAAGACCGCAGTTTGCAAATGAAACATGGGGTCCCCGCTCGAATATTATGATTTCGGCAAACTCATCCAGCCTTCTGAGCCGGGCGGCGGCAGTAGCCCCTCCAGCCACGCCTCCCACGATTACAATTTTTTTTCCCATTATTCCGCCTCCTGTCTCTTCTCGCCGTGCTGTCGTTGCATCATACTTTTTTTGCCACGTTATACCCAAAAGGCTGCGTATAGCCTTCCCTGCGGCCCTTCAGTATGTATTCCGCCGCCATACCCGCGGCATAAACCACCATCTTCATACACTGTCTGAACCTGTCCTTGTCAAACCACTCGGGATAGGTTTCGTTCAACGTTTTACAGTCGATCGAGTTGAACTCCGCTTCAAATTCGCGGGGCATTCCGTTAAACAGCCGGTAGAGTCCCGGGTTGCCGTAAAGCTTGTCCACCCTGTCCTGAAATTCCCCTTCCAGGGGGTTGCGCCTGCCGTGCACTGCCCCTACCGCCATGACCGCGGCAACCAGGGCCCCGCAGTTATGCCCGGCCAAACCCATCCCACCTCCAAATCCGGTGGCCAGGGCAACCACCTCAGGCGGGAAATCCGTAATGCCGGTGTCAATAACCGCTTTAAGCACCGACTCCGCACAGTTCAGCCCATCCCTGAAATTCTGCCTGGCCTGGTCTTGAGCCTTTTGAACCAGGTCTTCGCTCATAAAAAAACCTCCTTTCGGTTTCAGTTCGGACTGCGGCAGTATCGCAGCCCGCCACTTCGCGCAAGTGTTCGGGTTTGACGGAAATTACAGAATCTCGGTTTTATAATCAGTTATCAACACCGTTCCCTGTTTCTCAATAAACCTGATGACGGACGAAAAAACCTTATGCACGTGGGCCCTTTCCGAACTTACGAAGGAAATCCCGAGTCTGGACCGCTGCCAGGTATCCTGATCGCCCACTTCGGCGACTGAAACATTAAAACGGGTTCTCACCCGGTCGATGACGCTTTTCAACATTCTTCTCTTTTCTTTCAGGGAATTTGCCTCCCCCAAAAACAAATCAACCGTCAGGATCCCGACAATCAATACGATACCTCCGGGCAATTCTTCATCTGAAGATAATATAACACCTTGCGGTTAGCAAGCCAACTGTAAAAAATCAGCATGTTCGTTTCGCGTTTATTAAAACAAATGCTAAAAGAGCCCGTTCGCCTTACAGATATTCCTTCAGCTCAGACCAGTTGCCGACAAGACCGTCGGGGCGCAGGCTTTTCAACTCGTCCCCGCCGCCGAGGCCCCAGGTAACGCCGATCGTCCGGGTGCCGGCATTCCGGCCGGTAATGATGTCGTAAATGCTGTCACCCACGTAAACCGATTCCTCAGGTCCGGTTCCCAAAAGATTCAAGGCCTTTTGCAGCGGCTCCGGATGCGGCTTGTGTTTTGAAACATCGTGGGCGGTGACGATCACGTCCATATAACGGCCGATGCCGGTAAAATCCACAGTTCGCAAAGTGCCGGGCCTCCCTTTAGAAGTCACGATCCCCAGCCTGATTCCCAGTTTCTTCAGTTCGTCCAGCATGGCCGCGGTACCGGGAAAAAGCCTGATGTAAAGATCGTGATCGCGATGGTAGTACAGTTGGTAAAGATCTTCAAAAAGATCCTGCTTCTCACCGGCGAAGCGCCTGCAGATCGTCTTCAGGGGCAAACCGATCATCTTGATCACATCGCCGTTCCCCCACGGCAGATTCATCTCGTCGAAAACCTTCCGGTAAGTCCTGATAATAAGAGGAAGGGAGTCTGCCAGCGTGCCGTCCAGATCGAACAAAACCGCTTTGGTCCTCATTTCACTGCTCCTTATGCTTTTTTATACGGCCGTTGCGACAAAAAATACAAGCCTATAAATATTCCCCAAAAAGGATTTTTGTCGCAATTTGCAGAAAACACTAATGACAATAATTTCATATCGGTGTATGTGGAGTGTGGTCCCGTTGAAAAAACTCCCCATAAAATCCATCCGGCCGGGTATGAAAGTAAGTCAGCCAGTTTACGACAGCTTCGGAAACGTGCTTTTGGAAAGCGGCATAACGCTTACCAGGCATTATATCGGCAGGCTCTTGAAACATGGCATCCGTTCCGTTTACGTTGAAGATAGTTTTTTGCCCGACGCCGCCCCCGGGGACGTCATATCCGACCAGACCAGGCAGAAGGCGATCAGTCAGGTTAAGAACCTGTTTATGGAGGCCAGCGAAGGCGTAATAATCGGAATCGACGAAATACAGGAAACCGTCGGCAGCATGGTCAACCAGCTCTCCAGTAATGAATCGATTGTCAACATGCTCGATCAACGTTCCCTCGACGACTACACCTTTTACCACTCGGTAAACGTATGCGTTCTGTCAATCATGACCGGCATCACCATGGGGTACGACGAAAAAGACCTGCATATTCTGGGCACCGGCGCCATCCTCCACGATCTCGGAAAAACGAAGATCCCGAAAGAGATCCTAAACAAGTCCGGCAGACTTACAGATGAAGAATTCGCTATTATCAAGATGCATCCCGCCTACGGATACGAGTTGATTAAACAAACCGGAGAAATCGATGAGATTGCCGCCCTGATCAGCTACGAACATCATGAGCGTTACAACGGCTCAGGCTATCCCGAGGGAAAAAGGAACAGCGCCATCCACCGCTTTTCGAGGATCGTCAGCATAGCGGACACATACGACGCGATCACGGCGGAAAGAATATACAAAAAGGCCAGCCAACCCCACGAAGCATATGAAATGCTCGCCGGCTCCGGCAACTACCTGTTCGATTACCTTGCCGTCAGATCTTTTCTTGAGAACATCGCCGCCTACCCCGCAGGCAGTCTGGTCCGGCTCACTTCCGGCGAAACTGCCGTAGTCATGGAAACCCCCAAAGGTTTTACCTTTCTTCCCAGAGTGAACGTAATAATCGACTCCGCAGGCAGGCTTCTAAAGGAACCGCGCGAACTGAGGCTTTACGAAATGGAGAACGCGGCGGTGCAAAGCGTCCTGACCGAGGAAGAATTCGAAAACCTGTTGAAGAGAGCCGGTAATTAGGCGTTTTACCGCATTGTCATGACCGGGAGCGGGGTAAAATTGACAAAATCCGCACTGCAAAGGTGGAATCTGATTCCCCACGCGCTTTCGGGGAGACGCCGGCTGGCCGCATTTCCGTGCAGGTGCCCGTAAACAACGTGGCTTACTCCGTAATGGCGGAACATCTCGATTAATTCGTTTTCCTCATGCCGTTCATTCGTTGGCATGAAATGAGTGATTACGATG
Organism: Bacillota bacterium; assembly: GCA_035369845.1. Taxonomy (GTDB): domain Bacteria; phylum Bacillota; class Desulfotomaculia; order Desulfotomaculales; family Pelotomaculaceae; genus DAOOVD01. The sequence continues at coordinate 6,543 of DAOOVD010000068.1, read as the reverse complement.
ATCTTCTCCGAACCGCGGGCGCTCTTGAGCGAATTCTCCATCCGGATCAATTCACGCCGGTATATCTTCAGATCGCTTTCGCCAAAATCATCGCCTCCGGGACAGTTCCACCCCCTTGAACCGCATACGGCCAAACCGTCCACCTTCAGGCAGTCGTTCTGGATCACCTTCACATTGTCCGGAACTGCCGCGCGCACCTTGGCAAGGCTCTGCCACCAGTAGTCGTGGTTCCCCGGAACACATACGATTAAACCCGGCAACAGTCCGAGAAACTGTAAATCGTAACGCGCCTCCTCCAGTCTCATCGCCCATGAAATGTCCCCCGGCATGAGCACCATGTCGGAGCTGTCCACGCGATCCACCCAGTTTTCATATAATTTCCGGTAATGTTCGCGCCATTCACCGCCGAATATGTCCATCGGCTTGCGCACTCTCACGCTGTCCCAGTCGGACGGATCTACCGGCCCTTCGATAGAAAGATGGATATCGCCTATTGCATATATATGCAAAACCGCATTTCCTCCCCGAACAACCACCGGGCTGCCCCTAAAATAGTTTAGCACAGGCGGTTCAACTTTCCAACACTCACCCGGCGCGAAGCATCTGAGCGAGCGCTTCAACCTCAAGGCGTTTTACCGGCAACTTCATGCGAAGGGCAGCGCCTTTGTCGGCAGCGAACGGTATTGCGTTGCGCCGCAGCAAGCAGCAAGTGTTGCCAGCGGAAGCACCGGGAGTGAGCGGTGACAGGGCACTGCCCAAAAGAGTGAAGGGTACATAAAAAACAACAGCCGGAGTGAACGTTTCAACCTCAAGGTACTTATCAACAAACCACAGACGAAGGCAGCGCCTTCGTCTGCAAAGAATACAGTGCGCCGTGCGGAAACGGCAACAAATCAAAAGGGGCGTTTAAGCCCCCTTACCTGCGCAAATTTTTCAACCTTTCCTCAGGCTCCATGATACTCGTTATTCTTATGCCGAAGTTCTCGTTGACCACAACGACCTCGCCCAGCGCGACGGGTGTTCCGTTGACCAGCACTTCCACGGGCTCATCCACCAGGTTTTGCAGTTCAACTATCGTACCCGGCGTAATACCCAGCAAATCCTTGATGGGCCACCTGGTCCTGCCCAACAGGACCGTTACCTTCAGGGGAATATCGAGAATCCGGTTCAAACGGCGCTGGTCTATACCGGTCACACCCTCCGCAAGCGACAACCCGGCCCGCTCGCCGGCGCCGGGAACCACCGGCCTTGCCGCGTCCCGGCTCCTCGCCCCTACGGTTTCATCAACCGGCCTGCCGGGCCGCGGCCCGTGCAAATCCCTTATCAGCGATTCAACCAACTCTTCGTCCGGCTCTGTTGCCGCAGCGGTTTCAAAAGGCGCCTCCTGTTCCTGTGCATCCGCGCCGCTTCCGTCGGTCAAAAGCTGGCCGAGGATGAGATTCGCTTCTTCCTTCGCGGTATCAACACCCATTACCTGCATGAACTGGGTGTTCAGGATGTCGCCCACAGTCATTTTAAACCAGACGACGACTATCGGTCCCTGATAATCAAGGGGAGGTTTCAAATCATCGGCAGTGTAATAAACTCTTGTTTCAGGAGGAGAAATATTTACCGTCCGGGCAAACATTGCCGCCATGGAGGTGGAAGCGGTGCCGATCATCTGATTCATGGCTTCCGATGCCGCGCTAACGCCGATTTCGGAGATCTCTTCAGGAACGTCTTTCCCTTCCCCGCCCATGATCAAATCCGCCAAAACGGCGGCGTCGGGAAGCCTCATTATTAAAAGGTTGTAGCCGGAAAGCCCCTCGATAAAGCGCACGTAAATGCACATGTGGGGAACCACGAAACTGTGAAAAAGCTCGTCCATGGTTGTTATGGTCACGCGCGGGCTGGTAATGCTGACCTTGTGGTTCAAAAGCATGGAGAGGGTGGTTGCCGCGGACCCCATACAAATATTGCCGATCTCGCCCAAAGCGTCCTTTTCTTCATCTTTCAACAGGTGTTCCATTTCCATGGACACGACCTCTTTTTCGCCGGCGGCGTCCGGTTCCCGGACTGCGTCGCCTGCCGCTTCGAGGCCGCCGTCCTCCGGCTGCCAGCTCTCTGTTACGGCATCTTCAGCGGCAGCCGTTTTCCCCTGTTCGCTTCCTTCCAACAATACAGCCCCCTCTTCGGCCCTTTGCCCGCCTTCGGCGGATTGCGACAACAGGGCATCTATTTCCTCCTGCTTCAAAAGTTTATTGGACATCCTTTTCCCCCTCTTCCACCAGTGCGGTAACCTGCACGGCAAGCTGGTTTCCCATCGTTCCTGCCTGGACCTTGTATTTCAAACTTTCTCCCACGTACAAGTCCATATCCTGGTCCACTTTCTTGTCCAAAATAAGAACGTCCCCTTCCTGTAACTGCAGAAAATCGCTTATCGTAATCTGCGAGTGGCCGGCCATCACTGAAAGTTCAACCGTCGGCAGGCCTAGCCAGTACTGGAGTATCCTTTTTTCCTTCTCGTCAACAGCCGCCGTCTGGGCTCCGAAACGCCGGTGGTGGGCGAGCTGGGAAATAACGGGATCCAGCATGGGGAAAGGCAGGCAAAGATTTATAAATCCCTTTACCGATTCTCCCACCTGCGCCGTCATGGTGATCAGGGCCACTATCTCGTTGAATTCAAAAAACTGCTGCAGGTAAGGATTCGTTTCAATGGTATCGATAACCGGCTCGACGAGAAAAATATCTTTCCAGGCCAGAGCCAGATTTTCCAGGATCTTGACGCTCAGCTTGCGGACCACCGACAGTTCGATATCGGTAAGCTCCCGTACCGACCGCGTCACCTCCCCGCTTCCCCCGAAAAAAAGGTCGATAACCGGGAAAATGAACGTGGTGTCGAACTGAACTATGGCGGTTCCCTTCAAAGGATTCAGCGAAAAAATGGTCAGTACGGTGGGAGTCGGTATTGAACGGATGAAATCATCATACGTCAACTGATCGATGGAAGCAACTTCAATAGCTATGTTGTTTCTCAGATAACCTGTAAGGAAGCTCGACAAAAGGCGCGCAAAATTGGTGTGCATCACCTGCAGCGTGCGCAACTGATCCTTGGAAAATTTGTTGGGTCGCCGGAAATCATAAAGTTTGTGTTCCGCCTGCTTCTTTGGTTCTTTCAGTTCTTCAATGTTTACCTCGCCGGTCGACAAAGCGTTCAGCAAGGCGTCTATTTCACTTTGCGACAGTACGTCCATGAAGGTTCCTTCCCCTGTTCAAACTAATTGCCTGATCTGGATAACACTCTCTCTATGGCCTGCAGGATGCGATCCTGCTGAAACGGCTTGACTATGAAATCTTTTGCCCCTGCCTGGATTGCCTCCATCACCATTGCCTGCTGGCCCATGGCGCTGCACATAATAATGTTGGCGTTGGGGTCGATGCTACGAATGGCTTTGACACCCTCAATCCCGTTCATTTCGGGCATCGTGATGTCCATGGTGACCAGATCGGGTTTGTGCTGTTTGTACAGCTCCACCGCAACCTGCCCGTTTTCCGCTTCCCCTACGACCTCGTAGCCGTTTTTGGTGATGATGTTTTTGATCATCATCCTCATGAATGCCGCATCGTCAACAATGAGGATACGCTTGCCCAAGTTCAATCAACCTCCCGTGTGTCTTCCTTAACATTCCGCCGGCATTCCCAGCGCTTCAAAAAGTCTCTCCAAACCGCCGGTTTCCGGGAGCAGGAAAAAGTGCCCTTTGATCTCGTCCTGTTCCTGAAAAAACAGCGTTTCAATCAACAGCAACCTGTCTTCCCAATGGCCGCTCGCCACCAGGAAGGAACTGAGGACTGCGCCAAGCATATCGAATGCGAACATGGGCACGGACGTGTTCATTCTCAGTCCCGTCATGCCGCCGATGGCGTTTATAAAAGATCCGGTCAGCACGTTTCCTATTTCCATCACGGCGGACTCACCCATGTCGTCAAGTTCGGCCGTCGTTCCGGTCTTATATCCCATCAGCATGTCGACGAGCTTGTAAGTGCTTTGTTCCGTAAAAACGAACATTACCGCCCCGGGCACATCGCCTTCCACGCTGAGACTGACACAGGCCACTACTTCCTCAAGCCCCCCCAGCAGGGGGAAAATCTGCTCGACTTCGAGAAAGGTCGCTTTCGGCACGGCCATGTCCACTTTTTTGTTAAGCAGTTCCGCCAGCGCCGTTGCAGCGTTTCCGAGACCGATGTTGCTGATCTCTTTTAGAGCGTCGATATGAATTTCCGATATTGCCGCAGGTTCAATCATCTATTAATCCCTTCTTGGACAGTTAATTTTTCTTCCGGTAAAAACATGACGCAAGCTTGTCGAAACCTATTTCATGGTAGTTGAAAATCATTTCGCTGGCCCCGATAAACAACACACCTCCGGGATTCAAAGCCTTGTAAAATTTTTCATTAAGCTTTTCCTGAGCTTCTCTCGTAAAGTATATCGCCACGTTACGGCAGGCTATCAGGTCATACCCCCATCCGTAATGGTCGATCAAAAGATCATGCTGCCGGAAGGAGACTTTCTGTTTAATTTTTTCATCCAGCAGATAAAAATTGCCGTTTCTGGTAAAATATTTCGCCAGCCGTTCGCCGCTCACGTTTCGCACCTGCTCCTGGTTATAACGGGCCTCTGCGGCGGCCTTGAGGATATTGGCGTCTATGTCGGTGCCCTCGATATGGTGGCGGCGGCCGGGAGTGATCTCCTCAAGAATGATTGCCAGAGAATAGGGCTCCGCTCCGCTGGAACATGCCGCGCTCCAAATCTTAAGCATCTTCTTCCTTTCCAGGAAGGCCGGAAAAACTTTCTCCTCGAGGAATTTAAACATGAGTTTGTCCCTGAAAAACTCAGATACGTTTATCGTCAGGGTGTCCAAAAACTCTACATACGCTTTTCTGTCGGATGCCAGCATTCTTAAAAAACCGGCGTAGTCTCCGGCCGTTATTTTTTGTTTTGTCATCAGGCTGTCGAGTCTTCGCTTAAGCTGGTTCTCCTTGTAAGAGTTCAGGTCAAGCCTGAAACTGGTGCGCACCCTTTCCTTGAACGCGGCAAAGTCCATCAAATCACCTTCAATTGCGAGCCGACCACCCTGATTGTCACCAGACCGCTGATTGTATCAAGAATCATTGTCCTTCCCTTGTTCCCCCCCACTTCTTCCGCCACAATCTTTATCCCTATTTTTTTTAACGTCTGTCTTGCCATATTGATATTTCTCTCTCCGATATTTAAAACCAGTTTGTCGCTCAAACCCGTAAACATCTGCGCGCCGCCGGCCAGTTTAGCCTGAAGACCGTTGACCCTGCCCCCGTATTTTTTAATCTCCTGTACCAGCAGGGGAATTCCCAGGTCGGCGAATTTGGCCGGTTTTGCAATACTGTTGAACTGGGTGCTGTCGGGTAGCATTATGTGCAGCAATCCACCAACCTTTGTAGCCGGATCATACAGCGATACTCCCACGCAGGAGCCCAGGCCGAGGGTAATCAGCCGGTTGGGCTGCCCGGTCACCTTCAATTCGGCGATACCAACCTGTATTTCATTAACGGGTGCGGGCCGGCCAACCGCATCTCCCCGCACCTGCGAAGACTGCATTTTTCAAATCACCCTACTTCCGCAAATTATTGGCCATGTTCCACATGTCGTCTGCAGTTCGGACGACCCGGGCATTAAAACCGTAAGAACGCTGCGCCTCAATCAAGCCCGCCATTTCTTCCACCAAATCAACGTTGGCCGCTTCCAGGAAGCCCTGTCTGATCTCGCCGAAACCGTCACTGCCCGGCGTTCCCGATGTGATCTCCCCGGCATCCCCGTCATATGAATAAAGGTTGCCGCCTTCCGCTCTCAGGCCGTTCGGATTGGCAAACCTGTACAAAGTGATCTGGCCCGCGTCTGCAATGCCCTCGGCGCCTTCAAACCTGACTGTCCCGTCCGGGGCAACCGTCAACCTTTCCTGACCGGAAACCGGCTCTATTCCTTCGAGTAAAAAGCCTGCCTGGGTTACCAGGTTCCCGTCAACATTCAAACCCAATGCGCCGTCACGTGTATACATCTCTCCCCCGTCCGGCAGGAGCACTTTGAAAAACCCTTCCCCATGTATTGCCAGGTCAAGCTGACGTCCGGTTTCGACCAGACCGCCGGGGCCAAAATCCTTTAGCACGGCGGACACGTATACACCGCTGCCGGAGGCGGCGTCCGCACTGTCACGGCTAACCGGTATGCCGTTTTTTTCAATCTCCTGGCTTATCAGTTCGGAAAATTCAGCCCGGCTCTTTTTAAAACCTGCCGTGTTGATGTTTGCAACGTTGCCGGCAATGCTGTCCAGGCGCAATTGCTGGCTGTTGAGGCCGGAGGCCCCGCTGTTCAAGGCTTTCAACATAAACAGTCACCTCTTAAAAATACTTGCCGGCCGCGCATATAGCCGCGCCGCGGAGCCGGCGCCCGGTCTGAAGCGAACGGCATTTCACAAGAAACAAATCCACCGTCTACCTGATGCTTCCCACCTGGTTCGCCGCTTTTGCCAGAAG
>DAOOVD010000067.1:0-10485 GCA_035369845.1 Bacillota bacterium | reverse complement strand
ACGGTTACGCCGGCGCCGGGCCAATAAAAACATATAAACTCAACCCTGAAGAAATTGCGGCCAGATACGGGCCGCCGGTGCCGCGAAAGGACCGCGATTTGACCAGGGGTGAAGTAAAGTATGCGATGGAAAGTTCCACGTGTCTGGAGGACGCGGCCAGAAGAATCGGGGTAAGTATAGCCCGTATAAAAAAAGAGATGGCCCGGCATTGTATAGCGGTGCCGGAACACTGGAAGGAGGCTGAAGAGATGAGTTTGGAAGAGTTTAAAACAACCCTTACCAAAGAGAAATACCTCGAGTTAAAACGGCAAGGGTTGTCTGATAAAAAAATTCTCGAATCAGTTGGTCTGAAATATACGAATAACCAAAAATTCCTGACGGACGCGAAGAAAGAGTGGGGAGTGGCCGGGATGATAGTCAGGCCGCAAAAGGAACAACAACCTGAACCCTCTATTCAGCCCAGCGCCGGGGATACACCCGAAAATATAATTGACCAGGCGCCAAAAGTCGCTGACGACAGCGACGAACAAATCGCCTGGGTTGTACCCTTTAAACCGGCCAAATCATACCCGGTGTTGAGATTCTACCAGAATGGCATATCAATAAACGCCGCGGCTGCCCGGGCGATGGAAAGGGTCCGCAATATCAGAGTCGGCGTGACCGGAAACAGGATTATAGTTTTAGTGCCATCTGAAACAAAAGAGGGTTGCTACGAACTCGGTAAGCTGCATAAGAGGGGTGGTAGCCTGAAAATCGGCGGAACCGCACTGGTCGAGCAAATAAAAAAACATGGCGTCCCTTTCGGGAAGTACCGTTTGGAGAAAAACGATGCAAAAGGACGTTGGGAGGCCCGGACGGATGAGGCGGTTTAAATGGGTTCGAGTAGGCTTAAGCAGGTTTGATTTAGGCGGAGGTAACAATATATGAAAAAATCCCACTGTTATATAACCCGCAAGCACGGCGGTATCTACATAGATACGCCGTATGACGAGGACTTTATCGAGGCGTTGAAGCGGCACGTGCCGGCCGAACACAGGAAGTGGGACCCGGACATGAAGACGTGGTGGATATCGGACAAGTACGCAGCCCAGGCCGAGCGGGATTGTAAAGCGCATTTTGAAAATGTGATGGAGTGTTAGGAGCCATGACCAGGCTAATCGAGGCACAGCTGAAAAAGGTGGGCTATTTACCCGAACCTAAACAGCAGCCGGCAGCGATAAAACTTAAAGAATCCGACATCCAGCGACAGATCAAAGAATTCCTCCAATGGCACGGCTGGTTTGTATTCAAAAACCACCAGAGCCTGGGCAGCTACAAAGGCATAGCCGACCTGTACGCGATAAAAGACAGCCGGTCCATATGGATCGAGGTCAAGACCCCGGACGGCAGCCAGTCGAAGGACCAGCGAAAGTTTGAGGAAGATATTAAGGCCCACGGCGGGGAGTACATAGTGGTCAGGTGCGTGGAGGATGTAATGAAGCTTGCGGGAGGTGTTGTAAAGTGAAAAGGTATCTTATCTTTATCTTGATAATAGCGGTATTGTTTTTCGTTGGCGCCGCTCAGTCCAGGCCGGCGCCAGAGCCTACCCAGGAAGAGCAGCTTAAGCAGCTGCAGACCGACGTTTACCTCTTGGGTGAAAAATACTACGAGCTTGAAGTGCAACTGAAGGACATGGACGAGCGGCTCAAAGCCCTTGAAAAATCCCACGAGCTGGCGATATTCGTTGAGCAGGATATGGACAAGCGCCTCACAGAAGTAGAAGGCCGGAGGCGATGACCTATGCCGAAACCGATTCACCCGAGATCGCCGACAGTGATTATCTCAGACCACGCCTTTGAACGGTGGCTGGAACGGGCGGACAGGAGTCCCAAGCGAAAGAGCGGCCTGGCTGCGCTGGTGGAGACACTGCTTTACAACCACCTGCGGGGCGGGGGAGTGAGAGCTGAGGGCTTGGAGGCAAATATAGAGCTGGGCGGCGGGCTGGTTGCGGTGTTATGCCTTGTTGAAAATGCCTGGGTATGCACGACGATCAGGCCGGATAAGGAGGCGGGGTAAGTGAAACAATTACAATCCGGGTTTGGCAAAAGGGGGGAAGTATTATCATGAAAAACACGCTTGGTGACCTCAATAACCACCTGTTCGCCCAGTTGGAGCGCTTGGGCGACGAGGACTTGACAGGGGATAAACTGCAAGAGGAAATTACCAGAGCCAAGGCAATTTCAGATATCGCAACGCAAATCATTGCAAATGGTTCACTGGTGCTGAAAGCGAAGGCGTTTATACATGAATACATCGGTGGGGATGACGGCGAAAAGAAACTGCCCCCGATGCTTAAGGCGCAGTTTTTAAAGGAGTAGCGTGATATGGTTCATCGTTTTACGCAGGAAGAGTTCGAATTCATAGACAGGAACGCGGAAGGGCGCACCGTTGCGGAATTGACCGCAATATTCAATGTTCATTTCGGGCTGGACCTAAAAAAATCACAGATCAGGGCGTTTATGAGGAATAATTGGATCTGCAACTACGTGGACTGCAGGTTTCAGCCCGGCCACGTGCCTTGGAATAAAGGCAAAAAGGGAGTCACCTTCGGTGGTAAAGCCACCCAGTTCAAGAAGGGCAATAAGCCAGCTAATTGGGTGCCAATAGGCTCTGAAAGAGTAAACGCGGATGGCTATGTGGAGATAAAAGTTGCAGATGGCCAAAAACAAAGGAACTGGAAGGGTAAGCATATCGTAATATGGGAAGCCGCCAACGGGCCTGTTCCGCCGGACCATGCGGTTATATTCGGGGACGGTAACAAGCGGAATTTTGATCCGGAGAACCTTATTTTGGTGTCCCGGGCGCAGTTGGTGCGACTGAACCAGCGTGGTTTAATTCAAAACAACGCTGAACTGACAAAAACGGGGGTCATCATCGCGGACATCTGCAACAAGATCGGGGAGCGAAAACGCGCGCGGCGCGGGGGAAGGAGGCGGCCTGAAGCATGAGCCGTGAAAAGCTGAAAAAACTTTATTACTGGAACGGCTTTGAACTGCGGCAAAAGAAGTGCCGGGAGTGTTATTACATGCCCAGCCGCCCTGAAAAAGACAGGTGCGCGGCCATGGACAAGCAGGTTAGATATCCTGACCTGGTCTGGGACTGCCCGATGGGGCTGTACGGGGAGAAAAAGGGGGCGGTTGCCTTGGGGAGTCGATGATTTGCCCGCGCAAGGAGTGCGGCGGTGAGGAGCTTTTCCGGGTTTACTTTGGACAGGGGAAAGATGCCTGGCGCTGCATGAAATGTGACACGGTATACACGTTCCGGGAGATCCGGCACGAGGACGGGGAGATGAGCAGGATTAGTATATGGGCAAGGAAGAGGGTGGCGCCGGCTGGATAAGGTTTCCGAGCAACTGATAGCCGAGATAAGAAGGCAGGCTGAAGAGATAGACAAAGTTAAGTTCGGGGATATAATTTTCAGGATTCAAAACGGAAACGTGATTACGTGGGATGTCCGGAAGACATTCAAATCATGGGCTGGCCCGAAAAACGGGAGGTCTGAGCGATAAAACGCTTGGGCCTTTTTAATTTTTTGGGGAGGTGGGACGTTGTTGGCAGAGAAGTTGAATTGTCCGGGGTGCTTGGCGGTACGGTGTTATTTAACGTGTCCCAAGATAATAGTAAACATGTCAAGCAGGGTATTTTTCAGGTGGTGGGGGGAAAGTAGTCCGCCAAATAATAAATCAAAAGACGTTCTGCCTTCCGGTCCGCCGGATTTTAAAAAAAGAGGGAGTAAAAAAAATAAAAGAAGGCGAAAAAAGAAGCCGCCTGAATTTACGGCAAGATACTATTATCTAACGCAGGATAAATAGCCGGAACTCCTGTTTTATGCCAGATTTTGGGCAAGGATTGGCTTTGACATACAAGGGGTTGACAATGTATGCTACTAATAGCTAGTTGTCTCCCTATATATAAAGTAAGAAGTTTATCCTGACATTAAACAAGTAAGAGCCCACGGGCTCTTTTTTATTGCCATAAAGCGAGGTGGTGAATTGTTTTAAAAACTATGGCTAAACTTACACCAAAACAGCAGTGCTTCGTTGAAGAGTACCTTGTTGACCTGAACGCTACCGCTGCAGCTATTCGTGCCGGTTACAGCGTTAAGAACGCCGGCAAGATCGGCTCACAGTTGCTAGACAAAACTAGAATAAAGGCTGCCATAGACAAAGCCCTGGCCGCCCGGTCCCGTCGTACCGGGATAAACCAGGACCGGGTGCTGCTTGAGTTGGCCAAGGTAGCTTTTCTCAACCCCACCGATGTCATCAACATGGACGAAGCCACGATTCGGGGTGACGCCAACCGGGAAGACACAGCCACCATCGCCAGCGTGAAGGTCAAAAGAATACCAACCGAGGCCGGCGACATCGTAGAAAGGGAAGTCAAGACCTATGATAAGCTAAAAGCTCTGGAACTGTTGGGTAAGCACCTAGGAATGTTTAAGGATAAACTGGACGTAAACTTGGAGGTAAACCTGGCCGACCTGCTTAAAGAGGCGTGGGATGTGGTAGGGGATGTCAAAGCACCAGATTGACGCAGCAATGGTCCAGGGGATGGTTCAGTACATCCGTCGGCCAGTGCTATTCGTCCAGCAGGTCCTCAATACCGAGCCTGACGACTGGCAGGCCGAGACACTGCAGGCACTGGCTGAGCATCCCCGAGTTGCCGTCCGTTCTGGCCACGGCGTCGGAAAAACCGCTTTGGAAGCCTGGGCGCTGCTGTGGTTTCTGTTCACCAGACCATTTCCTAAAGTGCCGTGCACAGCACCGACCAGGCAGCAGCTTCATGATATACTTTGGGCTGAAGCCGCGAAATGGCTAGAGAAGGCGCCGGCGCTGAAGCCTTATTTTGAATGGCAAAAAACAAAAATTATTCAACGGCAACACCCGGAACGCTGGTTTGCTGTAGCCCGAACGGCGAACAAACCAGAGAATATGTCAGGGTTCCACGAGGACCATCTACTTTTTATTGTGGACGAGGCCTCGGGCGTGGCAGATAGCATCTTTGAGACTATCGAAGGCGCCCTAACCACGGCGGATGCGAAACTGCTCATCTGCGGCAACCCGACCAGGAATTCCGGTGAGTTTCATGACGCATTTTTCAAGAACCGGTCGCTGTACTGGGTGAGAAAAGTAGCCTGTTCTGACAGTAAGAGGGTTGACTCGGGTTACCGGGAACGCTTGGTCAAAAAGTACGGTGAAAACAGCGACATAGTTCGGGTTCGAGCTGACGGAGAATTCCCCAAAGCTGAACCCGATACTTTTATACCGCTTGAACTGGTTGAAGCGGCTATCATGCGAGAAGTGGAGCCGGAAGGACCGCTGGAGCTGGGCGTGGACGTAGCTCGGTTTGGTGACGATGAGACGGTCCTGGCTGCCCGGGTAGGGCTGAAGATGGTCAGGTTGGATGTATACCAGGGGCAGGATACGATGGTAACCACAGGCAGGACTGTCGCTATGGCAAAAGAATTGATGCGGGAGTTTGGGAAGCCCAGATGCGTCGTGAAGATTGATGATGACGGCGTCGGTGGTGCGGTTACTGACCGTTTGCGAGAGATCGTCCGGGAAGAAAACCTGTATATCGATGTGATTGATTGTCACAACGGAGGGACACCAGAAGATAAAGAGCACTACGAGGACTGGGGTACAGAATCATGGGCACACTTACGGGACCTGCTCCAGAAGGGTGAAGTTGAACTTATTAACGATGAAGACCTGGTTGGACAACTTTCTACCAGAAAATACACCTTAACAAGCAAGGGGAAGATCAAGCTGGAAAGCAAGAAAGAAATGAAGAAGCGGGGGCTCCGCAGCCCGGACCGGGCGGATGCGGTGGTCCTTGCTTTCGCTCCAAAGGCAGCTTTATCTGAAGACATTAAAAACCTCTTGAAGGGGGCCAGCTTCTATGCCTAAATCCAATCTCCGCCGGCTACCCCGGCGCAATATTATACAACGCCTGTTTGCCCCCTTGGGGGAAATATCAGTGCTCCGAAATGCCTGGCCGTCCGGCTGGGGCTTTCAGTATATGACACCCTACCGGCTGGATTCTTCCCGGGTGGATTATGACCTGGCCAGGCAGCTCTACCGGAATACGGCGGACAAGTATAAGCTGGGAGCGGGGTTCGCCCGGCCCATAATCAACACTACCGCCGGCTTCATGGGGGCGCCGCACTTCACCCACCCGGATCCCGAAGCAAACCAGGATCTGGAGCAGATTATGACCAGGTGGACTGGCAAAGTGCTGCGCGTCAACCGCAATGCCCTGCGGGACGGTGACGTGTTCGCAAGGATTGCCCGGGTACCAGACAAGTTTAACCCAAGGCAGGAGGTTTTTGACCTGCAGATGATACCCCCCGAATGGGTGACACCGGTGACTGACCCCTTGACCGGCCAGTGGCTGCAGTTGGTGATCAGGTACCCGGTTACGGTGACCGATGCGCAGGGCCGGACAGTTACCGAGTACACGCTGACCGAAGTCCTAACACTAAAGAGCCGGGCTATCGAGGCTGATGGTCGGGCTCCGGCAGAGCTGCGCCAACAGAACCGGGAGGAACCCAACCCCTGGGGGTTCATCCCGGTGGTGCATTTCCGGAACGAGGCCGAGGAAAATCAGTTGTTCGGGTGTAGTGACCTGGAGCCGGTGGAGCCGTTTATGAAGGCTTACCACGACACGATGCTGTTCGCGGTTCAGGGGTCGAAACTGTTCAGCCGGCCGAAGGCGAAGTTCAGCCTCAAGTCGGTGGAGAAGTTCCTGAAGGATAACTTCAGCGAAGACGAAATCAGGGCTGGGAAGCTCAAGTTTGCGGACAAAGAAATCTTCCTGCTCCAGGAAGGTGACGATGCCAGCTTCATCACGGCCGACAGCAGTCTGGCCGGGATTACCACGTTGCTGAAATTCCTTTACTTCTGCATCGTGGACGTGAGCGAGACCCCGGAATTTGCTTTCGGCACGGCGGTGCAGTCCTCCAAGGCCAGCGTATCCGAGCAAATGGTTCCCCTGGCCCGCAAGATCCGCCGCAAGCGGGGGATGTTCGAGGAGCCTTATGGCGAACTGGTCGGCATGTACTTGGCAATGTGGGCGAAGGTGGAAAACCGGGCTCTGGATACCTACCAGGTTGACGTAGGCTGGGATGAGCTTAGCCCGAAAAACGACAAGGAGACAGCCGACACGATTAAGACCCTGGTGGAGGGCCTGGTCACCGGAATAGAAGCAGGCCTTGTCTCGGTAGATGCCGCGGCTGAGTTTCTACGGGAGTTTGTGCCGACCATGCTGCCGTATCTGGACCCGGATGCCGATGACGATGAGCGCCGCCGGGTGGCCAGGAGCTTTACTTTGATGCAGCGGTTGCAGGACGGCCAAGGGTTTCTGCCGGAGGAAGGGGAGGAAGACGAGGAAGGTGGCCGGGATAGCCAGGGCGGTGAAGCCTGATGGCTATTGATTGGGACCAGTTTCGCAAAGAAATACAGGGCAAGCTGGATTGGATAGGGGCAGCCCAGGGCGATTACGGCGAACACCTTTACCGGGCCCGGGGACGGTTTATCCGGGCAGAGGTGACCACGGTCCGGGATGTTAAGGCGCTGTACCGCCGGGTAGCAACGCAACTGCGGGCAGAAATTGAAGGCATCACCCCCGGTACCCTACGGCGGGCCCACCTGACAGCCCTGGCCGGAGTTCTGGAGAAAGCTGCCAGAACGCTAAACCAGGAGGTACTTGATGCTGTTACTAACGGTATCCGCCTGGCGGTTGACAAGGCGGTAAGCGGTCCGGAGGAGGTGGCGCGGGAGCTTTTTTCGGGAGTCTTTGACCAGACGGAAGTGAAATGGCTGTTCGCTGATATAAACCAGCGGGCAGTCTTGAGTCTATTATCCCGCACCCGCCACGACGGGTTGAAGCTCTCTGATCGAGTCTGGCGAATCAGCCAGCATGCCCGGCAGGCCCTCCAAAAAATTGTGGAGGACGGGGTAACCCGGGGGCTGGACAGCCGCCAACTGGCCCGACAGGTGCAGCGATATCTGCAGCCCGATGTGTGGACAGCACTCAAGGCGGAGACCAGGCGTAACCTGGGCGTGCCCAAATCGGTCAGTATGGAGGCTATGCGCCTGGCCGTCACGGAGATGAATAATGCCTTCCATGAGGGCACCATAAACGCATACCAAGCAGTACCCAGCGCCCGGGGTATTTATTGGCGTCTAAGCCATAGCCATCCCATCCGGGATGTTTGCGACGATTACGCCGCTCATAACGGCAATGGCTTCTGGCCCAAGGGGGAGGAGCCGGCACGCCCCCATCCATTTTGCAAGTGTGTAATTATCCCCGCCATGGAAGATCCGGATGAGTTCAAAGAGCGCCTGAAGGCCTGGATGCTGGATCCGGCGTCGCAACCCGACCTGGAAATGTGGTATAACAGCACAGCGCGGCGGTTTTTAAGAAGACCTGCCGGATTAACTGGCACCGGAGGGAGCGAAAGTAGTCCTGTTCCAAACCTGCTCAAAGGTTACACCTTGTACGGCGGGAAAACCCGCGACGTTGCTATTCGCCAGTTGGGGAATACCAAGATTGTGGTACCGGTGGACCTGGATACTACGTTGCAAAAGCTAACTGTAGATGAGGTCGGGACGGAGTTAGAGAAACTGCCTGAAAGACTTAAAAGCCTGGTAAATGAGATCCAAATCCTTGACTACCGGAATCCGGATGACTTATACTGGGAGCAGAAGTACGGGATTAAGGACTTTAGGTCTTTCGCTACCGGTGGGAAAGGAAGAATTCACTTCTATGCGAACGAGTATATGAGTCCTGAACAAATCCGAAGGCATCTACCCGAAACATTGGCACATGAGGCCGGCCATAATTTAGACCAGGATTTAGGCCAAAAAATTTCGCACGGTAATTATTTCTCCGATACCCAGGCATGGCAGCGAGCGGTAAACGATGATTATACTTTTAGCCGCAAGAAATGGGTTTCACCGTATGCTGAAAAAACTCAATCAGTACATGAGGATTTTGCAGATTCTGTTTGCAGGGTGTTGCTTGATAGGACCTATTTTGAACATTTCTTCCGTAACCGGGCAGCGCTAATAAAGAGGGAGTTGGGATTATGACCGAACGTGATGTTGGTATTGGCCTGACGCCTGCGGGAGGCGTACGGTCGGATATTGTCTACATGGATGATCAAGGAAATGTGGTAGATAAATCGAAAGCTACCCGTGCTGTAATCCGGGAAATGGATCGAAACGGAAAGGTCCTGCGGGAAACTTTTGGGACGCTCTCCCGTGACTAAAAAACCACACAATAAAAGGCGCTGGCAAAGGAACCGGCGCTTTTGATTTTGGTTGAGAAAGAAGGTGATAACTATGAGTGGGAGTATTTTAAGCTACAGTCCGGGGAGTAAAACCTTTGTTCCTCGGGGCCCGGACGGAAAATATAGCCCGAAAGGGCTGGTGCAGATTAGTCAGCAGGGGGTAATCCAGAATAAGCCCCAGGCGCCGCCGGAGCCAAAAGTGCTGACGCAAAAACCGTCCAGTAACCGCCCATGAGGCGGTTTTTCTATTGGCTTGAAAGCGAGGTGAGAGGATGAAGATTAGGTGTGCTCATTGCGGTCAATTATTTGAAAGCAAATATCGAAGAACGAGAAAACAAGTTTATTGTAGCAGGCAGTGCGCCGGTTTAGCTAAGAGAAAACGGGTAACAAAAACATGCCTAATATGCGGGTGTTCTTTTGAAATACCAGAGGCATGGAACAGGAAAGGTGAAGGACAATATTGTTCAAAACAGTGTGCATCGATTGGCCAAGGAAAAAGCAGGAGTGGGCCAAATAATCCCAGATGGAACAACGGACCAATTTACGGTGGAGATAAACGTAAGTATTTACTAAAAAGGGCACCAGAGCATCTATCTGCTGTAAGGGGTTACGTTTTGGAACATCGACTCGTAGCAGAGACGATGCTGGGCCGGCCATTAAAGAACGACGAAATTATTCATCATTTGAATGGCGACCCTCTTGATAATAGACCCGAAAACCTTATTGTACTGTCACGTTCGGAACACGCTAGGTTACATGCCAAAATGAAAGTATCAAGTGAGGTGAGAGACTATGCCGTTTAAGATAAAAAGGGGGCAGGTCTCAAATGCTTCATGGGGCTCAATTGATAAGTCAGCAATCTGGCGGCGGCTGAAGGCTGGCCTTGAAGAAAGTGCCGAAGGCGTGCGCGAAGCCATCCGCGAGATGTATGCCGTAGTTAAGGCCGACATCGGACCGGACCTCACTCAAGCAGACCTATGGGGTCCTCACCACGAGATCCAGCAGGACGGCAGCCTGGTGCTTAATCGCGGCGGCCTTATTGCAGCTGCCCAGGCCCTGGCCGGGGCCCGGGCGGAACCCGACCTTACGCCTGCACAGCGCCGGGAGGCGGCGCGGCACGATAGATCTCGGAGTAGCACTCGTCGGCGAAGA
>DAOOVD010000066.1:0-11103 GCA_035369845.1 Bacillota bacterium | reverse complement strand
CGGAATCGTTCAGGACGGTGACCGCGCCGCTGGTAAGATGGCCGGGCTCGCCGGGGTTGGGACTGAGGGTGATGCCGGTACCCTCCCTTGACAGATGGTTTTCATGCGTTACGCAAACTTTCTGTCTCTACATTTTCACTCATCACCCCCCTGAAAAGAAAGACGAGAAAAAAAGCCCCTGGATATCTCACCCAAGGAATACCACCGTACAAATAATTGATTTTAAAACAACATCGTGTTAGAATTAATACAAAAGGTGGAAAATACTGTATGCTTACTGAGACTGCCGAATATTTCGCCCAATCTGAATACGACCTGGATACAGCGGAAAGCCTATACCAAGCCGGAAGGCATATTTACTCAATCTTCATGTGCCATCTTGCAGTTGAAAAAGCGCTAAAAGCGCTGGTAATCGAAAAAACAGGGAAGGCCCCGCCCAAGACTCATAACCTTATCCACTTAATGAAGCTTGGAGAGGCCAAACTTTCCAAAGATCAAACGAGGTTTGTCACCCGCTTGAGTCTGGCGGGAATTGTTACCAGGTATCCCGAGGAACTCAAAAAGGCATTGAGTGATTACCCCCCTTCAGTTACGCAAGCTTACTTGAAAAGCGCAAAGGATGTGGTTAAGTGTCTAAGAAAGCAAATAGAGTAGATGAGATTGTTAAAACTTACCTGGTTGTCCTCGAAAAGAAAGGAATTCCTCTCCAAAAAGCGTATTTGTTCGGGTCCCAGACAAAGGGCACGGCCAGGCCATACAGCGACATCGACTTAATTGTTGTTTCCCCAGCTTTCACTGGCATGCCCCAGTGGAAAAGGTGGGAAATCCTTGGAGACGCATTGGCTGAAATAATGGAACCCATAGAAGTACGGGGTTACGCGCCGGATGAAATCGACCAGGCGCAAAAGCAAAAAGCCGGCTTCATTTATGAAGTACTGACCGAACCCAGAACTATTGAATACGGAATTTAAAGTTTTGCAAAAGGCAAGCCGCCCATTTTTGGCGGCGTCTCTGTAATTCTCTCCTGCCATCCCTGCGGAACAGCAGGGCTTATTCTTCGGTTTCTCGATTTTAAACTTTTGAGATTATAACCCCAACAAGTTTAAACCCCACCGGTGCAACCACTTGCATAAAAATCTCTCCACGGCAAGCGCTCAGTCCTGTTACTGTCCCTGGTCTTTTCCGCCACCTGCCAGGCGTAATCCATGATCTCCTGCACTTGGCCCGGCTGGTCGGGAAACTTCCAGTTCAGCACTTTCTCGATGGGCGAGAGGTCCAGCTCGACGTTGCGGATGCCGGAGAGGATTTGCGCCCATTTGATATCGACAAAAATTGTACCATCGCTACCAGTACCGTAGTCATAATAACTTTTATCTTTTTTATTATCGATTTCCTCTTTTAACGGGCTATACATCCAACCCGACCCATTCACAGAAACAGCGCCGTCTTTTTCGACAGAGCTGCCTGTATTTTCATTGGCGGGTTTATTTTCGTCGTCCAGCCCCGGAGCCGGATCAACAACAACAATATATTCTTGCTGCCAGGCAAAGCCCAAAATTACGGCGTACAGGCACTTCGCCGCCATCGAAAGGTCAGGCGCGAACAATACTGCGTTGGGGACAGAAGTAAACCCGCGCTTAAGGCTCGGGTCGAGAATCACCAAAAACTTCTCTTCATCACTCAGCGGGGACGGCCGGCAGGGAAAAGCTGAAGACAGAGCCCCGGCCGGTCTCGCTTTGCACATCAACCCGTCCGCCGTGCGCCTCGATGATTTGCTTTACGATGGCCAGGCCGAGCCCGGTCCCTCCCAGACTGCGGGAACGGGATTTTTCAACCCGGTGAAAGCGTTCCCAGATATACGGCAGGTCCTCAGGCGGAATACCGGGTCCCCGGTCGGCCACCGTTACGGTAATCTTTCCTTCCTGCTCCACAGCCTGAACGGTGATCGTGCTGCCGGGCGGAGAATAACGGACGGCGTTTTCCACCAGGTTGGTCAACACCTGTTCGATGCGGTCTTCATTCCCCAGCATTGCAGGCAGGTTTTGCGGAACGGCCGGCTCCACCCTCACCCTCTGCTGTTCCATCTGCGGCTTGAGCTTGAGAAAAACCCTGGAAACCAGGGACGGGACATCAATCGGGTTCAGCTCCCAGCGCACTTTGCCCGACTCGATCAGGGCCAGGTCCAGTAAATCGTGAATAAGGCGGTTCAAACGGAGGGTTTCCTGATGAATCACTTTCAGGTAGCGCTCCCGGTCCTTGCTTTCACCAATGGTGCCGTCCATCAGAGCCTCGAGAAATCCCTGAATGGAGGTAAGGGGGGTGCGCAGCTCGTGGGACACATTGGCCACGAAATCTCTCCGCAAAAGCTCCAGCCTTCTCAGTTCGGTGATGTCCTGCAGCACGCCCACCGCGCCGTAATTGCCTCCCTCCGCCTCACGCAGCGGCGCAAGGTTGACCAAAACGAATACGCCGTTCATCCGGAACTCCGCCGAGCGGGGTTCGCCCGACCCGGCAACCGCACTGAAAAGCCCGGCCAGGCCGGGACAGCAGGGAATTTCGGATACCGGGCGGCCCAAGATCTCCGCCGGCTTTACCTGCAGGGTGCGGGAAATGGCACCGTTTGCCAGGATAACCCGGCCGGAGCTGTCCACGGCCAGCACTCCTTCCGTCATGTTGGCCAGGATGTTTTCAACCTTGCCTTTCTCATGGGAAAGGGCGCTGATGGTTCGATCCAGGGAATCCGCCAGGCGGTTGAAATCCTCCGCCAGCCGGCCGATTTCGTCGTTGGAGGTAACTTCCACCCTCTGCCGGAAGTTTCCCCTGGCCATTTCCCGGGTAACTGCGCTCATCTGGCTCAAGGGCCTGGATATCGAGCGGGAAAGCCAGAATCCCAGCAGGGCGGAAAGCAAGACGGCGCCCAGGGCGGCGTAGAGAATAAAAAGGCGAACGGCGTTGACCGTCGCCGTTAAGCCCGAAACAGGCGCTGAAAGAACTAAGGCGCCGGACACCTCATTATGAGCTTTAACCGGCACCGTTACCGAGAGCATGGCCTGCCCGTGACGCTGTTCGAAGCCCTTCTTGCTGACAACCTCCCCCTCAAGCACCTTTCCCGCTTCCTCCGCCGTCAGCCACATCTGCGGCGGACGGCGCAGGCCGGCATAACCCTGCCGCAAAGTTTCCCTGTCGACGACTGCCAGCCTGGCATCCAAAAAAGTGCCGAGCGTATTGAGCATGAAATCCACGGGCTGGGTCTGGTCGCTTTCCAGGTAAGCCGATATCAGCCTGGCGATTTCCTGGCCTTTGCGCTGCAGTTCTCTCTCCTTGGAGGTGTAAAAATAGTTGGCGAAGAGCTGGGATATGGCCGTACCGACGACGGCGAGCGTAACCAGGGTAATAATCAGGTAGGAAACCATCAGCTTGGACAGCAAGCTTTTACCCATTTATTCGACCACCTCGAACTTGTAGCCCAGGCCCCAGACCGTCCTGATGTAACGTTTTTTCGATCCGGCCTCCAGCTTTTCCCGCAGGCGCTTGATGTGGGTGTCCACCGTACGCGGATCACCCAGATAATCGTAGTTCCACACGTTTTTCAAAAGCTGCTCCCGGCTGTAGAGCAGGCCGGGGTGGCTGGCGAGAAACCACAGCAGCTCGAATTCCTTTGGCGCCAGGGAGACCTCGCGTCCGTCCACCTCGACCCGGTGCCCGTCGTAATCCACGATCAGCCCGGGGTAGCTCAACATTTTCGAATCACTGTGGCCGGTCAGGGTACTGCGGCGCAGCACGGCCTTGATCCGGGCCACCAGTTCAATAGGGCTGAACGGTTTGCATACGTAGTCGTCCGCCCCGAGCTCCAGGCCCAGCACCCGGTCGAATTCCTCTCCCTTGGCCGTGAGCATGATGATGGGAGTCGCCATGGTTTTTCTGATTTCCCGGCAGACCGTCCACCCATCCATTTTCGGCAGCATGATGTCCAGAATGACCAGGTCGGGGCTGGCGGAGCGCAGCTTGGCCAGCGCCTCCTCCCCGTCCCAGGCTTCTATTACTCTGAATCCTTCCTTTTCCAGATACAGCCTGATCAGATCCTGCACCAGTTCTTCGTCGTCAACGACCAGGACTGTTTGGGAAGACATTACAAATACCTCCTCAAACACACGCTTTTGCCGGCAACCCGCGCGACATGCCGCGCCTCCGGAACAGGCCGCCTCAGCCTCATTTTTTTGAGAGGTCTGCCGCAGTTTTCACACGAAATCAGCAGGTCGGCAAAACGCTCGCCGCATAACACCGCCAGCGCCAGTCCTGAAATCTCGTTTGTTTTACCGTTATTATTCCGCAAACCGTACATACAGCAACATCAAACCCGTTCAAAAACCTTACTAGATTAATTTTAGCCGATTTTTGTTAACATTTTGTGAACAATTCTTGACAAATAAGTGAATTATATGCACGGTGTTCGTAAAGGCTCCCGCCCGCTGCCGACTCAGGTCCGTTCCTCCCCGCCGTCGGGATAGCGGTAAACCAGACCCTGGGCTAGAGCGACCAGTTCGCCGCCTTCATCCCGCACTTCCAGACGGTACAGCCCGGTCTTCCTGGTCAGGTTTTTTTCGCGGGCGACAGCGCTGAGAACCGTACCCTCCTTTGTCGCCTTCAAAAAGTTTATATTTACATTGAGAGCCAGCGCCAACGTGCCGTGGGAGTTGCTCGCGGCGGCAAAAACCACGTCGGCCAGGGCGAAGACCGCGCTGCCGTGCGTCACCCCCGCGCCGTTCAACATTTCGGGCGTCACTTTCATGGTCGCGCTGGCGTAACCCGGTTTCACATCCGTAAGCTGGATGCCCAGATGCCTGGCAAACGCGTCATTTGCCATTCTCGATTTTCCTCTTTCAAGATTGCTGCCCATTTTTTCTACCCCCTTGTCGTAAAAAACAACCGGCGCCTAATAAAAAATAAACATCCGGGCAGGAATGTTCCGACAGTAAATTCCGCTTATGATTTATACCAGGTTTCCGTCCTGCCGTTCTGACTGTTATTATAATGATCGCGCCGGATACTGGCAAGAAGAACTTGGCATCCCCATATATGCGGCAATTCCCGCAAAAAGCGGGGGTGTACGGCACGGCCCGTTTTTCATCGCAGGCGGTTTTGAGTAAAGCTGCCGTACCCCGGGCAGGATGCCGCCGGCATTGCAGGCGGGGAAGGCGGTCCGGTATCGCGTGATGCGGGTCCTTGATTCACCCGGCGCGAAATGTTTAAACGAGCGATTCGCCTCGAGGTGCTTTTCGACATTTTGCCGGCGTGTTTTGCGCCATAGTTCCCGATGCACGGTTGTACTGCCGGGAGAATAGTATAATACCGATACGTCCGAAAATTAACACTGGAGGTGCTGCAATGCATTATCAGACGGCGCCGCCCGGCAGGCACCGGTTGCCCCCATTGCCTTATCCGTACAACGCCCTCGAGCCGGTAATCAGCGCCGCAACACTGGAGATACACCACGACCGCCACCACGAATCCTACGTCGAAGGTTTGAACAAGGCCGAACTCAAACTTGTCGAGGCGCGGCAGAGAAAAGATTTCTCACTGATCAAGCACTGGGAGCGCGAACTGTCCTTTCACGGATCCGGGCACATTCTCCACAGCATCTACTGGACAGTAATGGCTCCCGCCGGCAGCGGCGGGCAGCCGGGCGCCTGGACCGAAAATCTGATTACCGGCTATTTTGGGAACTTTCCCGCTTTTCAGGAACAGTTCACGGATGCGGCCGTAAACGTCGAAGCCTCCGGATGGACGATTTTGGTCTGGCACCCCGCCTGGAACCGGCTTGAGCTTCTCACTGCCGAAAAACACCAGGACCTGACGCAGTGGGGCGGCATACCGGTACTTGTTTTGGATGTGTGGGAGCATGCCTACTACCTTGATTATCAATACCGCCGCGCTGATTACGTAAAAGCCTGGTGGCGTCTGGTAAACTGGCGCGAGGTGGAAAAAAGAATTTTACTGGCAATGCAGGGGAAAATCCCTCTAACCGTCCATGCCGTACCAACATAACAGGGCGCGGATAAAAAAACGGGGCGGCTTCTTTCGTCAACTGCGAACGTCAGCCGCCCGTAACGTATTTTTATTTTTCAAACGTATTGTAACAAGTATCCATAGACGGCAGAAAATCATATCATGGAAACATGAGTAATTAATCCCAACGAGAGGAGGTAATTTTTTATGGCAGAATTTGTTGAAAGAAAACCCGATCCGGGCGTCTTTCCCGGCGGAGCTTTCATCCTGTTCCTCATCCTGATCCTGCTGGTGCTCGGCATAGGGTTTCTCTTTATCTAGATCCAGTTTCCAAACAACCCTGCGGGCAGAGGGCTGAAACTCGTCCTCTGCCCGTTTTTTTAACTTCAAGCAGGCCGCAATGTCTGAAAAAAGCGCCCGGCAAAAACCTCCCGCTATAAGGGAGAACAGCCGGGCAACTCTTCAAGGAATACTTCGGTGAGCGCATATCCCTCAAGGCAGCTTAGTTCAAAAATCTATCCGGAAACTGTCTGACAATACCTTCAGTCAACGCGTCCGCCATTGACAGAGCCTGCTTCTCTATCCTGTCGTACAACGCGATATCAGTCGCGTAATCCCCGGTGAGCCTGGCAACAGCCTCGGACTTGGTCAGCGCCAGGTGTTCCCGCAGCATTGCCGTCAGGGTTTCCCTGGACAAGTTGGGGTTTATGCTGTTTAAATAGGCGGCGATTTCGTCCGCATTGGCGTACCATTTCTTCTCCGCATCGGCCGCCGCTTTGCTGTCGCCGGTCTTGGCCGCTTTGACGAGTTGTACGGCGATCACCAGGTGTTCCCGCATCAAGCTGCCGAATTTGGAGGCCTTTTCGTTCCCGTAAAGCGGCTTCAGCGCCGCTTCAAAATCCGCGGCGTTTCGAAGAAGCCGCCCGGTCACGAGGTCCAGATCCGGCAGGTTGGCCGCCATGCTTATTATGGTCATCCTCGTCCAGGCGACATGCTCTTCCCAGAGCATGCGCATGCCGCTCTTCAAATCCACCTCTGCTTTGCTGAAACTGCGGCCTTTGCCGGCGCTTTGGCCGGAGGGTATGCAGAGAACCTGACCGACCAGAAGCCTGCCGGGGTCCACTCCGGGATTGGCGGCGATAATTGCGTCAACGGCGGTATTATACCGCCTGGCCAAAGACCACAGAGTGTCGCCCGGCCGGGTCATATAAGGGAATGTGCCCGCCGGACACGGAGACATGTTTAACCCCTCCCGTTTTTTATAATATTTTATGGAAAAACAGCCGGCAAACGGAAGGCGCCCTATCCCCGGTTTGCATCCCTGTCCCGGCGAAAAGGAATACCGGCCGGCTGAAAACCTGGAAGGCCATGTACCGCTTCCGCGGTCTTGCCGTCGATAATGTCGGCGACGATTCCGTTTGCCGAAACACTTGGCTGGTTGGTATAACCGTAGAAAAAGTTGCCGTCCCCGACGCAAAAAGAATTGGCGGCCGCTTCCTGGTGAATGTTGCTCCCGGTGCAGTTGAGCACTATTTCACCGTGGTTGAAAATACCGCCCGACTGAAGCGCGACGGTGAGGCCGCCAATGATTACGCTCAAGAAAACCACCTCATCTCGTTTCATAACCTTTTTTCCGTAAAAAACGCGGCAGCCTTCTCATTTATCGATAACGTCCGGGTCCACTATGTCGGTGGAAAGTCCGCTAATCAGTACCGAGGGGCTGTTCCCCAAAGAGGTCTGGTTGTTGAAACAACCCTGGTTGAACGAACTCCCCACGCTCTCCTGGTGAATGTTGTTCTTGTCGGCGGTAAAAAACACGGTGCCGAAATTGAATTTCCCTCCGGACTGGTTATCAACAATAAAAGGCCCAATAATTAAAGGCACTGTAATCACTCCAGTTTTCAAGCTCTCCTGCGTGTCGTTCAAATCGTCTTCTACAGAATATGCAGACTGCGGGAATATTTCCACGACCGCCCGGGAACGGCCGTTTAAGGGAAAGCCGTTCAGGAAATCCGAAGGAGAACGGAACTACGGCTTTGAAAACCCGTTTCTCCCGCCCCCGTCCAGACTCCGCCGTTCTTTGCCGGGCGGTGGAATTGCCCCGTCACCGGAACCGAAAGAGCCGTCTCCCGCAGAGAGCTGAATCTTGTTGCAGGGCAGGCTGAATATAACATCTCCGATATTTAAAACCGCGCCCGAATGAATGCAGTTTATTTTAAAACTGCCGATCAGTATTTGCGCCACCGCTTATCACCCTAATCCAAAAACTGTGTCCGGGGGCCGTCCGGCTGCCTGTTCCGGCTTCCTTCCCGGCGGGTATCCGCAGTATCTTTATTGAACGTCATTACAGTATATTGCCGCAAATTTTCAACGGGCACTGCCGGCTGCTTTTTTCAATATGTTATGTTTACCTTGGGACCGCGGGGTTGCGGCCGCACCGGAGGTTTCTCCACCCTGTCGAAGGCGCATTGTTCGCGGCCGGGGCCGGGATACACCGTTCCGATATTCATCGTTCCTGAAAGGTTTTCGGTGGCGACAGAATCAATCCGGTAACTGGTCTCAATCTTTTCACATATGATTTTCTCCACCACGATTTTTTCAATTCTGACCATCTGTGGATCACTGATTTGCAGCTTAATCTCCCCGATTTGTCTTTCGAGATCCTGCAACTTGTCTGAAAGCCTGTCAAGACCCGACTTCCGGAAGAACAATTTTTTCAGTTTCAAACAAAAAAACTGTTTCATACTCACATATCCTCGACACGGTTTTCCCGGAGCGCGCATTCTTTATAGATGTTTATTCATTTTTCCAGCACGTAAAGACCGTACGGGCAAAAATGTGACCCGCTTCCCGGGATAACAACAATTCACCAATCCGGCCGGGCGAACATATGATATTGTTACAGAATCCGGCATCTCCGGCTTTGTTCAGTCTTGCCGGGCAAACCTGACCCTCCTGCGCATCCCGGCGCTTTTTTGCCAGCCGGCAAGAGTTAGTAACCGGAGGAGATACCCTTGACTTTCAATCAAAAAGATTTGCTCAAACTTGCCTTCGAGCTTTACGAAAAAACCAGGGAAACAGGACTGCTGGACGCCTGGAGCAGGAACAGCCTGGAATCGTTTCTGGAATTTATCAAAAACACCGGCTTTGAGGGCTTGATCTCCCGGCAAACCGGCAAATCACAGGAAGAACAGCAGAAAAAGGAGGCAAACGGCACCGGAACAGGCCGGGACGGTTCCTTCTGGAACCAGGAAACCGGCTTCACCCATCCCGACAAACCCGAGCCCGGCGCCTTAAATGAAAACGCCCCCCCGATTTCGATTTTCGAGACGGCCGGTCATGTTAATGTTCACGTTATTCTGCCTTATGCCGCCTCGCTGAATGACATAGCACTCTCCGTATCGGAGGAAACGATAGAACTGGATTTGAGCGGGCAGCCCGGCAAATCCTCCGGCAACGTCGATCACAAAGAGAACATAAAAAGGACAATACACCTGCCGGCGGCGGTGGACCCTTCCCGCACCGTGGCCACCTGCCGCAACAGGTTTTTGACCATAAGCGCACCAAAAAAGACCCGCCCTTCTTCAAAGAAGGTCCAGATCAAATTCGAGAGGTGACGGACCGGGCTTGACCCGCCCATCAAATAAAACCGCCCGCCGTTCAGGCAGGCGCCGCATAATCCTCGGCCTTATCTCCATCAGACAAAAACTCTATCCAGCCACACGAATCAATCAAGATCATAGCCGCTCATCTTCATCTCTTATTCCCGATATATCCATCCCCTTCAAAAAGCCTCTCATTTCCATAATCGGGACCTCCGGAACGAGATTTATCATTCCGCCTTTTAACACCACTCTCAACTTTTGACCGGCTTTAAGCTTGAGTTGATTTCTCACGGCACGGGGAATAACCACTTGAAATTTGCTGGATATGGTTACTTCGTTCAAAATTCCACCTGCTTTACCCCGCAGGTAATTATCGATGGCACCGGCTGCCCCCCTGCGGATTTCCCTTCCGTCCAGACAAAAATAACATCTCCCGCCATTTTTGCCAGGAGATGTTTCCTGCATTGCCTTTCATTAATTTAACGTAACGGGGGTCAGGCTTTACTTTGTTACTTTTTCGACATCTCTTTTACCTGACCTCGATCCCTAAAACAGCTTAATCAACAACTTTATCGGGCTCGGGAAAAAGTCGTCCATGGTCAGACCGTCCCAGAAAAAGTTTACATCTCCCGGCAACAGGTTGATCAGGGCATTCACCCCCCGTACCGAAAGCTCCTCCTCCGTTATGCGGACATACCAGACCCCCGCGTTCCGCAGCAGCCTTTCCTTGCGATAGCTCTCCTCACTTCTCAAGTGGGTGTTCGCGCCGACATCCACAGCCACCGGCCTGTTGCCCGTCCAAAAAGCGAAATCCACCCTGAACATCCGGGGAGGGTCATTCGCGATACCGTCCGCCCGCTCGCCGGGGGCGCCCAGGTAAGCTTGCGGCAGGGGCATCGGGGCGTAAAAGCACCATTCATAGTGGTTGAAAGGTATCGGCAGATCTTTTGGGTCCCTGCCCCTTTCATTCTCTCCCGGGGTCACCTGCTCATCCACTTTCCGAAAGTAAAGGTCCAGAAACCGGCGCCCGGAGCCGGTTTGCAGGCTGCTCTTCTCCTTCAGACAATCTCTTATGTAATACAAGGCCTCCCTGGGATTATCAATCAATATCAGAGAATCTATACTCTCCGGGAAAACTTCTCCTATACAGTTCAGCCTCAAAGGTCTTTTCGCGGGTCTGTAAATATGAACGCACGGACATTTGCTTTCCAAATATAAGGCTGCTGCCGACAAGCCGGCAACCTTGATTTTTCCGGCGTCCCATTCCGGACATCCGAACGGAATAATCAAGTGGTCCTCTATTTTTATCCTGACCGTCATACATACCTCCCCGTTTCATGGAGTCAGGCCGGTCCCCGAAAAAAACACCTCCCGTCTTTTTTCCGTCCGGAGGTGTCCTTTTGCAACAAACCGGCAAGCCGGGGCGCCCGGCGCTAGCCGTACCTGTAATTGATACCGAAGCCGCCCCTGGGGTACCGCCAGTCGATCGCGC
>DAOOVD010000065.1:0-11498 GCA_035369845.1 Bacillota bacterium | reverse complement strand
GGGGCATTCCAGGCCTCACTGCGGAAGCGTACTACGGGGTGAGGTACAGGCCGGTTTCCATCGACATAGCTTTAAAAGGGGAAACTCAAAAGCTGCCTGTCGGCGACTTGGTCCTGCACTGTCCCCTGACGCCCGGGCACACGCCGGGCGGAATCAGCCCCTATCTCGACGTGGAAGGGACAAGGGTTTTGTTCGGTCAGGACATCCACGGGCCGTTTGACGATTCGTGGGGCTCGGATATGGATAAATGGAAGGCCTCCATGGAAATGCTCCTGGGCCTCAACGCCGATATTCTGTGCGAAGGGCATTTCGGAATATACCGGCCGGCGCGGGAGGTCCGCAGGTATATAGAACGGCATATGCGGTATTTTACATAAAAAAAGCCTTATTTTTTAAACAGCCTGTCTGCGAGTTTGGCGACAGACTGTTTTTTCTTTTCGGTGGCTTCCCTGTCGACTGTGATCTCCATTTTTATTACGTCCCCCTCTTTTACCCCTTTGGGGAGAAGAGCTTTGGGGATGTGAAAAATTTTCCGGTTGTACTCGATGAGCGCGTATTCGCCCTCGAATCTGTCCACGGTGAGCATTTTATTTCCCCCCGCCTGGAGCGTCCGTTATTCCCGTCTAAAACCAATTATAATGAAAATGTGCCGAAACCGCCAGACAGAAGAGTCCTTTTTGTGTTCTGACCGGGATCACACTTTTTTCAAAGGGAATAAACGAAGATACAGGAGACAACGCCAGGATACTCCTCGGTGCAGACCCTTCCGTAAGCGGCTACGGCATGGAGGACTACGGCACCGCAGGCGGCGGGTTTTTCTGGTAACTGTGGTTGCCGATGAGGACAGGTCGGACAGGGCGGTTGAAATTCTTAAGCAGCACGGAGGGGAAGTATAGGGAACTACGGTTAATTAAGGGGAAACCGTGATACGGTTTCCTCAGTCTATTTTAAGACTGTTTTTTCGGCTGCAGGAGGATTATCCCGCCACGCCGTCGAACCGAAGAGGATCATGCCGGTGTTTGGCGGCGCGGGGGGCTTACTTGTATTTTTAGCTTATTTTGGATACAATGGTAAGGTGGTGAATCCGGAAAGCCGGCTCACTGGACAAGGCTTGTCCGGCGCTAAAGCTGCCCGGCGATAGATCAGAAACGGGGGAGGTTTTTCCTTTGAAGCGGGTGGTCAGCGTCAGCCTGGGTTCTTCCAGGCGCGACCACGAGGTTGTTGTGGAACTGCTGGGAGAGAGGTTTGAAATATCGAGAAAGGGAGTTGACGGGGACTTCAACCGGGCTCTCGACCTTTTGAAAGAACTTGACGGCAATGTGGACGCGATTGGTCTCGGCGGCATT
Organism: Bacillota bacterium; assembly: GCA_035369845.1. Taxonomy (GTDB): domain Bacteria; phylum Bacillota; class Desulfotomaculia; order Desulfotomaculales; family Pelotomaculaceae; genus DAOOVD01. Next base: position 10,152 of record DAOOVD010000065.1, on the reverse strand, counting down.
GACGTATACCTGTACGTGAAGCAAAAACGCTATGCCGTCAGTGACGGCCTGAAGCTGATGGACGCCGTAAAAAAAACGCCGGTAGTGGACGGAAGCGGCCTGAAGAATACGCTTGAAAGAGAGGTCGTGCGGATTCTGGCCCGGGAGACCGATCTGCTCAAGAAAGGCACCAGAGTGCTCATGGTCAGTTCCGTCGACAGGTTCGGCATGGCTGAGGCCCTGTCCGAAATCGGCTGCGACACGGTATTCGGCGACCTGATTTTTACGGCGGGCATTCCGTATCCCATCAGCACCGTCGATGAACTTGAAGACCTGGCGAACCGGCTGCTGCCGGAAATAGCTAAAATGCCTTTTCACATGATTTATCCCACCGGCAGGAAACAGGAAACCCAGGATGAAGAAAAGGTTAAAAAGTTTGCCAAATATTACTATGATGCCGATGTCGTTGCGGGAGACTTTCACCTGATCAGGCGTTTCATGCCCGGCGGTATGGACGGGAGAACGGTTCTTACCAATACCACCACGCGGGACGACATCGACTTTCTCAAAGAGAAAGGGGTCGGCGTCCTGGTGACCACCACTCCCGAATACGGGGGAAGGTCCTTCGGCACCAACGTTATGGAAGCAGTTCTGGTGGCCATTCTCGGCAAGCCCTGGGATGAGATTACTCCCGGCGATTACCTGGACCTTCTGCAAAAGGTTGATTTCCGCCCCCGGATTCTGAATTTAACATAATCGGCTGCTCCCGACGGGGGCTTCGGAGGAGAGGAGAACGTTGGCTACACACGGGGAGATAACAGAAAGCCTGAAGGCGTTTGCAGACAGTTTCAACAAAAACGAGCGCCTGAAAATAATGAACAAGGACTGGGACCGGGTGGTGCTGATCAAGGCTAACGATATCGAGTCCCAGCATACCATGACTCTGAAGAACGGTGTCGTTTCACTGAAAGAAGGGGCGGCGGACAATCCGGACCTGACCGTAATTTCCGACAGCGAAACCCTGGCCGATATCTTTTACGGCGATATTTCACCTACGGAGCCGTACAACAACGGAACACTGAAAATAATGGGCACGGAGGACGACATTATCCGGCTCGATTTCATTTCCCTGATGATCTGGGGTGAATAGTTTGCAGTTGAAAAGGGTTCTGACCCTGCGCACGATAGTTGCCACCAGCGCCGGACTGACCCTGGCCAGTTCATCTTTCGTGGCGGCGGTGATGGTGGCCAATTACGTTCTGGGGGATTCGGCATGGATTGCCATTCTGGCCGGCGGCGCCTTGTGCTTTCTGGCCGCTGCCTGCTTTTCCGAGTTAAACGGCCTGCTGCCGTCGGCGGCAGGCATACGCCTTTATTTCAGCCGTGCCTTCAACGACCAGGTATCCCTGACCGTTTCCCTGCTGTACATGCTTATTGTCGTTATCGGGATTGTGGGGGTGGAAAGCCTTATTATCTCCAGGGCGCTGAGTGAGGTGTTTCCGGCGGTGCCCCCGTATGCGTGGATTGTCCTCATGCTCATGCTGGTAACGGGAATGAACTTGAGGGGGTTAAAAATTGCCGGAGCGTTCCAGGACATTGTTACATACGGCATAATGCTTTCAATTATGCTGATCGGAATTTTTGCCCTCTACAAGGTCGATTTTGCCTTGAAAGGGCCGCTTTCGCCGGGCGGCGCCGCCGGAGTTATAAACGCGGTGGCCATAGGGGTCTTCCTCTTTGTAGGGTTTGAATGGGTGACTCCGCTGGTCGAGGAGGTCACCCAGATCAGGCAGATTTCCAGGGGAATGATGATTGCCCTGGGCATCCTGAGCGTGGTCTACGCTGTTTTTACCGTGGCCATGACCGCCGCCGTTCCCAAGGAGGTACTCGCGGCTTCTCCCGCGCCCCAGCTGGTTTTTGCCAGGACGATCATGGGCGGGGCCGGCGCTTTTTGGATGACCGTCATCATCCTGGCGACCACCTTGAAAACTTTTAACGCCGGTTTGATCAGCGTTTCCCGGTTTATGTACGCCTCGGCCAGGGAACACGTCCTGCCGGCGGTTTTCAGCAAGGTGAGCTTGCGCTATTTCACTCCCTGGGTCGCCATCGTCACTCTGTTTTTTGTCGGCCTGGCTGCAGCGGGGATCACTCTATACACTCAGCGTTACCAGGTGCTGGTGACGCTCGCCGCCGGCATGGAGTCCATTGTTTACACCATGGCCGGACTGGCGGTAATCAGCCTGCGCCGGAGAATGCCTGAAGAAAACCGTCCTTATATAATCAAAGGCGGCAGCCTGGTACCCGTTTTGACCGTTTTGGTCTTCGCCCTGCTGGCGGCGGCGGTGCTCCTCTCGGACCTGCGGGCGCTGCTGATCATGTCTGCGGCTTTGCTTGCCTGCCTGGTATATGTCAATACCGCCGTACCGTACCTCAAGAAAAAGCACAGGTCCAAAAAACCGGCCGCGAGGCGCCGCCCGGCAAGGGTACAGGAAGAAGTCAAGGGGGAGTAGCGATACTCCCCCTGTTTGCTGGGGAGCCCGTCCACAGCGGAATGCCGTGTTATAGTTGCGCAGCACTTGTCAGTTATGATTGCGAAAGAGGGGTTGCTCGTTGCCCCCTCATTTTTTTGTTCCTTTTTGCCGAAGCTTTCTGAAAGGCCTTAATTCAGTATACGGAAAATAAAACCTGCCAGTGGAGGGAACAAATTCAAGACCCGGCTGGTCTAACCGGATTAGAATTTAATTTACAAATCCGCTAAAAATATGACGAGTATCGTATATATTCGCAAGAACTATGTTGGTAATTTATGTATTTTGATAAAAGTTGGAGGTATTTCGGTAAAGATGTAGAAATAAAAAACTTAAGCAATTTAACCATTTTTACCGCCGAAAGGCGGAGGGGGATTAGAGAATGCATTTTAGGAAAAATTTATTGCCTGCTTGCATGTTCTTGCTGGCTTTGGCCTTTTTCCTGGGCGCCCTCACCCTGCATCCGTTTCCGGCCGCCGCTGACACCGTGGTGATTGCTGCGGACGTTGTCAATGTCCGCAGCGGTCCGGGGACAAACTTCGGAGTGATAACGCAGGTGGGTTTGAATGAAAAGCTGAGTGTGCTGGACAAGTCCGGGGACTGGTACAAGGTCCAGCTTGCCTACGGCGGAACCGGCTGGGTCGCGGGCTGGCTGGTAAGCATTGAAGCGCCGTGGCTCCCCAAGCAGCCCCAGGCTGCCGGCAAGGTCGCCGTAATCAGCGGGAGCTGCGTTAATGTCAGAAGCGGCCCCGGGACCGGCTACAGCATTATCGCCCAGGTTGGCAACGGCGAGCGTTACCAGGTTGTTGAAACCTCCGGCGACTGGCACAAGATCAGACTGAACGACAGCTCTGTAGGGTGGGTCGCTGGTTGGTTGATTAAACTGGAGACGTCTTCCGCGTCAAACCCCGCGCCTGCCGGCGGCTCCCCGTCGGGTGACAGGATTGCCGTGGTTACCGGCAGCGTCGTAAATGTACGCAGCGGTCCGGGCACCTCCAGCGGGGTGATTGCCCAGGTTTCCCAGGGGAACAGCCTGCAGGTGACGGGACAGTCGGGCGACTGGTACGAGGTTAAGCTTCCGTCAGGAGGAAAAGGCTGGATTGCGGGCTGGCTGGTAAGCGTCGGGCCGGGTACCCCGGCCGACCCCGGTCAGGGCGGCGTGCTGTCCAGAGGCGAAGAAAGGGAAACGGAAGAGCAGTCCGGAAAAGTGATCTCCCTGAAGGTCGCCGACTCGGGCGGCAAGACCAGCGCAGTTATCGAGGCGGACAAGCCGTTTGATTACAAGTCGTTTTTCTTAAGCAATCCGGACAGGTTTGTCGTTGATCTGGTCGGGGTGGCTATCGGCAAACTGCCGCCGAGTACCGAAGTCAACTCAAAGACCGTTTACCAGGTGCGGGCCGGCTACTTTCAGAAGGACCCGGATATTACCAGGCTGGTTTTCGACCTCTCATCCGATGCCCAGTATGTGGCTTCGCTTTCGGCCGACCGGATGAAACTGACTGTGGAAACCTATGTGCCCGTTGCCGGCGTTTCTCTGAAAAACCGGGTGATTGCAATCGACCCCGGGCACGGCGGGCCTGATCCGGGCGCTATCGGAGCCGGCGGGACCAAGGAGAAGGCAGTTACCATGGATGTAGCCGACAGGGTGGCCAAGCTTCTTAAGGCTCAGGGCGCCAGGGTGGTCATGACCAGGTCCGGCGATTACGACATCGGTCTTTACGAAAGGACGGCCAAAGCCAACAGCGCCAAAGCCGACGTTTTTGTCAGCATTCATATCAATGCCAATGACAACCCGTCTTATGGCGGCACCAGCACTTATATTTACAACGGCGAGGTGAGCACCGGGCAGACTGCCAGGATTCAGGAGAGCAGAAGGCTTGCCCGCTATGTCCAGGCGGAACTGGTAAAGGCGCTCGGTTTACGGGACATAGGAGTGAAGGAAGACAATTTCGCGGTTCTGCGCACTTCCGGCATGCCGGCGATTCTGTGCGAACTGGCCTTCATCTCCAACGCCAACGAGGAGAAACTCATTAATACCGACTACTTCAAAAACAAAGCTGCGGAAGCTATTGTAAAAGGCCTGGGAATTTACCTTTCCGAAAAAAGGACCGCTTAAAAGAGCGGCAGTATACGAACGGAACCGTTGAGAGCAGGAACCCGGCTTTTTCGCCGCGAAGGCGGAAGGGCCGGGTTATTTTTTTTAAAAAAAGAGGAACCCTAAAACAGCCAGTGAATATATGAAATATTTGGCGAAATCCGGCGTTTGTTTTGTGTTTATTTTGACATCCGGAAGGAAAGGGGCGACAGCTTGCCGAAGGCAGGTATAACAACTACTGTCCCGGTTGAGGTGATTTATGCGGCCGGGTGGGTTCCGGTGGATTTAAACAACGTCTTCATCAACGATGAAAATCCCGGGGCGCTGGTGGATGAGGCCGAACTGGCCGGTTTCCCGCGCAACCTGTGCGCCTGGATAAAGGGAATATACGGTTCCATGCTGAAGCACAGCGATATCGGAACGGTCGTTGCCGTGACCCAGGGCGACTGCAGCAACACCCACGCCCTGATGGAGATCCTGCAGTCAGCCGGCGTGGAGGTGGTGCCGTTTGCCTTTCCCTATGACCGCGACCGCGATCTGCTCAAGCTCCAAATTGAAAAAATGATGTCTTTCTTTGGCGTTTCGTGGGACCAGGTCCGGGCGGCAAAGGGCCGGCTGGACAGGATCAGGGAGAAAGTGTGGGAACTGGACCGGCTGACCTGGGAAGAAAACTGCGTGGGCGGCTGGGAAAACCATCTCTACCAGGTAAGCTGCAGCGATTTCAACGGCGACCCGGAAAAGTTTGCGGAAGAAGTCGAAGTTTTTTTAGGCAGAGCCGGAACCACGCCTTCCCGGGAAGGAGAGCTGAGACTCGGCTACATCGGTGTTCCCCCCATAGTCGGCGAGTTGTACCGGTACCTGGAGGAACGCGGGGCGCGGGTGGTTTTCAACGAGACGCAGAGGCAGTTTACCATGCCATTTGGAACTGAAGACATCGTGGAACAGTACCGGCGGTACACATATCCTTACGGAATTTTCTTCAGGCTGGAGGACATCGGCAGGGAAGCGGCAAAAAGAAAACTGGACGGAATCATCCACTATGCCCAGAGCTTTTGTTTCCGCCAGATAGAAGACCTGATCATCAGGAAAAGAATCGGCCTGCCCGTGCTCACCCTGGAGGGTGACAAGCCGAGCCGTCTGGACGCCCGTACAAAAATGCGGCTGGACGTGTTCCTGGACATGTTGAGGTGAAGAACAATGTACGCCGGTCTGGATCTCGGCAGCCGCAGCGTGAAAGTTGCTCTGATGGAAGACGGTATCATCCTGCGCCTGCAAAAGTTCGATACCATGGAATTTTACCGGAAATACGGGAGCAGGGAGGGCGGCAGGTTCAAGGTCGCTTTGTCCGGCCCCGGCTTAATTGCGGAGGGGACGGCGGTCACAGCCACCGGTTACGGCCGCCTGGCCGTCAATGTCACGGGGGCGAGGGTGATTCCGGAGGTGAAGGCGCACGTTCTGGGCGCGATACACATGACTGGCCTGAGCGACTTCACCCTGCTGGATCTGGGAGGACAGGACAGCAAGGTGGCTCTCGTCCGCGGCGGGCGGATTATTGACTTTTTGACCAACGACAAATGCGCAGCCAGCACCGGGCGCTACCTTGAAAACATGGCGGCGGCGCTGGGCGTCAGCCTTGCGGAACTGGGCCGCCACCACGCTTCTCCGGCGGAGCTTGCCTCCACCTGTGCGGTTTTCGGCGAAAGCGAGTTGATCGAGAAGGTGGCCGAGGGTTATTCCGTCCCGGCCCTGGCGGCGGGGGTGAACCACAGTATTTTCAAGCGAATAAGGCCCATGCTGGCCAAGCTTTCCAGCGGAACCGTCGTCTTTACGGGGGGAGTCGCGTATAATCAAGCCCTGCGAAGGATTATTACCGAAGAAACCGGCGCGGAGGTGGTCGTCCCCGGCAATCCCGAGTACGCCGGGGCGGTCGGATGCTGCGCGGACGCCGCCGGCGGCAGCGGTAAAAAATAAAATGCAAAATATTTTTGCGGAGGGAGGCAGTTATGGAACTGACGGTCCTTGGCTGCTGGGCGCCGTATCCGAGGGCGGGGGGAGCCTGCTCCGGCTACCTTGTCCGCGAGGACGGGGTGAATGTGCTGCTGGAGGCTGGAAACGGCGTGTTGAGCAACCTCTTGAAGTTCGTCGATTTCAGGTGTTTGGACGCTGTGATCATATCACACCTGCACCATGATCACTACCTCGATCTCTATTCCCTGCGTCAGGCCATGGAAGCGGCAAGCCGTACCGGGGCCGCCGCCAGCCCTTTGAAGCTTTTTCTCCCGTCCAGTCCGGCGGCGGTGTTTAAAGAACTGGCGGGTTACGAGAAGGCTTTTCAGGCTTTTGAGATTGAAAACCTGCCGGAGGAAAAGACGGGGAAAAGCCGCGTCCGCAGGCTGGAACTGGGCGGGCTCATTTTCAGCTTCGCGCCTGCGAAACATTCCCTGCCGGGTTTTTGTATCTCGGTGGAAGGAAGCAGAAGGCTGGTTTATTCCGGCGACACCGCCAAAACCGAAGAACTGGTTGCGCTGGCCGGGGGTGCCGACCTTTTTCTGTGCGAGGCCAGCGGGTTCGACAGGGACAGGGACTATCTGAAAGAGTTCCACCTGACCGCGCGCCAGGCCGGAGAGGCGGCATGTGAAGCCGGAGTGCGCAGACTTTTATTGACTCACTTCTGGCCGGAGTACGACCCGGCCGGCTTGTGCGCCGAGGCGGCAGGGAGCTTCGGAGGCCGGGTGGAAACGGTCCGGGAGGGAGAGACCTACCTGGTGTAAATTTTCCGGTTTGTATACATAAGCGAGTATGGAGGAAGATGACATGGCAAGGTTCGACGGAAGGAAACCCGATGAGATGAGGTCGCTGCGCATAACGAGAAATTACATCAAGTATGCGGAAGGCTCGGTTTTGATTGAGATGGGCGATACAAAAGTGATCTGCACGGCTTCGGTGGAAGACAAACCGCCCGCGTTTCTTAAAGGGGAGGGGAAAGGCTGGATTACTTCGGAATACGGTATGCTTCCCCGTTCCACCGGGGTCAGGTCGCCCCGGGAGGCCGCCAGGGGGAGGATCGGTGGGCGTACTTGCGAAATCCAGCGCTTGATCGGCCGTTCCCTGCGTTCCGTGGTGAATCTCACCGCGCTCGGCGAACGCACGGTTTGGCTGGACTGCGACGTAATCCAGGCAGACGGCGGCACCCGCACGGCTTCGATTACCGGCGCCTTCGTCGCTTTGGTTGACGCCCTGCACAAACTGAAGGAGCAGGGTCTGATTGAGCGGGTTCCCGTCACCGATTTTGTGGCTGCCGTCAGCGTCGGGCGGGTGAACGGCGAGATTCTGCTCGACCTCTGTTACGAGGAGGATTCCGCCGCTGAGGTCGACATGAATGTTGTAATGACCGGGTCCGGCCGTTTCGTGGAAATCCAGGGAACGGGTGAGGAAGCGTCCTTCAGCCGCGGGGAGATGAGCGACATGCTCGATCTGGCGGCGCGCGGGATCGAACGGTTGGTATCCTGCCAGAGAGAAGCGCTGGGTAAGGCTGCCAGGGTTATCAGGGGGGGATAATTGTTTTGAAGCTGGTTCTGGCGACGAGGAACAAGGGTAAAATCAGGGAAATCACGGAGATATTGGCTCCTCACGGGTTCGAAGTGCTCTCCATGGACGAGTTCCCGGATATCGTGGAAGCGGAGGAGGACGGAGAGACTTTTAAGGAGAATGCCGTAAAAAAAGCGTCGGCGGTATGTGAGCAGACCGGCCTAATGGCGCTTGCCGACGATTCGGGGCTGGAGGTTGACTGCCTCGGCGGGTTCCCGGGGGTCTTTTCCTCCCGCTTTGCCGGGGAGGGAAAAAACGATGAGGCCAACAACAAAAAGCTGCTGGAGCTTTTGAAAGACGTACCGGCGGAAAACCGCACCGCCCGTTTCGTCTGTGTTGCCGCCGTGGCCGCGCCGGACTGCTTTGTGTATACCGCCGAGGGGTACTGCGAGGGGATTATCGCAGAGGAACCCAGGGGAGAAGGTGGATTCGGGTACGACCCGCTGTTTTACCTGCCGGAATACGGAAAGACTTTTGCCGAACTGGATCCCGAAATTAAAAACAGGATAAGTCACCGGGCTAGGGCGCTGGCCGGCGCGCTCGACATTCTGCTCGAACTCAGGGAATTTGAACGGGAGGAAGAGGAGTGAATTCTTTTGCGGGTTATCGTTTTCAGCGACACCCACGGTATGCTGAAGAACGCCCTGCATGTCCTGAAGGAAGCGGGAAGGGTGGATATGATCCTGCATGCCGGAGACTGCTACCGCGACGCCCTGATGCTGGCTGACAAAACCGGCCTGCCGTTCAGGGCGGTGCGGGGAAACTGCGACAAATTTGCTGAAGGTGAAGAAGAGGAACTCGTTGACTTGAGCGGTCACCGTGTCCTGCTCACTCATGGTCATCAGGCCGGGCCGGGCCGGTGGTATGAGGCGCTTCTGGCGCGTGCTGGGGAGTGCGGCGCCGCCGTTGTCGTTTTCGGTCATACGCACGCGGTGGAGGTCGTCTGGGAAGCGGGGGTGCTGCTCCTCAACCCCGGCAGCATTTCGAAGCCGCGTGACGGGCAGCGGCCGAGCTACGGAATCCTGGAGACGGACGGCGGCAATATAAGGCCTTATATAAAAAGGATCTGACAGAAAAAAGAAAAAACCCGCGACCAAAATAATTTTTGACGCCGGTTGGTTTTTTGGTTATAATATTAAATGCGCATCCAAAATGGTTTTCAAGGCAAGCGGGTGTAGCTCAATGGTAGAGCACCGGCCTTCCAAGCCGGGTACGTGGGTTCGATTCCCATCACCCGCTCCATATAATTGTCCCAGTAGCTCAGTTGGATAGAGCAACGGACTTCTAATCCGTAGGCCGGGGGTTCGAATCCCTCCTGGGACGCCACACCGAAAACCACACCATTGCCATTGTAAATAGTGCTCTTTCTAAGGGGATCCATATACCAATGGATCTTTACTTTTTCTTCCTCGGGGAACCATTCCAAAAAGCGCACGAAGGTTCTTATATAATGCCGCTTTCCTTGTTGGTTCCATGCTCTCTTATTTGGTGGAGCTTTTGAAAATGCTCCAGCACTTTTTCTTCGTCCAGGAGTTTCAACCCGGGCCTCAACGATTCGATCTGATTTTTTTGGTTAACCAAGGATTCTTTTTTGGTTTCCAGTTCTTCCAGGCGTTTTATGATTCTCGCCTTGACCACTTCAGGAACTCCACTGGCAAGGCTATCCAGGAGGTTGTTAATTTCTTTTTCTTTTTGACTCATTTGCCTTAATAATGCTTTAACCGCATCTTCAAATGCTTTTACTTCCGAACGAATTTCACGGTTTAGCTCGGAGATTAATTTTTTTATATTTAAACGGGAACCAAATCTAAGCTCAATCTGGTCGAAGATATAGTTTTCAAGCGTAATTTTATCAATATGGGAGGCCGAGCTTTTGGATGTTAACCGCACCAGTGCCTATTACCGCTCCAGGGAAAAGGAAGACACCGACATCGAACTGATGCATCGGATTGATGAGATTTA
>DAOOVD010000064.1:0-11985 GCA_035369845.1 Bacillota bacterium | reverse complement strand
GTGTCTACCCTGGCTTTACAGGCAGATTGAGCTGGTTTCTCCGAAAATTATCATCCTCCTCGGAAGTGTCGCCCTGCAGAGTCTGATCGATCCGGAAGCAAGAATTACCGTAATGCGGGGTCAGTGGCTGGTAAGCAAAAGCGGCATCAAAATCATGCCGACTTATCACCCTGCCGCGCTCCTGAGGGATACGAGCAAGAAGCGGCCGGTCTGGGAGGACTTTCAAAAAGTAAAGGAAGAGTACATGAAGATAACAGGCGGTTAATGTAAATATGCTGGTTGGGCAGCGCCCTGTCTCCGCCTGCTCCCTGGTTTTCGCGCCGGCGGCGCCTGCCGCCCGGCATCGGGCGAAACCGGGCCGCCTCCCCCGCCTGTAATGCCGGCCGCGCTGCCCCGGGAGGGCAGCTTAACCCGCAAGCTAATTGTCTCCGAAAAACTGTTAATTACCCTTTTCCCAGTAATGCTGAAAGATCTTTTGCAGAAAGGGGACCGGTTTGTCTGGCCGGTCCCTTTTCAACCTGTATAGATCGGTTCGTTTTCAATATCACCCGAACCGTTTTGCCCGCCGATACCGTTTGGGGTAAACGCCAGTGTTGCGGGCCAGGCCGTGACGCCTTCTTTTTTTGCCTGTTCCAGCAGCGCCATATAACGCCTTTCGGCGGCGTTGATCTTGAAGATGATATATTCGGCCAGGTCGCCGTCAATATGGTCGAGTTCAATGAGCGCCTGCTTCCATTCGCGCTGAGCGTTTTCAATGGCGGTCACGAGCGCAGGGGCGGAAGACCCGTCTACGAGTTCCTTCAGCTTTGTTATTTCCGCCAGGGTGATGGATTTGAGATGTGAAATTATGCTCATAGTAAAAATCACCTCTACTATATTATATTTCAAAAAATGTTAATTAAAAGTATATACGACATATAGCAACATTAAATATCAATTATTTCTTTCGAGCATAATCTCAATATTTAGACAAAATATAAGCATAATAAACTACAAGCAATAAAACGGAGTGACGGCGGTGCCAGGTCAAAAACAAAAAAACCGGATATTCCCCTTCGCACTTATTCTTATCGGCCTTTCGGCGCTTTTATGCGGGTGCGGGGGCGGGCAGCCCCAAAAGAAACCCCCGGCGGAAGCCGGCGGGGAGAAAATAAATATTGCGGTGAGCCTCGCCGACATGGAAAGGGACGGAAACCAGGTTATCAAAAAAACCATGTCCGACCGCCAGGGGCAGGTAGGCCGGCAAGGCCAGGCGGGACGGCAGGTAAACATTGTCTGGCTGGACGCGAAAAATGACCCGGCTCAGCAGGAGAAGGATCTTGACCAGCTTGCAAACCAGAAGGTTAAAGCAGTGGTTCTACAGCCCGCGGATGCGTCTGCCGGACCGGGCCTTGTTCGCAAGCTGGCTCAGGCCAACATCAAGGTGATTGTCCTGGATACCCTGCCGGCCGACTCCCCGGTGGACGGCTACATCGCTTCCGACCATGCCAGAACCGGTGAGTTGCAGGCCCGCTATCTTGCAAGCATGGTGCGGGGCCGTTCCGCGCCGTTGAAGGTGGTGGTTCTCCAGGGCGACAGAAACGATCAGGCCTCCCGGGAAATCACCTCCTCTTTGCTGGAGAATCTGAGAGCCAACGCGATGATACAGGTCGTCCTGGTTAAAGATCATCCCGGGGGGGATCCGCAGGCGGCAACCGCCACTCTCGCCCAGGCGCTGACGTCCGCCGCCGGCCGCATTGACGCGGTGGTGGCCACTGACAGCAGGCTGGCTGCCGCTGCCGCGGAAATATTGAAGAGCCGTGGTCTGAACGACCGGGTGATTACAATCGGCGTCGGGGCCGGCCAGAAAGCTTCGAAGGCACTGGCGGACGGAGAGCACGACGCGGAAGTGGACATAATGCCTGAAATGATGGCTCAGTACGCTTACGACGCGGCGGTGGGGCTGGCTTCCACGGGGCACTGGGAGTACGACAGGCAGGTCGGGAACGGGAATTTCGATGTTCCCGCCAAAATTACTCCTGTCCGCCTGATCACCAGGGACGAATCTTACCTTCTCGAGCAGCGCTGGGGAAAGCTGGCGGGGCAGGGGGGAAATCAGGCCGGCGGCGGCAGCGGTAGCAGTAGCGGCAGCAACGGCGGCAGTAGTAGCGGCGGCGGCGCGGGCGGCAAAGGTGAAGGAAAGAAGACGACTGTTAGAATTACCACCAAGGAAGGAAAAACAGTGGAAATGCAGATAGACGGGGAGATTAAAAAAATTGAAACCTTGGACGGAACCGGTGGCGGCAGCGGCGGCGGTGAAGGCGGCGGAGCCGGAGGCGCCGGCGGCGGATGAGGCCGCAGCACGGTAAAAAACTGTCCACGGAAAAGATAACCCTTCATAAAATGAAGGGTTCAGACTGCAGACAAACTATCCGGAACCTTGAGGTTGAAGGAAGCGAGCGATATTACGCAGCGTCGCAAACGAACCGGGCAAAGTGAGGATGCGATATTGGATGAGCGGACAAGGGTGTCCGCGAAAGCCTGAACCGCAACAGGATGTGAGTTGAAGGCGGTCCAATAGCGCATGATGCGAGCCCCTGGTTCACTCGACGCGAAGCACCTGAGCGAGCGTTTCAACCTCAAGGTACTTTGTCAACAACCTCGACCCTTCACAAAAAAGAAGGGTTTATTGTTAACAGATCTTTTCCAGCGAGATACCCGTTTTTTGACGGCTGAACGCCCGAGCACGGGGGTTTTCTGACAGATGCCCGCGTCTTAACAAATGAAGTGAAAAATGGTTTATCCCACCATGTTTTTTAGCAATTTGCCGGCCTTAAATACGGGAACCTTTTTGGCGGCAATTTTGATTTCCGCGCCGTTCCGGGGGTTGCGGCCCTTTCTGGCCGCCCGTTTTTTTGTTTCAAAAGTGCCGAAGCCGACCAGTTGAATTCTGTCACCTTTGGCGAGTGCTTCGGTAATGGTGCTGAAAAAGGCGTTTACGGCTTTTTCAATGTCCTTTTTTTTCAGATCGGTTTTTTCACTGATACTTTTGATCAAATCGGCCTTGTTCATAAATTTTCACCTCCATTTATGTTGTTTTTTGCCGTTTTGACTTACCGGTTTTTTATATGGAATTCCTCCTTTCGCATATATGTGGTTTAATGGTGCCTGTTTTCCTGAAGGTACCGGTTCATGTGCCTTTTGGAAATATAAACGTTTCTCGAGCCGTACCGGCAAAAGAATGTTTTAACGGTTATCCAGCAAATGAATAAGGAGATAAAAACAATGGCGGCCAAAACAACGGCGTGCCTGAAGCTGTTTTCGGGAAAGAAAAAATATTTCAAGTTGCCGAGATAGGACCGGCTGGCGGCAGGCAGCGGAACCAGTACGAACAGTAAAACCAGGTTGTTCATGATCAGGGAGGCAAATGTTGAAACCGCAGATTGGGTGATGTTGAGCACCACCAGGGAACATATGACGGATGACGCCGCCGGATAAATCAACAGACTGAAAGTGTTTGGAGAGATGATCTGGAAGAGATGCACGCATGCCAGGAACAGAGTAAAACTTATGATAAGAGATATGAAGGTTTTCATTTGAAACACCTTTTAATTTTGTGACATTTTCACTACATTTTACCTATTTTCCGACATTTTTTAAATAAGACATTTTTCCTCAAATTACTAAGGACCGGGGTCCCGGATATGGGACCGGCAGGCCGGCGCCGCGGCGAACATGTTTTCGGAGCGGCTGCGGTTGTGTTATAATGTAAAATAGATCTTCTGCTGAGAGGTTTGTTATGAGAGAGTTCAAACTCAAATCAGAGTTTACCCCCAGGGGAAATCAGCCGGAGGCGATAGCGGCACTTGTTGACGGCTTGAAGAAGGGTTACAGGGGGCAGGTTTTGCTGGGAGCCACCGGCACCGGCAAAACGTTTACCATGGCCCACGTAATCCAGGCCGTCCAGCGCCCGGCCCTGGTAATGGCCCCGAACAAGGCCCTGGCCGCGCAGCTTTGCGGCGAATTCAAAGAGTTTTTTCCCGACAACGCGGTCGAATATTTCGTCAGCTATTACGACTATTACCAGCCGGAGGCGTATATCGCCCATACCGACACTTATATCGAGAAGGACTCATCCATCAACGAAGAGATTGACAAGCTGCGCCACTCCGCCACATCCGCCCTTTTTGAGCGCAGGGACGTGATCATTGTGGCCAGCGTATCGTGCATATACAGTCTCGGCGATCCCGAGGAATACAGCAGACTGGTCCTTTCCCTGCGCACTGGCGAGAGCTACGACCGGGACGCGGTTCTGCGCAAGCTGGTGAGCATCCAGTACGAGCGGAACGACATAAATTTTATCAGGGGCAAATTCAGGGTCCGCGGGGACATAATTGAAATTTACCCGGCTTCCACCGCGGAAAAGGCGGTGCGGGTCTATTTCAACGGCGACGAGGTGGAAAGGCTGCTTGAATTCGATGTGCTGACGGGGGAAATCCTCGGTGAAAGGAAGCACGTTTCAATTTTCCCGGCGAGCCACTACGTCATCTCCGGGGCAGGGATGGAGAGGGCCATAGAGTCCATAGAGGCCGAATTGAAAGAGCGCCTGGCGGAGTTGACTGCCCAAAATAAAATTCTGGAAGCCCGAAGGCTTGAGCAGCGGACCAGGTACGACCTGGAAATGATGCGGGAAATGGGATTTTGCAGCGGCATTGAGAACTACTCGCGCCATCTTACCGGCAGGAAACCCGGACAGCCGCCCTATACCCTGCTGGATTATTTTCCGGATGATTTCATAGTCTTCATTGACGAATCACACGTGGCGGTACCGCAAATAGGCGGGATGTACGAGGGCGACCGTTCCCGCAAGGAAGCCCTGGTGGAGTATGGATTCCGGCTTCCTTCAGCTTTTGACAACCGTCCCCTCACGTTCCGGGAGTTCCAGGAGCGCCTGAACCAGGTAATATATGTGTCAGCCACACCCGGCCCATACGAACTGAAACATTCGGTCCAAGTCGTCGAACAGATTATCCGCCCGACCGGCCTGGTTGACCCGGAAATTTCCGTCCGCCCGACCCGCGGACAGATCGACGATCTTCTTGCTGAGATCCGCCTGAGGGTTCAGCGCCGGGAAAGGGTTCTGGTAACCACCCTTACCAAGAAAATGGCCGAGGACCTTACCGAGTATTTTCGTGAGCTGGGTGTCAAAGTCCGCTATCTGCATTCCGACATCAACACGATCGAGCGGATGGAAATACTGCGGGACTTGAGGCTGGGTATTTTTGACGTGCTTGTGGGGATAAACCTGCTCAGGGAGGGTCTCGACCTTCCGGAAGTAAGCCTCGTCGCCATCCTGGACGCCGACAAGGAAGGATACCTGCGCTCGGAGCGTTCGCTGATCCAGACCGTAGGGAGAGCCTCGCGCAATGCTGAGGGCAAGGTGATCATGTACGCGGACAGGATTACCGATTCCATGGCGAGGGCGATCAGGGAGACGGAAAGGCGCCGCAAAATACAGATGGAATACAATGTCAGGCACGGGATTACCCCCGAAACGATCCGCAAGGCGGTACGCGATGTCATTGAGGCTACAAAGGCGGCGGAGCCCCGGGCCGTATACGATATCGGCGCCGGTCCGGGAAAGAAGATGAACAGGAGCCAGCTGAAAAAATACATCGCCTCCCTTGAAAAAGAAATGAGGGATTCGGCCCGTCAGCTCGCTTTTGAAAGGGCCGCCCAGATCAGGGACGTGATCATTGAACTGAGGCTGCAGCTCAAGGGCCGGAAGGGAGTCGGGCCGGGCCCGGACGAAGCTGAGGCTCCGTCGGGTTGAGATGCGGAGGGTTTGCCATGCCTGACAGAATCTTTGTCAAAGGCGCGCGCGTGCACAATCTTAAAAACATAGATGTTGAGATACCCAGGGACAAGTTTGTGGTGATTACCGGCCTTTCGGGTTCAGGAAAATCGTCCCTGGCTTTCGATACGATATACGCCGAAGGGCAGCGGAGGTACGTCGAGTCTCTTTCCGCTTACGCCCGCCAGTTTCTCGGCCAGATGGACAAGCCGGACGTGGATTACATCGAGGGTCTTTCACCGGCCATTTCCATCGACCAGAAAACTACCAGCCACAATCCGCGCTCGACCGTGGGCACGGTAACCGAAATCTACGACTATCTTCGCCTCCTTTTCGCCCGGGTTGGGCGGGCGCACTGCCCCGCCTGCGGCCGGCCCATCGCCAGGCAGGCGGTGGAGCAGATGGTGGACTGCCTGGCCTCCCTGGAGGAGGGGACGCGGCTCCAGATTCTCTCGCCCGTTGTGCGGGGGAAAAAGGGGGAGCATTTGAAAGTCTTTGAGGACATCCGCCGCAACGGTTTCGTCCGGGTCCGGGTAAACGGCGAAACCCTGGACGCGTCGGAAGAGATCAGGCTGGACAAAAACAAGAAGCACACCATCGAGGTGGTGGTGGACCGGATTATAGTCCGGCCCGGGTTTGAGAGAAGGCTGGCCGACTCCCTGGAAATCGCCCTGAAACAGGGGAACGGCCTGGCGGTGGCGGTTGCGGGGGACGGGGAAGAGATCACCTTCAGCGAAAATTTCGCCTGTGTTGACTGCGGGATCAGCATCCCCGAGATTTCGCCGCGTCTCTTTTCGTTCAACAGTCCGTATGGGGCGTGCCCGGAATGCACCGGACTGGGAATAAAGAAAGAAATCGACCCGGACCTGGTTATCCCCGACCGCCGCAAGTCGATAGCGGAGGGGGCCATAGGCGGCTGGTACAGGGGGACGTATTCCTATCAGCTTCTGGAGACCGTGGCGCGGCATTACGGCTTCAGCCTGGATACGCCGGTGTGCCGGCTGCGGCCCGAGCACCTGGAAGTAATTCTCTACGGGACGGGCGGCAGAAGGCTGCATTTTGTCCTGCAGAACGACTATTACGGCCGCAGGCATGAAATGTACATGCCCTTTGAAGGAGTGATCAACAACCTGGTCAGGCGTTACAAGGAGACTTCCTCCGAGCACCAGCGCGAGGAAATAGAGCAGTTCATGAGCAGCCGGCCCTGCCCGGCCTGCGGGGGGACGAGGCTCAGGCCCGAAGCTCTGGCGGTTAAAGTGGGGGATCGTTCGGTTGCGGAGGTGACCCGCCTTTCAGTGTTAGAGGCGCGGGAATTCCTCCAGAAAGTGGAGCTGACCGGGCGGGAGCGCCTGATTGCCGGACAGGTGCTGAAAGAAATCGACGAGCGCCTGGGGTTTTTGATCAACGTGGGTCTGGATTACCTCACCCTGGACCGGGGGGCGGGCACCCTTTCGGGAGGGGAGGCGCAGCGCATCAGGCTGGCTACCCAGATCGGCTCCGGGCTGGTGGGCGTCCTTTACATTCTTGACGAACCCAGCGTCGGGCTGCACCAGCGCGACAACCACCGCCTGCTGCGGACTCTGGAGCGCCTGCGCGATTTGGGCAACACCCTGATTGTGGTCGAGCACGACGAGGAAACCATGCTGGCCGCAGACCATATTATAGATATCGGGCCGGGAGCCGGCGCGGACGGAGGCCGGATAGTGGCGGCCGGTTCATTTGACGACATCATGCGCAGTCCGCATTCAATAACCGGGCAGTACCTCAGCGGGAAAAAGGCGATTCCGGTTCCTGCGTTGCGGCGGCGGTCGAACGGAAAGGCCGTTGAAGTGCTCGGCGCTTCGGAAAACAATTTGAAGGAAATTGACGTGGCGTTTCCGCTGGGCGTTTTTACCTGTGTCACCGGAGTTTCCGGCTCGGGGAAAAGCACTCTGGTAAACGACATCCTGTACCGGAAGCTGGCCCAGGAACTGCACGGGGCCAGGACCGTACCCGGTCGCTGCAGGGAGATCAGGGGCATAGAGCACCTGGACAAGGTTATCGACGTGGACCAGTCTCCCATCGGGCGCACTCCCCGGTCCAACCCGGCGACTTATACGGGGGTGTTTGACGACATACGCGGCCTGTATGCCCAGATTCCCGAATCGAAGATGCGCGGATACAAGCCGGGCCGCTTCAGCTTTAACGTCAAGGGCGGACGCTGCGAGGCCTGCCGGGGGGACGGCATCATAAAGATCGAGATGCACTTTCTGCCCGATGTTTACGTTCCGTGCGAGGTGTGCAAGGGGCGGCGCTACAACAGGGAGACTCTCGAGGTGAAGTACAAGGGGAAAAATATTGCCGACGTTCTTGACATGACTGTAGACCAGGCGGTGGAGTTTTTCCGGCCCATTCCCAGGATATTCAGGAAACTCAAAACCCTGCAGGATGTGGGACTGGGATATATCCGCCTGGGGCAGCCGGCCACCACCCTCTCCGGCGGGGAGGCGCAGCGGGTGAAACTGTCGACCGAACTGTCGAGACGCTCCACCGGGAAAACCCTTTACATTCTCGATGAGCCGACCACCGGACTGCATACCGCCGACATCGACCGGCTGCTGAAAGTGCTGCACCGGCTGGTGGAGGCCGGGGATACGGTGGTGGTTATCGAGCACAACCTGGACGTGATTAAGACCGCGGATTATATAATCGATCTGGGCCCGGAGGGCGGCGACAAGGGAGGAGAGGTTGTGGCCGCCGGAAGCCCGGAAGAGGTCGCGGCGGCGCCGCATTCCCACACCGGGCAGTTCCTGAAAAAAGCCCTGGCAAAGGGACCCCGCCTTGGTGAAGGCTTGCTGTCGGCCGCTTCGTTGCAATAACGCAAGCGAGCCCCTGGTTCACTGGCGGTTATTAAACGAAGACAAATCGCATCCTCACTTCGCCCGGTTCACCTGCGGCGCTTTCGCAATATCGCCCGCTTCCTTCAACCTCAAGGCTTCGGGCAATTGTCCGCAGTGTCTGTGTCACCGGTTTCGCAGCCTCGCTATGCAAAAGTGCTGCTTCAGGTGTTTTTGTCAGCAGCGAACTGTATTGTGAAGCAACCGCGGCAAGCAGCAAGCGCTGCCGGCGCGGAGCACCTGAGTGAGCGGTGATAAGAGCCGCGGCGAGCATTTTTCCGCTGCAGTAACTTTTTTGTTTTGACGGGGCAGGGTGGTTAAAATGCAAATCGACGAAAAACTAAAAAAATTGCCTGCCGTGCCCGGCGTCTACATTTTCAGGGACGCCGCCGGCGGGATAATTTATATCGGCAAGGCCGTATCGCTGAAAAACAGGGTCCGCTCCTATTTTCAAAAGGGCGCCCAGCTTCCGCCGAAGACAAGGCTGATGACTGAAAAAGTCTGCGGAATCGACTTTATTGTCACCGACTCCGAGGTGGAGGCGCTGATCCTCGAACAAAACCTGATCAAAGAGCACCGGCCGCGTTATAACGCTTTACTCAAGGATGACAAGAGCTACCCTTACCTGAAGGTGACCCTTGGCGACGATTTTCCCAGGGTGATGATAACACGCCGCCGGGTCAGGGACGGGTCGAGGTATTTCGGCCCGTACACCAGGGTTGGCGCGGTTAACGAGACGCTTCGTTTCCTCAAAAACGTTTTTCCCTTCCGTTCGTGCAGGCAGAAGGAGCCGGCGGCAAGGGGGAGGCCGTGCCTCAACTACCACATCAAGCGCTGCCTCGGCCCGTGCTGCGGCTTGACCGACAGGGGAACGTACCGTTCGATGATAAACGAGATATGCCTTTTTCTCGAGGGCAGGCACGAAGATGTGGTCAAGCGCCTTTCCGCCAGGATGGAGGAGGCCGCGAAAAACCTGGAGTTCGAGCGGGCCGCCCGCTTCAGGGACCAGCTTCAGGCCGTGCGCGAGGTTGTCGAAAGGCAAAAGATCGTCTCGGGTAGGTTCGAGGATCAGGACGTGGCGGCCCTGGCCAGGGCGGATGACGAGGCCTGTGTCATGGTGTTTTATGTGCGGGGCGGCAAGTTGACCGGACGCGATCATTTCATGTTGAAGGGAACCGAGGGACTGAGCGGGGCTGAAATAATAACGGCGTTTATCAAGCAGCACTACATCGGGGTTGATTTCGTCCCGCAGCAGATTATCATTTCAGAGGAAATCGGCGGGGAAAAAAAGGTCATCGAAGAGTGGCTTTCAGGTAAAAAAGGGGCGAGGGTCGTACTGAAGACCCCGAGACGCGGCGAAAAGAAAAAGCTGCTGGAGATGGCGGAGAAAAACGCCCTGCTCGCCCTGGAGCAAATCCGTTCGGAGGAGGCCGCCGGGCGCGACGAGGCGGCCGAGTCGCTGAACGAACTCGCCCTGGTGCTCGGCCTGGAACGCCCTCCTTACCGTCTTGAGTGCTACGACGTTTCCAACATACAGGGAACCGGCAGTGTAGCTTCAATGGCAGTGTTTGAAGGGGGCAGGCCGGCGAAGAGCCAGTATCGCCGCTTCAAAATCCGGACGGTGCAGGGGCCGGACGATTTCGCCTCAATCCGGGAGGTCATCCGCAGGCGTTTCAGCAGGGCCGGGGAGGAGCGGGGCCTTTCCGCAGCCGGACAGAATGAAGGCGGGAAAGCGTCTTTCCGGCGGCTTCCCGACGCCGTGGTCATCGACGGCGGCAAGGGGCAGCTTTCAGCCGCCCGCCTTGCCATGGACGAGCTTGGTTTTTCCGGTATACCGGCGTTTGCCCTGGCCAAGGAGGACGAGTCCCTTTTTGCCTGGGGCAGGCGCGACCCGATTGTCCTGCCTCCCGGTTCCGGGGCGCGGGGGCTGCTGATGCGCCTGCGGGATGAGGCTCACCGCTTTGCCCTGGCCTATCACAGGAGGCTCAGGGGCAAGTCCGGCTTAAAATCTCTGCTTGATGAGATCGAGGGTATCGGCGAGGTCCGCCGGAAAGCCCTCTTGAGGGCTTTCAAGTCGCTTTCAGAAATAGAAAAAGCGTCGGTGGATCAATTGGCCGCGGTCAAGGGCATGAACAGGAAGGCGGCCCGGGCGGTATACGAGTTTTTTGCGGAGCCGGGCTCTTGAAAAATAAAACGCTTATGATGCCGTTTGCGGGGGAATCCTATGACAGAAATAAAAATGGTGGCCGTCGATCTGGACGATACGCTGCTTTCCGGGGAATTACGGCTCACCGGCCGGGTAAAGGAAGCCGTGGCCGCGGCGCGGGCGGCGGGGGTGAAGTTCACCATCTCGACCGGTCGCATGTTCCGGTCGGCGGCGGTATTTGCGCAGGAACTGCAAATAGATATTCCCCTTATCACTTACCAGGGAGCGCTCGTTAAGAATTCCCTGTCCGGGGAAACCCTTTTGTACAGGCCGCTCCCCCTGGTTTATGCCAGGGAGATTATCACCCGGGTTAAGCGGTCCGGCTGCCACCTCAACTGTTACCTTGACGACCGTCTGCTGGTTGAAAAACACACGTCGGAGAGCATCCGCTACGCCTCCTTCTCGGGTGTCGAGGCGGAACCGGTGGGCGACTTCCTGGAATTCTTCGACCGTGATCCGATCAAGGTACTGGCCATATCGGAAGAGCCGCTGCTTGACAGGCTCAGTGCCGAGCTGAAACCCGCCTATGAGGGAAAGGTGCACATAGTCAAGTCAAAGCCGCATTTTCTCGAGTTTTCACACCCCCTGGCCACGAAGGGGGATGCCCTGGCGTTTTTGGC
Organism: Bacillota bacterium; assembly: GCA_035369845.1. Lineage (GTDB taxonomy): Bacteria > Bacillota > Desulfotomaculia > Desulfotomaculales > Pelotomaculaceae > DAOOVD01. The sequence goes on along the minus strand of DAOOVD010000064.1, from coordinate 450 downwards.
CGGATGCTACGGGATAGGCAGGGAGGAGATCATGGCCGTGGGAGACAGCTATAACGACCTGGAGATGATCCGTTATGCCGGCCTCGGCGTGGCGGTGGCCAACGCCAGGGATGACGTCAAAAAGGAGGCCGACTACGTTACCTCGGCTACATACGGCGACGGGGTCGTGGAGGCGCTGGAGAAGTTCGTGCTAAATGCACTTGGTAGCAAAAAATTGCGTGGAGCGCCGGATGGAGCGGTGGCAAAGCGCCGCTGTACGGAAGCTTGCAATAGGGGAAGGTAACGCAATTGCCGAAGCAATATGTAATTGGGGTGGACCTGGGCGGCACCAAGATTTACACGGCGCTGGCCGGAAAAGACGGCGGAATTCTGGCCGAAACGAAATTTCCCACGGATGTACGGAAGCTTGCAATAGGGGAAGGTAACGCAATTGCCGAAGCAATATGTAAT
>DAOOVD010000063.1:0-12162 GCA_035369845.1 Bacillota bacterium | reverse complement strand
ACCTGATGCGGCATTATCGGGAAATAGAAGGTCTGGAGCCGCCGGAAAGTCTATCCCAGGCGGCCGGCGAGATAATCCGGCTGGCGGCCAATGTTACAGGTGAAATGCGGCCGGAAGACATCCCCCTGGCTCCCGGGGTAAACCTGGCGGCCCTCAAGGCCGGAGACGAAGACCCCCTGGAGGTAGTGGTGGAGATCCCCGCCGGCAGGAGCAAGCGGGGCTGGAACTATCTCCCCGAAACTATCAAGAAGATCGCCGGCGAGGTGGCCGCAAAGACAGCAACCGGTTTCCTGGGCCACCAGGACCCGGACAAGGTTGATCATGAGTTCCCGATGCCTGTGACCCACTGGGTCGGGGCTCTCTGGCACGACGGCAAGGCCTATATCAGGGGCGTGGTGGATGCCGCCGCGAAGGATCTCAAACGGTGGATCAGGGCAAACAGGGTTAACCAGGTAAGTATCTTCGGGATACCGACGCTGAGGCAGGCTGGCGGAGAAACCCAGGTGGTGGATTATCAGCTTTTGTCTATAGACTGGACGCCCCTGGACCGGGCGGGTATGCCTACTCGGATTGTGGCGGTCGGAGAAATGGATAGTATCGTCGGGGCCGTTGACCCCGGAAAAATCAATGGAGGTGGTAAACAGATGACACTGGCGGAACTATTGGCGGAACTTCGCAAGCTCGGGGTTAAGCCCGGGCAGATAATTGGCGAAATGGGCTGGGATGTGAAGACCCTAGCCAAAGAGCTTGGATGGGAACTGGACAAGGTTGCCGGGGAGATCAGTACCGAGCGCTGGAGCCAGCTGCAGGAGATGGTCAAGGCCGTGGGTGAGATGGCTCAAGTGTTCGGCCTGGGACAGGACGTCAAGCTGACCGACCTGGTGGGCGCCGTAAAGGCAGCCCGGGAAGCCCAGCAAAAGGCGGCCATGGCCGAGCATGAGAAGCTGGTAGACAAGGTAATCGGCGAGATGGTTGTTGCCGAGGCGGCCCGGCCGCTGGTCAAGCGGATGCTCCAGGTGCCTGCGAACGCCGATGAGGCGGCCATCAAGAAGGCTGTTGGTGAAATGCTGGAGGCCGAAGATGTCAAGAAAGCCCTGGCCGGCGTGTTCAAGGATATCACGATCAGCCCGAAGGCCGGGCGGCAGGATAATGCGAGCGGGCTCCGCGTCAAGCGGGTCGCAATTTAACCGGAGGTGAATTAAATGGGACGGAAGATTTCTGACGGCAAGTCGGTAAAGGTTACGGTGCTACAGAGCACCACGATTGAGCAGGGGAAGTTCTATCTGCTGGACGGCTTTTTCGGCATGGCGGTCCGGGGTGTAACTACCGGCGCCGGGGAAACTGCGGAAGCAGTCCTGAATATCGAGGAAGCAGAGTATGAAACCAGCCAGATTACCACGGCTGATGCTTTTAACAAGGGCGATAAGGTGTACTGGAACGATACTACCAAGTTGCTGACTACTCAGCCGAACAACGACGCAAGCGGCAACCCTCAGAACCGGCCGGTTGGTCGGGTGACCCAGGCCAAGGATGCCAACAACGTTATCTGGTTCTTGCTCGGACCGCAGGTCCAGGCGCATGCTTAATGGAGGTGAAACAAATTGAAGATCATCAGCATTGAAACCCTGAAGGAAGAACGCCGTAAGCAGACAATTGAGCAGGAGATCCCTTACATCTCTCCTAAAGGTGAGATGAAGACGGTTAAGAAGCGGATTGTCAACGGCGAGATGGAAGTATTCGAGCTGACCAGGCCCCTTGGTGAGATGATCACCACCCCTGATGGCCTGGACCAGATCGTCCAGAACAGCATCATCAACCTGGAACTGGGCCGGGAAGCCGTGCCTCTACTCTATGGACCTATTTACCGCCGGATAGAGGACGCAAACTTTACCGAGTATGTTGATATTTGGCCTTTCATCGGCGCCCAGGTGGTATTCCTGCAGCACATGGAGTTGGAAGAAGTCAAGTTTGGCACCCGGAAGATCGGGGCCAAGGATACGGTGCCCATCATAACCTACGCCGCGGGCTTCGAATGGACCGAGGACATGGTCCTCTATGACAAGACCTGGGAACGGGCGGAACTGGACCGGGCTATCGGCGAGGCATACAATGCTCTGTTGAACCATATCCACCTGAATCCGATTATCAGCTTCAACTATGCGGCTAAAAACAAAACGGCAGCGTCTACGGAAGGTACGACTTACCTGGAGAAGCTTCGCAACACCATCAAGGCCGGCCTGATCCACGCGAGCCAGGATAAGAATACCGATACCCGGGCACCAAGGCGGCCCAATATCCTCCTGGCCCACAGCTCCAAGCGATGGGACATCGAGGAATGCCTGCAGCGGTTGCAGATCGGCGGCACCGTTTACCCGGCTATCAGCCAGCTCGACACCCTGATCTTTTACGACGGTTGGAGTATTACGGTTGGCGAAAAGACCTATGAATACGCCGGCGTGGACCCGGGCAAGGCCTATCTTATTGAGGGCCAGAAGTATTACCGCGAGCTCGTGAAGCACGATCTGCGGGTAGACGCCGCCGGCGCCGACCTGACCCGGCTGGTGGAGCAGCAGATCGTAGCCCGGGCGCGGCGCGGTGTGGTCGCTTCGCCGGCAAACGCTGTCGAGGAATTGACGTTGCCATAAGGCGGTGACTTGAATGGCTAGATGTATCGATTGCGCCTGGTTTCCGTGGATTCCAGGTGCTGATTTTCCCAATTTACCGGCCATCCGCTGCCATCCTGAATTGAAGGCCAGGCGGTGGCTGGGGGATGCGGCCCAAGCCGAGCACGAATGTGCCCGGTACGAACCCAAAGAGGGGATAGAGCCGGAACAGGCCAGCGAGCAGGAAACCATGACCGTAGCCGAGCTGAAACAGCACATAGCCGGTATAACGGATATCGCTACACTGGAAGCTTTACTCCGACTAGAAGTGGATGGTCCGGGGCGCAAAACGGCAATTAAGGTTATAGAAGAGCGGATGGAAGAACTAAAGGCGGGTGAGGCAGATGACGCCGACACCGGAATTGAGAGCGGAACTGAGAGAACTGATTGACGAAGTTATTCCTCCCGGCGGGACTGAGGCTGATACCCGGTTTACCGACACCCAGATTGACGCCCTGCTGACGGCAGCCAGCGACATCAATGAGGCCGCGGCTAATGGCTGGACCAGGAAGGCGGCCCGTGCGATGAGCGAGAGGGGAGGCCTTGAGGAAAGCCAGGCAGGGAATGAGAAGCTTAAGTTTGTGAGTATCAAAGACTACCGCGATCACTGCTTGGCTATGGCCAAGATGTACCGGGATATGGTGCCGGGCAAGGGCTCTCGCCTGCTGGCATTTGATGCCCCAGACGTGCTAGGGATCGGTGATACTGTATGACGGCGGCCGACGCCCTCCGGGCGGCCCATGCCCGGGCAATAGCGGAAAACCCGGTCCAGATAACCGTCCAGCGCACCGAGAAAGTAGATATGGGCGGTTGCTTCGACGAGGTGGCCAGCCAGTGCGGACCGTTTACGGTGCGGATATTTCAGCAGCGAAGCGGTATTCCGCAGGATATAAACACTCTGGCCGGGACCAAGCAGGTGGATAAAAGCTGGGGTCTACTGGCCGACTACCAGGCCGACCTTCGGGCCGGGCCGAACGTTAAAGATGAGTTCGATGTACCCGGCCTGGGACATTTCGTGGTAGTGGCGGTGTATCCCCAGAAGGTGCAGGGGCAGATAGTCGGATATCAGGCCGACCTTGAAAGGGTGAGCTAGATGGCTTTCGGTGACGGCGCCCGGGAATACATCGACCGTAAGATCGCCGGCATGGTCATGCTGATGCAGAACCTGGCCGGGCATGCTGAAGGCTATATGAAGGAATATGCTCCCTGGATGGACCGCACTGGGAATGCCAGGAATGGGCTTCATGCCGGAGTGGAGATAGGACAGGATAGGTTTACCTTTTACCTTTCGCATGGCGTGGAGTATGGGGTTTTCCTGGAACTGGCCCACGGCGGCAATTATGCAATAGTCCGGCCGACGGCGGACCAATATAAGGGTAAGCTCCGGGACGAAATATTGGATTGGTGGCGGTCGGTATGAGAGAGGCAATCTGCCAAAAACTCATCGACAGTGTGCCAGAGGTTCAGGGAAAGGTTTACGAGCCCCAAGCGGCGAGAGCGGGGACGAAGCCACCTTACCTGGTGGTACGCCAGGGGGTTGAAATCGAGGACACGCCCTGGACCGGCTTCCGGCGTATTATTGAAGTCTGGCCTTACGTTGCCCGGACCACTTTCCAGAAGGTTGACGACCTGGCGGTCAAAGTGGTGGCGGCCCTCGACAAACAGATTCTGACTGATGCTGCCACCGGCGAAGTCTTTACCTGCCAGTACCTGGGCACTGTAGGGCAAGACTTCGTGGACGAAGACTGGGATGCCATCACTCGGGGACTCAGATTTGCCGTGCTGGCCCTGCAACCGGTGGCGGTGCCGGAAACGGTGGCAAACGATCCCTGGCTGGAGGCCCTGGCTGACTGGACGGAGACCATCCTGGGGACGGCCTGGACGGTGTACCGCAACGCCTGGCCCCTGGGATACAGGCGACCGGCAGTAATGTGGCGCCTGGCCGGTGTGGAGGTCCAGGAGAAGGCCCGGGCGATGTTCGAGGTGCGAAAGAGGTTTATTGGGCATGTCCTTGGGAGCACGCCGAATGAGCAAATAACCGGAGCCTTAACTGTGATCCAGGAGCTGGGCAATGCCATCAAGTTGCCTTTAGATACGGCAAATAAGCGGTATTTGACCGTAAACAACCCGGCGGTGGATTACCGGGCCGACGCTCTGACCGCTGGGCAGGTATCAGTGATCCTGAGCCGGCTGACCAACCGGCCGGCAGCAGAAGTCCCCTTGCTTATGGAAACATACGGCAGGGGAACTTTAAACGGAGGTGATTAGTTTGGGCGACCAGGAAGAAAAATACTCTCGGAATGAACTCATTAGCAATGCAAGAGCTATCTTTGACGTAATGCCGGAAGTTGTCGCGGGAGCGCTGCACGACAATGATGCCGAAGAGCTGTCCATCTCCGAGGTAAAGCAGGCGATCAGAAAGTTTCTGAAAAGGAGAGTGAGTTAATTGGCAAGCGGTGTTTGGTCCGAAACCGATCTCCCGGTAAGGCCCGGTTTTTACATGAATTTTAAAGCCGCTGCTCTGGCGGCCATCGCCACGGGGCCGAGGGGGATTGTAGCGATTCCGGTAAAAGCAAACTGGGGACCGAAGGAAACTATTGTGGAGATTGCAAGCGAGCAGGACTTGATCGACGCCTACAACATTGAAGAAGCAGGCGCCTATACTGCCTACAAAAGCATTCGGCTCGCTTTGCTGGGAGGACCTCAGTTAATCCTTGGCTACAGGCTGGCAGATTCATCTGCTGCAAAAGCGTCTTATACTTTGGTAGACACAGCGGGGACTCCGGTAAACGTAATAAGGCTTGACACAAAATACGAGACCGTCAGGCCGTTCAAAGTAACTACCAGAACGAACCCGGTGGATTCCAACAAGCAGGATATAGTTCTCTATGAGGGGACAGCGCAGCTATATGTCTTCACGTTTGCGAAAGGGGCAAACGTGGTGGACAATGCGGTTGCAGCAGTCAATAACGATACAAGAAATAAATGGATTACCGCAACGAAGCTCGATGTCGGAAATGGGGAGATCGCTAATGTTACGTCCCAAAGCTTTACCGGGGGCAATGACGGTACTGCCGGCATAGTCAATCAGGACTACATCGACGCAATGACTGCTTTTGAAGCCCGTGTATTCAACGCTTTTGCCCTGGACGGGGCGACTGACTCAGGATTACAAACGTCAGTCAAAGCCTGGGTGCAGCGCCTGCGTGACGAGGGCAAGAAGATCATAGCCTACCTTGGAGGGTCAGCCTCCGATGACGCAGATATTGCGACCGGAAATGCCAGAAGTGTCGGTTTTAATTGCGAAGGCGTTGTCAACGTGGCGGTTAGCGGGATATTGGACGGGGTAACGTATTCTAGCGCATTTGTGGCTTGCTATATTGCGGGGCTTGCATCCGGCCAGGCCCTCAAGGAAAGCATAACCTACGCCTCCACGCCGTTTGATGATGTAAGTCCGCGATTGACTCACAGCCAGGTAGTCTCCGCCTTGAATTCTGGCACTCTTGTTTTGGTGCACGACGGTACAAGAGTTAAGGTAGAGAAGGGAATAAACACTTTGACAACTCTTGGCGCTGACCAGAACAACGGCTGGAAAAAAATTAAGTTGATCCGGATTATGGACGCGATTGCGATGGATACTGCGAAGGCAGCGCAGGATAACTATATCGGCAAGGTGTTGAACAATGAGGACGGACAGACAGCTCTGCTGAATGCTATCAAAAACTATTTTGAAACGTTATCCCCGGACCTGATAGCTCCCGGGTTCATCGTTGAAACGGATACCGAGCGGCAGGCTACCGCTGAATCGGATCAGTTTTTCTGGAGGTACTCTGCCACTCTGGTTGACTCTATGGAGCAGATATTCGGTACCGGGTACATCACGGCTTAAGGAGGTGGGTTAAAAATGGCTCTTGACGCAAGCAGGACGATCCTGGGGACCTATGGCCAGGTCTTCATAGATGGAATATGGCAGACCAACATCAACCACCTGGAGGCAAATGTAGAGATCCAGAAGCGGGAATTAAACCTTTCCGGCGACCCTTGGGTGAGGCACAAGAAGGGACCTATGAAGGGCACCGGCACCATGAGCGGTTTCAAGGTGACCAGCGAAATGATTCAGCGCGGGTTCAGCAAGTTCGAGATTGTTTCTAAACTGGCAGACCCAGAAGCATACGGTTGTGAGCGCATCCGGCTGATGAATGTCATGCCGGACCGCCTTCAGCTGGCAAACTGGACAGCCGGCGAGGAAGTGACCGAGGAAATACCCTTCACCTTCGAGGGGTACGAACCTTTGGATCCCATTGTGGCAAGTTAAGGAGGTAATCATGGATTTGGAAAAAATGAGTGAAGAACAAATTTTGCAACGGCTGCTTGATGCTGATACTGTGCCGGAGAAAACAGTCAAGCTGGAACGTCTGGGTATCCCGGTAACCCTCCGGGGTCTCACAGGGAAACAGGTGTTTTCAATCAGGGAGCGGTGCACCGAACGCAAGGAGCGCCGGGGCCAAGTGACGGAACGGCTGGATGAAGAGCAGTTCAACTGCGCCCTGATAGCGGCCGCCACCGTGAAGCCGAACTGGGGTGACCAGAAACTGCTGGCCAAGTTCCAGGCCAGCGGTCCGGAAGAGGTCATCAAACGAATCCTTCTTGCCGGCGAGTTGGCGGCCCTGGGGGATGCGGTTCTGGACCTTTCCGGGTTTAATACGGAATTGGAAGATGTAAAAAACTGATTAAGTCCGGGGGCCTCGCAGGGATGCTGTGCTTCATGTGGGTACGGCATCACCTGCGCCCCGGAGAGTTTTGGAATTTGCCGCGGGGGGAGCAACTGTTGTTACTGGCTTTTACAGAAAAAGAAATAAAAGAATTAAAGTGGTTTAATCAAGGGTAATCCCTTTTTCTTTTAATTTTTTCGTTAACTCTTCATGATATTTGACTATAGTCGCCTTGCTAATTTCCTTGGCAAACTCAATAAGTAATTGCATGGATATGGCCTCTTCCTTCATATCCGCAGGCAATAGGGTTAATGAAGATGAGTTGTACTGATTGGTTCTGATTTTATTAAACATGTATTTGTTGACCTCTACAAGAGCTTCATAAGACAACTTTTCAAAATCCATATAAATCACCATTCTTTTTATTTTTTGCTTTGGAATTCGGCAAAAGGTTTTAAATTCCTTTCGGAAGGAGGCGAAACGGCGTGGCCGAAAGGGAATTTTACCGGCTTGACCTGGTTATAAACACCACCGGCGACGAGCAAACCAAAGGCAAATTGAAAGCGATGGACCGGTTCATTGAGCAGACCCGCAAGCGCGGGGAGATGCTCAACCGGATGAGGATGAGTCCAGCAGTACAGCTTATAGACCGTATTTCTGCGCCGCTTCGTACTGTTGAGAGAAACCTGAACCGGTTAAGTGCCGTTAAAAAAGTGACAATTGAAGCGGTGGACCGGACTACCAACGTGGTCCGACGTATCACCGGCGCCCTGACCAGCCCGCTGGCCATGCTGGGGGCCGGCGCCGGGGTGGCCGGGCTGATCGGGTACCCGCTAAAGCTGGCCGGGGAGATGGAGCAGGCTAATATCGCTATGGAAACCATGTTGGGCAGCACTGAAAAGGCCCAGAAATTCTTGAGCGATTTGGCCGACTTCGCGGTTAAAACACCCTTCGAGATGCCGCAGCTGAGGGATGCCTCCCGGCGCCTTTTGGCCTTTGGCTTTTCTGCAGAAAGCGTGATCCCGACTCTGACCGCCCTGGGGGATGCCGCCTCCGGTCTCGGCCTGGGCGAAGAGGGCCTAAACCGGATTGTGCTGGCACTCGGCCAGATGCGGGCTAAAGCTAAAGTTAGTGGAGAAGAAATGTTACAGCTGACCGAAGCGGGAATCCCGGCGTGGGATATCCTTTCTAAAAAAATGGGGATGGCTACCGCTGACGTAATGAAGCTATCCGAAAAGGGGCTCATTCCAGCGAGTGAAGCCATAGATATGCTGGTTTCGGGCATGGAAGAAAGATTCCCGAACATGATGGAGAAACAATCGCGGTCACTGTTTGGCCTGCTTTCTACATTAAAAGACTTTGCAAATCTGAAATTCTTTTGGGCCTTCGGCGAAGGCATCCGGCAGGCGGCGGTGCCGGCCCTGCAGAAGTTCATTGATATGTTGTCAGGAAATGAAGAAGGCATGAAGAAGGTCCAGGAACGTTTAACGGAACTGGGACGGACAGTTGGTACCTGGGTTGTGGACAAATTCGAGGCGTTTTATCGTTGGGTAGAAAAGCTATCCAACGATGAGATGTTTAACAAGATGAGTTTTGGCGACAAGCTGATCTATGTGCTTAATCAGGGGCTTGATGCGGTTAGTAATTGGCTAAACGGAGAAGGCGGGAATAAGTTACAAGCAATTTCAGCAAAGGTCGGAGAGATATTGTCAGTAGGTTTAGAAGCAATGGCGCCAAGTATTGCAAAAGCTGCAATAGCAATTGGTAAAGCCATCGGAAGTGCTATTTTGTCTGGATTTGGTGAAGCATTACAGGAAAGTTTTCTCGGATCAATAATACTTGGTGCTTTAGGTGGTGCTGCAATAGGTTCTGTAGTGCCAGGAGTAGGGACGGCTGCCGGTGCTGTAGCTGGCGCCGGATCCGGATTGATAACCTATGGAGCATCCAAAGTTATGGGTGTATTTAGTGGCGAAAAACACGCCACCGGCGGTATTTTTACACGCCCCCACCTGGGGCTTGTGGCCGAAGCCGGACCAGAAGCTGTTATTCCGTTGTCGGCTAAACTGCGGCCACGGGCGCTAAATCTATATCAGGAGACGGGCAAACAACTAGGTGTTCAATCGTATGCTACTGGTGGATTTGCTGGCCCTATACCGGCTATGCCAGCGGCGGCTGGTGCAGGTAATACTGTAATTGTTTACCCTCAAGGTAGTATAAGCATTCAAGTCAACAATCAAGAAATTAATTACGATGCCCTGGCCTTGGAAATTGGCTGGCGCTTTGTTAAGCCGATTAAACAAGCGCTTGAGAATCGGTAAGCAGGATTATCTTTCCAAGTATAGAAACCTTCATACAATTATTGTTTGGAGGTGTTTTAAGTGAATATTTTATTATTTATTATCATTTTGTTGCTTTTGATTATGTTTTTATCAAAGGGTCGAAAAGATATGGAAAGGTTTTTTGAAAAAAATGATCTCCCGAATGGAGAAAAGGTTAACCTTTATACATGGAGCGCCCGAGCAATCTTAATTGCTTTAGTAGTAATGATTTTGGTTTTTGTTATAACTAAAGAGGCGCTTGATGCGATAGCCTGGATGTTTATAGCTTTGTTTATAGTTGCTTGGGGCGGTCCATATGCTCAATATGCAATTGCATGGAATTTTATGACGGATAAGAAAAAAAGAAAATAAAACAGGTGATCCCTATGGACATATACCTCATCGACCCTGCCGGTCCCCAGCTTCACCTGCCGGTCAACCCCGGTGAAGTGACGATCAGGCGGGAAAAAGCAATAGAGACAGTCAATATTATAAACATCGGGGAAGTTGATTTTCCAATCGGTGAGAGGGTGAAAGAAATTGCCTTCTCATCTTTTTTCCCGGCGGAATATGACCCTTCGTATTGCCGGTATGCAGACCTGCCAGATCCCCAGGAGGCCATGAATCAGCTAACGGCCTGGATGATGAAGAGAGGCCCGGTAAGGCTGATAATCACAGACACTATTGTTAACGTTCTGGTGCTGGTCTCGGTTCACCAGAGCATTTTCAGGGGCGGGGAACCCGGAGATGTCTATTTTGACTTGACCTGCCGGACCTGGCGGGAGGTGAAAGTCAGGACGGCAAGGGAGGCGACGGCCCCGGTGGATTCCGGCGGCGTAGCGGTAGAACCGAGGCCGGACCTAAAGCCGGTGCCTAAGATATACGAAGTGAAGCCGGGGGATTCACTCTGGGCCATCGCCAAGCTCAATTTTGGCGACGGGAGTAAGTGGAGTGACATATACGCTTTGAATAGAGACAGAATTGGCCCTGATCCCAACCTAATTGCAACCGGCCTGCAGTTGGTGATGCCGGCATGATTAACCCCGGCCTGCAGAAATATGAAGTTGTCCTTGATAACAAATATTTCCTCCGGGAAATCATTGAAAGCATTATCCTGGAGGAATCCTTGGATGAAATAGCTTACAGGGCAACGGTCAAAATGGTAATTACGCCAGATTTTCCGGGCATTGCCCCGGGCCAAGAGTGTCGGGTGTCCGGCATCCCCTTCGGCGGCTCCAGCATGGTCTACTTGCTCCATCCGGGAGTGGTCTGGGAGTGCGAAAGCGAGACCAGGGGGCAGAAGCACTTGACGGCAACGATCTACGACCGAACGATCTATCTTGCTAAGAGTGAAGACGAATATCTTTTCCCAGCCGGCTCTACAGCCAGCCAGCGGCTGCAGCAATATGCCTCCGACTGGGGAATACCTTTGGGTCAGGTACCTGATACAAGCGTGCCCCTGGCCAAAGCGGTCTATAGAGCACAGTCAATTTGGAACATGATTATGGCCGACCTTAAGGAGACCGTAGCCAAAGGCGGGGATATGTACCGGCCCCGGATGACCCCGGACGGCCTGGAACTGGTCAAACTGGGAAGCAATGAAACGGTTTGGGTGCTGGAGTTAGAACAGAATATCGAGGAGTTAACCCAGCGGCGGACCCTGGAAGGTACGGTGACGCAGGTCAAGGTTCTGGGCAATGCCTCAGAGGACCAGCGTTCTCCGGTGCTGGCCTTGGTAAAAGGGGAGACTGGCAAATACGGCACCCTGCAGAAGGTGCTGAGCGACAGCAAAATCACTACTTCCGGAGAGGCGCAGACGGCCGGTCAAAAGATGCTTACCGGAATGCAGGAGACGTTTAATGTTACCGGCCTAGATATCAATACTATCCGGGCAGGAGATAAGGTACAGTTAAACGGCATGGAACTTTTGGTGAAGTCGGTCCGGCATGAACTCGGCAGCCCCGGCCATATGGCACTGGAACTTACCTGGCCGGAAGTAATCCGGCGGGAGGTGTACGACTATGGCGGACCCGTTTAAGCAGCTTGCTTCCCTGCTGGATATGCGTATGGCTAGCCATGCCGCCCGGGCCGTCTCCGGGGTGCCGTGCGAGCTGGGGACCATCACGTCATCTGGGTTAAAGTTGGACAGCTTTAAGCACGAGATTAAGGATTACTTAGTAGCAGATTGGCTGGTGAAGATACATTTCCCGGCCTTTTCTCTTATCGGTACATCGACTTCTCCGGTGGATGACCAGGGCAATCCATTGCCCGGTGCTTCTACAAGCCCGTTAACCCGGTATGACTTCCAGGCTAAAGAGGTTGACCAGGTAAGGTTGGAGTTAAAAGCTGATCTAAAGCCTGGAGACCGAGTATTAGCCGTGCCGGTCAACAGCGGACAGGATGCGGTAGTGATTGCGAAGGTGGTGCCCAATGCCTAACCTTTTCCCAACCGAAACCGTAACGGCGACG
>DAOOVD010000062.1:0-12551 GCA_035369845.1 Bacillota bacterium | reverse complement strand
CGCATAAGAAACCTGGCAGGGCATTTCTCCGATATTAAAAAAGGTTTGGACCGCTCCGTGGAAGCATATAACAGGGCTGTAGGAACCCTGGAGGGAAGAGTTCTGGTCACAGCCAGAAAGTTTAAGGAGTTGGGAGTGTCCAGTGCCGGCGATATTGAATCAATGGAGGTTGTGGAAAAATCCACGCGTTCAATCCAATCACATGACATTCTCTCTTTAGGTGAGTGAAATAATGCGACAGGCGAGAACGCAAGTTTCGATACATACCCCCACCGGCTTGAAGCCGGTTACAGGTTGTTGACAACGTCCCCCGGCGGCTGAAACCGCTTGGCTCAGTATGCTCCGCGCCGGGTGAACTACGGCTCATTTTTTTCTAAAGCTCTCAAGAAAAGTCTCGGAGGATGCTGACAAACTCGTCGTAGTCGGTTACCGGCGCACGGCAGGAACGGTTTTCGCAAATATAGGCGGTTGCTTTACCGTCCAGGGAACGCTGCTCTTTAATCAGAGGGACCAGTTTTTCCAGGTCTCCTTCTCCATCCCCTTCCGGGTGAAAGAGAGCGGTTGTTTCCGGCAAAAAACTCTGCTGCAAATAATTCAGCATCCTTTTAACCCCCGGATCTTTCACCTGCCCGGCTATCACCACTTCCCGCGCAGGCCACAGGTAAAGGCCGGCCCCGGTTAAAAAATGGGGGTATCCGGCAGGGTATTCCTCAACCTCCCCGGCAAAGGCTGAAAGCAGTTCCGCCGCTTTCTCCGAAAACATTTCATCACCTGTCAGGGCAAAAAGGCGGAGCAGGTTGACCAATGCGACCGAGTTGCCCGACGGCAAAGCCCCGTCGTACAGTTCCTTGGGACGGGACAGCAGCCGCTCGCCGTCCTCGCCGTAGAAGAAAAATCCCCCGTTTTCCTTATCCCAGAAAAGGTCTATCTGCCTTTTTGTCAGATCAACGGCCTTTCTCAGATAATCAACCTGGTAAGTGGCTTCATACAGTTCAATCAACCCCCAGGCAAGGAAGGCATAATCGTCCAGGTAGGCGGGAAAAGCAGCCTCGCCTTCACGGTAGCGGGCCAGAAGCCTGCCGTCCTCGCGCACTAGTTTTTTGTTTATAAAGTCTACCGCCCGGGCAGCAGCTTCCCTGTACGCTGGCTCGCCGAAAACAGCCGCTCCTTTGGCCATGGCGGCGATCATCAGCCCGTTCCAAGCAGTAAGGATTTTGTCGTCCTTAAAGGGTCGGACCCGTCCTTCCCTGTGTTTAAAAAGTTTTTGCCGGGATTTTTCAATAAATTCATCCATCACCCCGGGTTTTATATCAAATTCGGCTGCCACGTCTTCGGGTTTATTAAAGATCAGGTTGGGTATGTTTTTTCCCCCGAAGTTTCCTTCAGGGGTGATATCATACAGGCGGCAGAAGATCTCCCCTTCCCGCTGTCCCAGCACCTCTTTGACCTCTAACGGGGTCCATACATAGAACTTGCCTTCCTCGCCTTCCGAGTCCGCGTCCTCGGCGGAGTAAAAGCCGCCTTCCGGTGCGGTCATATCGCGTTGGACATAAGCAAGAACCTCTCTGGCCACCCGGGCATAAAGTTCCCTTCCGACAGCCTGGAAAGCCTCAATATATACCAGAGCCAACAGAGCGTTGTCGTAGAGCATCTTCTCAAAGTGGGGCAACAGCCACTTTTCATCGGTGGAGTAGCGGGCAAAGCCGAATCCGATATGGTCGTATATCCCGCCCCTGTACATGCCCTCCAGGGTTTTTTCCACCATTGCCAAAGCGCCCGGGGCGCCTTTGCTTTTCCAGTACCTCAGGAGAAACGCCAGGTTGTGGGGAGCCGGGAATTTGGGCGATACGCCAAAACCCCCGTATTTCCCGTCAAACCTGGCCTCCAACTGTTCAAAGGCCCTGTCCAACACCTGGCCGTTCAATTCCACTCCTGTCCGGCGGGCAATTCCGGGCTGTACCGTACCTGCAATCCTTTCCCCGGCAGCCAGTATCCTGTCCTTCTCTTCCTGCCACATTTTCCTCACCAGGGTTAGAATGTCTATTAATCCGGGCATCCGCGCCCCGCCCTTTTTGGGGAAATAGGTCCCCGCAAAGAAGGGCTTTTTGTCCGGGGTCATAATTACTGTCAGCGGCCAGCCGCCATGCCCTGTCATGGCCTGGCACACCTTCATGTAAATGTGATCTATATCCGGGCGCTCCTCGCGGTCAACCTTGATGGACACGTATCCTTCATTTAAAATGCCGGCAACCTCCTCATCCTCAAAAGACTCCCTCTCCATCACATGGCACCAGTGGCAGGTGGAATAGCCGATGCTGAGGAATACCGGTTTATCCTCCCGCTTCGCCTTTTCAAAAGCCTTATCGGACCAGGGATACCAGTCAACCGGGTTATTTTTATGCTGCTGCAGGTAAGGGCTCTTTTCGTCGGCCAGCCTGTTTGCCAAAGTGTATACCTCCCTGGATTTTAATATTATTATGCCAAGCTTGATTACAAAATTATATAAACAATACCTTAATACATTAAGAAATTACCAGTCTAGCCTTCAACTCGCCGTCCCGGCTTGGTTCAGGCTTTCGCAGACGTCCATGTCCGCTCATCCAATATCGCATTCTCACTTCGCCCGGTTCACCTGCGGCGCTTTCGCAATATCGCTCGCTTCCTTCAACCTCAAGGTCCCGACAGTATGTCAACAATCTGAAACGCCGGAATCCCGGCGTTTCAGACTATAGACAAACTTATGCCTTATATAAAACTGCAGCTTTGGCGTCAATTACCCCGGCCCCCTGGACGTATTCATCCAGGTTGTCAATTTTCCTTGCCGTTTTGAGCAGCCTTTCTTTCACCTGATCGGGTGTCAGCGAGGCGTCGTGCTGGAGAAGCTGCGCAACTACGCCTGAACACAGCGGTGCGGCCATGGAAGTGCCGGAAAGTGAAGTATACCACTCGTTGACCCTTGATTCCTTGTTCTTTTTGTCGATATGTGACCCCGGGGAACGAAGGGATATTATGTTGACTCCCGGCGCTATTACATCTGGCTTCGGCTGTCCGTCCACGGTGGGACCCCGGCTGGAAAAGTAGGCGACCTGATCGTCTTCACCATTAACGGTATTTCCGTCGTCCAGCGCACCTACCGTAATGATCAGGGGATCGATGCCCGGCGAACCTATTGTCCCGCTTTGAGGGCCCTCGTTTCCCGCCGCGGCGCAAATTACGATCCCGTCACGCCAGGCTTTCTCCACCGCCAGACACACGGGATCGTCCGTATAAGGCTCCGTGGCGTCGGCGCCGACGGACAAATTAAGCACCCTGATACTATAGAGATCCTTGTTTTCAATGCACCACTGGATCCCTTCTATCACCGACGAGATTTTCCCCTTGCCCTCCTTGTCGAGCACCTTGACCCCTACAAGTCCCGCTTCAAATGCGGGGGCGCGGTAGAGCGAACCGGACATGACGCCACTGGAGGCAATGCCTCCGGCCACATGAGTGCCGTGTCCGTTGTCGTCGTAAGGTATTGTCTTATTGTTCACCAGGTCTTTGAACGCCACTATCCGGCCTGAAAGATCCGGATGTTCGTAAATCCCGGTATCCAGCACCGCCACAGTAACCCCCCTGCCCGTCACCTCCGCCTGCCAGAGGGGCGGCGCCTGCACCACTGGAGAGGCCACGTCAAGAACACTCCTGACACAGCGGTCGTACCAGATTTTTTTGACGAAAACGTTTTTCGCCAACCGTTCCAGGCTCCTTGCGCTTACCTTCGCAGAGAAAGCGTTGATCAGCGGAAGTTCCCTGTGAACGCTGCAGCCCGCGGTTTCCGCCAGTTTCCTGAAAGAAAAGTCCCCGCAGCAGGCGGCGTCCAGCTGAACTATAACGGGTACTTTACGCAGGCGCTGTCTGATATATTTGAGCGGTTTTTGCAGGAAACAGGGTAAAAAGCGCAGCGGCCGGTACCATTCGAGGGCGGCCCTTTTCAATAGCGGGCACATTTTGCCGCCGCCTGAACGTATCCAGCCGAGTTCGTGGTATACCATACAGCACAACCTCCCGTCATGCCAAATAATGTCTGGTATACCACAATATGCCCGGCTGGTTAAATCTGTTCTTTTACCCTGCGCCGGTCACCCCGGTTATCAGCCCTCTGACAACTCTTTCTCAAAAAAAAGTTGCGCCGGACGAAACCGGGCCTTCTTCAACCCGATGCCGGCCCGGCTCAAGCCGGCCCGGCATCGGGTTGTAACAACGGGATTTTTACGATTCCATTTGCTTGGCCAGAAAACCTGCAGCAGTTTCTGCGAGTTTTGCCTCAAGATTACCCATCTGGATACCGGGTTCTTTTGCCGCCAGGATTACGGCGCCGACCGCGTCTCCTTCGGCAATTATCGGTGCGATAACCGCGCTGTTGTAACTTATGTCCTCGTCCACAGTCAAAAAGCAAGGTTCGCTAAAAACAGCCATCTTCCTGTCCGCCATGACCTTTTCCACATCAGAACTGATCTGCTTGTTCATCAGCTGCTTTTTTGGAGCTCCCGCAACCGCGATAATGGAATCTTTGTCCGCGATGCACGAAATGTGGCCGAGCGCTTCATTGAGCGAATCGGCGTACTCTGAAGCGAACTCGCCCAACTCGCCTATCGGGGAGTATTTCTTCAGGATTACCTCCCCTTCTCTGTCAGTAAAAATTTCAAGGGGATCGCCCTCTCTGATCCGCATTGTACGTCTGATTTCCTTGGGAATAACCACTCTTCCGAGGTCGTCAATGCGGCGAACGATACCTGTTGCCTTCACTCCGTCCGTCACCCCCTTCTATTTTAATGTATTATACGCAGGAACTGGGACAAATAATCAGGCCGGATAACCAATTTTACAAAGTTTCCTGCACGCTTTTCCTCCAGTTGCGAAATCATGCAGCGCGGGATTTGAATCACTCCGGTTCTTTTATAGTTTTCTCAAAAACGGAAAATATATTTATGAAAAAAATTTAATCATTCTGGAAAAAAAAGTTGAAAATCCCGTCCGCATCAATACCGGATGGGACGGGATCCGGGTAAAAGCATCCTCTCATACTCAATATTAAACGTTGAGCATCTGGCTGCCCAACACACGGTTGAGTTGATCCAGGGTGGAGCACTCGAACATCTGGCAGTGTTTCTGAAACTCATTTATTGCCGGGGACCGTTTCCAGCCCTCGCGAGGCATGGTATTCAGCCAGATTATATCCCTGACCCTGCTCCTGATCTCCTCCAGGTTCCGGGCGGCCTGGTCCGCCTGGATCGTCTGGCCGTCGCTGACGATAATGACATACGTGGACGGTGACAGGAGGCGAAGGTAATCTTTCAAGAATGCCGCCAGTGACGCGTGCAGGTTCGTACCCATTCCCCACTGGCTGCTCTTCTCCACCAGGGAGGACATGGTCCGGGCAAAGCCGTCCCCCTTTTTCATGTAGGGGGTTACCCTTTCCAGTTCCTCGGAAAAGATGAATGTTTCTATCCCCCGTACCACGTTTGAAAGTCCGTATATAAATTGAATGACAAAAACGGTATAACGCGCCATGGAACCGGAGACGTCGCAGATCAAAACCAGTCTGGGCTTTTGCTCTTTTCTGGATTGGAACTTCAAATCCATCAGGGTGCCGCCGTAACTGACGTTTCTCCGGATGGTTCGCCGTATATCCAGCCTGCCCCGCCTGCGTCCCTTGAAGTAGCGCCTGGAAATGCGGGTGGCCAGGCGCCGCGACAATTTTTTAATAAGTATGCCCGCTCTGGCCAGGTCTTCTTCGGCTATCTTCTTCATGTCCTCGTATAACACCGATTCGCCGTCCTGTCTTGTCTCAACGTCCGGGATCACTGTTTCGGGGACCCCGTCCAGCCTCTCCGAACCGGCTATAAGGTTTTTGGCGGGCGATACCCAGCCCGCTTTGATAGCCTGTTTCATCATCTGCCTGCGCCAGCGTTTGAGGGAGCTTTCAGTTTTTCCGGCTACCGGGGCGGAAGGACCTTCGTCGCCGCCGCCCTGCATCTTTCCGATCGTTTCAATGAACTGTTTTTTAAACTGCTTGGTCCAGCCCGGTTTTATGGACATCTTCTCGTTTTCTTCCACAGTCAGGTACAGAAGATTGAGAAACTCTTTTCCCCAGTCCCGTTCATCCTCCTTAACCGCCTTGACCAGCCGGTCCCCGACATTTTCATCCCGGCCGCCCCCGCACACGGGCTGCTCGTTCATTAGTTCAGGCTGCTTCTGCGGTAATGTTTCGGACGGGGCGAAAAATGAGTCAAACGCCTGATCGAAGATCTTCCGGTTGTGGTAATTTTTAACCAGAGTGGCACTTAAGGCTACCTTTACCTGTCCCCGGTCCAGCAGATTCACCCGGGACAGGGCATCCAGGGCATCCCTGGTCTCCGCCACGCTTACCCGGATGCCGAGCCGTCTCAGGCTGTGGACGAACCTCACCAGGCTATGCAAAAATCTGTCCGCGTCTTCTTCCCTGGTCGGAGGGGAAGAAAAACCGGCGAGGGCGGGATAATTGTCAACCATGTTTTTGGGCGGAGGCGGCCAGCGCCTTGACCCCAACCTCCCTCTGCACGGTTTCGATATCCTCCTTGTTCTTTAAAACAATATTGAGTGTCTGTTTCACGACCTCCTGGTCGAGTGAACCGGCGCCGAGGGCCACCAGCGCCCTGGCCCAGTCGATGGACTCGGAAATTGCGGGCTTCTTGCTGATTCCCTGATTTGCCCTGATCAGGCTCACTGCATTCGCCACTTCCCGCGACAGTTTCTCTCCCGCCTCCGGAGCCTTGACCTGTAAAATACGCACTTCCTTTTCGACAGTGGGATAGTCGATATACAGATAAACGCAGCGTCTTCTCAATCCGTCCGAAATCTCCCGCTCCCTGTTGCTGGTCAGCACCACTACCGGAATTTGTTCGGCGGCAATGGTCCCGAGTTCGGGAATGGATACCTGGAAATCCGACAGCAATTCGAAAAGAAACGCCTCAAACTCTTCTTCGACCTTGTCAACCTCGTCAATCAGCAGAACAACGGGCTTCCTGGACCGTATAGCTTTCAGCAGGGGTCTTTCCAGCAGGTACTCGTAGCTGAAAAGGTCCCGCTCCGCCATTTCGGTGCCGATACTTTCCTTCTGAAGCTGGATCCTCAAGAGCTGCTTTTGATAGTTCCACTCGTACAGGGCCTTGTTTTCATCCAGCCCTTCATAGCATTGCAGGCGGATCAATTCAGCGTTGAAAATCCGGCTCAGCACCTTGCCTATCTCCGTCTTGCCCACACCGGGGGCTCCTTCCACCAGTAGCGGCTTACCAAGCTTCAATGCCAGAAAAACGGTGATCACAAGATTTTTCTCACAGATATAACCCTGTTCTTCAAACGACCGGTATAGTCCGTTCACCGTCAATTCATTCAACTTCATCAAGCGTCCTCCCCTCTCAAAAGCAATGTTCCCCGGAGGTGATTTTTCATTGCTTTTTTCCCGGCCTGCCGTTTGCAGGCTTTTTATTCTTTTTCCCCTTTCCAGTCCGGGCCAGGTCGGTAAACGTTACAGCTTTTAATTTCCCGACAAAACTCGACTGGGCCTCGCTTAACAGTTGGCGGACGCTGCAAGAAGCTTTATTCGGGCAGTCGTTGCCCTCTCTCAGGCACGGATTGACGGCAACAGGACCTTCAATTGCCTCCACAACGTCTGCCAGGGTAAAGCTGTCACCCGGCTTTATCAGCCTGACTCCACCCATTTTCCCCCTTTGCGTTTCAACAAAACCCGCCCGCGCCAGTTCGCGGATTGTCTTGTTCAGAAAAGCTTCGGGAATCCCCTTGACCCTTGCAATCTCGCTTGAATGCACTACCTCTCCGAAAGGTCTCTCCACCAGTTCCAAAAGCGTTCTCACGGCATATTCTGTTTTTCTTGTCAACTGCATTTCAACCAATCCTAATTAGATAATGAGGACCATTTTTGTCCTAAATAAACTATACCTCAGAAACCTTTATTTGTAAAGATATTATAAAGATATATTTCAGTAACGGACTCACTCTTTCGGCAAGCCGGCTTTTCTCTCCCTGACTTTTTCCAGGAGAAGCGGGATGAACTCTTTTGCGTCGGCAATCACGCCGCAGTCGGAGATCTGGAAAACGGGTGCGGCGGGGTCGGTGTTAACGTTTATCACAAAGCCGCTGTCCTTCATTCCTACAACATGATGGATGGAGCCGGAGATCCCGAAACCGATATACAGCTTCGGCCTGACCGTCTTCCCGCTGGCGCCGATCAGGGCGCGCTCATCATTGATCCATCCCTCGTCCAGAGCAGGTCTTGTGCACCCGACCGCCGCGCCCAGTTCCCCGGCGAGTTCCTCCAGTACGCGCCAAACCTCCGCGCTGCCCACACCCCAGCCGCCGGCTACCACCACCCCGGCTTCTTCAAGCGGTAATCCGGGCGGCTGCCGCCGCACCACCCGGACGGCCTCCAGAGGCGATTCAAACCCGGCCGGAAAGATCGCCTCTTCTTTGATTGTTTCCCCGCTGCGGGCGGGGTCTTTCCCGGGTTTTTTGAACACACCCGGCCTGATGCTGGCCATCTGCGGCCGCGCCCGTGGGCAGAAGACATCGCCCAGCACCCTTCCCCCAAACGCCGGGATCACCTGAACGAACTCTCCCCGCTCATTAAAGCGAAGATCGACGCAGTGGGCGGCAAGGCCCGTACCAAGCCTGGCCGCCGTCGTGGCAGCCAGTTCGCTTCCGCAGGTTGAAGCGCTGAAAAGCACTATCCCCGGGGAATATTTCCGGATCAGGCCCTCCAGTGCCAGGGCGTAAGCGTCGTTCCGGTATAGAGCGAGGCGGGAGTCGTCAACCAGAACAACCCGGTCCGCGCCGTAAGCAACAAGCTCCGCGCCGAGTGAACCGATGCCGCTTCCGAATACGGCTGCCAACACCCGGCCGCCTCTCTCCCGTGCCAGTTCGCGGGCTTTGCCGACAAGCTCGAAGGACACCCCCTTCAGCCTTCCTTCAACCTGCTCGGCTACTGCCATAATATCAGCGCTTTCCTTCAGCACGGCGTTCCAATCCTCCTTAATCCAATACGCCCGCGGAACGCAGGATCGTTACCATTTTTTCAGCGATCTCCTCCGGCTCCCCCCGCAGGATTTCAACCTTGCGCTTTAACTCGGACACTCTTAAATCACCGGGTTGCGTCGGTGAACCCGTAAGGCCTGTAACGGCAGGCTCAAGCCCGAGATCCTCCAGACCCCAGACGGTAAACGGTTTGGCCTGCGCCGCCGCTACCCCCGTCAGGGAGATATAGCGGGGAGTATTGATATCCCTGGTCACTCCCAGAACCGCAGGCAGACGGCATCTGTACTCCATGAAGCCGTCTTCGGTTTTCTTTTCAATATGAAGCAGGCTGCCCTTGAGATAAAACGCCTGCACGTGATTCAGATGGGGAAAACCGATCATCTCGCCCAACTGTGAGGGCACATGGGCAGTCCCCCCGTCCGCGCTTTCGCACCCCGTCAAAATCAGATCGAAACGCCCGATTTTATTCAATCCGGCGGCCAAAACCCTTGCCGTTGCCAAAGTGTCGGCCCCGGCAAAGGCCGGGTCGCTTAAAAGGAAGGCCTCGTCCGCGCCCATGGCCAGCCCCTCTTTGAGCGCTTCCCCGGCGTCGGGCGGCGCCATGCTTGCCAGCACCACCCTGCCCCCGTGTCTTTCTTTCAATTGCAGGGCCGCCTCAATGGCGTTCCTGTCCGACGGGTTAATCACCGCCGGCGCGCCTTTGCGCACAAGCAGCCCGGTCCGGGGATCAACGGAAATATTTCCGTAAAACCTCGGATCCGGCACCGGTTTGATACACACCGCAATGTTCATGTCTCGCCCCCCCGGCCGTCTTTTTGCAAACCGGCCAACCCGCTGAGGCTGCAACCGTCTGCGTGAATTAGACGGCTCATAGTTTGAAGTATATAAAAAAAAAGAGAAACAGTCAAAACGTTCCTCTTTTGACTGCTGACATACCATCCGGGACCTTGGGACTGAAGGCGGTAAGTTGTCGCCCGGCATTCGGTGTTTTTAGTGCCGGGAATCTTATTTCTCGGAGACATAAGTACCATATTGTACGAAAAGCCTCTGCTGGAGACCGGCCGCTTTATTTACCACGTCCCTGCTGTTCACGCTTCTTATCGAAAACTTTTCACGTAATTTTTCTTCCACCGGGGGGGGCACAAAATCGCTCAGCGCGCTCGGCGGGATGCCGAAAAAGGCCACCTCCTTGACGGCGCTTGAGCTGATGAACGAATATTCAGCTTTCGTCATTAAAAATATCGTTTCAACCTGGCACGATAATTTTTTATTCGTAAGCGCCATGCAAAATTCATTCTCGAAGTCCGAAATCACCCGCAGCCCTCTCACGATATACCTTGCGTTCCTGTGCAGGGCATAGTCCACCGTCAAACCCGTAAAAGAATCAACTTCAACATTGGGATAGGGAACGAGCACTCTCCTGAGCAGCGAAACCCTCTCTTCAACTGAAAACAGCGGGTTTTTCGCCGGATTGCGGGAAACCGATACAATTAAACGATCAAACAGCGAGGAAGCCCTTTCAATGATATCCAGATGACCGAAGGTCACTGGATCGAAACTGCCAGGGTAAATTGCCGTACTCAAGCCGGATCGCCTCCCGATACAAACCGTTCAGGCCTGTTTCTCAACCTGACTTTCTCAGACCGTTGCCAAGCTCTTGCTCGATATTCTCCAGATATTTTCTGATTTTGCAGAGAAATAACTTGATATTGATCCAGCCAAGCTCGTCATCGTAGATGTACGTTGCGTCTGAACATTTGCAGTTTATTTCATCTTCCCCGATCAGATTGCACATGATGTCTCTGCCCTTCCCGCAAAGTTGAAGCGAAAAGGCATGGGCGCCAGTTCTCAACCCACCCATGCCCTCCCGGTATAAATTCTCAAGCCTTCGCCTTCTGCAGTTCCTTGGAGTCTTCTGTAAAGTACATGGCTATTGCCCCGATAACGAGTGCGATTATGCAGATCAAAAAGGCTTTTTGGTAAGCTTCCACGGGGAATTTTCCTCCAACCTTCCCGTAGGAGTCAAGAATACGCCCCATAATGGTCTGGAAGAATGCTCCGCCGACGAAATACCAGATGTTTACCATACCGTTCGCCGTGGCGATAAAGCTGTGCGGCTGCCCTTCTGATACGTGGGCGTAGTTGGGAACATAGCTGCCGCAGAAGAAGCCCATGAAGAAAAGCAGGGGATAGAAAAGCCCCACAGATATATGACCCGTACCGAACACCACCGGCAACCAGGTTATTACATAGATAATCATGCCGTACAGGGACGCTTTCCGCCTCGACTTCAGCACTCTGTCGGAAGCCAGGCCTATGAAGAAGCAGCCGCAAGCCATCCCTATCGGCCACAGCATCAGCATGTTGGCGGCGGTCTGTTTGGACAGACCATAAACGTCTTGCGCGTAGGGCACAAACCAGAGACCCTGGAATCCCATAACGGTCCCGTAAATCATAAACGCGTAGACCGCTATCAGCCAGTAGTTCTTCATTTTAAACAGCTTGCCGCAGTTTTGCAGGAAAGTTGCGTTGTCTGAACCGTCAGCCGATGTGTAATAACTAACTCCGTCAATTTCCGAAACGGTGGGCAGTCCCATATCCTGCGGCTTGTTCCTGAGCAAAATATAGTTTAATAACGCAACAATTACCAGGCCTGCGCCTACCCAGTAAAACGCCGCGCGCCATCCCATTGCGCCCACTATTACCGCCAGCGGGGCGGAGGCGATGATGGCGCCGACGTTGCCGAGGGTCAGCATCAGGCCCGTCAACGTGGCAAACTCCTTGGGCCGGAACCAGTTGGCCAATATCCTCATACAGGGTATCCACACTACGGCCACACCGACACCCATCAGGAAGCGGCCGAAAATCGCAATCCCGAAGTTTTGCGCGAGACCGAAAATGATGGTGCCGACAGCAGCGATAAGGAAAAAGGTGCCTACTGAAAACCTGGGTCCCAGGTAGTCAGAAAGTACACCCGACGGAATCTGCATTGCGGCGTAAGGGTAGAAATACATTGACGACAGAATACCCAGCGCAGTCGCTGTCAGGCCAAATTCCTTCATCAATTCAGGTGCCACGACGGCTGGACAGACACGGTCGAAATAGACGAACACATAGGTGAACAGTAAGATACCGTAGCAAACCCAACGGTAGCGAAGCATTTTTTTTGCCAGGCCGGACACCTGTACCTTGGTGTTTATTTCTGTTGCCGCTTGACTCATTAGCGATCCTCCTTGTTTTGTCAGTTTCAAAATACACCACTTACTACGCCGCCATTTAATTATGAATACACGTCTGAATTACCGGGACAAATCCCCCCTTCCAGCATTCTAATTTTTAGAACACCCAAAATATTTTGAATAATTTGTCCGCATGCTTAACTGGAAACTTTCAAATAAAGAGAGAAACCTTTTTAAAAAGGGTTACCCGTACCTGTAATTGATACCGAAGCCGCCCCTGGGGTACCGCCAGTCGATCGC
>DAOOVD010000061.1:0-12712 GCA_035369845.1 Bacillota bacterium | reverse complement strand
AACTTTTCGTTGATCAAGGGGCTAAAATTGGTACACTTTTAGTTTAGCAAATACAAGTAACCCATCCATCCTACCATGTAGGTGTTGAGGTTATTAATTCGGTCTTTCATGGATTGGCTTTTGCTGCGACATGTCAGTTGACGTATTTTATCTTTAAAGACCCGGTGTAATGCATGGAACATGTTGTTCCTTTCCACCACCTGCTCCATTAGGTAGGTGCAACCTTCCCCGCGGGTCGTTTCTCTGGTTTTCGCCGGATGGAAACTAGGCACTCCTTCAGTCCCCTGCGGATTCACCGCCTCCTCCTGAAGGCAGTTCCCTTTCCAGGATGCCGACTTCCTTCAGATTCCACCTCGCGGTGGACACCCTTGTCTTAAGCTACGGCTACTGCTACCTTCACCGTTCGGGACTTTCATCTTATAGACAGCGCCCATGCCAGGCGCACCAACTTAAAGAACCCCCGCGCCGGTTGCGGCAGCGGGGGCTTCTTCATGGTTGGATACCGTATTTTGTTTTACAGGGCGCCGATGATGTCAGTATGTTCTTAATCGTCCTGACCACACACTCTTTACATTATCCCGCATTATCACTAATAATCCCGGCCATTCATCTACCGTGAACTGGTTTATAGCCTGAATCACGCGATCATGAATCCTATGTCTATTAGGCTGACGGAGGCGCACTATTAGAATACCATAATGCTGTTTATTTCGATAACTTGTAAATCCCTTGTCTGTGGTAACAAGCAAGCATTTGTGGTGCTGAACAATCTTCCAGAGTTTCTCGTCAGAAATACCCTCTTTTGTTGTACCCCGGTTATCGAAAACTGTATGACCCATTTTTCGCAAGGCTTCAGTGGTCATTAAAGGAATGTTTTCATCTACATAAATATTCATGCTCTATCCAGAACCTCGATAGGTGCAAGATTCTCTTCAGCGAGTAATGCCGCATAGTCAAGACAGGCAAGAATATCCTCGCGTTCGAGTGACGGATATTCATTGAGGATTTCTTCGATGGTATCCCCATTGGCCATCATTCCGATGATCTGGTACACGGGGATTCGGGTACCCTTGATACAAGCCTGCCCATGACAAATAGCCGGATCAACCGAAATACGCTTAAACATCAAAAACACCTCCTGCCAAGATTATACCACAGCAAAATCCAATTTCAAAAATATAAAAACCCCCGCTGCCGTTGCAGGAAGCGGGGGGTCGTGGTTGCCGACGTGTTTGCCGACAAGGCACCTTGGAGTTGAAACGCTCGCTCAGGTGCTTCGCGTCGAGTGAACCAGGGGCTCGTTTCGGGCGATATTGGACCGCCTTCAACTCACATCCTGTTGCGGTTCAGGCTTTCGCGGACACAAATTGGGGACATTCCTCGTCCCAAGAGAATGCTCCAGACAGAGGTGTGTCCCCTAACCGCTGTCCCGCTCATCCAATATCGCATCCTCACTTCGCCCGGTTCACTTACGACGCTTTCGCAATATCGCTCGCTTCCTTCAACCCCAAGGTCCCGAATAGTTTGCCTAAAGTTTGAAACCCCCGCGCCGGTTGCGGCAGCGGGGGCTCCTTCACTGGTTGGATACCGTATTTTGTTTTACAGGGCGCCGGTTGATGTCAGCATGCGCTTGAGCATGACCACGGCCTCGGCCCTGGTCGCGTTGGAACCGGGGTCGTATAGATCTGCGGCCCGGCCATGCACGATGCCTTCCTTGACTGCAACGGCTACGGCTTCCCTGGCCCAATCGCCGATTTGTGCGATGTCGGAAAAGCGTGCCAGGAGGGCGTCAACTTCGGCCGGCGTCAGGGAGACGGCCTTGCCGCTGTACGCAAGGGCTCGCGTGACCATAACGGCTATCTCCTGGCGGGTGATCAGCCGGTCGGGACGGTACGAACCCCGACGCAGGATTCAATGATGGATCTAATCTGGCGGTTGCGGTACCCCATCGAACGCAGGCGCGTAATTAATGAATCAATTCGCTCCATTTTCATCCCCCACAATCTTTTCGCTTTCATTTCAATAAATCAGCAATTTACATCTATGCCATTACATGTTAATTTTGTCTGCACTTAGTTTAATGCGCTCTTCCGTGTCAGTCAACCGCACAAAAATATCGCTTTTTGTCGGGTGGACCGGAGCGGACCAAATATTTCATATTTCCCCTGCGGGTGGAATACCTTTTAAAAAGAAAAGACGCGCTTTCGAGGGGGAATGTCCTCTTGGCTCCCGTAACGGTAAAGGCTTTCCGGGTAAAAAAGGGCCGTCTGATCGCGCTGGCGGCCCTGGCGGCTCTTTTGTTTTTTTTAGGCCGCGCGCTTGCGGAAAATAGCAGCCGGCAGGCGGTGGCCGTGATGGCGCCGGCGCTGGCAAACAAGGTGATCGTGGTGGACCCCGGCCACGGGGGCGTGGACCCGGGCGCGGTGGGGAAAAGCGGTGCCCTGGAAAAGGACATCTGCCTCGCCGTGGCCAGGCGGCTGGCGGACGATCTCGCCCAGGCCGGGGCCATGGTGCTGATGACCAGGGAAGCCGATACCGACCTCAGCGACCCGGATACGGCGGGGTTGGCGGCCAAAAAGAGAGAAGACCTGAAGAGAAGGGTGGCTCTCGCCAACGAAAACAGGGCCGACCTCTACGTGAGCATTCACGTGAACAGTTACCCGGACCCCGGCCGGCACGGCGCCCAGTGTTTCGTCCAGCGGGGATCGGCGGAAAGCAAAAAGGCGGCGCGGCACATTCAGTCGGAACTGGCAAGGGTGCTGGGGAATACGGACCGGGAACCGCTGGAGGCGGACCACTACATCACCAGAAACACGTCTGCGCCGGCGGTGATAGTGGAAATCGGTTTCATAACGAACAAAACGGAGGAGGAACTGATGCAGGAACCCGGTTACCAGGGCAAGCTGGCCTGGGCTTTATACGCCGGGACCGTCAGGTATTTTTCGGAGGAGCCTGAAGCGGCCCGGGAACCAGCCGACAAGGAAAGGGTGATCAAAACCTTCAAAGAAAAGTCCCCGGGGGTAATAAACGAGCCGTAATAAAACAAACCGCTCACAATACGCCGTCGCCGGAGTGAGCGGTGACGAGACGCTGCCCGTTACGAGCATTTTCGTATAAAAAATACTTGCATATTATGCTTGCCTAAAATACAATATCTTTGAGGGGGTATGATATGTGCTTACACATTCACCACTTAAAAAAATAACCTTTGCCCTGCCGCAACCGCTGCTGGACAAATTAAAAACGTTGGCGGGCGAAAATAAGATTGCTTCAGTAAACGCCGCAGTGCGGGAGGCATTGGAAGAATACGTAGCCCGCCTGGAAAATGAAGAGTTCTGCCAGGCGTTGAAAGCCGCCGCAAACGACCCTGAATTCATCAGGGACGTTAAAAGCGTCTCGGAATCGTTCCGCCATGCCGATAGGGAAACAGCAGAGATGATACCTGAATGGTAAGCTGTCAAATGACAAAATATCAATGGAAAATCTTTTGGGCAAATCTCAACCCCGCCACAGGTTCTGAACAAGCCGGGAAGCGCCCGGTATTGGTTGTTTCAACTGAAGAAGTCAACCAGGCCCTCCCAATCGTTACGGTACTCCCCCTTACTTCCGCCAGGCCGCTGCGGAAAATCTATCCCACGGAAGTATTCTTAAGCAAGGACCTTTCCGGCTTGACAAAAGACTCCATCGCGATGGTCCACCAGATACGGACTGTTTCCAAAGAAAGGCTGGAGAAAGTCTGCGGCGCAGTAACGGATGAAAAGTTGCAAGAGCAGGTAAGGCTTGTTCTTAAACGCTATTTCGCCATTTGAACGCAAGCCGCCGGCAAATGGGAACAAAACGAAAAACCTTTTCTATGATGAAGAGAGTCATCGATCCATTCCACCTGCAGGATGGGAAAAACGTCTTCACGAAAAGCCCTCACTGCCGCTATGCCTAACCGGTGCTGCACTAGGGCATGGGTCTCCACCAGCACGTAACTGTTGCAGACAATGGCCTCGCGGGACTCCAGCAGATCGGTCCATACTTTTTTTGCCGCTTAGTGGTTTTCGTCATGTTTTTTCAGGTGATCCACCGGGTCATCAGCATCAGGCCTTGCGCCACCGGCTCGAAGATAACCTGGCTGAGCAGCGTGCCCAGCAGGTTGAAAAGCGCGAGGTAAAAAATGATCTGCTTCAGTTCGGCTTCCTCTTCTTTGCCGCCGGCCACGGCATCGGTTACTCTGGCAACCACGGGGTCGACCATGATCACGTTCACCACGATTGCGGCGTTGCCGACAATGGAGGCCATGAGCACCGCCGTGGAGCGGAACTCGGGGTAAAGGGCGCCGGCGTAAAGCCCGGAAAGCACGTTGGCGGTCCACAGGCTGTAGCTGACCAGGTTCCAGTAAAGGAAAGCCTTCGGGGTGGACATTTTCCTGAAGATGATGACCTTAAGCGTTTTGAAGGAAGACATGCGGAATTTGAAAATCCCGCCGCCCGGCCTGAAAAGGGAGGAAAGCAGCAGGGGGATCACCCGGAACACCGAGCCGGTCCGGCCGAAGGCATTGACTGCGTTTGAAAAAGAGGTGACGAAGCTGGGTACGAGCAGCATGCCGAGCGCCGTGCCCACCGTGGCGCCGAGCATGACGAAGCGCAGCTTGCGGTTGAGACTCAGCAGGGCTTCCCGGTACAGCGGGGCCGAGACGGCGTCCGCCGCAGGATCAGCCGCCAAAGACCGGCTGTGGGCGCCGTCGATAATATGCTCGACAGTCGAGGCCAGCAGGGGGGCCTGAAGGGTGTTGGCGAAACTTGCCGCCAGGTAAACCACGCCGAACAGGGAGATGGCAGTGGCAAGACTGCCGGTCCTGACTCCCGACAGGCGGGAAGAGCGGGTCAGGGTGTTGACCAGGTTGATAAAAGCCGTCAGCAGGAAAACAAAAAGTAAGCGGTCCACGGTACCTCCGGTGCGGTGTAAAATTCGGAACTGGGACAAAAAGATGTTATGGTGTTCTATCATCTTCAATAAATTTTACAACAGCCCGTGCAAATTCATCAAAGTCCTTCAGACCTCGCTTAAATATCTGATAAACCTTCTCCGGGTTTATTTCTGTGTAATCATGAACAAGTATATTTCTAAAATTAACCATGCCCTTAATTCTGGCAGCCAATTTTTGAGGAATTATTCCCTCGCTCCCAAGCAAAATGAAAATATTTTCTTGTTCGTCGGGGAAAGCCAGCTTTCTTCTTGCTATTATGTAGTTGGCAATATCAATACATACCTGTATCGCCAACTGAAGGTTTCTTTCCAGAATGGCTTGAAGGTCATTATCGCTTAAATATTCCTTTAATTCAATATTTTGAAATCTTTTTAAGCGTGCAAAGTACTCGTCGAGCTTGGTCAGCCGAGACATGATTACCGTTTTATCCAGCACCCAGGCCGCCCTCCTTTATCCTTTCGGCAAGCTGCGATGTGTGAAAGTCAAAATACCTTTTATAATCGTAATATCTACCTGCTGTATGCATTTCAAAGACGGCCCTTTTTTCCGCATTTTTTTCAAAGATAACCATACCTTTTTGAATCACTTGAAACTGCAACAGCAGGGACACTTCATTCAAGATTATTATTTCGGTATTCAGCCCAATGATTTTCCGTGTGTCCTCCATCAGTTCAATCCGGTATTTTAGAGTATTACCAGGTATTTTTTCCAATAGAACAGCCAGATCTACATCGCTGTCCGGCCTTGGAACGCCTTCCGCGTAAGAGCCAAAAATATAGGCCGCTATTATCTCCGGCCTTTTGGAAAAATATTCGGCAAGAGCTGGAAAATAACGATTAAACATTTCCCCTCACCAAGATTTATATATTTATTAAAATTATACCATATTCACAGGTAAAAATAAAAGGAAGGGGTTCCTTCCTTCATCGTTTTGAGTATTGCGGTGCGCGACGTGCCTTTTTAAGCCCGTATTTCCTGCGCTCTTTCATGCGCGGGTCCCTGGTCAGAAATCCCGCCTGCTTTAAAACGGGCCTCAGGTTCGGGTCGGCCTGGATCAAAGCTCTCGCAATGCCCATTTTGACGGCGCCGGCCTGGCCGCTCACGCCGCCTCCAAGCACCTTCGCCCGGATGTCGAAACGCGATTCCGTACCGGTAAGGCTGACCGGCTGGCGGACTATCGTTTCCAGCGTCTTGCGGCCGAAATATTCGCCGAGCGGCCTGCCGTTGACCGTTATTTTTCCGTCGCCGGGCAGCAGGAAAACTCTTGCTACCGCGTTCTTCCTGCGACCGGTGCCGTAAAACATCACCTGTGCCAAAGCACTCTTCCTCCTTCCCTACCGAAGCTGCCAGGCCACAGGTTTTTGAGCCTGGTGAGGATGTTCCGGACCTCTATAAACCTTCAGTTTCCTGGCCATGCCGGAACCCAGCCTGTTATGGGGCAGCATGCCCACGATAGCCTTTTCCACCGCCAGTTCCGGCCTGGTCTTCATGAGTGTTTCGTAACTCATAACTTTCAGGCCGCCGGGGTAGCCCGAATGTCTTATATATTTCTTGTCCCGGAGTTTCTTCCCGGTCAAAACCACTTTTTCGGCGTTGATTACAATCACGTGATCGCCGGTGTCGACGTGGGGGGTGAAATCTGGCTTGTGCTTTCCCCGCAGAATGCGGGCGGCCTCCGCGGCCAGCCTGCCGAGAACCTTGCCGTCGGCGTCCAGGACGTACCATTTGCGATCTTTTATGTCTTCCGGCTTAGCCATGAAGGTCTTCAACAAAAATACCTCCTTAAAAGCAAAAGATGCTGTCTGCATGCTTTCGTCCGGCGGTCCGGGGCTGGTAACCGCCAAAAACCACATATTTTATTCTAATACAAAGCATTTCCAGTGTCAAGAAACAGTACGGCCGGGGAAAAATTTTTATGCGCGCGGACGGTCAGGGATATATGACTTTTTCCAGGCACAAGCCGCGGGCCGGCAGGGCGGGGCCGGCTTTCAGGCTGTTCCGGCCGGCCAGTATCCCGGCGACTTCCCCGGCTTTTATCCTGCCGAGGCCCACCCGGACAAGCGTCCCCGCGATCATGCGGGCCATGTGGTAAAGAAAGCCGTCGGCCCTCAAGTCCAGATAAACGAGGTCGCCGTTCCCCGTCACCCGGGCCTCCAGCAGCGTCCGCACGGTGGTTTTTACGGGCGTTCCCAGCGCCCGGAAAGCGGCAAAATCGTGCCTGCCCGTCAGAAAGGCGGCTCCCTCCCGCATGGCTTCAATATCGAGCGGCTGAGGCACGTGGAGGCTGTAAAGCCGCAGGAACGGCGAGGGCATCCTGCCGTTGTAGATAGTGTAACGGTACTCCTTGGCCGCGGCGGAGAAGCGGGCGTGAAACGACGCCGGCACTTCCACCGACTCCAGCGCCGCAATGTCCCCGGGCAAAAGGCTGTTGAGGGCGTGGGCTACCCGGCCGGCGGGTATGGGCCAGTCGCCGGCGTCGAAATTTATCACCTGGCCGCGGGCGTGCACCCCGGCATCCGTCCGGCCTGCTCCGATCACTCTTATTTCTCTTTCCGCAAGCTTTGAAAGCCTGTCCTCCAGCACCCCCTGGATTGTCTGAAACGCCGTTCCGCGCTGTTCCTGAAACCCGTGGTAGCGGGTGCCGTCGTAGGCCACGGTAACCTTGATGTTTCGCATCGCTGCCATTTCTTCAACCCTCAAATGTCAAGCGGTCATCTTTCAAGCAGAATTACCGCAGCCAAAACGGCCGAAGTCGCCGCGACGGCGGCATAGTCGATCATGCAGAACCTCAACGCCTTCATTCTGGTTCTGTTGGCGCCGCCCCGGTAGCAGCGCGCTTCCATGGCGACGGCCAGTTCTTCTGCCCGCCGCAGCGCCCCGGAAAACAAGGGGACAAACAGCGGGAGCATGCTTTTGGCCCACCCCGCGGGGCTCCCTGCGGTAAAAGCCGCGCCCCGGGACTGCTGGGCTTTGATCACGATCTGGGCCTCCTGTAAAAGAGTGGGAACGAAACGCATCGCAATGGTCATCATCAAAGCCAGTTCGTGGACCGGCGCCCCGATCCGCCCGAGCGGCGAAAGCATGTTCTCCAGACCGGCGGTGAGGTTCATGGGGGAAGTCGTCAGCGTAAGCAGGGAGGCAAGAACAATCAAAAAGGTCAGCCGCAAGAAAATGTACAGCCCGGCTTCCAGGCCCTCAAGCGATATTCTAAGCGGGCCGAGCGCGGCGACGGCTTCTCCCGGGGTCAAAAAAACCTGAATGACAACGGTAACGGCGAGCAACACCCTAAACGAGCGCAGGCCGGCGAAAAGAACTCCCGGGCTGACGCCCGTCAGACACACGGCAAACAGAGTGAAACCGATGGACAACGCAAAGGCCTGCCAGCCCGCCGACAGCAGCACGGCCGTTGCGGCGGCCACCACGCAAATAATTTTGGAACGGGGATCGAGGCGGTGAACAGGCGAATTCCCCGGTACATACTGGCCGAAAGTAATGCCGCCAACCATGGAAAACACCTTCTTTCAAGATCGGGGCGCGGGTGACGGATCACGCGTCCTGCGCCTTGCGCCCGATCACAAACAATTTCGCTATTTCTTCCTCCGCCTCGCCGGCGGTCAGTATGTCGGTGCGCACCTGCCTGCCGTCCGCCCTCAGCCTGTGCATGAGCTCGGCCGGCTCCGGTATGTCCAGCCCCACTGCGCGGAGTTCTTCGACCCTGCTGAAAATTTCCCCGGGGCGGCCCTCCATGACCAGCGCGCCCTTGTTGAGCACGGCCATCCGTCCCGCCCGGCGGGCTACTTCGCCCATGTCGTGCGTCACCAGCACCACCGTCAAACCGTGGGTGCGCTGGAAGTCTTCGATCCGGTCCATCAACAGCCGCCTGCCCGCGGGGTCGAGGCCGGCGGCCGGTTCGTCCAGAACGAGGATTTCCGGTTTCAAAGCCAAAACCCCGGCTATGGCAACTCTTCTCCGCATGCCGCTGCTTAGACTGAAGGGGGATCTCCCGCCCACCTGCCGGGGGTCCAGCCCCACCAGCCGGAGGGCGTCCTCAACCCTCTGCCTCACTTCGTCCTTCCCCAGCCCCAGGTTTCTCGGGCCGAAAGCCACGTCGTCAAACACGGTTTCTTCAAAAAGCTGCTGCTCGGGGTACTGAAAAACCAGGCCGACGGTGCGCCACAAACCGCGGCGGCTTACTCTGTCCGAAAGATCAACGCCGCCCACCCACACCTTCCCGCCGGTCGGCGTCAAAAGGCCGTTGAAATGCTGAACGAGGGTGGATTTGCCCGATCCGGAGGCGCCGACCAGAGCATAAAACTCCCCCTTTTCAATCTCCAGGGAGATGTTTTCCAGCGCCACAACCTGAAAAGGCGTGCCGGGCGAATAAACGTGGGTGAGATTGTCGACCTTTATAGCCGGCGGCACGGAGTTTCCACTTCCTTTTCTCCAACCAAATCAAAGCCGGTTCGCCGATGAACCGTCCCCCGTGACGCGGGCAATGTGCGCGAGCATGTCCTCGACGGTGAGGACATCCGCGGGCACCGGGAGGCCGCGCCTTCTCAGGCCGCGGGCGATCTCCGCCACGCCGGGCAGTTCCAGGCTGAGCTCAGCCAGCAAACCGGGATTCGCGAAAACTTCGGCCGGCCGCCCGTCCAGGACTACCCTGCCGTTTGACATGGCCAGAATCCTGCCGGCCAGGACGGCCTCCTCCATAAAGTGGGTGACCAGTATTACCGTCACCCCCCGGTGACGGTTAAGCCGGGCAAGCGTTGTCATAAGTTCACGCCTCCCGGCGGGATCGAGCATGGAAGTTGGTTCGTCCAAAACCAGACAGGCGGTGCCCATAGACAGAACCCCGGCAATTGCCAGTTTTTGTTTTTGCCCTCCAGAGAGAAGGTGGGGAGAATGCATCCGGTACGGGGAAAGCCCGGTAAGGTCAAGCGCCGCTTTCACCCGGCTCCCGACTTCCTCCGGGGGAAGCCCCAGGTTTTCCGGGCCGAAGGCGACGTCTTCCTCAACCAGCGAGCTTACAATCTGGTTGTCGGGGTTTTGAAAAACCATCCCGACCCGCTGTCTCACTGCAAAAGTATTGCGCGGATCACTGGTGTCGAGCCCGTCGATAAAAACTTTCCCCTCTGCGGGAAGGAGAATGGCGTTGAGGTGCTTCGCCAGGGTCGATTTCCCCGACCCGTTCGGCCCGATCAGGGCTACGAACTCGCCTTTCTTTACGGTCAGGTTAACTCCCGACAGGGCCCGGTACTCGCCGGGCCTTCCCCTGTTGTAAATATAAGAAAGGTCGCTGATTTCTATGAAAGCCCCGTTTGAATTGTCCTGACGCCTGTTTTCCAAGGTCTCCCACGTCCCAAGCCGCGCATCTTAATTCCCGCGTCTCACTGCACAAGCTCCAGAATCACCATTTCCGCACCGTCGCCGCGGCGGTGACCCGCTTTGATGATGCGTGTGTAGCCGCCGGAACGTTCGGTGTATTTCGGCGCTATTTTGTCAAAAAGCTTTCTGACCACATCTTCCTCGTAAATATAGGCCAGCGCCCGCCGCCTCGAGGCAAGGTCCCCCCGCTTGGCGGTGGTGACCAGCTTCTCGGCGATGCTCTTTACTTCCTTCGCCCTTGCTTCAGTGGTATTTATGCGCTCGTCCCGGAACAGGGACGTGACCAGGTTGCGAAGCATGGCCTTCCGGTGGCCGGTATTCACACCTAATTTCTGGTATCCCATTTAAAAGTCCCCCTCTTAATCGTCGTCCTTCCTGAGCGAGAGTCCTAGTTCATCCAGCTTGTTTATTACTTCCTCCAGGGACTTTTTCCCCAGGTTTCTCACCTTCATCATGTCTTCCTCGTTGCGCTGGATCAGTTCCTCCACCGTGTTGATCCCGGCGCGCTTGAGGCAGTTGTACGAGCGGACCGACAGGTCGAGTTCCTCGATGGTCATCTCCAGGATCTTGTCTTTTTGCTCCTCTTCCTTTTCCACCATAATCTCGACGTCGCTTACGTTCTCGGTCAGGCCGATGAAAAGGCGCAGGTGTTCGCTCAAAATTTTGGCGGATAGGCTGATCGCCTCGTCGGGCCTTATGCTTCCGACGGTCCAGATTTCCACAGTCAGTTTGTCGTAGTCGGTGATCTGCCCCACCCGCGTGTTCTCCACGGTATAGTTGACCTTGCGGACCGGCGTGAATACCGAGTCGACGGGTATCACGCCGATAATGTGGTCGCCCTTTTTGTTCCTCTCCGCGGAAACATAGCCGCGGCCTTTTGCCACCGCAATTTCCATAAAGAGCCTGCCGTCCTCGGCGAGGGTGGCGATGGTTAGATCGGGATTCAGGATCTCCACGTCGGCGTCGTGAATGATATCCCTGGCCTTGACCTGGCCGGGGGACGTGGCTTCGATCCTCAAAGTCTTCTCGTCTTCGCCGTGAAGTTTCAAACAGAGGTTCTTCAGGTTCAGGATGATGTCGGTAACGTCCTCCACCACTCCGGGTATGGTGGAGAATTCGTGCAGCACGCCCTCGATTTTTACGGACGTTACCGCCGCGCCGGGAAGCGACGACAGGAGTATGCGGCGCAGCGAATTGCCCAGGGTGATGCCGTAACCCCTTTCCAGGGGCTCTACCGTAAACTTCCCGTAGGTATTGTCCTCACTGATCTCGACAATATCAATTTTTGGTTTTTCAATTTCAAGCATTTTAAGTTCCCTCCTCAGGACTTGTTTAAATCCTATCTGGAGTAGAGCTCGACAATAAGGTGCTCCTGTACGGGAGCGTCAATCTGATCCCGTGCCGGAAGTGCCGTTACCCGGGCTCTGGCCTGATCGGCCTCAAATTCGAGCCAGGCGGGAGGGGTGCGATCCGCCGCCCTTTCCAAGAGCTCTTTGATTCTGGGCGATTCCTTGCTCTTGTCCCGCACGGTGATTACATCGCCGACCCTGACCAGAAAGGAGGGAATGTTCACCCTTCTCCCGTTTACGGCAAAGTGCCCGTGGTTGACGAGCTGCCTGGCCTCGCTCCGCGACGCGCCCAGGCCGAGGCGGTAAACGACGTTGTCCAGGCGCCTTTCCAGCAGCCGGAGCAGGTTCTCCCCGGTAATCCCTTTTTGCCTTTCGGCTTTTTCAAAATAACGCCTGAACTGGTTTTCCAGAATTCCGTAAATGCGGCGGGCCTTCTGCTTTTCCCTGAGCTGCAGGCCGTACTCGGACACCTTTTTACGGCCCTGGCCGTGCATGCCCGGGGCATACGCCCTGCGGTCGACGGAACACTTCGGAGTATAGCACCTGTCCCCTTTGAGGTAAAGCTTCAGGCCCTCCCGGCGGCAAAGCCGGCAAACTGACTCTTTGTATCTCGCCAAATCCTGTATACCTCCTTATACTCTCCGGCGCTTGGGCGGCCGGCAACCGTTGTGCGGGATGGGGGTAACGTCCTTGATCAGGTTCACTTCGAGCCCGGCGGCCTGCAGCGACCGGATTGCAGCTTCCCGGCCGGCTCCCGGACCTTTTACGTAAACCTCGACCTCCTTGAGTCCGTGTTCCATGGCCTCCCTGGCAGCGTTCTCGGCCGCCATCTGGGCGGCAAACGGGGTGCTCTTCCGGGAACCTTTAAAGCCGACCACACCCGCGCTGGACCAGGAAATGGTGTTTCCCCTGCTGTCGGTAATGGTGACTACGGTATTGTTGAAAGTCGACTTGATATGGGCAACACCTGATTCTATGTTTTTGCGTTCACGTTTTTTGGTTC
>DAOOVD010000060.1:0-13132 GCA_035369845.1 Bacillota bacterium | reverse complement strand
CAGTCAATCAGTTGAATTAAAAAGGAGAGGTTGACTTGGTCAAGATCAGGGTGGCGGCAGCAATTCTACTATTGGCTTTTTTTGTTTCCCTGGCCGGCTGCAGCTCAAGGAGTAAAGGCAAGAACGGGGAAGGGGATATTTTAACCGTCAATACGGCAGTGGCCTGTTCCGGGAAGCTGACGGGGACAACCGCGGTCAGCGGCAGGCTGGAAGCCCTCAACTCCGCCAGCGTGGTGCCGAAAATGGCGGGAAAGGTGGCCGGAATTCTGGTGGATGTGGGTTCGGAAGTCAAAGAGGGCGACCTGATGGTAAACCTTGACGCCGCCGACCTGGCGGCCCTGGTGGAGCTCTATGCGGCCCAGCTTGACAAGGCGAGGAACGCGGATCTGCCCGCCCAGAAGAACCAGGCCGAATTGGCGCTGGCCAACGCCGAGGCGAGTTTCAAGACGGCAGAAGCAGATTTTCAGAGGAGCAAGCAGCTTCTGGAGGCTTCCGTGATATCCCGGCAGCAGTTTGAACAGTACGAAAGGCAGTACGTCCAGGCGAAGGCGGCCTGTGAAGCCGCCAGAAACAGTCTGGACATTCTGGTAAACGCCACCATACCTCAAACCATCCGCCAGTGCGAAGCCCAGCTTGAAAAAGCGCGGGCTGATTTCGGGAACAGCATGATCAGGGCTCCCATCAGCGGGATCGTGACGGCCAGGAACATCAACCCCGGGGAAATGGCCAGCCCGACGCAGCCGGTGGTAACCCTGGTGAATCTCGACACTGTAGTGGTCCAGGCCAATGTCAGCGAAGACCAGGTGAATTACCTGAGGGTCGGGCAGGAGGTAAAAGTCAAGGTAAGTTCCGTACAGGATACTCCTTTTTCCGGTACGGTAACCAACATCGCCCTGGCGGCAAATACCGCCACCAAGGCATTTCCGGTGAAAATACAGATTCAAAACCCGCAGCACGTTTTAAAACCGGGCATGTTTGCCGAGGTTCTTTTGAATGCCAGGGAAGAGGAGGGTGTCATCATCCCGAGGGAGGCCGTTTTCAGCAGCGACGGCGGGACTTTTGTCTGGGTCGTGAGCAGCGGCTCGGTTTCCAGGCGCGAAGTGACAACCGGGCAGTCGGACGGCGTAAATGTTGTTGTCAGGTCAGGCCTTACGGCGGGTGAAGAGGTTGCTGTAACAGACGTAGGTAGTTTGAAAGAGGGAACCAGAGTCGCGGTCCAAAAGTAATTTCTTCAGCGGAGATTGGAGAGATTGAGATGAAGAACAAGGCCGTTATTTACATATTGCTGGCGGTCATGCTGGTCGTCCTGGCCGGCGTGACTTCGTACTACTGGTATAAAAACAGCCACTACGTCGATACGGAAGACGCCCGGGTGGACGGAACGATAGTGAAGATCAGCCCGCAGGTCTCCGGTAAAATTTTGGAAATGAACGTCGCAGAAGGTGATCCGGTCAGGGAAGGGCAGATCATCGCCCGCCAGGTTGATTTCACTTCGACGCCCGGTATAAACGCGGGCGCCAACCCCGACCTTTTCGTGATCAAGTCGCCCATCAGCGGCACGGTCATAAAGAAGATCGGAAACGTGGGAGAGGTGGGCGTACCGGGCCAGCCGGTTGTCATGGTGGCCGACCTCAACAGCCTGTACATAACGGCCAATATTGAGGAAACCAAGCTTTACAAAGTGAAGGAAGGCCAGAAAGTGGACTTTACCATCGACAGCATTCCCGGCGTGAAGTTTGAAGGAAAGGTCGTGTCCATCGGCGAGGCCACCACCTCTACCTTCTCGCTGCTGCCCGCGCAGAACACCGGCGGCAACTTCACCAAGGTCGTGCAGCGCATTCCCGTCAAGATCGGCATCAAAAACTACCAGGGGAAGCGCCTGCTGCCGGGTATGAACGCGGTCGTCCGGATCTATGTAAAGTAGGGAAAACATAATAGTTGAATATCTGTATAAGGGTTGATTTTTTGTGTTATGATGTTATAATGTAATTACATTAATATTTTTAGGGGTGATGTTGTGCTGGTGAGAACGCAAATCATGCTGGAAGAAAGTCAGCACCGTTTTTTAACTGAAGAGGCCAGACTGAAAGGAGTCAGCTTGTCGGAGGTAATCCGGCAGTTGATCGAAGAAAAACAGAAAAAAATATCTATAGCTCAGGCTGCCGGTGCGCTGGAGATGAGCAGGGGAGCGGTCCCCGGTCCTGGCGACGGCCTTCATCACGATGAGGTCCTTTACAAATGAGAAAAGTGTTTATAGATACCGGAGCCTGGTATGCCATGAAAGATTCCAGGGATCCCCATCATCAGGAGGTAATTAATTTCTTTGCAGGTATGCAGGGGCAAGTGTTGTGTTTTACTTCCGATTATGTTGCGGATGAAGCAATAACCCTTGCGCGTTACCGGTTGAAAAATCACCGGGTGGCATCTGACCTGGCGCTAGAGTTATTTGCAGAAAAAGCGGCCAAGATGATCTTTATTTCTCCCCGGCACCACGCCCGCGCGCTGGAGATATTTAATACTTTCAGCGATCAATTATTTTCCTACACTGACTGCACCAGTTTCGCCCTTATGGAAACTATGGGGATTGAAGAGGCGCTGGCCTTCGACAGCCATTTTACTTTTGAAAAACTCGGTTTTCGCCAGATAGGGGGCGCCCTATAGGAACCCCGTCAGAGGTGGCTAATACCTTTCGCTCGTATTACTTGTTATTACTATTATTGATCTTTTATGTTACCGTTT
This sequence comes from Bacillota bacterium, assembly GCA_035369845.1. Lineage (GTDB taxonomy): Bacteria > Bacillota > Desulfotomaculia > Desulfotomaculales > Pelotomaculaceae > DAOOVD01. Next base: position 10,393 of record DAOOVD010000060.1, on the reverse strand, counting down.
CGTCAGGGCAGGAAGTGTTTTTTAATGACTGATAGCAAGACTGAAAAAGAGGCGATGGGGGGCAGCCCCGCTGGTTCTGGTGGCGGGCCGCCTGGTGCGGGGGAGGGACATTCTTCCGGCGGAATCCCCATGGCCGCCCTGATGACCTTGATCGCGGGGGCGTTTATGGGCATCCTCGACGGCAGTATTGTTAACGTGGCGCTGCCCAGGATGATGTCGATATTCAACTCCACGGCCGACCAGATCCAGTGGGTAATGACCGGCTACCTGCTCGCTTCGGGCGTGGTGGTGCCGGTTACCGGCTATTTGAGCGACCGGTTCGGCGGGAAAAGGCTGTACGTCGTGTCCCTGGGCGTATTCACCGCGGGATCGGCTTTGTGCAGCCTGGCCTGGAGCAATAATTCGCTGGTGGCAGCCAGGGTGGTTCAGGCCGTCGGCGGCGGCATGATGATGCCGGTGAGCATGGCCATGATTTACCACATCGTGCCCAGGGACAAAATCGGGACGGCTCTGGGAATATGGGGAATCTCGGCCATGGTCGCCCCCACTGTCGGGCCGACTCTGGGCGGGTACCTGGTCGACAACTTCAGCTGGCATTGGATTTTCACGATTAATGTTCCCATCGGCGTGGCGGCCGTTTTCCTGGCCATGGCGATCCTGGAGGAAACGCCGAAAAAAACCGGGCTAAAGGTCGATATACCCGGCATCGTCCTGAGCGCCGCCGGTTGCTTCGCGCTGCTTCTGGCTTTGAGCGAAGGGCAGGACAAGGGCTGGACTTCGCTGTACATCGTCAACCTTTTGATCTTTTCGGGCTTTACCCTGGCCCTGTTCGTCGTCTGGGAGCTGATCACGGAGCAGCCCATGCTGGACATCCGCCTGTTGAAGAACAGGACGTTCGCGGCCAGCCTGTTGTGTGTAAGCATCGCCACCATAGGCCTGTTTTCCGCCATTTTTCTGGTGCCTCTCTTCGTCCAGAATGTTCTGGGCTTCACCCCGATGCAGACGGGGCTGATGATGATGCCGGCGGCTCTGGCCTCGGGGATCATGATGCCGGTCAGCGGCAGGCTGTTCGACAAAGTCGGCGCCCTGCCCCTGTGTCTGGTGGGGCTGTCCGTAACGGTCGTCACCACCTACCAGCTTCACACCATCACCTACGACGTCAGTTACAGGGATTTGCAGCATCTTCTGGTGGTAAGGTCTCTCGGCCTGGGGCTGTGCATGATGCCCATCGCGACGGCCGGCATGAACACCATCCCCCACTTTTTAATCGGCCGGGCTTCGGCTCTCAGCAACCTGGTCAGGCAAATCTCGGCTTCGTTCGGCATCGCCTTTCTCACCTATGTAATGCTCAACCGGCAGGAATACCACGCCGTCCGGCTCGCCGACACGGTGAGCTATAATTCTCCCGCCGCGGCCGGGGCGCTCCAGCAAATTCAGGGGCTCCTTTCCCAGGCGGGCGCGGGCGCGTCCGGAGCTGCCGGCGTTCTTTACTCCCTGGTGCGCCGGGAGGCTTTCATCTCCGGCATCGCCGACGCCTTTGTGGTGAGCACGGTTATTGTGATTCTGGCCATGCCCTTTGTTTTTCTGCTGGATAAGAAGCGGGTTGAAGCGCAGCGGGCACTGGAATACAGGCGGTACGCCGGCATGATGCCGCCGGGGGGGCCTCCTGCGGGCGGTCCGGCCGGTAAAGGCGGACCAGATGGAGCGGGCGCGTCCGGCCGGGGTGACGGAATACAGGCGGCAGAGAAGCCACAACCGGTTGAAATATAGAAGCCACCAATATTCAGGAGTTTGTCGCTTTTCGGCTGTGCAAATTTTTCCCTGCCTGGAGAATTGCCGGCAAATGTGATAAAATGGCTAAAGTATAAAAACGTCGAATAGTGGACGGGGAGAACATTTGCGTTATGAGGGTCAGTCTCCTTGGCGCTTGTATAGACGCGCTCACCATGGAGGAAACGGTCGAGCGGGTTGCGGGTTTTATCGGAAGCGGCCGGCCGCACCTTATTTTGACCATGAACCCGGAGTTTCTTTACCGGGCGCAGTTTGACGGTTCACTCCTCGAGCTTGCCGCAAGGGCTGACCTGGTGACGCCGGACGGGGAAGGCATAGTCTGGGCCAGCCGGGTGGCTGGCTGCCCGGTGCCCGAGCGGGTGACCGGCATCGACCTGATGACCAGGCTGCTGGAGAGGGCGTCTGCAGAAGGCTGGCGGGTCTACCTGCTGGGCGCGGCGCCGGGTGTTGCCGGAGAAGCCGCCGAAAAAATCCGCCAGGCTTATCCGGGGCTGAAGGTGGCGGGAACCCACCACGGCTACTTCCGGGACGATGAGGCGGCGGAGGTTGTTGAAAAAATAAGGATGGCGGCTCCCGACCTCGTTTTTGTGGCGATGGGAGCGCCCAGACAGGAAAGGTGGATCGACAGCCATCTTGCCGGAACGGGCGCCGCGGCCGCCCTCGGCGTCGGAGGAAGTTTCGACGTTCTGGCCGGCAGGGTGAGAAGGGCTCCCGCGTGGGTCAGGCGGCTGCGTCTGGAGTGGCTTTACCGCCTGCTCAGGGAACCTTCCCGCTGGCGCCGGCAGTTGGTGTTGCCGATGTTTGCCTGGATGGTAATTAAAAAGTATAAGCTCGGGATGAAATAGCATTTTGCTTCCCGAAATTAACAGGACGGTTCGTATTGGTTTTTAAAGAGCCGGGTTTTTCCGCGGACGGTCCCTGTACATGGAGACAGACAATGCCCAAAGTGGTTATTTCCGGTTACTACGGTTTTCATAACAGCGGCGACGAGGCAATCCTGCACGCCATGCTTCTGGCCCTCCGGGACGCCGTTCCGGGCCTGGAGGCGGTGGTGCTGTCAAAAGATCCCGGCTATACTTCCAGCGAGTTTGGAGTGCGCTCGATCTTGCGGGATAAGCCCCTGGATGTTTTGAAAGCTTTGAGGGAAGCCGACCTGTTAATCAGCGGCGGCGGCGGCCTGTTACAGGACGTAACCGGCCCCAAAAGCATCATTTATTATCTCGGCGTGGCCGCGCTGGCGAAATTTTTAGGCAAGCCGGTTTTCTTTTACGCGCAGGGGATCGGCCCGGTGAACACCGCGCTGGGCAGGGCGCTGGTACGGCTGGTGGCCGACAGGGTAAATGTGATTACCGTAAGGGATCAGGATTCAAAAGAAGAGCTTGTCGCCATGGGAGTCACCCGCCCGCGTATTCACGTTACGGCCGACCCGGTTCTGGGCCTGAATCCCGATCTTTTCGACCGCGAGAGGGGCAGGGAAATTCTCATGTCGCTGGGCGTCGGGGAAGGCCCGCTGGTGGGAATTTCGGTAAGGCCCTGGAAGGGTCTGGAGGGATTCAAGGGAGCGGTGGCGGGAGCTGCGGACGACCTGGCTGCGGAGGGCTGGCAGGTTCTGCTGGTGCCCATGCACTATCCCGGCGACCTCGGAGTCTGCCGGGAGGTGGCTTCCAAAATGAAAGCCAGGCCGCATATTTTTGACGGCGGCGCCGGGTACAGGGATCTGCTTGCCGTCACGGCCAACCTTGACCTCGCTGTTGGAATGAGGCTGCACTTCCTTATTTTCGGCGCGATCTTCGGAGTTCCCGTGCTGGGCATTCCCTACGATCCGAAAGTAAACTGTTTTTTGCGGTCACTGGGCCTGCCCTCCGGCCTGGACGTCGAGACCCTCGAACACGGCCGGCTCATTTCGGCGGTCCGGGAACTGCTGAAAAACCGGGAGGAGGCGGGCGCCCGCCTTAAGGAAAGAGTGGGGCATCTCAGGAATATGGCGCTCCGGAACGCGTCCCTGGCGGCCGAACTTATCGGCGGGGTTCCGGCGTCTTAATAACGGGGTATTTTTTGAGCCGAGGCCGTATCGCTCTTTCCAGCAGTTATTGGGCAGGATAAGTTTGCCCTGTGTCGAACTTTTGTTTAACGGCGCTGTTTGCCGGGTAACACCGTTGGCCGTGGGCAAAGGCGCCGCCCCGGCGTTGTCAACTCTGGTCAGTTTTTATTAATGAGCGGTTGGGGGGAGATTTTGTGCCAATCAATAAAGTCAGGCTGTCCTCGCTGGTTCTGCTTGCCGCAGCCGGTTTGTTCCTGCTGGCGTATGCGGCGTTTGCCGCCGACGGCGGTACGGGCGGGAGCGGCGACCCGCTGGTTACCCGTAGCTACGTTGACCAGTACACGCAGTGGAAAGTGGCCGACCTGAAAACCGGCCAGGTTCTGCAGGGCCGCGCCGGAACGGAGCTGATCGTCAGGCGGGGGCGGGCGGTCGCGGTCGACAGCACCGCCAACGGTATCCCCGACGTTACGGAGGGCGCGGACATCCGCGCCGGTGAAGCGGTTCCGCTCAACCACCTGCTGGTTATCCCGCGGGAGGACGGACGGGGAATCAGGGCGCTGTCCGCGGTTGTAGTGATGTACCGCGGCGGGGCCGTCATCAAATAGAAAATATTCCCGAGCCATACCATGCTTGGCGGGGTGGGTTGAATTGAGAAAAACGAGACGAAAGCTTAAAAGAAAGGCGCCTTTTGTAATTTGCTGCCTTGTTCTGCTGGCGCTGCTGGCAGGCGGCTGCGTGCTGGCCAAAAACATACTGTTCCCCTCCGTCGAAGGGGTTTTTGAGCCCGACTCCCCGCAGACGGGCAAAAGGCTGAACGTCCTGCTGCTGGGCGTGGACGCGCGGCAGGGGGAGACTGCGGCCCGGGCCGACACAATAATTCTGGCGAGCATAGACCCGAAGACAAAGCGGATGGCCCTGCTCTCCATTCCGCGGGACACCAGGGTGAACATACCGGGCCACGGGTGGGACAAGATCAACAGCGCAACCGTCTACGGCGGTCCGGAGCTTGCCGCGAAAGTAATTTCCGACCTGGTGGGGATGTCCGTAAAATACTATGTACTTACGAACTTCAACGGTTTTAAGGACATCGTCGACGCCCTGGGCGGCGTCACCCTGGACGTGGAACAGGATATGTACCACTGGGACGACGAAGACGGGGGGATTTACGAGATAAACCTGAAGAAGGGCGTACAGCGCCTCGACGGGGATAAAGCCCTCCAGTACGTGCGCTACCGGGACTACATGATGGGCGACATAGACCGCACCAAGCACCAGCAGAAATTTCTTGTGGCGCTGGCCGGGGAGATTCTCCAGCCCGGCACCATACCCAAACTGCCGCGGCTGATTCCCGAAATCAACCGCTACGTTAAGACCAACCTGACTTTAAGCGATATGTACACACTGGCTTCGGCGGCGAGGAACCTCGAGGATGCCAATATTGTAACCCAGACCCTGCCCGGCCGGCCTCTCGACATCGACGGGGGAAGCTACTGGGGTGTCGACCCGGCCGAGGCCAGGCAGATGATGGCGCGGCTTTTAAACGGTGAGACGGTGAGCAATGTCGTGCTTACCACTCCGCTGAGCGGTCAGTATTCCGGCTCTTCCGGGACGGGTACGGAAAAAAATGCCGGGCAATCGCAGCAGTCCGGCGCCAAATCTTCCGGGAAGGGAACGGAAGTCAATCCGGCCATTCCGAAAACAGGCGCTTCAACGGCCACTGGGTCTGGGCGGAAAGACGGAAAAAGTTCCGGCGGTACCGGCCCCACGGTTGTCATAACTCCTGTAGATTCCGGTTCGGATACGGATTCCGATTCGGGCACGGGAGCGGAAACGGACGGGACTCCTTCCGGTTCCGGTTCCCAGTCCGGCTCCGGTTCGAGCAGCGGGACCACGGGAAATAAGGGCGTCAATCCCGCCATCCCGGGTTCAAAGACGGGCACTTCAACCTCGTAGGAAAAGAGGACATCCCGGAGGATGTCCTCTCTAACCTTGAGCACGAGAAACTTTGAGGTAAAAGAGCAGCTCCAAGACTATCCTGCCGCCGCCTTTGCAGCGGCGCTAGTCCGGTCCGCAGCAAGCCGCGGTGATGTCGGAGCGGAGCACCTGAGTGAGCGGTGACAAAAGCACTGCCATAACAAGCAGGATGAGCGGTGACAGGGCGCTGCCCAAAAAGTAACGCATAAGAACGAAGGCAGCGCCTTCGTTCTATTCCGTAAACTAATCTTCTCGTGACCTTGAGGTTGGAGCAAGCGAACTCCTGGTTCACTCGACGCTAAGCGCTTAAGCGAGCGTTTCAGTCTTAAGGTAATTTGTCAACAATCGCAGGGGACATCCCGCAGGTGTCCCCTTTAATTCTGCTTTAGTATCGTCACCCCGTAAAATATGCCGGTGCTGGAAGCGGTATTGGTTTTGATGGAAACCTGTCCCCCCGTTTTTATTTCCTTGTTTCCGATGGTCACGTTGTTGTCCGTCACAATGGCCGGGGAGCGCACCGTGACAATGAGGTTGTACTGGTCCGGAACGTCCGCCGCCACCACCCTGCCGTCCAGCGTGGGCACGGCCTGCTTGTACGGGGAGGCTTCCTTGCCCACGACGGTTCCCAGCACGATGTTGGTCTGCACGTCCCTCACCGTCTGCCCCTCTTTAAAGGCCTCCACGGTCGGCATGCGCACCTTTTCGAGCAGCACCTTGAACTCCACTTCCCCGTTTTGGGCGGCCAGCCCTTTGTTCACGAAGAACAGCTTGTAGACCCCAGCCGCGATCAGGGCGAGGACCACGGCTACCACCAGGACGTCGATGAAGTTGAACCTTCCCTTTTCTTCCCTTGCCTGCATTTTATTCATTCCTTTCAGCGGCCGGCCGGCCTTCGGCGAGTTTCTCAAGCGTCAAAAGGACTGCGATCAGGAGCCAGAGCAGAATGGCTATTTTATAATACCAGAGAAAATAGTCGACTGTCGAGTGAACTAAAAATCCGGCTATCGCCCCCATAATTCCCGCGTTCAGGCTCCTGATGCGCGCGCTGCCGTCGCTGCAAAGTTTCAGGCCGAGTTTGAACACGGCGAGGAACAGCCAGACAAAAACCGCCAAGCCAAGTATACCAAACTCGCTGATTATCTGTAAATATAAATTGTGAGAGTGCGGCACCACGTTGGAGTTGATCATGTGGGTGTAATAAACTCTGGCGAACGCGTTTCTCCCGAGCCCCACCCCCGTTTCCCAGTGGCTCTCGATCAGCGACATGGTTGATTTCCAGGTGTCGAGGCGGTAAAGGCTGGAGGAATCTTTCATGGAAGTGATCGTCGCCAGCCGCGCCAGAATCGAATGCGGGAGGAAGGAGTACGCGAATATTCCCGCTGCGGTCAGCACAGGCAGCAGCAATCTGTTTATAAATACGGCGAAAACGATCATGGCCGCCGCAAGGGCCACGTAGCCGCCCCTGGAATAGGTGAGAACCAGGCAGAAAACCGCCGCCGCCGCGGTCAGGGCGTAAAACAGCCGCCGCAACCGCCCCGCCGGTCCGGACAGCGCTCCGGTCAAGACCGCGGCCAGCAGAGTAAGGTACTGCGCCAGCAGGTTCGGGTTGTCAAAACCGGCGTAGGCCCTGTTTTGCACTCCCGGATTTATTTTTACGTCCACCCATTCCTTTTTCACTTCGAGGATGCTTGCATCCGAATAGAAATGGAATATTGCGTAGCAGGCCGCAATGAAACCGGCCACGGCCAAAAGAAAGACAAAGGTGTCTAGTTTATCCCCGGTGTCGAAAACGTTTACCATCACCAGCAGGTAAACAAGGCCGGTCACCGGGATTAAAAACTCGCTCAGGCTGGGGAACGGCCATATTGAAGTCACCGTGGCGTAAAGCATGACCAGGCAAAACAGGAGCAGGGGCACGGCCAGGGGCGACAGGTGGAAGCGGGCCCGGCGCGATCCGTTCAACACGCTGAGGACGAAGGATGCCAGCGTCAGCAGCGACAGCAGGAAAAGCACCTTGAAAGCCGCAAAGGGCAGGAGCAGGGCGGCGAGATACAACCCGCACTCCGGCCTGTACAAAACGGCGGCCGCTGCCAGGACGGCGCCGAGCGCCGCCGGCGCCCCCGTCCGGGGCAGAAAGACTAAAGCCGAAACCGCCAGCAGGAGCAAAGCCAGGAAGGATCCGTGCGTTACGGCCCGGAGCAGGCGGCTTTTGCCGGGAACCATCCGGCTAACGGCCCTTTCCAGGGCGCCGCAAAGATCCCGCAGCAGGCTGTAAGTCAGGCTTTTCCTGACCGGCTCCCCGCTTATCAGGCGTCCGGTGAAGCTCTCGCGGCAGGCCCTGCCGAGATACCGGACCAGGCCGCCGGTCAGACTTTTTTCGAAAACCCGGTTCAAACCGGCCGCGGTTTTCGAAGCCGTGTTTTTCCACAAACTGATCAGTGCGCTTTCCATTTGGCACGTCCGTTCTTTTAGTGTTAAAAAAGTATTCCGGCCTCTTCGGACATTATTTTGCGTATCTCACCCACGCGCGCCCTCCAGGAATGATTCTCCATCATCTCCGCCTGCCGCCTGGCGGCGGCTGGGTCCCGGTTTTTCAGCGCGACGTCCACCGCGGACGCGAAGCCGGCAGGGTCCGGCGCCACGTAAACAAATTCGCGGAAGTCTTCTACGGAAGGAAGGGCCGTCGAAACCACCGGCTTGCCGGTGGAAAGGTATTCGTAAAGCTTCAGCGGGTCGGAGGCCCTGGAGTGCTCCGCACCGGTTCTCGGCAGCAGAAGCGCGGAAGCGTAGCGGATGTATGCCGGGAGCTGCCCGTAAGGCCTGCTTTTCAGCCAGTAAACGTTGGGTTTTTTGAGCAACTCCTCCCAAAGGACGGGATCGACCGTGCCCGCGTAATGGTGCCCGATCAGCACGAGGCTGTACTGCGGCCTTTCTCCGGCCAGCCGGAGCAACAGCGGCAGGTCCACCCAGGAGTTGATGGAGCCGGTATACATCAGCACCGGGCCGGGGATTCTATCCATTTCCGGTACCTGTGCGGGTACGCCGCCGCACGAGAAGTGTTCCGGGTCGACGCCGTTTTTCACCACGCGCACCCTCCGGCCGTAAAGGGAGCAGTACTTTTGCGCGAGCTCCGGCGACACCGCCAGCACTGCGCTGCTCCTGGACATCATGTAACAGTAAAACATCTTGTTTTCCGCCAGCACCCGCGGGCAGTCCCTTATCAGCGGGAAAGCGAAAGAGTCGTCCAGGATGTGAAAGACTAAATATCTGGGATTCAGCTTTTTTATAAAATTGGTCTGCGTGTAGCTCCAGGAGGAGATGTAGACAAGAGTGCGCTCCCGCCACGAATCCCCGCAGCGCTTTTTCATCAGCCTGTCCAGGCCGGCGGCGGCAAAACCGTCAGCCTGTCCGCGCAAGCCGAGAAAAACCGGGGCGAAGCCGAGCGGCGGCCTGAATATCTCGATGCCTTCGCAGACTTCCCTCCCCCAGCGGAACTCCCGGAGCAACTGCTTGGGGTCGCTCAAGGATCCTTTCAGTCCCCTGGGAGGTTCTATATACAGCCGGTCGGCTCCTTTCCAGGCAGAGGCCAGGAACCTCACGGTATCGTAGATCTCCCGCATATGCCAGGGGTTCATGCCGACGAAAAGCACCGTTCCGATTTTTTTCAAAAAAACGGCCTCCCGCTATATAAGCTATATAAAAAGTTCAGTCCGGGCCTCAACGGTTATATTTTAATACATTGCAGAAAAAGACTCAATAATCAACATTATTCTAAAGGAAAAGCAACGCTGCCGCAGAAATAATTTCACAGCCGGCGAATGGGCCGGGGCAGCAATCTTTTTTGAGAACCCGCAGGAAGGCTATAACGTAACGGGTCTGAAGAACCCCGTCCTGTTTTTGCCGGGGCCTTTTACTTGAGAGGAGCGGTGTTGTTGTCGCGTGTGGGCGGAGCCATAGGCCGCGCTGCCATTACCCTCGTCATATTCAACATATTGTCCAAGGCCACCGCTCTTGTGCGTGAAATGGTCACCGCGCGGCAGTTCGGCGCCACCGCCGAAACGGACGCCTTTTTCGTGGCCTTTACCATCCCGTCGGTTTTGTTTTACCTCTTTACGGGCGCGCTCGCCACGGTGGTGGTGCCCGTCTTCTCCGAGTACGCGGCCGGCGGCCGGGAGAAAGAGGCCTGGAAACTGTTCGGCACTCTTTTCAACGTGCTGCTGCTGCTGCTAGGCCTGGGCACCGTCCTGGGCCTGGCCGCCGCTCCCCTGCTGGTCAAACTGATCGCGCCCGGCCTGGCGGGAAACTCGGCGGAGCTTGCCGCCGGGCTGACCAGGATAATGTTCCCGCTCCTGGTTTTCAGCGGCCTGGCCGCCCTGTTCAGCGGGCTTTTGAACGCCAACAACGTCTTCGCGGTTACCGCTTTAAACGGCCCGCTTTCCAACATCGCCGTCATCGTCGCGGTGCTGACCCTCGGAAACATCTGGGGGGTGCACGGCATGGCCCTCGGGGTGCTGGTCGGCGGCGCGGCGGGCGCGCTTGTTCAGCTTCCGGCCCTAAAAGGGGCCGGGTTCCGGTTCCGGCCCGGGG
>DAOOVD010000059.1:0-13537 GCA_035369845.1 Bacillota bacterium | reverse complement strand
TCGCGAAGGCGGCCGTACCGTCGGCGCCGGTGTGGTTACCGCCGTCAACGAATAAAACTTCAGAATTCGGGCGCCGGGCCCGGGGCAGAAGGAACCGGGCGGGGCCGGGTTCCGGCAGGCGGGCAGGCAAATGCGGCTGCCGGAGCGGCGGGAATCTGTTTGGCGGATTCCGGCAGGCAGTCCGGTGTCCTGGCGGCCGGCGTCTGATGACTGAACCGGGGCCTGTTTAAACGGGCGAAAAGGAGGACCGGATAGAAAATGAAAAGCCAGAAAATAAGGATAAGACTGAAAGCTTTCGATCATCACATGCTCGATCAGTCCGCCCAGAAGATAGTGGAAACGGCCAGGAGGACGGGCGCCTCGGTGGCCGGTCCCGTTCCGCTGCCTACCGAAAAAAACATTTACACGATTTTGCGCAGTCCCCATGTCAACAAGGATTCCCGCGAGCAGTTTGAAATGCGCACGCATAAACGCCTGATCGATATTCTCGAACCCACCCCGAAGACTGTTGACGCGCTTATGCGCCTGGACCTGCCCGCCGGTGTGGATATTGAAATAAAGCTGTAGCTGTGAAATCCGGAAAACCGGCCGGCGGCAAAAAGGTTTTCCGGAAAACGGAGGTGCGTAAAATTGCCCAAAGGTATCATCGGGAAAAAAGTTGGAATGACGCAGATTTATACGGACACCGGCCTTGCCGTTCCCGTTACTGTAATAGAGGCGGGCCCCTGTATCGTCGTGCAGAAAAGAACTCTTGAAAAAGACGGCTACAAAGCCATTCAGATCGGTTTCGGCGAGAAGAAGGAACGTCTTGTAAACAAACCGGACAAAGGCCGCTTTGCCGGGGCGGGAGTCCGGCCGCTCCGTTTTTTGCGGGAATTACGGGTTGACGATCCGGACGCTTACCGGATCGGACAGGAAATAAAGGCGGACATTTTTGCCGAGGGTGAAAAGGTTGACGTGGTGGGCACAACCAAAGGCCGCGGTTTTGCCGGAGGAATAAAGCGCCACGGATTTCACCGGGGACCGATGTCGCACGGCTCCAAGTACCACAGGCGGCCCGGCTCGCTTGGCGCCAAGGGTCCGGCCAGAACGTTCAAGGGAAGAAAACTGCCTGGCCGCCTGGGAGTGGAGCGGGTAACGGTGCAAAACCTGACGGTGGCCAAAGTGGACGGCGAACGCAACATGATAGCCGTCAAGGGGGCCGTGCCCGGTCCAAGAGGAGGCCTGGTGCTGATCAAGCCGTCCGTGAAGAGCCGCGGGAAGTGAGAATTGAAACCGCAGGATGCGGGGAGCGGGACCGCCCGCGGCCGGATCAGCCCACGGCCCGCTGCACACGACCCAAAGGAGGTATATTATGCCCACAGTAGCATTGTACAATATCAACGGCGAGCAGGTCGGCGAGATGATCTTGAAAGACGAGATTTTCGGCGTCCAGGTCAATGAGCCGGTTCTTCACGACGCTGTTGTAATGCACCTTGCCAGACGCCGGCTCGGCACGCACGACACCAAAACCAGGGCGGAGGTCAGCGGCGGCGGCCGCAAGCCGTGGCGCCAGAAAGGCACCGGCAGGGCCCGCCACGGCTCGATACGCTCGCCCATCTGGCGCGGCGGGGGGATCGTATTCGGACCCCATCCGAGAGATTACGGTTACAGACTGCCCAAAAAAGTCAGGAGGCTGGCTCTGAAGTCGGCTTTGTCCGCCAAGGTAAACTCCGGGGATATAGTCGTGCTTGAAAGTCTCAAGCTCGAACGGCCCAAGACGAAGGACATGGTGAGGATACTCAACAATCTCAAGGTGAGCGACGCTCTCGTAGTTACGGCTGAAAAAGACGAGACAGTGGCGAAATCCGCCAGGAACATACCAAACATCAAGCCGCTGGCGGCTTCCGGCCTCAACGTATACGATATTTTGGCCTACGACAAGCTGGTTATTACGAAAGACGCCGTGGCCAGGGTCGAGGAGGTGTTCGTCTGATGAAAAACCCGCGCGACATCCTGAAGAAACCGGTTGTCACCGAGAAAAGCACATCCCTCATGCAGAAGAACAAATACACCTTTATCGTCGACCCGAAGGCCAACAAGATTGAAATAAAGCAGGCCGTCGAGCATCTTTTCAAGGTCAAGGTGGAAAAGGTCAACACGATGCGGGTAAAGGGCAAATGGAAGAGAGTCAGAAACATTCCCGGCAAGACTCCCGACACCAAAAAAGCAATAGTAAAACTGAGAAAAGGCGACAAGATAGAGATCCTGGAAGGAATGTAAGGCCTGATACCTACGACATAAAGGAGGTGAATTCCCTGTGGCTGTAAAAAAGTTTAAACCGACCTCACCCGGCCGGCGGTTCGTAACAGTTTCGGACTTTAAGGAGATCACCAAAACCGAGCCGGAAAAATCTCTCTTGCGGCCGCTGAAGAAGAGCGGCGGCAGGAACGCCCAGGGAAGGATTACGGTAAGACACCGCGGCGGCGGCCATAAACGTTTGTACAGGGTAATCGACTTCAAAAGAGACAAGGACGGCATCCCGGCCAGGGTCGTCGGCATCGAGTACGATCCCAACCGGAGCGCGCGCATAGCGCTGTTGAGCTACGCCGACGGGGAAAAGCGCTACATTTTGGCGCCGGTGGGCCTGGAAGTGGGGCAGAAGGTGGTATCCGGACCGGATGCCGACATCAAGGCGGGCAACTGCTTGCCGCTGAGAAATATTCCGGTGGGTACGATGATTCACAACATCGAGCTTTACCCGAAGGGGGGCGGAAAACTGGTCCGCTCCGCGGGAACCTCGGCGCAGTTGATGGCCAAGGAAGGCAAGTACGCGAACATCAGAATGCCCTCCGGCGAAATGCGCCTTATCCTTCTGGAATGCCGCGCCACCGTCGGTCAGGTCGGCAATGTCGAGCACGAGAATATCACCATCGGCAAAGCCGGCAGAAAGCGCTGGCTGGGGATCCGTCCGACGGTGCGGGGAGTTGTCATGAACCCGGTGGATCACCCGCACGGCGGCGGTGAAGGCCGTTCACCCATCGGGCGCAACCCGGTTACACCGTGGGGCAAGCCGGCCCTGGGCGCCAGAACCAGAAAGAAAAAACCGGCCGACAGACTGATCGTCAAACGGAGAACCAAGTAGCGGTTGGTGGTTGGTGGTTGGTGGTTAGCATGAAAGGTATTTTGTTCAGCCGGAATTTCGCGGACGGCTAACGACCAACGACTTGCGACCAAAACGAGAGGAGGCAAAGTTTTGGGTCGTTCATTGAAGAAGGGGCCTTATTGCGAGGAGCGGCTCCTGGCGAGAATAAAAAAGATGAATGAGACCGGGGAAAAAAGGGTGATCAAGACATGGTCGAGGCGCTCCACCATTTTCCCCGAGATGGTCGGCCACACTATTGCCGTGCACGACGGCAGAAAGCACGTCCCCGTTTATATTACCGAAGACATGGTGGGACACAAACTGGGAGAGTTCGCCCCCACCAGGGTTTTCAGGGGGCACGGCCACCATACCGAGAGATCGACGGCCTTGAAGTAAAGACGCAGGCGTCACGAAAGGCACGAGGAGCGTAGGAAGATAGGCGTAAGCCGTAAGGCGCGAGCGGGTATTTCGGAGAAGCGCCGCCGCACGTACGGCTGACGACTGATAGGGGGTTAACATTATGGAGGCCAAAGCCGTATCCAGGTTCATAAAGCTGTCCCCGCGCAAGGTCCGTCAAGTGGTGGACCTCATCCGGGGCAAAAAAGTGGACGAGGCGCTCGCCATTCTCAGGTACACGCCCAAGCGGGCCTCGTCGGCGGTGACCAAAGTGGTGAAGTCCGCCGCCGCGAATGCGGAAAACAATCTGCAGATGAACAGGGACGAGTTATTCATAAAAAGATGCTACGTGGATCAGGGGCCCACTTTAAAGCGCTATCAGCCCCGGGCGATGGGGCGCGCCGACATTCTGCGCAGGCGTACCAGCCACATAACCGTGGTTGTTGCCGAGAAAGAGGAGGGATAAGTTTTCCGTGGGGCAGAAAGTAAATCCTGTAGGTCTTAGGATCGGAATAATCAGGGACTGGGAAGGCAAGTGGTTTGCCGACAAAAAGAATTACGCGGACCTCCTGCACGAGGATATCAGGATAAGGAAATTCATCAAGAAAAAACTCTTTGCGGCGGGAATTTCCAGGGTTCAGATAGAACGGGCGGCCAACCGGATCAGAGTTTTTATCCACACCGCCAAGCCGGGGATTGTCATCGGCAGAGGCGGCGCCGAGGTGGAAAACCTGCGCAAACAACTGGAGAGCCTTACAGGCAAACAGGTCAACGTCAATATTGTGGAGATAAAGGTTCCCGAGCTGGATGCGCAGCTTGTCGCCGAGAACGTGGCGGCCCAGCTCGAAAAAAGGATTGCCTTCAGAAGAGCCATGAAACAGGTGGTTTCCCGTTCCATGAAAATGGGCGCGAAAGGGATCAAGGTCGCCTGCGGCGGCCGCCTGGCGGGCGCCGAAATAGCCCGTACCGAATGGTACAGCGAGGGCAAGGTGCCCCTGCACACCCTGCGCGCCGATATAGATTACGGTTTTGCCGAAGCCAACACCACCTATGGGAAGATCGGAGTCAAAGTGTGGATTTACAGAGGAGAAGTTTTGCCGGAAGCCAAAAGCGAACCCTCGAAAGCTCCAGCAAAGGGAGGGAAAGCGGCTGCCGGTGAAGGAGGCGAATAGGGCAGATGCTTATACCGAAAAGAGTTAAATACCGCAAGCAGCACAGGGGCCGTCCGGGCGGCGGCCAGGCTAAAGGCGGCAGGGAGATCAACTTTGGCGAATACGGCCTTCAGGCCCTGGAGCCGGCCTGGATTACCAACAGGCAGATAGAAGCCGCCCGTATTGCGATGACCCGTCATATCAAGCGCGGCGGCAAGGTATGGATCAGAATATTCCCGGATAAGCCCATCACCGCAAAACCGGCGGAAACCCGGATGGGATCCGGCAAGGGCACCCCGGAATACTGGGTGGCGGTGGTCAAACCCGGCCGGATAATGTTCGAACTGGCGGGCGTGTCGGAAGAGGTCGCCCGCGAGGCAATGCGTTTGGCATCCCACAAGCTTCCGATTAAAACAAAGTTTGTCAAACGTCAGGAAGAGGGTGAGGTCAATGAAGGCTAAGGAACTCAGGGATTTGACCGATGACGAGCTCAAGAGGAAACTGGAAGAGTCGAAGGATGAGCTCTTTAAACTGAGGTTTCAATGGGCGACCGGACAGCTTGACAACCCGATGAAGCTCAAAGAGTGCCGCCGCAAGATTGCCAGAGTAAAGACCATTATCCGCGAACGCGAGTTGGGCATTGTAAGGGCCTGAGCCGGGTGCGGCCGGGAAAGAAAGGGGGTAGTTGGGTGGAACAGCGTGGCAAGCGCAAAGTGCTTACCGGCAGAGTAGTAAGCAATAAAATGGAAAAAACCGTGGTTGTGGCAGTCGAGACCCTGGTCAGGCACCCCCTGTACCAGCGCATTATTCGCCGTACCAAGAAGTTCAAAGCTCATGACGAAAATAATTCCTGCCGTATGGGCGACAAGGTTAAACTCATGGAAACCAGGCCCCTGTCAAAGGAAAAGCGGTGGCGGGTTGTTGAGATCCTGGAAAGGGCCGAGCAAATTTAAAACCGAGAAGTGAATTGGGGAGGTTGCGGCTGTGATTCAGGTCCAGTCTATATTAAACGTGGCTGACAACACCGGAGCCCGCAGGCTGATGTGCATACGCGTCCTGGGCGGGGCGCTCCGCCGTTACGCCAGTGTCGGCGACATTGTGATCTGTTCCGTAAAAGAAGCGGCGCCCGGCGGTGTCGTGAAAAAAGGCGACGTCGTAAAAGCCGTGGTGGTGCGCACCAAGAAAGAAGTGCGGCGTCCCGACGGTTCATATATCAAGTTTGACGAGAATGCCGCGGTGGTTATCAAGGACGACAAAAGTCCGCGCGGCACCCGTATTTTCGGGCCGGTTGCCCGGGAATTGAGGGAACGTGATTTTATGAGGATAGTTTCCCTGGCTCCGGAGGTTCTTTAGGAAAAAACCGGGGCGGGCGGTGACGAAGTCACTGCCGTAACAATCAGGAGGATGCGGCGTATAAATGCCGCAAAAGGCGTAAGACGCGGGGCGCTCTCGCGTTGTAAGGGCAACCGGGTCCGGGCGTTACCGCCTGCGGCCGGGCATGCGGCATGCGGCCTGTGTGATTAGGAGGTGAAAAAGTTCGTGGCCAAAACAAAAATCCACGTTCGTAAAGGCGATACAGTACTGGTGATAACCGGAAAGAGCGCCGGCAAGAAAGGCAAGATTCTTTCCGTGATCCCCGACAAGAACCGCGTGGTCGTTGAAGGTGTGAACATAGTAAAACGCCATACCCGGCCCACCCAGAAGATGCCCCAGGGAGGCATAGTGGAAAAGGAGGCGCCTATCCACAGCTCCAACGTCATGCTTTTCTGCGGCAAGTGCAACTCCCCGACCAGGGTGGGCAAAAAAATTCTTGAAAGCGGGGAAAAAATCCGCATTTGCAAGAAATGCGGGGAATCGATTTAAGACGTCGGGGCGCTACCGTGCAGGATACTTGGAAAGACCGGAGACGGGCGCCCGACAAGGGAGGTAGCGTTGGTGCCGAGACTGAAGGAAAAATACAGGAAAGACATTATTCCCGCGATGATGAAAAAGTTCAATTACAAGAACGTCATGCAGGTTCCCAGGCTGGAAAAAGTTGTGATAAACATGGGCCTGGGCGAGGCGATACAGAACTCCAAGATTATCGACGGGGCGGTAAACGACCTGATGGCCATTACCGGCCAAAAGCCGGTGGTGACCAAAGCGAAGAAATCCATAGCCGCGTTTAAGCTGCGCGCCGGGATGACCGTCGGCGCCAAAGTGACCCTGCGCGGCGAAAGGATGTACGAGTTCGTCGACAAGCTGTTCAATATAGCCCTGCCCAGGGTGCGCGACTTCCGCGGCATTTCGCCGAAATCGTTCGACGGGCGGGGCAACTACAGCATGGGCGTCCGGGAGCAGCTGATTTTCCCGGAGGTGGATTATGACAAGATTGACAAAATCCGCGGGATGGACATCATCTTCGTGACCACGGCCAGGACCGATGAAGAGGCGAAAGAGTTGTTGACGCTCATGGGAGCGCCGTTCCGGGCGGCGTAATATTAAGTCGTCGGTAGTCAGTAGTCGGTAGTCGGATTTAAGAAGGAAATCGCCGGAGGCGATTTCCATCAGGAAATCCAACTGCGGGCAACCGGCTGCCGGCTGCCGAAAAGGGAGGGGAGATAGTGGCAAAGAAATCGATGATTATCAGAGCAAGCCGCCCGCCCAAGTTCAGGGTGCGGCAGCACAACAGATGCAAGCTCTGCGGCCGGCCTCATGCCTACATGAGGAAGTTCGGCATTTGCCGGATTTGCTTTAGGATGCTGTCATATAAAGGTGAAATCCCCGGTATCCGCAAGGCCAGTTGGTGAGCAGGAAGGAGGTAGCAATAGAATGGTTATGACTGACCCCATTGCAGATTTCTTGACCCGTATACGCAACGCCAATACGGTTTATCACGATAAAGTGGAAGCTCCCGCGTCGAAGGTGAAAAAGGCGATTGCCGATATCTTGAAAGACGAGGGGTTTGTCAAGGATTGCGAGTTTATAGACGACGGAAAGCAGGGGATTATCCGGATCTACCTCAAGTACGGGCCGAATAAAGAACGGGTGATTACCGGCTTGAAGCGCATATCCAAACCGGGCTTGAGGGTTTACGTAAAGAAAGACCAGATTCCCAAAGTTTTGGGCGGGCTTGGTATTGCAATCATCTCCACTCCTAAGGGAATCATGACCGACAGCAGGGCGCGCAAAGAAAACCTGGGCGGCGAGGTAATCTGCTACGTATGGTAGTTGCGACAACAGGAGGTGTAATTCATGTCCAGGATCGGCAGACAGCCCATCCCGGTACCTTCCGGTGTTGAAGTCAGGATTGAGGGAAACACCGTAAAGATAAAAGGGCCCAAAGGTCAGCTCGAGAAAGAGCTGCACAGGGAAATGATCATCAAGCACGAGGACGGCAAGCTTTTGGTCGAACGTCCCACCGACAACAAACTGCACAAGTCGCTGCACGGTCTTACCCGCACCCTTCTTAATAATATGGTAGTGGGCGTGACCAGCGGATTTCAAAAAAATCTCGAACTGGTGGGAGTCGGTTACCGGGCTTCCAAGCAGGGGAAAAAACTGGTGCTTGCGGTCGGCTATTCCCACCCGGTGGAAATCGAGCCGGAACCGGGCCTTGAAATAGAAGTGCCCGCACCGACCAGGATCAGCGTCAAAGGCATTGATAAGGAGAAGGTCGGCGCCCTGGCCGCGGCCATACGTTCGGTCCGGGAGCCCGAGCCTTACAAGGGGAAGGGCATCAGGTACGAGGGCGAAAAAATCAGGCACAAGGTCGGCAAAGCCGGCGCCAAGGGTAAAAAGTAAGGGAGGAGTGACCTGAGCAGTGCTGAAAAAACCAGACCGTAAATCCCTGCGGAAGAAAAGGCACTTGAGGGTCCGCAAAAAAATTTTGGGGACCCCCGGGCGGCCCAGGCTGAACGTATTTCGCAGCCTGCAGAACATCTACGCGCAAATCGTTGACGATACCAAAGGCGCCACTCTTGTTTCCGCTTCCACCCTTGAGCCCGAGCTGAAACAAAAGCTTGCCTCGCGCAGCAATACGGCTGCGGCTGTGGAAGTCGGCAAGCTGCTGGCAAAAAAGGCGGTGGCGGCCGGTATCAGGCAGGTCGTTTTCGACCGGGCGGGCTACATGTATCACGGACGGGTCAAAGCCCTGGCTGACGCGGCCCGGGAAGGCGGGCTGGAGTTCTAAGGAGGGAAATGGATGGCAAGAATTGACGCCAGCAAACTGGAAACTTCGGAGAAAGTTGTGTTCATCAACCGCGTCGCCAAGGTGGTCAAAGGCGGCCGGAGGTTCAGCTTCTCCGCCCTGATGGTGGTAGGCGACGGCAACGGGCACGTGGGAGCCGGACTGGGCAAGGCCGGCGAGGTGCCGGAAGCCATTCGCAAAGGTATCGAAGACGCCAAAAAATCGATGATAAAAGTTCCTCTTTCCGGTACGACGATTCCCCACGAAGTTGTCGGGGAGTTCGGCGCCGGCAAGGTCCTGCTCAAACCGGCGGCCCCCGGCACCGGCGTGATCGCGGGCGGCCCGGTGCGGGCGATTCTAGAACTGGCCGGGGTGCGGGACATCCTCACCAAGTCCCTTGGCTCAAACAACGCCAACAACATGGTCCGGGCGACCATGGAAGCGTTGAAAAGCCTTAAAACCCCGGAAGAGACGGCCCGCCTGAGAG
The DNA here is from genome assembly GCA_035369845.1 of Bacillota bacterium. GTDB lineage: Bacteria > Bacillota > Desulfotomaculia > Desulfotomaculales > Pelotomaculaceae > DAOOVD01. The sequence continues at coordinate 4,211 of DAOOVD010000059.1, read as the reverse complement.
GAAAGACGGTGGAAGAATTGATGGGCTGGGAGGGATAACATGGCCAAGCTGAAAATAACCCTTGTCCGGAGCCTGATCGGCCGCCCCGAAGACCAGAGGGTCACCGTGCGCACCCTCGGCCTGACCAGATTGAACAAATCGGTAATTAAAGAAGACACTCCGCAGATCAGGGGCATGGTCAACAAAGTGTCTCATTTGCTTAAAGTTGAAGAAGCCTGAGGGAGGTGTGACCGTTGAAACTCCATGAATTGAAGCCGGCTCCGGGAGCCAGGAAAAAACCGACCCGCAAGGGGCGGGGCATCGGATCCGGGCTGGGCAAAACGGCCGGCCGCGGGCACAAGGGGCAGAAGTCCCGTTCCGGCGGCGGGGTGCGTCCCGGTTTTGAGGGCGGCCAGATGCCGCTGCAGCGCCGGATGCCCAAGCGCGGCTTTACCAACGCCATGTTTGCCAGGGAAATAATTGCGGTGAACGTCGGCAGGCTGAACCGTTTTGAGAGCGGCGCCACCGTAACCCCTGAAACGCTGCTGGCGGCGCGGGTGGTTAGAAAAGTCGGGGACGGCGTTAAAATACTCGGGAAAGGGAATCTCGACAGGCCCCTTACCGTACAGGCCCATGCTTTCAGCAAGTCGGCGGAGGAAAAGATCGTTGCGGCCGGCGGCAAGGCAGAGGTGATTTAGGTGCTTGAAAGTTTAAAGAACGCCTTGAAAGTTTCAGAGCTGAGAACAAAACTTTTGTACACTCTGGGCATGATTTTCATTTTCCGTTTGGGGGCGCACATACCGATACCGGGAGTGAACGCCGACAAATTTGCCGAACTGGTGAACAGCGGACTAATCTTCGGCTTCTTTGACGTTATTTCGGGCGGGGCCTTGAAAAATTTCGCTGTTTTTGCCATGGGGATAACTCCCTACATCAACGCCTCAATCATTCTGCAACTTCTCACCGTCGTGATCCCGCATCTCGAGAAGCTGGCCAAGGAAGGCGAGGAGGGGCGTAAGAAGATCACCCAGTACACCCGTTACCTGACCGTGGTGCTGGCTTTCATCCAGGGCCTCGGCATGGTGGTGGGCGTCCGCGGGTCGCTTTATAACCCCGGTATCCTGACCTATATCATAACCGCCCTCACCATCACGGCGGGGACCACCTTCCTGATGTGGCTGGGCGAGCAGATTACCGAAAAAGGAATAGGCAACGGCATTTCGCTGCTCATCTTCGCAGGCATTGTGTCGAGAGTGCCTGCCGGAGCGGCCAGGCTTTTCGAATATCTGAACGCGGGAACGATCAATATACTGAGCCTCGTGGCCCTGGTCGTCATCGGCGTCCTGGTGATAGCGGGCGTCGTGGCCATTCAGGAAGGCCAGCGCCGCATTCCGGTACAGTACGCAAAGCGCGCGGTGGGGCGCAGGATTTACGGCGGTCAGACCACCCACCTGCCGCTCAGGGTGAACCAGGCCGGGGTGATGCCGATTATCTTCGCCTCTTCGCTTTTGATGTTCCCCGAAACGATTGCGCGCTGGTTTTCCAGTTCAGCCCCGTCGGTTTTTTACGTAAAATATTTCGGCTGGGCGACTCCGGCCCATACCATTGTGTACGCCTTGCTGATCATCGGTTTCACGTTCTTTTACACCGCCGTCGTCATGAACCCTACCGACGTGGCCGACAATATAAAGAAGTACGGCGGATTCATTCCCGGACTGCGGCCCGGGCGGCCCACGGCGGAGTACATCAGCAGAATAATGAACAAAACAACCATGGCCGGAGCCGTGTTCCTTGCGCTCATAGCCATTCTGCCCAACTTCGTGCTGCTGGCCACCAGAATTCCCAACATTTATTTCGGCGGAACGGCTCTCCTGATTGTCGTGGGTGTGGCGCTGGATACCATGAAACAGGTCGAATCGCATCTTTTGATGCGGAGCTACCAGGGTTTCATCAAGTAGGTGGGCCCGTTGATTACCTGCAAGTCCGAAAGAGAGCTTTCCTATATGCGGGACGCGGGTCGCGTGGTGGCCAGGACCCAGGCCGAACTGTCCAAGGCGGTGAGGGTTGGAGTCACCACCCTGGAACTGGACCGGCTGGCGGAGAACTTTATCGTCAAGTCCGGCGCAAAACCAGGTTTCAAAGGGCTCTACGACTACCCGTACACTATCTGCACCTCGGTGAACGAAGAGGTGGTGCACGGCCTTCCCAGTTTAAGGAAACTGGAAAATGGAGATATTATCAGTATTGATATCGGGGCGGGAATAAACGGCTATTTCGGCGACAGCACCGTTACCCTGCCGGTTGGAGACGTAAGCTCCGAAGCTCTGGCCCTTTTGAGGGCCACCGAGGAATCACTCTACAAGGGAATAGAACAGGCCAGGGGCGGCAACAGGCTTTCCGATATTTCGCACGCAATCCAGACCTGCGCCGAAAGTTACGGATATTCGGTAGTCAGGGATTATGTGGGGCACGGGATCGGCAGGAAAATGCACGAGGAGCCGCAGGTGCCCAACTTCGGCAAGCCGGGCAGGGGCCCCAGGTTGAGAGCGGGGATGACATTAGCAATTGAACCGATGATCAATATGGGCACATACGAGGTAAAAACTCTTTCAAACAACTGGACGGTAGTAACTTTAGACTCAAAGCTGTCAGCCCATTTCGAGCATACGATCGCTATCACCGATGACGAACCGGAGATACTGACAAGGGTGTAAGGAGCCGGACGCGGGAGGCGGGGGACGGCACCCCGCCCGGCGGCGAACCGCTTTGCGTCCGGCGGCGTACGGCGCTCCGCGCCGCGGGGCGGCCCGAACCGGGTGAGCGCTGGTTACGTGATTTGCGGCCGGGAGGTTTGCGGTCCGCGGCTGAATATCTCACGGTCCGGAAAATTCACGACCCAATGCGGAGGTTTTTGGATGATGGATGATGCTGTGCAAATAGGCCGCCTGGTCTGTTCCATACAGGGAAGGGACAGCGGCAGGTTTTACCTGGTAGTGGGCATGGAGGGCGAGTCCAGGGTGCTCCTGGCCGACGGGGAAGGAAGAAAAGTGGAAAACCCCAAGAGAAAAAACGTCAGGCACCTGAAATTTTACGGCGCAATAGCGGGCGAAATTGCAGAAAAATTTCAGAACGGCAAGAGGATCACCGACACAGATGTCCGGAAAGAGTTAAAGTATCTTGTTGAAAATCTGCAGTGTCCATTTTGAAGGTAAGGAGGTTGGCCGGGTTACTAATGTCAAAGCAGGATGTTATTGAAGTCGAGGGAAGAGTGATCGAGCCGCTGCCGAACGCGATGTTTCGCGTCGAGCTCCAGAACGGTCACAAAGTGCTGGCTCACGTCTCGGGGAAAATCAGGATGAATTTCATCCGTATCCTTGCAGGCGACCGGGTAATGGTTGAGCTTTCCCCTTACGACTTGACCCGCGGACGCATTGTGTACAGGTACAAGTAAAGGCGTCAGACGTCAGCCGTCAGATGTCAGATGGACGCGCAACTCGTGCCGGCAATGTTTTTGCATATGCAGACGGATATTCTTTTTCAGGGTGTGCGCAAAAGAGGAGCTTTTTTGTCTTTTGGTATTGACGGGCGGCGGTGTGCAGGTTTATAAAAAAAGCGCCGGCATGATCCGGTGTCTGAACTCTGACGACTGACGACTGCAGACAAGGAGGATTTGACGGTGAAAGTAAGGCCATCAGTTAAGCCCATCTGCGAAAAGTGCAAGATCATACGCCGGAAGGGCAAAATCATGATAATCTGTAACAATCCAAAACACAAACAGGTTCAGGGGTAGGAGGTGTAAATTGATTCATGGCGCGAATAGCAGGCGTTGACTTGCCAAGAGACAAACGGGTGGAGATAGCCCTTACCTATATTTACGGTATCGGCAAGCCCACATCACAGGAAATTTTGTCCCGCACCAACGTCAACCCGGACACCAGGGTGAGGAATCTGACCGAAGAAGAGATTAACAGGCTGCGTGATATCATCGAGAAACATTACAAGGTGGAGGGCGATCTCCGGCGTGAAGTGGCTCTCAACATCAAGCGCCTGATAGAAATTGGAAGTTACCGGGGTTTGCGGCACCGCAGGGGCATGCCCGTGCGCGGGCAGCGCACCAAGACCAACGCCAGGACGCGCAAGGGTCCGCGTAAAACTGTGGGCGTCCGCAGAAAGAAATAGTAAGGAGGTTATTAAATGGCGCGTCGCGTAGCCAGAACCAAAAAACGTGAACG
>DAOOVD010000058.1:0-14496 GCA_035369845.1 Bacillota bacterium | reverse complement strand
TTCCCCACGGCTTGCTGGTATGCGCGCCTGGGGCCGGGGGAGCGGACCACGAGCGAATTGCGTTCCCTTTTGCAGGCCGCTGTACCACTGGCAAATAGAACAATTTCCAATGCGGTGTTGGAACTGGCCGGACTGCTGGAGCGTACGCCGGTGGGACGTGAACTGGGCCAGGGCGAGGTGAGCGGAAGGCGCCCCCGGCGGGTGACCAGGCGCGGCATGGTGCCAACTGACTCCGCCATCATGATGGCCGTGGGCAGGTTGTATTTAAAGGAACGACGGCCGTATTTTAATTGGGATGACGACCTGGTCTGGCCCTGGACCGTTTTTGGCTGCGGCAGGGAGGACGTGCTGGCGAGACTATTTGACCTGCAGCCGGCAGGTTTGGAGCTAAACGAGACAGGAATGATCATCCGGAACCTGGACAGGGAGTGGTGGGAATGTGGCAGTATTCTGACTACCTTGCGGTAAGCAAGGAATTTATTCCAGTTTTCTCGGCCGAAGTGGATAAAAACCACAGGGGCAACTGGAAGTCTTTTATCCCTCACAACGCCATGTACGATATCCTGCAGAAACTGATCAAGGCGCTGGAACGTTCAAGCACCGGGGACAACCGTTCCCTGTGGCTGACCGGCGCTTATGGAACGGGAAAGACATTTGCTTCTTTTGTGCTGAAGCACTTGCTGGAGGATGATATTTCCGAGATCGAGGATTATTTTAAAAAACACCAGATAATCACTCCCCTTTGGCTGAGGTTCAAGGCCTTGCGGGAGCGCAACCGCTATCTGGTGATCTACCGCTCCTCATCGGCTCACATCACCTCCAGCCGCCGCCTGCTGGTGGAAATTCAGGAGGCTGTTAAGGAACAGTTAAGAGCACAAAATCTTAAAAGCGCTTTCAGCCGGGGAATTCTTGACGCTGTTTTGGAAAAGCTTTCAGGAGGTTTTTTCAACTGGGAATGGGCCTTTGACAAGTATCGCAGCAGGTTTATGACTGTGAATGACGCCTGGGAGGTCATGGAGCGGCTGCGGACCGGGGACATGGTCATGGGGGAAAAAGTGGCCCAGATAATGGAGGAGGAAGGGATCAGCCTTGCCGACACGCCCGATGATGTCAAGGCCTGGATAAAAGAAGTAATTGCTGGAAACGACTTACAGGGTATTATCTTTATCTGGGATGAGTTTACCGAGTTTTTCGCCAACAATGTTCCGGTAACCTCTTTGCAGGAATTGGCCCAGGCCGCCGCCGGCATGCCCTTTTACATGCTTCTGGTCACCCACCGGGCCTTAAACCAGTTTGCCCGCATCGACGAGGACACCAGGCAAAAACTGTTGGACAGGTTCCATAATTGCCAGTTGGAAATGTCTCCGGTGACGGCTTACCGGCTAATCGGCAATGTTATTGAAGCGCATCCCGGGACAAAAAAAGAATGGGAAAACCGCCGGGATAGTCTGTGGGGACAGGTAAACAGGATAATGGTTTATATTAACCTTTTAGGGGAGAGTGTCCGCAAGGAAGAGATAAAATCACTGGCGCCGATCCATCCTTTTACAGCCTACCTTCTGGCGACAATATCCAGCCTGTACAGCTCCAGCCAGCGCACTTTGTTTCAGTTTTTGAAAACGGAAGAGCCGAGTTCTTTTCAATGGTTTATCAACAATTATCCCCGGAATGCCTGGTACTGGCTGACGCCCGATTTTCTTTGGGAGTATTTTTTTGAGAATACCAAAATTGAGGCAGCGGATTCCATCAACGATGTTTTGACTTACTATAATACTGTTAAAAGCAGCCTGGCTTCAGAAGACGAACTGCCTGTTTTCCGGGTCATGCTGCTATTAACGGCTTTGTGGCGGCAGACAGGCGGCACGAACAAGTTGCTCAAGCCTTCTTTGTCTATTTTGCAAAGGATGTTTTTGGGTACGGAACTCAATCAGAGAATGCCTCAGATAGCGGATGGACTCTGCTCGAAGGGTATTATGCATCCCTTGGCCTTGGGCAGTGACTGCGAGTATATAATCCCGACCATGACCATTGACCAGGAAAAACTGAAAAGAGAGCGGGAATGGGTGGAAAAGAACCTGAGCTTTGAAAAAATGATTAATCCTGACGGGCAAACAGCTCATTATGCATTTGACTTGCAAAATTTGATACCGTTACAGGGAGCGGGAGAAAAACGTCATCCCGTGCAAATGATTTCGGCGAAGGAATTAAAACAACGGGGTGAGCGGGCTGTCCAGGACGTTGAAAGAGCTTTTGAGATCGCTGTGGTGATGGTGCTGGCCCAGGAAGACGAGCATTTAATCGATACGGAACAAAAAGCCAGTGAAATCTCCAGGGAGTTGACCAGCCATGTCATTATCATTGCCCAATCTTCCTTCGGAAAAAAACGCTGGCAGGAATGGATGGAATGTCGCGCCAAGGGCCGCTACGCTGAAGATGTGCGGGACACAAACAACAAGCGTGTCTATGAAAACAAAGCCGTAACAATGAACACCGACTGGATTAGAGAAATAAAAACCGGCAGGTTCCGCGCATTTTTCCGGGGAAAACAAGCTGAGCTGGCCGGTAGCGACGCCATAGCCGATTATCTGGACGAAATTTGTATGTTGGTATTTCCTTACGGTCCGGAAAACTTGAGCAAAGTCAGGACTTTATATACCAGCGCCTGGGGTAAGACCGGCGCCGAAATCGGGCTTAAAGTGGCTTCTGCCGTATCAAGACCATACAAGGATGTGGTGGATGAGCTGAAGAGTCAGGGGCTGTGGGAGGACAGCAGGATATTGTATGACCGGCCCGATCACCCGTTGGGAAGGATGAAATTAAAAATAACAAGCGTCATAAAAGAATCGTCAAGTTTTAACCTGAAATCCTTGTGGGAGGGAATGGAGGAGCCCCCGTTTGGTTTGATGCCTTCGCCAATAGGTATTCTGCTGTTCGCCTTTTTATTGAGAGATTATGCCAGCGGATATTACTATTCGGACGGGATGAGCTCATATCCGCTTAACCCGAACAAACTGGCGGAAATAATCGATGCTGTCATGAAAAGCGCCCGTTTGTCGGAAAACTATTCAATCCGGAAAATGTCGGACGCGGCAGAAAAGTTTTGTCAGATGATCCGGGAAATCTTTAACCTTGATCTGGAAAAGGCATCTTATCCGGAAGAAGCGAGAAAAAATATCCGTGCTTTCATAAGCCAGGTTGGATATCCCCTGTGGGCGTTAAATCACTATGTTTTTAGGGAGCATGGTGACAGCTCTTTTAAAAATAGTATCTGCGGGGCAATCGAGGCAATTGAGGATATGCTTGACCTAAACCAGGATGCGATGGATGACCGGAAATTAGAGGAAGTATATGTGCGCGTAAAGCCGGCGCAACGGGATTTAACAATGCTCATAAATAGAAGAAACCTGCAGGAAGGTTTGAAATTATTCTGCTTCAGCCAGGAAGAGCGGCTGGAAGCGCTATTAAAAACTCTTAATCTTGATGTATCCCAGGTAACCGCGAAATTGAAAGGTTTGCTAAATGAAGAAGTGTGGCTTTGGCAGCAGGAAAGAGTAAAGGAGAAATTGCCGGATGTTGTCCTTGAGCTCGATTTGGTTGAAGCTTTAAATCAGTTAAGTGGAACTGCCGCTAAAAACATAAATGAAGCGAGGCATTATTTCCGGACGGGGCGGTTGAAGAGCAAATTTCCGTTCTTTATATACAGAGTAAATCAACCTCCTTACATTGCAGAGCTGGTGGATTTTCTTCACAACCTTGTCAATCATCCCGACATTAATATTCGGCAGTTTAAGTTTTATCCTGACCAAATCCGCAATCACCTGGGAGAATTAAGGACATTACTTAAGGATGAATTTAAATTGCTTGCCCGGCTTACAGTCAAGTATTGCGGGACTGAGCTCGCTGATAGCGACATCGAAGCGCTGTACCAGGCTTTACCGGACCTTTCAGGGGCATCTGACGAAAGTTATGTAAAAGAAGCAATTATTAACGCTCTCAGGGCTCAATCAAAACAAAAGAGAATTAAGGATTTCAAGAATCTCTGGCGGGATCTCACCGGGACCAGGTCTCCTTTTGACTGGAGCGAGAAAAAGCGTATTCCGGTCCAGTGGGTTTTAGAAGGCAACAGTCATCATACCTTTCTGCAAAAGGCCGGGGCGGTTGAAAGACTGTCCAATCAGGAGATTGAAGAAATAATTCGTTATGTTGAAACTAATAAAGATGAGATTGCCGTTTTAAATAATGATTCGTTTGTTAAAACGCAGTTCATTAAAGTTGCGGCCGGGGATTATGCCGGTCTGGTTGAACAGACCGGTATGGTTGCCGATTTGCAGGACTTTATTTATCAGTCGCTTAAGGGAAATGTATATAACTGGCCGCTGAGATTAGGTGAAATTAACCGGCTGGTACGGGATTGGGTAGGAAAGCATTACAAAAAAACAGCATATCAAAAGGTTGTCAAGATTATTGATGATTTCCCGGCGGCGGATATTAAAGAGTTTGTCAAACAATTAGCTGAAGATGCTGTTGTTGGCGCAAGATTACTGCAACACGTGGGGCGGGAAAAAGCCTTTTCGAGGAGATAAGAAATATGTTTTTCTCGGAAGTAAATAGTTTGATTGATCATTTGCGGCAGGAAAAAAATGAAAAAAATCGTTTTGCCACCAGGTTTATAACGGTTCAAGATCAAAAGATTTGGAGAGAGCTTATATCAAAGCTGAATTATGAGGTTGACCTGAATATTCGTTTATCCGCTTTATGCAGCGGTGAAGATGTTTTTCCGGATAACCAAAGCATACTCGGAGCTTTAAAAAGCGTAGCGGGTTCCGGCAAACTCATAATGATCTGCCCTATTGCGGAATGCGCAAGGCTTTATCCTGAAAACGGCGAAATAATCCGCTATCTGGCCGAGTGGCCTGCGGGGAATGTAGCGCGGGTATATGTGCCGCTTTTGATGGCCGGAGATATTCTTAATAATCAATTAAACAAGATAATACGCTACAGGGCGGGGAATCTTCCTGAAGTCTGGGCAATACATGGGGAAGACCGCGTAGAAGTTATTGTGGCTCCTTTCCGTAGTGCCGGAATATGGGATAATTACGTTAAAACGGGGATTAAAAGTTACCTTGAATTGTGGGAACACGGTGGATCTCAAAAGGTGTGGCTGGTGACAAAATGGGCTCCTTATTTACCGGCACAGCAGATTAGGAGTGATTTTCGCGTCCGCATGTATTCTTCAGGTTTTGATTTTGTACGGGAAAATTGCTTCTGGGAAGATCTACGCCAGGAATGGGGTAATGCTGCTCAGTGGGAATGGCTGGCAACCAATGTACAAAGTGGAGAAAGCTTTGATAAACTGGCAAGCCGGCTGGTTGGATTTAAGGAGTATAACCCCGGTCAGCTTTTTGCGTTATGGAAAAAATTTAGAGAAGATACGCGCTGGTTAGTCTGGTTGTGGAGCAAAAAGAAAACCGAGCCTGGAACCTACCTTCATCATGTTATGCAAAAAAGTTCAGGGGTAAACTTGTTAGCTCAGGATATTGCTTTAGGGATTTTTTCAGCCGGGAAAAGTATCATGCTGATACAAGAAAGAAAAGAGTTATTGCATTTCCTTGGAATAAATCATATGCCCGTCGAATTTTGGGACAAGTTTAAAAGCTTGACTGATGACCTGGATAAACTCGTTGTTTTGACTGATATTTCGGAGGAAGAAAGATGTAATATTATAAAATGTATTAAAAATCTATTGCTATCAAAAGTTAATGAAATATCATGGCGGGAAAAATTGGAATGCGTCTATCCAGAATTGGCTTGGTATCTAATGTCAGTTGATTTTCAAGATGATTTTCTGAACGAATATTTTAATTTATATATAAGGTGCCGGTTGACTGATCAATTAAATAATGAACTGGCAACAAAAGCACGGGAAGGCGCGGAGAAACAATTGATCTGGAATTATCCGTCTCGTGAAGAAATACTGACTCAGATAAATGCTGATTCAAAAAAAGTATTATGGGTAGATGGCTTGGGATTGGAATGGACCGGATTAATTGCCCAATTGCTGATGAAAAAAGGTGATTTGGAAATTGATGTTAAGGTCGCCAGGTCGAATCTGCCTACTACAACAGAAGCAAACAGGTGTTGGGGTGAAAATGACGAAGTGGAACGCGGCCTGGATAATATAGCGCACCATTATGATTACAGGTTTCCCAATGCTTTAATAGAAGCTTTTGAAGTAATTAAAAAAAATGTTGACAAAATTATTGCGTTAACCCAGCGTTATGATTGTGTTATACTTACCGCCGATCACGGTTTAAGCAGATTTGCAGATAAAGCCGGAAAGGTCAAAGCACCGGAAGGAGTAGAGATACAGCAATATGGGCGATATGGAAATGTCGGCAGCCTGCAATACCAGCCGCAACCCGACAGCGGGTGGATACTTGACGGTTCTAAAGCTATCATGTTGATACATGAGAAATTCGAAGGTTCAGGTACATCCGCTGGGGAAGTGCATGGAGGAGGCACTCTGGAAGAATGCCTGGTGCCTGTAATTACCGTTCGTAAACCGGATCGAGCAGTAACAACAACATTTGAACTCATTACTGACATTGTAAGGATTAATCCGAGGGGTAAAGGTGAACTGATAATAAAATGCAACAGAGCAATATCAGATGTAAAATTTAAGGTGGCGGGTCAGTGGTTGAGAGGTGAAAAATTAACTGCCGATAAGTGGCGCTTTATTTTGGTGGATTTTAAAAATGGAAGGTATACCGGTAAAATTTATTGTAATTACAGACTTGCACAAGAATTTGAGTTCAGTGTTATGAAAGGCTATATCGAGGATGATTTGGGAATATGAGGTGATATTAAGCCGTGTCTGACATGACGATAATTCAGGACAAGTTGAGATTTGCCTTTCAGGATATGGTGGTTTATAAACATCCGACTCAAAATAAATTTTTTGCTTCTCTTAGTATTCCTTCATATATGCGGGATTGGCTTGTGATGCGCTTTGCCGGCAATGATGGAAAAGTTAATATGGATGAAGTGTCAGAATATGTTAAAAAGAATATTCCCGGTGAAAAAGACTGGGAGTTGTTAAAAAGTAATATGATTAAAGGTGGGCAAAAAGTAAGATTTTTGGCGAAAATCCGCGTGGAATTGGATGTTAAAACCGGGGAAGGTCTATTCAGCCTGCCCGATCTGGGGTTCCCATCCCGTAAAAGTGAAGCGATTGTACATGACAGGGTGTTACGTCAGAATAAGGAAGACCTGCTGTCATCACATGAAACCTGGGGTGTTATTGAGTGTGAATGGAACCCGATCGGCTTAAGCGGGAAAGATAAAGACGGGGCAATTTACTTATGCGATTTCAAACCTTTCAAACCATATAAAGTGGATTTGGATTTTTTCAGAGAGATGCGGGTGGAGTTTTCTCTTGAAGAATGGATAGATGTATTGTTGTTAGCTGTTGATTATAATCCGATTGGTTTTCTTGATACTAAACAAAAGCTGACTTTATTAAGCCGCCTCCTGCCTTTTGTTGAAAAAAGGGTTAACCTGGTAGAACTGGCCCCCAAAGGGACAGGAAAGTCTTATTTGCTGTCTCAAATAAGTAAATATGGATGGCTGGTAAGCGGTGGAAGTATAAGCCGGGCCAGATTGTTTTATGATATTAGCCGCAAAAGCGGTGGGTTGGTCAGCAGATATGATTATGTAGCTTTTGATGAAGTACAGACCATAAGTTTTCCTGATATTAATGAAGTTAGAGGGGCCTTGAAAGGTTATTTAGAGACTGGGGTGTCTCACATAGGTGAACAAGAAGTCAAAGGTGAAGCAGGTTTAATTCTTTTGGGAAATATTTCTGATGACAGAATGAATGAAAATGCCAATATGTTTACTGAGTTACCTGTTGCTTTTCAGGAATCTGCGCTCCTGGACCGTTTTCACGGATTTATAAAAGGCTGGAACATACCCCGAATGAGGGAAAATATGAAAGCCGAAGGATGGGCGCTCAATGTTGAATATTTTTCCGAAATTATGCACGCTTTACGTGATGAAATTATTTACCGCGCTATTGTTGATGAATTACTGGATGTGCCCAGGGGTTCAGATACCCGTGACACAGAAGCGATTAAACGTATCTGTACCGGTTTTTTGAAGCTGTTTTTCCCCAATATTAAGTCCGTAAAAGATGTAAATTTAGAGGAGTTTTCCGAGTATTGTCTTAATCCGGCTAAACAAATGAGGGCTATAATTAAACGGCAGCTTCATCTGATGGATAGCGAATACCGTGATGGTGTGCCTGATATTAATATTCATAGAAATTTATTGAGGCAATTGGCCGAGTAAGTGCTGCCATGCACTCCTGGCAGATCTGCATGTGACCAATTAAGGCATATGGCTTCTCATGTTAAATTATTAAAAGCAGCCATTTCCAATTTAAAATCGCAATGAGGTAATAGGATGGCTTATAGGCCAGTATATTCTCCTAAAAATCTCGAACTACATTCTATTAACTTTGCCAATTTTCGGATCCATACTTTTCTTAAAGTTTTACATTGGTCTGTCTCCCGTGCGCCGGGTTTTTGGTATTTTTGAGATGGATAGCCGGCCGGACTGGCTCAAGTTGTCAATCGCCGGCATAGTTTAAAAAAATCCGGTATACCGGGATAATATCCAGGAGGGGTGCGGGTTGTTCCGGGAAGGTCTTGGAAATTTTAGCGAGTCGCGGCGGGGCATGAGGAACAGCGCCGGCTCCGGCTCCGGTGTGTATCCCTGTTTTGTTGAAACCGCCCCGGCCCGGGGCGTTCCTTTCAGGCCTTATGTAAACGTTCCAAAAGATAAACTGGACAGGGAAATCCTGGCTCGCATGTATGAAAGCAAAATCGTCGGGGTTTCCGCCGCTTTTATAAAAGACGGCCGGGTGGTCTGGGCAAACGGTTACGGGTGGGCTGACCTGGAAAAAGGAAAATTGGCCACCCCGGCAACGGTTTTCCGGATCGCGTCTGTTTCCAAGGCTGTAACCGCTACGGCTTTAATGCAGCTTTGGGAACGCGGCCTGTTCAGCCTTGAGGACGACATTGGCGTTTATCTGGGTTATCCGGTCAGAAATCCGCGTTATCCGGACGTTAAGATAACATTCCGGATGCTTCTTACGCATACGTCCGGCATTTTGGATTCCGGCGGCTACGAGACGGCTTTGGGTTCAGCCCCGCCGCCTCTTTTAAAGGACCTTCTGGCTCCAGGCGGCAAAGCGTACAGTGAGTTGACCTGGGGCGGCTTCATGCCGGGAGCCGGGTTTGTCTACTCGAATTTTGGATACGGGATAATCGGAGCCCTGGTTGAGGTAATCTCGGGGGAGCGTTTTGACCAATACGCCGCCGGGCACATATTCAGACCTCTGGGAATGGATGCGAGTTACAATGTTTCAGATATTGTGAACTTCGGCGAAATTGCGGTTCTGTATGAAACGACCGGGGACGGGAAATACTCCCCCGCCTGCGACTATTTCCCGTCGGGCGCAAGGCCGCCGCGGAAAGAGTACGCCCTGCCGCCTGGAAACTACTATATCGGTCCGGCGGGGGCGGTGCGTTCAAGTGTGCCGGATCTGGCCAAATTTCTGATCGCCCATATGAACGGGGGAGTTTACCGCGGTGTGCGCATCCTGCAGAGGCGCACTGCGGATCTGATGCACCGGATGCAGTGGTACGGGTACGGGCTGGGAGGACTCTTCAGGTACATGGGGCTCGGTTTTCACATAACCGACGCTCTGGCGGGCAGAAGGCTGCGGGGCCATCCGGGTGAGGCGTGCGGCCTGCTGAGCGACATGTACTTTAGTGCCGGGGAGAACGCCGGGGTGATCTTTATGACGAACGGGGGCTGCTATGAGTTTCTTGACAGCGGTTTTGCGGGCATCGAGGTGAAGGTGATCAACGCGATATTTGACAAGCTGGCCGGCAAGCCCCTGCCGGCTGTGCGAACCGTCACTGCAACTGTCGGCGGCGACGGGGTTATGCAGAGGGAAGAATGATCTTCTACCCTGTCCCGCCCGACGCGCGGGCAGGTGATTTATTCGTCCCTGCGATAACTGTGCCCGATACGTTTGAAACCGGAATAATAAAAGAAGAATACGGGATTGTTTTAGCGTCGTTTTTTCTGAAGGAGTTTATCCTGTCGTGTAGAAACACTTCCTGTAACGTACGGACTTGCGAATATGGACGATGGAACCATCTTCGTTGACACGTCGCTATTTTGCGGCAGCGAGCTTCACAAGACGCGGTTGCTCAATTTTCTGGATACTTCTTGTATTAAGGAGGTTTTTTAAGGAATAAGTCTTTTACCGGGTGAAGTTCCCGGATTTCTGTTTTTGGAAGAAAAAAACTCCGTCGCCGGAGTTTTCAACAAAATGCCTTCGTGATCTCCATCACCCGGCCGTCTCAGTCCTCCACTACGCTTCCGCCGGTGGAGATGGTGACGATGCGCCACGGTATCATTTTGCCGCTGTTTATGAGCGCCTGTTTTACCGCGTTCGCTATGCCGCCGCAGCAGGGAACTTCCATGCGGAGCACGGTGACGCTTTTTATTTCGTGCGCCTTCAAGATTTCGGTCAGTTTTTCCGCATAGTTGGCGTTGTCCAGCTTCGGGCAGCCGATAACGGTGATTTTGTTGCGCATGAAGTCATGGTGGATGTTGGCGTAGGCATAGGCGGTGCAGTCGGCGGCCACAAGCAGGTGGGCGCGGTCGAAGTAGGGAGCGCCGGCCGGCACCAGCCTGATCTGGCAGGGCCACTGGCGAAGCTGCGATGCCGCGGGCGCGGGTTCCGCCGCTGCGGTTGCGGCTCCGGACACCGCTTCCGCCTTTCTCTCGATTGTCCCGGCGTGGGCGCCTGGACATCCGCAGGCGAGTGTTTCGGGTATTTGACTGTGTTTTGCTTCCATTTGTTTTTTCACGGCTTCCTCGTCGAACGCCGCCGCTTCGCGCTCCTCAATGGTGATGGCGCCGGCCGGACATTCCGGGAGACAGGCTCCAAGGCCGTCGCAGTAGCTTTCGGAAACAAGCTTCGCCTTTCCGTTTACAAGCTCCAGGGCCCCTTCGTGGCAGGCTTTGACGCAGAGTCCGCATCCGTTGCACTTGTCTTCGTCTATCTTGACAATCTTCCTTTTCACCTGAAAAACCTCCTTTTTTCTCTTGCGATAGTTTCGAACTTATTTTACTATATAGGGAACGGAAAGTTAGTAACTGCGGTTACTAATTTGCAAGGTGAGCGGAAATAATGCAGAAATGGGCGAAGATACTGTCGGAGTGCGTCCTGTTTGAACGAATCAGCCCGGATGAGCTGGATGCCGTGCTCGCATGCCTGAACCCGGAAGTGAGCAGCTACAGGAAAAACGAGTGGGTGACCGTCGCGGGCGAGGATATTACCGGCCTGGGCATAGTACTCTCCGGCGAGGTGGTGGTTACCAGGGAAAATGCGGCGGGCAACCGGATCGTCATGTCGGTGAACGGCCCCGGGGAGATGTTCGGCGAGATGGCCGCGTTTTCGGGAAGCGGCGTGTGGCCCGCCACGGTGACGGCGCGAAGGCCCTGCACGGTGATGTTCCTGCCGCCGGGCAAGCTGGCCGGCAGCTGCGAAAAGGCTTGCGCGAGCCACAAGCAGCTCATCTTGAACATGCTCAAAATTGTATCCGGCAAGGCGCTTCTGCTCGGCAGAATGGTCGAGTACCTGTCCATTAAGAGTATGCGGGGAAAGATCAGCACTTTTTTGCTCGAACAGTACCAGAAGACGGGCAGGAACATGTTCATGCTGCCGCTGAAAAGGGACGAACTCGCGGATTTCCTGAACGTCTCCCGCCCCTCGCTTTCCCGCGAGATGGGCAGGTTGAGGGATGAGGGAATCATAGAATTTCACAGGTCATCGGTGAAAATCAAGGACCTCGAGGCTTTGAGAAGAATGGCTGAGTGAGCGGGGAACCATACAAAGGCGCCGCCTGCGCGGGGGCTGCAGAATTGTGAATTTGAGGAGGGGATTTTATTGGACTTGAAGGCTTTGTTCAATTTGAGCTACGGTTTGTACGTTATCTGCGGGAAAAAGGGGGAGCGGTTCAACGGACAGATCGCCAATACGGTGTTCCAGGTTTCCGGCGAGCCGGCCAGCATTGCAATCAGCCTCAACAAGCAGAACCTGACCCACGAGTTCGTAAAAGAAAGCCGGGTTTTTACGGTTTCCGTCCTGACCCAGAGCGCTCCCCTGTCTCTGATAGGACATTTCGGCTTTAAATCGGGCCGGCAGGAAGATAAATTTGCCGGTGCGAATTTTGAGTACAGGATGAGTGCCGTCGGTCTCCCTTATATTCTCAGTCATACCTGCTCTTTTATCGAAGCCGTGGTGACCGGGGAACTGGATGCAGGCAGCCATACCGTTTTTTTGGCCGATGTGAAGAACGCATCTGTTTTCAATAACGAGCCGCCCATGACTTACGCCTATTACCACCAGGTAAAGCGGGGCTCCGCGCCCAAAGCGGCTCCCCTTCCCGCGGCCGAAAAACCGGCGCCTGCCGCGGAAATAAAACACGCCTCCTACCGCTGCACTGTATGCGGTTACGTTTACGATCCGGAAAAAGGGGACCCGGAAAACGGGATCGCTCCCGGCACTGCTTTTGAACAACTGCCTGAAAGCTGGACCTGCCCTGTTTGCGGAGCGGCCAAAGACATGTTTGAGAAGGAGGAATAGGTAAATATGCAGCCGGTGGAAATAAAACCCTCGGTGTACTGGGTAGGAGCAGTCGACTGGGACATACGTGATTTTCACGGTTACCTTACGCCCCGCGGGACGACTTACAACGCCTATCTGATCACGGGCGGAAAGAACGTCCTGGTAGACACGGTAAAGCAAACCCACTTCGGAGAAATGCTCTCCCGTATCGGTCAACTGGTCGATCCCGGCAGGATTGACTGTATTGTGGCCAACCACGTGGAGATGGACCATTCGGGCAGCCTGCCCCTGCTTCTGGAAATAGCCCCCCGGGCCGAAGTGATTACTTCGCCGCAGGGGGAAAAGGGTTTGTCGCGTCACTACAAAAAGGACTGGCCTTTTAAGACGGTCAAAACGGGTGAAACGCTGGACCTCGGCGGTAGAACCCTGCAGTTTTTCCACGTCCCCATGGTGCACTGGCCCGATTCGATGGTCACCTACCTGGCGGAAGAAAAGCTGCTTCTGTCCAACGACGCCTTTGGGCAGCACATAGCCGACAGCCGGCGTTTCGACTCGGAAGTTGGCTGGGACATCCTTCGCGAGGAAGCGGCCAAATACTACGCCAATATTGTCATGCCTTACGGAGAAAACGTAAAAAAAGCCCTGGCCGCGCTGTCCGGTCTGGAGATAGAAGTGATTGCGCCCAGCCACGGCATGATCTGGCGTCGCTACCTGCCGGAAATTTTCAGTTGTTACCGGAAGTGGTCCGGTTACCAGGCGGACCAAAAGGCCGTAATCGTTTACGACACCATGTGGGGTTCCACCCGGAAGATTGCCCGCGCCCTGCAGGAGGGACTGGAGGAGGCGGGAATACCCGTTTCCATGCGCAGTTTGAAAGACAATCACATCTCGACGGTAATGCCCGACGTTCTGGAAGCCAAAGCCGTCTTGATCGGCTCGCCCACCCTAAACAACGGCCTTTTTTCCACCGTGGGCGCTTTTCTCACTTATTTGAAGGGACTGCGGCCCAGGCAAAAGATCGGCTTTGCCTTCGGCTCCTACGGATGGGGCGGCCAGGCGGTGAAGGAAATCGAGGAGGTAATGAATGCTTTGGGCTGGCGCCGCCCGCTGACCGGCATCAACATCCAGTATCTGCCCGGTGCGGAGGAACTGGCCCGGGTGAAAGAGACGGGGAAAAAACTGGGTGAAATTATTCTGCAGGAGAATTGAGAATTATGACCGGTACGGACTTTGAACTAAAAAAGTCGGGAAATTACGATACTTCAATAATAAGAACTCAGGTAAGGATTGAAGACATCCGGGTCAGGGGACAGGGAATGTCTCCGGCAAGGCTGAAGGCCATCAGAAAGGGACTGCTCACCCTGCACACCCTGGAATTGATGGCCGTGAACATATACAAATTTCAGATTGCCGGAAAGAGCGGTGAATTGAACCGCCATCTGATTGCCGCCATGAGCAACGAAATGACGCACTATCAGGACTTTCAGGTCAAACTCTTTGAATACGGTTTCAGGCCCGGCCTTTTCAGGTGGATGTTCTGGATTGCCGGTTTTGTTTTCGGTACTCTGTCGAGATTGCTGGGCGCCGGGAAGATTCTCAAGACGGGTATCTGGGTGGAGACGAAGGCTGTTGAGCATTACGGCAAACTCCTCCAGACCGTGGAGTGGGATGACGATACCCGGAAGGTGATTGAAAAAAATCAGACTGATGAATTCGGACACATAATGCGGTGGAAAAAGCTGCTCCAGGAGGGCGGCGGCAGATGACAAGCCGGCTGGGGAATC
>DAOOVD010000057.1:0-14620 GCA_035369845.1 Bacillota bacterium | reverse complement strand
GAAGGTGTCCGGCTCAAAGATGATCCGGTTCAGTTCATAGACGCTTATGAGGGCTTCAGGATTGGCGTAGCCCGCAATTTTTTCGGCGGCAGCCAGGCTGTCGGCGGGATCTTCTTTTTTCTCCTCCAGGACCGCCGGAACAACGGCCGGCTCTTTGCTTTTGAACGCCTTCTTCAGATCTAATTCGTTAAAGCTGATAATCAAGGGAATAATCAAGCCGGCTAAAAGAAAAAGCCATTTCCCAGCTTTCTTTTCTTTTCTCCCCCTGTCAATTCTCTTAAAGCCCATAGTCCTTTTAAAATCCTGCACTGCCTTTCCCAATGGAAACGAGATATTTTAAAGATTCTCAAATATTTTATGAAGCCGGGCTTTTGGAAGTTACAGCTTGAAAAACGGGCTGAGAGGGATATGCGGTGTCACATGCCGGTTTTACCCGACATAAGATAACAAAGGCCGTGGAATAGGTTTCAGGGGGAGGAAAACGGCGGGTATGTGGCTGACGCAGTTGTCTGAAAACCTTTCCGGCAATGTTTCCATGGATTCGTTTTTTAGCCTGATATTGATGAAAGTGAGTTATCTATGGTTCTGGGCAATTATTGCCGGCACCATTTTGACGGCTCTCTTACTGGTCGTGACGCTGGCCCATATTGAAGCCGGAACCGGTGCCAGATCGAGGTGGTTGACTTTGACCCTTTGTTCCCTGGCTGTTACGGCCGGGCTGATTGTTTTCAAGCCGAGAGTGGATTTGGCGAAAGCAAATTACCGGCCTGCTTCCCCTTCTTACCAGGAAACCGTGGAAGAACCGGAGGAGAAGGAGCAAAAGGGTATTGCTCCGGGAAGCAGTGGCGGAGGGCGGGAACAGACGGGCAGCGTCCCGGGGAAAGTCCGGAGTGAGCCGGATTTAAAAGGGCCGGATGCGATCCGGGGAACACCGTCGATTCAAGAGCAGCTTGGTCAGTCACTCCAGAAAATGGCGGCGAACGGCAAGTTTGAATACAAAGACCCGGTGCTTGAGGAAATTTTGGAGCTGAAGCGCCGGGCGGAAGAAGAGAGCAAAGAGGCTGATGCTGACGAAAACCCCGCGGCCCAGTCCGGACAACCGGCATCCGGCGAAGAACAGCAGGCCGGCAATGAGCCGGGCGGGCAGCAGGCCCGGGAGGTTGTCAAAGCCAGAGTCCTGGTCTCCCCTCTCAATATCAGGGAAAAGGGAAGTCTGGATGGCAGGATCGTTGGTTCGCTGCGTACCGGCGAAATAGTGGAAGTGATCAATCAGGAGAGCACCGGCGAGTGGGTCCGGATAAGGTTGAAAAACGGGCAGGCGGGGTGGGTCAACAAAAAATATTTGCAATTTGTGTCATAGGGAAATATGCCCGTTTTGTCCCGGCTTGCTTTATTCCGGTCTGTCAAGTGGCATAATAAGTATTTTTACCATATGATAACATGACGGACGCCAATTTTTTCTGCCTGCAAAAACCCGGCAAGGAGGAAGGCAATGAAGCTCAAGGAGTTCGGCAGGATTTTGGGAGAGCTGAAGCTGGTGCTGGCCCTGGTGCCGGTTGTGGCCATGCTTACCAGCGCAGCAATCAGCTATTTTGTGCTGACCCCTGTTTACAAATCGACGACCACGCTTATAGTGCTGAGGGATCAGATGACCCCTTACTCCGAGATAAACATTAACACTTTAATTTTAAACCAAAGGCTGGTAAGGACATACAGCGAACTGGCCAGGAGCCGTTCCGTCGCGGAAGAGGTCATCAACAGCAACGGCCTGCAGTACACCCCGGAAGAACTGGCCTCAAAAATACAGGTGGATCTGGCCGGTGACACCGAGGTGCTCAAAATCACTGCCAGCGACTCCAATCCAGAAATGGCGGCGCTTATTGCCAACGGTGTGGCTCAGGCGCTCTCCGGCAAGGTCCATAAAATTTTGAACGTCAGGAACATACAGGTTCTGGATCAGGCTGTCCCGCCCGCAGTTCCGGTCAGCCCCAAGGTCTTTCTGAATATCATACTTGCCGGTATTCTCGGGTTGGTCGTAACGGTCGCCATCATTTTCGTGCGGGAATATCTGGATGATACCATCAGGAACCCGGATGAAATTGAAGCCCATTTAAAGCTGCCCGTGCTGGGACTGATCCCGGCGGTTGCCATGCAAACCGGCAAAGAAGGAGAGTAAACGTTGAAAAATTATGAATTGATCGCATACAGTCAGCCCCGTTCTTTTATAACGGAGTCCTTCCGTACGTTGAGGGCGAACCTGCAGTTCCTGGGAGTCGGGGATACGTTAAAAACAGTCCTGCTCGCCGGAGGCGGGTTCGGGGAAGGCACGTCCTTTATCACGGCAAACCTCGGTATCGTGTTTGCCCAGATGGGCTGCCGGGTCGTCGTGGTCGACTGCGATCTGCGGAAACCCCAGCAGCACCTGATCTTTAACGTGGATAACCAGTTCGGTTTAACCAGCATTCTGACAGGGTTGAAAGAACACGGCGAGGTTCTGAAAACCCTTCCCGTCGGCGGAGTCAGAGTATTGACGGCGGGGCCGCTGCCCGCCAACCCGACGGAACTGCTGGGTAGCAGGCAGATGGGCCGGCTGATCGCGAATTTAAAGGAGAGCGCGGACGTAATTCTCATGGATGCTCCTCCGATGGCCGTGGTGGCTGATGCCGCCGTCCTGTCCAAAGGGGTGGACGGCGTGCTGATGGTGGTAAGGTCCATGGTGGCCTCCCGCGATTCAGTGATAAAAACCAAGGAACTGTTGGCCAATGCCAGGGCCAGAATCCTGGGGGTAGCTTTGAATTGTGCAAGAATGGGCGAGGTCAGCGAGGATTATTACAATTATTACGCTGAAAGTCCAAAAATCGGGCAGAAAAAAAGGAAGATTGCAGAAGGAACCGAAAAGGCGGCAGGATAGGCAAAAGGATGTCTTAAAGCTTTCAGACCGGAAACGTATGCTGAAAAGTTTTGCTGTGTCCGGGACGCCGGAATTAATACGCTGCGGTGTATGACTGTTTAATCACCGGTCCGATTGAATGGAGGCTTTCGTGCGGACATGAAGTGATGCCGGCCGTCCGGTGCCTAATATGCGGCGGGCGAACTGGAAGGTGGGGTTTTTGGGAGAGGCTTGCGATGTTCCTGTCCAAAAGGCGGGAAAACCGCCCCGGGTAATTCAGGTAACAACTATAGGAATCACATCTTACCGGGCTCTGCTGGCCCAGTGCCGCCGTCTGCGGGAGAGGGGCGTGGAGATCGGGTTTGTTTTCAGCCCTTCGCCTGAGGGGGAAATGTTGCGCCGCCAGGGTTTTTCGGTCAAGGAAATACATATTGACAGAAAGATCAATCCCTGGTCGGACTTAAATTCAATTATCACGATATACCGCTATTTGCGGGCCGTCCGGCCGGACGCAGTCCACACCCACACTTCAAAGGCCGGCGTGGTCGGCAGGCTGGCCGCCAGACTGGCGGGCGTGCCCTGTATTATTCATACCGTGCACGGATTTCCCTTCCACCCGGGTATGCCGGCTATGAAACGGCTGTTCTTCGAGCAGATTGAAAAGTGGATGGCGGGAATTACCGACCTGATCTTGTCCCAAAGCGAGGAAGATATCGCTGCCGCCCGCCGGTTGGGCATCAGACCCCGCGGAGGCGATCTGATCCATATCGGAAACGGAATCGACCTGTCTGAGTTTGATCCGGACAGATACACCCTCAGGCGGAAGCGCGAACTGAAGAAAAGCCTGAACATAGATGAGAATGAACCGGTAGTTTCTTTAATCGGCCGGATTAACCGGGAAAAGGGATACCACGACCTGGTGGAGGCCTTGCAACGGGTGGAGGATATAGCGTGGCAGGCGCTTTTTGTCGGTCCCGATGAAGGTTTTTTGCCGGATTTGGAACACCTGATCGACCGCCGCGGATTGCGCGATCGCATCGAGATACTGGGCAAGCGCAGCGACATCGCCGATTTGCTGGCGGTAACCGATATCTTTGTGCTTCCTTCCTACAGGGAGGGTCTGCCCCGATCTTTGATCGAGGCTCAGGCGATGGCTTTACCGTGCGTGGCCACCAACATCAGGGGATGCAGGGAAGTCGTGGAAGAAGGTGTAACGGGGTTGCTCATTCCGCCGGGTGATGTTGATGCGCTGGCCGGATCGCTGCGCAAACTGCTTCTGGATCCGGAACTTCGCTTTCAGATGGGGCGGGAGGGCAGGCAGCGGATGCAGCGGTATTTCGATGAGGCCGAGGTGGTCCGCAGAGTAATGGAAGTATACGGGGAAGTCCTGAGTGATGAAAAAAATACTTGTCTTAATGAGCAACTTTAACGGAATCGGGGGTGCGGAAACCGCAACTTACAGATTCTTGAGCAAGATTGACAGGAACAGATTCAAGATAGACGTTTGTTTTTTCGGTTTTGAAGATGAATTTGCATTGTCGGTGAAAAGCTTTGTCAACAGTGTTTTCTGTATAGATGTAAAAAAATGCGGTTTGATGGCCGGGTTTATCAAAATTTTGAAGTTGATCAGGGAAGAAAAATACGAGATCCTGCACACCCACCTGGCACTGGCCGATATTTACGGATTGTTTTTAAGTTATCTCACTCCGGTCAAACTGATCAGCACCGAGCACAACCTGTCTGACCGGAGAAAGGTTACGGCGCCGGGAAGGTTTTATTACCGCCTGGCCAGGCGGAAGGTTGACTGTTTCGTGGGAGTTTCCAGCAAGGTCATTGACTGGTTAAGGTCGATGGGTGTTTCTGAAAACAAGCTGGTTTTAATTCCCAATCCCGTTGAGATCGACGAGGAGGGGGAAAAGGTCGTTTCGAGGCGGTTGTTTTTCCGGTCCTGCCATTGGCCCGAAGACTCTGTCATAGTCGGAACCGTGGCCAATCTAAGGCCTGTTAAGGGTTTGCATCACCTGATTGACGGGATAAAAATCCTGGTTGACGGAGGTGTTAACGTCAGGCTGGTAATTATCGGGGACGGTCCGGAGTGGAACAATCTTGAAAACCGGATCAGCAGGAACCGCCTGAACGGCCACGTGAAGATGCTGGGTTTCAGAAAAGATGTGAGGGTTTTGCTGCCCCTTTTTGATCTTTACGTTTCTTCGTCGCTCATGGAGGGTTTCGGCATGTCCATTGTGGAGGCGATGTCCTGCCGGCTGCCCGTGGTATCCACGGAAGTAGGCGGGGTCACCGACTTTTTGAAGCACAAGAAAAACTCGTATCTCGTGAAGCCCGGTGACCCTTGCGCCCTGGCTGAAGGTATCAGCTACCTCATAAATAACAAAAATGAAACCGCAAGGTTGCGCGAGCGGGCTTTCAACGACATAAAACACTACAGGACGGATAACCTGGTGAAGTATATTGAAAAATTGTATGCGGGAGACGTACAGAGTTTCGCAGTTTGAAACGTTTTCACCGGGTACCGGTTTCGCGGGGTTGACGGTCAAACGGGTTCTGCGGCTGATGACAGGCAGGCCGCGACGGGGGTGTGCTTTATGGCCGGAACAGTAATGGATGAAGAACTGAGCCGCGCATATTACCTGATGAACGAGGAACTTTTCAGAAAGGGCGAATGGCACCGCGAACTGGAAAGTTTGAAACTGGATTTCAAGGGCAGGACTGTACTGGATCTTGCCGCCGGCACCGGTCACTGGGAGGAGGTTTTTCTCTCCCTGGGCGCCGGCAAGGTGATCTGGCAGGATCTGTCACAATATTTTTTCAGGAAAGCGGCTGAAAGGATGCAGGGATACAACAACGTCGAATTTTTATTGGGAGACATGACTTTTATCCCGATGGATGACGAGTCGGTTGATTTCGTCATGTGCAGGGACTCTCTTTATCATTCTCCCGATGAAAACAAAACTCTGTCCGAGGTTTACCGGGTGCTTAAAAAAGAAGGACATTTCTACCTTTCTTTCCGCAACTGGCGGAGGATCTTCAGGGAACCTTTCACCTGGAAGTCCCCTTTAAAGCTGCTGGCGCCTCATTTTTATAGAATCACCGGCAAAAAAACAATTCCCACGGTTTTTGTTTTGGAAGCCCCTGTCCTGTCACTCCTTGGAAAATACGGCTTCAGGATCGAAAAAATGAGCCGGGAAGATTCAGTGTCTTCCATCCTTGCAAGCAAATAGGCGGATGTCCGGAAGCGGGTGATGCAGATAAAAAGTAAGAGCCGTCTTATTGCCACACTGCTTTGTTTCCCCTTTGTCGTCCTGCTGGTAATTGCCGCCTGCCCTCCGTGGCCGTTGCTGGCCGCTTTTCTGGCGGCGGGCGACAGGCCGGAGAAGGCCGACGTAATCATAACGCTCGGCGGGGATTCGGAAAGGGAG
This sequence comes from Bacillota bacterium, assembly GCA_035369845.1. Lineage (GTDB taxonomy): Bacteria > Bacillota > Desulfotomaculia > Desulfotomaculales > Pelotomaculaceae > DAOOVD01. The sequence continues at coordinate 8,293 of DAOOVD010000057.1, read as the reverse complement.
CTTTATGCGGCCGATCTTTACCTGGCTGGCCTGGCTCCCGGGATAATCATGTCCGGCTGCGGTGCGTCAGCCTGGCAAATGGCGAAGAGAGCCGCCGGAAGAGGGGTCGTGGAAAAGGATATCCTGATCGAGGACAAATCCGAAAACACTTATCAAAACGCTGTTTATACCAGGGAGATCGTGCTTGCTCATAATTTCAGGTCGGCAATTGTTGTAACATCGCCGTACCACATGAGAAGGACGAGACTGGTGTTCGGAAGGGTGTTCAGAAAAACCGGTGTGAAACTGATCTACTGCTCTGCCAGGGATTCCGGTTTCAACGCAGACGGACGGTGCAGAGGCGTAACAGACAGGCAGATAGTCCGCAGAGAGTATGTCAAACTGGTCTACTACTGGTTCAGGTACTGGTAGTAATCTGGATTTTGGAGGCTTTAAAACTTGATCCGGCAATGCGGGGGTGGATGTAATAGCTGGTAATTATTACCTGCTAGATTTGCAGGACGGGGAACAGTGGGTGCGGGAACTGGATCGCATAAGAGGGCTGAACCCGGATCTCCATTACCGGCCTGAATATTGCGGTTTATTCCGGGACAGCGGGGAACCCCGGCTTTTTGTATACCGGGAGGGTAACGTATCCGTCATTTACCCTTTTTTATTGAGGAAAATTGACCCGGTTTCCATGCCCAGGATCAAAACCGGGCAAGACCTCTACGACATTACCAGTCCTTACGGCTACGGCGGGCCGCTGGCGGATGCGGCGGCAGATGAGAATGTATGGGATAATTTTTACGGCTGTTTTTCCGGTTACTGTGAGAAGAACGACATTATAACCGAGTTCATCCGGTTTCATCCCCTTTTGGGAAACCACCGCCGGATGACAAAACACGTGCAGGTTGAAAGGATATCCTCGGTAATATGTGTGGATTTAAACCAGACGGATGAGAAAATATGGGCGGGATACAAGCGCAACAACCGCAAAAACATCAAAAAAGCTTACCGGGAAGGGCTGAAAGTGGTTCTGGAAGAAACGCCCGCACGTTTTGCCGATTTTATTTCGATTTACCGCCATACCATGTGGAGAAACCAAGCTGCGAAATTCTACTTTTTTACGGATGATTTTTTTGACGGCATCCATCAAGCCCTGTCCGGACACTTTTTGTATGCTTATACGCTTTTGGGCGGCAAGGTTGTTTCGGCGGAATTGCTTTTATACAACGATACCTACATTCATTCATACCTGGGAGGCACGCTGGAGCAGTTTTATGAATACCGTCCGAATAATATTTTAAAACATGAGACGATCAAGTGGGCAAAAAACAGGGGAATCAGGTTTTTTTTGCTCGGCGGCGGCCGCAGTGACGGGGACGGCATTTACAGGTACAAACTTTCCTTTGCCAGGGACGGCGTGTTTGATTTTTACGTGGGGAAAAAGGTGCACAATTTCAAGGCAGTTGAAATGCTGGAAAAAATGATGGCGGCAAGAAAGCCGCGGGAAGGCGGACACTATTTTCCCAGCTACCGGAGGTATTAGTATGAGAGAAAAAGACACAAAACAAATGATCAAAAGAGTGTTTGACCTGCTTTGCTCATTACTGATACTCGCCGTCACATGCCCTCTGCTGGCGGCGGTTGCGGCGGCCGTTAAAATCACCTCGCCCGGCGGGGTGTTTTTCAAACAGCAGCGTCTCGGCAAGCACGGAAAAGTATTCTGGATGTACAAGTTTCGCAGCATGGTTTCTAATGCTGTAAATCTGGGGTCGGGGATGTTTGTGGAGGATAATGACCCGCGCATAACGGCAGTCGGCAGGTTTCTCAGGAAGACCAGTATTGACGAACTGCCGCAGTTGATCAATGTGCTTCGCGGGGAGATGAGCCTGGTGGGTCCCCGCCCTGCTCCGCTACATCATCTCGAAAAATACGATGAGAGGCAGAGAAAGAGATTGAGCGTCAGGCCCGGTATTACCGGGTGGGCTCAGGTTAACGGCCGTTTGGTCATTTACTGGCCTGAGCGGATAGAACTGGACCTGTGGTATATTGAAAACCATTCTTTTTGGTTGGACGTAAAAATACTGCTGAAGACGTTTGCCGTAGTCCTGTTCCGCCGCGGCGGAACCGCCAGGTCGGACAGGAAGGAAGCAGACCCGTTTATGAAAATATGAACGAATCTCATTTTAATTTTCACCGGGAGGCAAAGATGAGGCTGAAGGGACGAAGTGTTTTAATAACTGGAGGCGCCGGCTTTCTAGGCTCCCACCTTTGTGAAAAAGCGCTCGCGGAGGGAGCAAAAGTGCGGGTACTCGATATAGACGCTTCCGGCAGGAAAGCGAATCTGAGCGCTGTTATGGGGGAGATCGAACTTGTTGATGCTGATGTGGCCTGCGAGGGGAAAGTGCTGAGGGCTGCAGAGGATGTCGATACCATAGTTCACCTGGCCTTCCCGATGACTCTGCGCCGGCAGTCGGTCGAAACCCGGGCGGCTGCGGACATTCTGACCGGCCTCTTGAATTTGATCAGGGCGGCGCTGGAGCGCGATGCCCTGTTTATTTATATATCGTCCATCGCCGTATACGGCGACGCGAAATACGTTCCCATGGATGAAAACCACCCCCTGGAACCCGTACTGTTGCACGGCGCCGTTAAACTGGCGGGCGAAAATTTTTGCCGTACCCTGGTCAGGAGCAGTGGACTGCGGGCGGTCACCCTGCGCGTCGCCGACATTTACGGGCCGAGAAATTCAAGGCTGAGCGTGCCGATAAAATTTTTGCTCCAGGCTATGCAAGACGAGCCCATAACAGTTTACGGGGACGGATCCGACAGCAGGACTTATACTTATGTCTCCGATTTTTCCGAAGCTGTTGTCCTGAGCATGATCCGGCCTGAAGCCGTGGGCGAGACTTTCAACGTGGGCGGCGATGAGTGTGTTTCCATGCTCCAACTTGCCGGCGAAGTGAGGAAGGTAACGGCAAAAAACAGCCCGGTTGTTTTTCAGGGTTTCCCAGCCGCGGCGGGACGCATTCTGTTCGTGGACAACAAGAAGTCAAAAAGGCTGCTTGGTTTCGAACCCGTGTTCAATATAGGCGAAGGGCTGCGCATAACATACCGGTGGCTTAAGGAGAATCCCGGCTATTACCGGCCGTAAAAGAGCGAGGCAAGAACGGTTGCAAAGTGGATGAGCTGGTCTGCAATGTTTACCGGGTGCAGCTTGGGAAGCACGGCCTTGAAGAAACGGATTTTCGCCAGTTGATTGTGAAGTGGGTCGTAAATAGAAAGATGAATTTCCACGGCATAAAAAGTCTTGAAAGAAACAGGACGAGACAGAGTAAAAAAGCCTAGATGCAGGCGTGAAAAGACAGGACAAGGATGTTTTTTCTCTATGAATCGCCGGCAGCGATAAAAATACAAACATAATTTTCCTCCTTATGCCGTATATTTTTACTATATTCGAAGCAAATCGAACAGATTCTCCACAAGAGTCCGAGATTAAATTTTTATGGAACGGGCACATACGGGGCCGGACGGGAAGAATAAGTATAATAATATAAGATGAGAAAAAGTTCCTGGAGGAGGGCTTTTTTGATTGAAGACGCTGGTTATTTTGGGACTCCTGCTTCTCCTGGCATGGTTGTTTTTATATTTTAAATTTTTCCGGAACGGTGAGGGCGAAAAGCGAAATAAGGGGCCAAAGAATATTGACGGCGGGTTTTATTCCGTGGCTCCGTGGGGCGACAACAGCAACAGCGGCTCTTTGACGGACCCCTGGCAGACTTTGCAGCACGCTGTAGACAATTTACAGCCCGGCGACAGGCTTCTGATCCGCGAAGGTGTATACAGGGAGCGTGTTTTTTTCAAGAATTCCGGTACAAGCGGCAATCCTATCGTCGTAAGCGTGTTTAATGGGGAAGAAGCGGTACTGGACGGCGGGGGAGTTGCCTGGAAGTATGGATTCAACTTCGAGTTCGGCGTCTCTTTTGTAACGCTGTCCGGTTTGAAGATAAAGAATTTCGGGGGGTACGGGATAGCCCTGTGGGGGGAAAACCGGTTCATTCAACTGGATGGCATAGAAGTAGCAGGTTGCGGGGTGGGGCTGCATATAATCTCGGCCGGCGATTTACTGGTGGAGAACTGCAACCTGCACAATAACAGCGGCCCTGGGCTTGTCGTTTCACCGGGGCCATTAAATATTGCCCGTTTTGTGAACGTGCGGTCTTCTAGCAACGAAAGCGCCGAACTGCCCGACGGCTTCGTTCTGGACAGCGGTGAGGAGATAGTGTTTGAAAAATGCGTGGCTGAATACAATGCCGGCAGCGGTTTCAGATGCCTGACTTCAAACACTGTCATTTCGGAGAGCGTTTCCAGGGAGAACGGCAGCTACGGCGTCAAATGCCTTGGCGAAGGTCACAGACTGATTAACTGCATTATCGACGGTAACGGAAGGGCGGGTGTCACCCTGCAGGGCGGAGGTGTGTACGGTCTGTATAACAACCTCATTGTAAACTGCGGCCGGAAGGGCGATTATGGAATAATAGCCGCCCCCGATCCGGTTTCTTCTCCCGCACGGCTGACGCTGGTCAACAATATTCTGGCGTACAACTACGGAGGTGTACATTTGAGCAGTTCCACGGTACTGGAAAAGGAGGACCACAATATTTACTGGAGTCGTGAAGACGCGGAGATTTCCGACGGCATCCGTAGTTATTCGAGGAGTGAAATAAACGAGGGGATCTGGTTTGAGGAAACCGGCAAAGGGGAACACAGTTTTTGCCGCGACCCGCTTTTTGTCGATAAGTCCTGCCGGGATTTCCGTCTGGCCAAAAACAGTCCGGCTGTAGATCGCGGCGCAAAAGAAGATGCCCCCGGGCGGGACTTCAACGGCAACCCGCGTCCGCAGGGCCGTGGGGTGGATATCGGGCCTTATGAATCGGCAGAGGAGAGCTTTATTCCTCCCAAAGCCTCGATCACTTACAGTCCCGTTTATTCCAGCGACTGTTCGGGTTCCGTCAAGTTCAGCGTCAGATGGGCGGGTTCCGTTGAAGGCGGTGCCTGCGGCGGCTTCAATGTCCAGTTTAGGGACGGGAATGAAGGTAACTGGCAGAACTGGTTCGTGGACACAAGTGAAAATGAAGGCGTATTCTCCGGTGTCAGCGGCCACACTTATTACTTCAGGGTTCAGGCCAGGGACGATCTCGGGAACTGGGGAAACTGGTCGGATGTCCGGTATACGGTGGTTCCCGCAGATGACCGGAATTCCCTTATTAAATACGAAGGTGTCTGGGATTTTGTAAATTCGGAAGGAGCTTTCCTGAATACGCTTCATCATTCTTCAACCCCCGGCGCGGCGGCTTCTTTCCGGTTTACGGGTACATGTGCGGCGTGGATCTCAACCAGGGGTCCGGACCGGGGGCAGGCGCTGGTTTATATTGATGATGTCCTCCAGGGTACGGTCGACCTTTATTGTGATTCTTACCGGCACCGTGCGGCCGTGTTTTCCGCAGACTTCGACGGTGTACCGTGTACGCATACAATACGTGTAGAAGTGGCGGAAACGAAAAACCATCAATCAAAGGGCTGCCGTGTGGACATCGACGGTTTTGCCGTCAGGACGTGAGCCGGTATGCGAAGACCCGTTCGGTATAGTTGAATTGCACAGGTCTGTAGGAGAGGGCCTGTTTTCTATTTTTAATCGAACTGGGGGCCTTTGAAGTAACCTATTCCTGCAAATGATCATAAGCTAAATTGTAAATCATCCCGGAAAGAGATGAAAAAGCAAGGCCTGACGCCCATGAAGTACACGTCGAGCTGGAGGTTAATTTTTGATTGAGATTTTTAAAAAAAGGCTTGATATTCTTATATTGATGCCGGTGGCGGCCATGCTGGCGGCGGCCGTCATCAGCCTGGTCGTAATGCCTGCATACCGGTCTTCTGCAATAGTCATGGTCGATGCCGCCGGAACAGACGGCGCCGCGAACGATTATAACTCCCTGCTCGTGAACCGGCAGCTTGTGAGAACTTTTTGCATTCTGGCGGTGCTGCAGGATTCCCTGACGGAAATTGCCGGCCAGCTGAAAGGGGTTTCCACCTCGGAACTGTCTAAAAAAATATCCGTGTCCCAGGTCAAAGATTTGGAATTGTTGAAGATTTCCGTAAAAGACGACAATCCCGAAAGAGCTGCTTTTATCGCCAATAAAACAGTTGAAGTTCTGCGTAGAAAGACCAGGCAGCTTTATGGCGGCGATACCATAAAGGTGATAAGTTATGCCGAGTCACAGGCCGAAGAGGAAAAACCCGGCATAATAATCAACACGGTCGCGGCAGGAGCAGGCGGCCTGATTTTTGCCGCCGCAATTTCCATCTGGCTGGGTCGTCAGGCGGAGTGAAAGGTATGGAACAGGACCAAAAGTATGAATTTACTTTTACGGTTTTCACCCCCACGTACAACCGTGCCCGGACCCTTCACAGGGTTTATGAAAGCCTGAAGAATCAGACGTACCGGGACTTCGAATGGTTGATCGTGGATGACGGATCTGCCGACCATACATGCGAATTGGTAAGCGCCTGGCAGGCTGAGGCTGATTTCCCGATTCGCTATATTCGCCAGGAAAACTGCGGCAAGCACCTGGCCTTTAACAGGGGTGCGCGAGAGGCGAAAGGGGAACTGTTTTTGACCCTGGATTCCGATGACGCCTGCGTGCCGGAGGCACTGGAACGGTTTAAACATCACTGGGACGCGATACCGCCGGTCATCAAGCCGCAGTTTTCTTCCGTAACGGCTCTCTGCACGGACCAATACGGGAATCTAATCGGTGGCAAGTTCCCGTATGACGTTACCGATTCAACCTATATGGAAATTCATTATAAATTCAAAGTAAGGGGGGAAAAGTGGGGTTTTCACAGGACGGAGGCAATAAAGAAGTTCCTTTTTCCGTCCGTCGAAGGTGCGCGTTTCATTCCGGAAGGAATTGTCTGGAGCGCGATCGCCGATCAATACAAAACCCGTTTTGTAAATGAGCCCCTCCGCATATACTGGATTGAAAAGAGCAGTCAGTCGGACCGCTTGACCGGATCCGGCGCGCCCTCAAAAAATGCCGCCGGTCTCGCTTTATGGCACCAGTTTGTTTTAAATCGCAGAACCGGCTGGTTCTGCCACGCGCCGTTGCAGGTACTGGGCTCGGCCGCCCGTTACAGCCGTTTTTCCTTTCATACGGGCAAAAGCCTGTTGGAACAGGTCGGATCATTGAACAATTGTCTGGCAAGGATTTTCTGGATGGTAACTTTGCCGGCCGGTTATCTGCTGTATTTGAGAGACGGCAAACATCCACGGAAAACGTAGCTGTCTGTGGGAAGAAGAGAAGCGGTTGGCAGTTTCCGGCTGCCAACCGCTTCTCTGTGTGCGCCCGGCATGGGCGCAGTCTAATGGGTGAAAGTCCCTAGTGCAGGTTGATAGTGCCAAGCACATAGCCAATGGCAAGGGTGTCCATCGCGAGGTGGAATCTGAAGGAAGCCGGAGGCAAACTTCTGGTCTGACGAACAGGAATCACATAAGGCACCGTAAGCTGGGTAAGGTTGCATAACAAACTGAAGCCCAAAAACTATCCGGAAGCCTGCGGTGTAAATGTGGCAGATAGATGGAAGGAAAGACTGCGCTCTTACCCGGGGAGGTCTCACGGACGGGTGGAAACAGAGTAAGAAGCCCGGTTGAAACAAGATTTATCGTGAGAAGTCAGCCGAGGCCGTAGTGTGTGCGTGGCAGCATGGCTGTCAGGTGGGTTAAAGTCCCACTGAGCCCCGGACTAGGGGGCTCATATCCAAACCCGGGGGTAACTCCTCGGGGGCCGGGTAATAACCGGAGGGCAGGGCGCTCACCGCGAGGTGAGGTCTGAAGGGCTTGAGGAGAAGTACCAGGCTGTAATCAAAGGGGCTACCCTGATGATGAACCGGTCGGCCAAAGACGGGGCAAGGTCGAGCCCGCACTATGGGGGTGAAGGCGTTCTAGTCCACCCGTCGTACCAAGGTGTTTGCGGACGGCATGGTACGGAAGACTGTCATGTGACCCACGGAGGCCTCGTATCGTCTGGTGGTGGCACCGTAAATGGACCGGTGGGTAAATATAGTCGGGATGGTGGTTGCCGAGCATGGCCATCCTGCTCAGACAAGCTCGGTAAACCAGTAAAGAATTCTATAAGGTAACCCCGAAATGAATTACCGAAGCGATGCGAGGAGTCGGAGAATCGAATAGTACTATGTAATTTTGCAGAATCTTTGTTTCAGCCATTTGCACAATAATTAGGCTAAAAAT
>DAOOVD010000056.1:0-15006 GCA_035369845.1 Bacillota bacterium | reverse complement strand
TTGCCGTCCTCGTCGAACACCGAGAACACCTTTTCAACCGCCAGTCCGGTTATCGACTCCCCGTCAGCCACGATCCCGGCCGGTCCCCAGCCCGGCCGGATGCCGACCCCTTCGGCCAGCGCCTCCTCAATCTCCCGGGCGTGAGCGGGCATCTCCTCCCTCGACTCGAGGCAGACGATTTCCACCTGCTCCGCTCCCAGCCTCAACGCGGTACGGGCCACGTCAAGGGCCACGTTCCCGCCTCCGATCACCGTCACCCGGCGCCCGACCGGCGGACGCCGGCCGGCATTCACCATCTCTAAAAAGCGCAGCGCCGTATAAACCCCGGGACGGTCCCCGCCGGGCAGTTCCAGGCCCCGGCTGGCCCAAAGTCCCGTGGCGACAATAACGGCGTCGTATTCTCCGTGCAGACCTTTTAAGGTTACGTCCTTTCCCACCCTTACACCGGTGCGCACTTCCACGCCGGCGGCGAGGATTTCCTCGACATCCCTTTTCAGCATCTCCCTCGGCAGGCGGTAGGTGGGCAGGGAACTCAGGAAATGGCCGCCGGGAGACTGGTGCCGCTCGTAAACCACCACCCGGTGTCCGAGCCGGACCAGGTCGTAGGCCGCAGTCAGGCCGGCCGGTCCTCCGCCTATCACCGCCACCCTCTTTCCGGTTTCCCCGGCGCGGACCGGCTCGCTGCGGACGAAGCCGACCGATTCGACGGCAAAGCGTTTGAGATCCCTGATCGAAAGCGGCGAGTCCACCGCGGCGCGCCGGCAGGCTCCCTCGCACGGGTGATGGCAAATCCACGCGCAAACGGCCGGAAACGGGTTATTGGCCCGGATCAGACGGTAGGCTTCCCGGTAGTCGCGCCCGGCGATGGCCGCCACGTAGCCCCGGACGTCGGTGTGCACCGGACACGCATTTGTGCACGGCGGAAGAAGCCGGACCATTAAAGATTCACCTCCCGCAGGGGAAAACGTTAATCTTCCAGCCCGCTTTTTTACCTGAACAATAAAAGTATAGCTTTTCCGCACATTTTTTTCAAAAGTTTTCTGTTGGGTATATAATAAATTTGGAATAAACGGCTAATCCTACAGGATTCCTTAAACTTATCACGAATTTTTTTAAAACCATAAGCTGTTAGAGCGGCCGGCGGGAACCCGTTTCCCGCAAACTGCCGCAAAAAGGAGAATATTCGAAGCATGAAGTTTCCGTCATTGAAAATTGGACACCTCATTCCCCGCTATCCCATCATCCAGGGGGGAATGGCCGTAAGAGTGTCGACTTCACCCCTGGCCGCCGCCGTCGCCAACGCGGGGGGCATCGGCGTAATCGCCGCCACGGGGATGGCCCTGGACGAACTGAGAAACGAAATCAGGGCGGCGCGGCGCCTGACCAAAGGCATTCTGGGGGTCAACATCATGTTCGCGGTCCGCCAGTTCGCCTCTCTCGTTCACACGGCCATAGAAGAAAAAATCGACCTCATCTTTACCGGGGCGGGGTTCTCACGCGATATCTTCAAGTGGGGCCATGAGGCAGGCGTTCCCATCGTATCGATCATATCCTCCTCCAAACTGGCAAAAATTGCGGAAAAGCTGGGAGCGGCGGCAGTGGTGGCGGAAGGTGCGGAAGCGGGCGGGCACCTCGGCACGGACCGTTCCATAAAAGAGATACTGCCCGATATAGTGTCCGCGGTAAAAATTCCGGTGATTGCCGCCGGCGGCATTGTGGACGGCAAAGGCATAGCCGGGATGATCAGGCTGGGAGCCAGGGGTGTCCAAATGGCCACCCGTTTCGTATTAAGCATCGAATGCACCGTGTCCGAGGCTTTCAAACAGATGTACCTGAAAGCTGAATCCGGCGACGCGATAATCATATCCAGCCCGGTAGGCATGCCGGGCAGGGCGCTGCGCAACGCCTTTTCCGCAAAGATCCTGGAGGGCAGCGCCCCCAAAGCGGAAAACTGCTCATCCTGTTTAAAGGAGTGCTCCGGCGAATACTGCATCATCGAAGCGCTCGAAAGATCCCGCACCGGCCTGGTCGACGAAGGCGTGGTCTTTGCCGGCAAGAACGTGCACATGATCAAGGAAATCATGCCCGTACAGAAAATCTTCGACAGGCTCGTCAAAGAGTTCGAAGAAGAACCCGCTTGAGGGGCGGCGCCTTTGTCGCAGACTGCGGACAAACTGTCCGGGACCTTGAGGTTGAAGGAAGCAAGCGATATCGCCCGGCACTCAGTGAAAACACCTTAGTTACCGTCTGGCAATACCTAAGAGTACATTGTATTTCGGCAAGGTATTGTTACAACCTGAGTGCCGGGTAAGTGAACCAGGCGAAGTGAGGATGCGATATTGTATGACCCGGCACTCAATGTTAATATTCCGTTTAGTATTTGAAAATGTTTTAAGTGAAAACGGTTTTTTACCAGAGTTGTATGGGCACTTATTGAGTGCCGGGAACAGGATGTGAGTTGAAGGCGGTCCAATATCGCCCGATACGAGCCCATGGTTCACCCGGCGCGAAGCATTTGAGCGAGCGGTGACAAGGCGCCGTCCAGCCAAAACTATCGTTTCTAAAATGCGGCAGGCGGCAAACCCTGTCCCTTGCCGTACCGACATACTTGGGAAGGGTAACCGTGAGAGACTTTTACAAAAGGCACTGGAACCTGATCATCAACCTGGCCCTGCTGATCGCCACCCTGCTGATCGCCGCCGTCGCATTCAAACTGATCGTTCCGTACTTCCTCCCCTTTTTCCTCGGGCTGATCCTCGCACTGGCCATGGAACCGGCAACCAACCTTTTTCTGCGCCTGAAAATGCCGAGGGTCGCGGCAACTGGCGCGGCCATGCTGGTTACGGTCGGTTCGCTGACGGCGGTGGCCTGGCTCGCCGTTTCAAAAATCATTGTGGAACTGACAAAGTTCCTGGCAAACGCCCCCGTTTACGCAAGCAACCTGAAAAACAATTCGCTGATAATGACGCAGAAGCTGCAGCAATATGCCGAAGGCCTCCCGCCGGAGTTCGCTTACCACCTCAACAAGAATGCCCTGATGCTCAGCGAAATGTTTTCTGAAAAAGTCTCGCTAACAGCCGGGGAAATCCTCAAGCTGACCGCAAATCTGCCCAACCAGATACTGACGGTGATAATCGCCCTGATCGCAACCTTTTTCTTCAGCAAAGACCTGCCGAAAATAAAAAGCCGGGTAGTCTCGCTTATACCCGCTGAAATGCGCCACAAGCTGAGAACCGCGGCCGACGAAATTTACGACGCCAGCATCGGATTCATCAAGGCCCAGATTATCCTGTCCGCCATCACCTGCATAGTGATCCTGGCGGGGCTGATTATCCTGCGCACCGAATACGTGGTGTTGATTTCCCTTCTGGGCGGCCTGCTCAGCCCGGTACCCGTCCTGGGGGTGGGAGTTCTTTTCTTCCCCTGGATTGCCTGCAGCTTGTTAACCGGCAATACCAAACTGGCCCTGGGACTTTCCGTTCTTTTCGCCGCGGTGGTGATCATCAAGCACTCCCTGGAACCGAAAGTCCTCGGTGAAAATATCGGCATAAACCCCTTGAGCGTTTTGATTTCCCTTTACGTCGGCTATGAGCTCTGCGGAGCCTACGGATTCGTTCTGGGCCCTTTCGTCCTGATTACCTACAACGCCCTGCTGAAGGCAAAGGCCTTCGCCTGGCTGTTCAAAAACGGCCCCGGCAACGATCGGCCCGCGGACCCCGGCGCGTAACCTAATCCCGTTCCAGAAGCAGGATCAGCCTGCCCGCTTCCGGCCGGACTTCCGACAGGCGAAAGCCGCGGGAAATGCTCCCGATATCCACTTTCATCGCGCTGTCCGAAGAAATGTAGTCCATCACCTCGCGGCTCACGGGCACGCCGGCCAGAGTCATGCTCCTGGGCTGAAAGCGCACCTCGCTCCCGCCTTCCACGACAAAATTGCCGCCCAGTTCGAATTCCGGTCCCCCGGCCGCCGCCGGCCCCGAGAGCGTAAGCAGGCCGGGTGCGCTTCGCAGCGACAGGCCTGCAAAATCTTCGTCTCCCTCAAAAAATTTGCCGTTTATTTCACTATCGCTGAAAGCGACAAGCAGACCGCCGCCGGAAAACGAAACGTCTTCAGGAGACAAAGCGCCCCAGGGGAGGGACTTGAAGCGGCTGATCAGCCTGCGGAGAGAAGTTACGGAACGGTACCAGGAGGTTTCCGCCTGCACAATCCTGGCCGCCGTTTCAGCCGATTCCCTTCTTACGCCGTCAAGAAACTCCCGGCGGCCTTCCCTGAGCTCTTCCATTTCTTTTATTGCAACAGCCAGTTCGCTGTTTTTTGCGGCAAGTTCGTCCCGGGCCCGCCTGCACGCCAGAACCTGCTCATGCATCTTTTTCGCCGTTTCGCGCACCTCGTCAAGCATCCCCACCTGGGTCGCCACGGCAATCCTGACCGCTTCGGCCCTTTCCACGAAATCGTTGAAGCTGGCCGCATTCAAGACAACCTCCAGATAGGTCGCCGGACCGTAACGGTAGAGGAAGTTTACCCAGCGTCCCAGCCATTCCATGCCTTCTTCGTACCGGGCGGCGCTCTCGGCAAGGCCGGCTTCCGCACGGGCCAGAGAGCTTTCCCTGACCGGGATTTCCCGCCTGATTCCGTCCTGCTCCTGCCGGGCCGCTTCAATCTTTACATCCCAGGCCAGCAGTTCCGCCGCCAGCTCTTTTTCCCGCTCAAGCAAAACGTCCTGCCTGACCAGGGCCCCCCGGCGCTCTTCCAGAAAGGACCGGCCTCCGTCCTCCGCGACGATTGCCCGGGCGGACCCGGTTAAAACGATAAAAAAAAGGCCCAGAGCGACAATGCCAAGACGTAAAAAATTCATTTTTGCCCTTTAAATCCCCGCGGGTGGCTGCTGTGCCAGCGCCAGGCCGTGTCAACGATCACCCGCAGATCGGCGAAGCGCGGCCGCCAGCCCAGGTCCGCCTTGATTTTTTCCGATCCGGCCACCAGCACCGCCGGGTCTCCCGGCCGCCGCGGCCCGATTCTTGCTGCAATCTTCCTTCCGGTTACCTCTTCGGCTGTCCTGATTACCTCAAGGACGGAGTAGCCGTCCCCGTTTCCCAGATTGTAAACGTCTGAAGTGGCTCCTGCAACCAGAGCCTCAAGGGCAAGCGCGTGAGCGTCGGCAAGGTCGGTCACGTGAACGTAGTCCCTGATGCAGGTTCCGTCGGGGGTGGGATAATCGGCGCCAAAAACTTCGATGTAAGGAAACAGGCCCAGGGCGGCTTTCAGCGCCAGGGGGATCAGGTGTGTTTCCGGATCGTGATCTTCCCCGATGTCTCCCGCCGGGTCGGCCCCGGCCGCGTTGAAATACCTCAGGCTGGCGTAACGGAGCCCGTAAGCCTTGCCGTACCAGCGCAGCGCGTCCTCCAGGGCGAGCTTGGTGGCCCCGTAAGGATTGGCCGGCAAGGCGGGATGGCTCTCCGGAATGGGAACCTGCAGCGGCTCCCCGTATACCGCCGCCGTCGAGGAGAAAACCAGATACCGCACGCCGCATTCGATCATGCTGTCGAACAGCGACAGCCCCTTGACCACGTTGTTCCGGTAGTAATCGGCGGGCCGCCGCACCGACTCGCCCACCAGGCTGCTGGCGGCAAAATGCATGACCGCCTCGATTTCGTGCCGCGAAAAAAGATCTCTCAGCATATCGCCGTCGGCGGTATCGCCCCGCACCAGCAAAGCGTCCCCGACCGCCTCGCCGTGGCCCCTGGACAGGTTGTCCAGCACCACGACCCGGTGCTTTCTTTTGAGCAGTTCCCGGACGGTATGGCTGCCGATATAGCCGGCCCCCCCGGTGACAAGAATGTTCAAGTTCGCCAACTCCCTTATTATTCCAATTATAACACAAAAACCACCTGCTGCCGTATGGGACATTGCCTGTTAAATTGTCGACTTGAGCCGGCAGTTGCCTGTTTTACGGCGGCTTCAGACAACCCGCAAAACCTTTTCAAAGCCGCCCCGCGATCTTGCCGCTCATAAAATCAAAAAACAGTTCCACCAGCTTCGGGTCGAACTGGCGCCCCGAAAACCTTTTCAGTTCGGCCAGGGCCGCTTCCGCCGGCATGGCGGCGCGGTACGGCCGCTCGCTGGTCATGGCGTCGTACGCGTCGGCAACGGCCAGAATGCGGCATTCCAGCGGTATTTCCTCCTCTTTGAGCCCGAGCGGATACCCCCCGCCGTTCCACCACTCGTGGTGCTTTAAAATCCAGTCGGCTATCGGAACAAGGTCCGGCGAGGACATGGCTATACGGTGACCGATCTCGCAGTGCCGCTGCATTTCCATGTACTCCTCGCGGGTAAGCGCCCCCGGCTTGAAAAGAATCCGATCCGGTATTCCCACCTTCCCGATGTCGTGAAACTGAGCGAGCAGGCGCAGGTCGGCCATTCTTCTTTCAGGCAGGTCAAGGGCACCGGCAAGAGCGGTGACCAGTTCCTGCATGCGCTCCGCGTGGCCTCCGGTAATGAAATCCCTTTCGCCGAGCGCTTTCTTGAGAGTATACACGACGGCGCTGCGGGCGGTCCGGCTGCGGTGCAGCTTCTCCCGGTACATGTTGTTGTCGGCCTCCTTGAAGAGGTCGCTCAGCCTTCTGGACGAGTCGTGCCTTGTGGCAAAACCCGCGGAAACGCTCAAGGGGAGTTCCGGGTTGGCCTTATTGTATTTTTCCATTTCCTCTTTTACCTGGCAGCAGGCTCTTTCCACAAATTCCTCTTCGCATTTCGTAATAATAACCGCGAATTCGTCGCCACCAATGCGGGCCACTATGCCGGCGTCCCGGAACGAATCCTTGATAACCTTTCCGGCGGCCATGAGCAGAGAATCCCCGGCGTCGTGCCCCAGGGTGTCGTTGACCAGCTTGAGGCCGTCCACGTCCCAGATCACAATGCTGACCGGGTTGAACCGCCCGTCGTCCACCCTCCGCAACTCTCCCTCGAAATAAGTCCTGTTGTAGACTCCGGTAAGGGGGTCGTGCAGGCTCAGGTATCTGAGCCGCTCTTCCGTACGCTTGCGCTCGGTGGTGTCGCGGATGGACTCAATTGCGCCGATGACATTGCCCTTCCCGTCATACAGGGGAGACGCCTTTCCTGACAAAAAGGTCTCCCTGCCGAGCAGGGCCGGTATCAGAACCTCGGCGTAAAAAGTATCCCCTTCCCTTTTCACGTAATCATATTTCCTCCTGATTTCTTCGTCATCCATAAAAACCAGGTCGATCAAAATCGGCCTGCGGACGCCGTAGAAAGGCACGGCGTAGGCGTAATCGCCCCTGCCGAGCATGTCTTCCTTTTTCACCCCCGTTATTTCCTCTATGGCCCTGTTCCAGGCAATAACCTTCTTCTCCCTGTCGATGACAAAGGTGGCGTCGGGAAGAAACTCGATGACGTTTAATAGCTGCCGGTTGGCCGCCCGCAGTTTCTCCTCGGCCTCTTTTCGAGCGGTGATGTCGCGCCCGACGAAGATCGCCCCCGCGATTTCCCCTTTCTCGTCAAAAAGAAGGTTCCCAGTCGTTTCAAACCAGACGTAGTGGCCGTCCTTGTGCCTGTAGCGGTATTCCACCTTGCCCGAGGAAAGATTCTTCACCGCCGTCTCGTAAGCTTCCAACACCCTGTCCAGGTCGTCGGGGTGCACCAGCTCGAAAATGGACCTGCCGATATTCTCTTCCGGCAAAAAACCGGTAATTCTTCTGGTGGACGGGCTTATGTACTCGAATATTCCTTCCCTGTTCACGCGGGAAATCACGTCATGGGTGTTTTCCGTGATCCGGCGCAGTTCCGCCTCGCTCGCCCTCAGCGCCTCTTCAGCTTTTTTTCGCTCGCTGATGTCCCGCACAACGGCTATCAGCCTGGCTTTTCCGCCGATAACGCCCCGCTTGAGATTGATCTCTGTCCAGAGCCTGCGCCCCGACCTGTGCCTGACGGGCCATTCAAAAAGCTGCGGCCTGCCGCCGGCCGCCTTGACCGCGAAATTTAAAAACCTCTGCAGGCTGTACGGCTCCTCCGCCTCGACAATCCTCATCAGGTCGTCGATCCCAAATCTCCTTGCTTCCTGAACAGTGTAGCCGAGCATCTTGCACATCCTGCGGTTCACGTCGACAACCCTTCCCGTGCTCAAGTCGTGCACGGAAATAGCGTCGTTTACCGCGTTGAAAATTGAGCGATACACGTACATGCCGCCGTTCACCCGCCTCGCCGGAATACTGCCCTCCGCTATAATAAAGAATTGCCCGGCTGCGGGCAAATTCCTTCCACCTATTTGAAAGATTTCCTGTCGCACACCAAACAAAAAAGAGCCGCCGGGGTAACAGCCCCGGCGGTCCTTTCAGTCAACCGGTTGCTTTCTCTCCTCCTGCCGCCGCTCCGCCGCCACCGCTTCGGCCAGCCTGGCGATGCCGGCGGTCAGCGCCTCAAGCTTGCTCTCGATGCGCACCAGCAGGTACGCAGTCACGGCCACGGGAAATCCCACATTGCCGATGGCTTGCAGGAAAGCTTCCAGTAAAATCACCCTCTTTTCAATTTCAGGAGCACGTCCCATTTGCGGCGGGGCGGGGAACCGGCCCCGCCCGCCTCTATGTCAACACCCGCTTTTTATTGGGGCGGGTTGTAAAGGTCGTTGGTGGTGCTGTCCACAACCCTGATGTCCTGCTTGGAAACCAGGTCCCCGCCCGAACTGGTGAAGATGTTGCGGGCGATAACCAGATCCATTGCCGCTTCCACCTCGGCCGCAGTCAGGCCTTCCCTGGGATTGTCCAGGGAAATCGTGACGTTCCTGCCTGCCTGGTTGCGGAAAACCATGCGCAGGGTCTGTACGGTGGTCGCCAATAATCTCTCCTCCTTTCCGCTTTTTTGCTGTTGACAAAGGCGCTGCCCTCCGTTTTTTATCCAACTATCCAGTTATATCCCGTTCACCCGCGTCAGCGCCATGTCACACCTTCTCCTTTATACCTCGACAAGCTGCGCGCTGTCGATGCGGGAGATCCCGTTCAGCGGGTATTCCTGCAGGGCGGCCAGCGCGTTGGCCACGTCGAAGAGGTCCTGGTCGGACGCTGCGGACTTGACGCCGCTCAGGCTCCGGTTACGGTAAACCGGGTTGCCGTCGGTGTCCGTGCCGACGCGCAACTGCAGCCTGAGAACGGAGTTGGCCGGGACTTTGTTTACAGCCATGTACTCACCTCCTCCCGGCAGGCTTGCGGCCTGCTTCAGTAACCGTCCGGGGAGGGGCAAAAGGCAAACATCAGGGGCAGGTAGATGTCTGCCGTTTTGCCTGCCCCCGAACATATGTTCTATTGTCATATTACCAGACTGGTAACAAAGTGTCAATGCGTATTTTTTATAAAATTATTTAATAACTAATATAAGTACTGCATAAAGATAAAATTTGACTGGTAAGAAATGTTGGTATATAATATGTAGTAAGAAATTATTACCGAGGTGTTGCTGTATGTCCGAACTCTATATTTCCCGGATAACGACCAAGGGACAGGTAACAGTTCCCCTTGAGTTGCGGAAAGCTCTTAATGTTAAGGAAGGCGACTATATTCTTTTTGAAAAAAAAGGTTCGAGTGTGGAATTAAAGAAAATGCAATCGCCAGTTGATTTCAAGGAATTTGCCAGGCCGATCAGGGAGAGGTTTCAAAAAGAAAACATAACCCCCGAAGATGTTGAGAAAGCAATTAAATGGGCGCGGGGAATCAAGGAAGAATGAGGACAACTGTCGACACCAATGTCCTTGTCTCGGCTCTTGGTTGGAACGGCGCGGAAGCTGCCGTTATCGAAATGGTACTGGAATCCAAATTGGAACTTTGCCTTTCTGCACAAATTTTGTGCGAATTCTATAAAGTTGTCAAATACCCCAAATTCGGCTTTACAGAAGAAGAGATCGACGGTTTTATCGGAAGGCTGCTGCCTAATGCCTTATTGGTAAAAACCACCCAAAATATCAATGTCATTGATTCGGACCCGGACGACAACAAGATTATCGAGTGCGCAATTGCCGGGGAATCGAGTCACATTATTTCAGGCGACAAACATTTGCTGCAACTGGCCGAATACCAGGGGATAAAAATACTAAGAGCACCGGAATTTATACAAAAAAATTTCTAGAGAAAAATACTCGTAATGATCTTATCCCCGATACAGGATAGCCCTGCAGGAAATTATCGCTGAGGTGACGCATGATGGCCATTGATTGCGACCGAATTTCGAGTAAAATAGCCTTCATTCGCGAAAGGAGTTTTAATGAAATGCCCCCTTTGCCCATTTTCACAAAACCGTTTTTTTGGGACATTCACTTTGAATCTCTGGATACGAAAGCAGACTGCTTCTTTATTATTGAGCGACTTCTCGAACACAGCGACGACAGAAGCTTTTTCTGGCTTCTGAACAATTACTCCGACCAGCAGCTTCTGGAAGTAATAAAAAACAGCCGTTCCCTTTCACGCAAGACGGGTTACTTCTGGAAATCATATTTCAGTCTAAAAGAGGGGGAACTGAAGTGTTTACAGCCGCTCTCCCACCGGGCAGGCGCGAGGTCCTGGAACGATTAGCCGGCATCCAAAACTTTCAGGGTTTTTATCTGGCCGGAGGCACTGCCGTCGCACTCCACCTGGGCCATCGCATCTCCGAGGACTTCGACTTTTTCACCCCCCACGATTTCGACGTTTCTTCACTCCGGGACGAACTGCACGGCGCGGGGGAGTTTATTCTTACGGACATGAAAAAAGGCACGCTGCACGGTATTTTCAACAACGTAAAGGTGAGTTTCCTTTTTTATGCACCCCGTCTCGCCTTTCCGGCCCATATTTTTTCCGGATGCCCTGTCGCGGATTTAAGGGATCTGGCCCCAATCAAACTGGACGCCATCGGCAGCCGGGGAAGCAAAAAGGACTTCATCGACATATATTTCATTTCCACCGAAGCCATACCTCTAAAAGAAATATTCGACCTCTATAAAAAGAAATACTCTTACCTGCAGATCAATATAAAACACCTGATAATGAGCCTCACCTATTTTGAAGACGCGGACAGATCCAGAGATGAAATTATCATGCTTAAGAAAACCGCAAAATGGCCCGAGATAAAAAAATACTTTGAAAAGCAGGCAGCAGCCATCCTGGATGAAATGAGAAAATCAAACATATATTCATGAGATTGAGTAAAAATGGGGACCGCGACTAATCAGGTTAAAACTGCCGGCATGCTTGTAAATCCTTGCTCGGAAAAATGTTTATCGAAAGCAAAAGCTTTTTTGATGGCCAGACGCCGCATAGTGGTAAAACTGGCGCAATCAACCAGACTCAAATTTCTCCTGTTGGCGGTGAGCAGGGCGTTGGCGGCCTGCCGGTGAAGGGAATCATCTATCCATTCCACCTTCAGGACGGGAAAAACGTCTTCGTGAAAAGCCCTCACTGCCTCCATGCCTAACCGGTGCTGCACCAGGGCATAGGTCTCCACCAACACGTAACTGTTGCAGACGATAGCCTCGCGGGAATCCAGCAGATCGGTCCATACTTTTCTTGCCGCTTCGTGGTTTTCGTCGTCGGCATCCAGAACGGCCAGAAAAGCCGATGTGTCCACGTAAACACTCATTTGTCAAAAGCCTCCGCCAGGTATTTGTCGTGGTTAACCGCCAGATCTCCCGCACCGGAGCGGAAACGGCCGGCAATAGCGGCAGCGCGCCGGATTCGTTCTGTCGGCTCCGGACCCGCTGAGGAAGTAAGCGCTTGATCGATGCACCGGCGGATTAACTCGGCCAGGGAAACTCCTTCAGCGGCCGCCCGGGCTTTCAAAGCGGCAACCTGCTGCTCGGTAAGCTGTATCTGGGTTCGCAACATTTTTATTTTATCACTCCTAACAGCATGATTGAATTTATGATAACATTATGTCAGCCCGGTGTCAACGGCTCTATCCGGGGTATGTGTCCCATAAAATCTCATTAAAAATTACTTTCAATCCAACAAATTTTTAGCTTCCAGGTCTTCCTTAAAACCATCCCAAACTGTATAATATAACCAAACACTTGTTTTGGAAAGGTTTAATCAATGCCCCCTCCATCTATGTTTACAAAACCATTTTTTTTGGGACGTTTACTTTGAATCGTTAGATACGAAAGCAGATTGCTTTTTTATCATTGAGAGACTTCTCGAACACAGCGACGACAGAAGCTTATTTTGAAGACGCAGACAGATCCAGAGATGAAATTATCATGCTTAAGAAAACTGCAACCTAGCCGGAAATAAAAAAATACTTTGAAAAGCAGGCGGCAGCTATCCTGGATGAAATGAAAAAAATGGAATTAAAATGAAAGGAGACCGCTAGAATGCCGGACAATAATGAATTGGCTAACATGCTCCGCGCTGTCATCCAACAGGAGTTAAAACCCGTCAATGAGAGACTGGCTGCCCTGGAACAGGGCCAGCAGGAAATAAGAGATGAGTTCAACCCGGTCAATGAGAGACTGGCCGCCCTGGAACAGGGCCAGAGCAGGTTAGAAAGCAAGGTAGACAAGCTTGAGCTCTGCATGGAGAATGAAGTCATTGAAAAAGTCCGCGCCCTCTTTGACGGCTTTACTCTAAGAGGGGATCAAATTGAAAATCTCCAGAGACACCTTGACCAACGGCTTGACAGCATTGAAATCGATACCCGCTATCTTGTTTCCAGAATCGCCAGTTTGGAAAAATTGGCTAAATAATTACTAATATGGAAAGACATGGAAGAGACCGGAGAAAATTTCGTTCGCCGGTTAAGAGACGTACCAACTGAAAGCCATTCACACCCGTAAAACCCTTGAACTTTTACAACATAACAAGAGCCAAGTTCCGGACTAGGCGCCTTTTCTTTTTACCCCCGCTATCAGGCTATACAAACCGGCCACAACAGCAAAAAGAAAAAACCCGGCCATGTCCGCAAGGATATCCAGGGGCCTTCCGGTCCGCCCCGGAACGCTCATCTGGTTCAGCTCGTCAAAAACCGCGACAAGAAACACAAGCATTCCCGCATTGACCCACCGCCCGGCTCCCTTCAAGCCGGCCGCCCCCAGCGCCCCGGCCAGAGCCATCCCGAGCAGCCCGTACACCAACAGGTGCGCCCCCTTGCGCAGCTAGAACTGAACGAAATCAACAGGATACAAACGGCTGTCCACCCTTTCCCCGCCGTAGGAAAAGCTCACCGGCGGAAGCTCCCTTACTTCCCGCACAATCCTTCCGTACCTGTTTATTTCCGCCCTTAAGTCCTGCTCGGAGAAAGGTTTTGAGGAAAAATAAAACACGGCCGCAAGACAGGCCACAACTAAAATCCACCGCTGCATACCACACGCTCCGCTTTTCTCCTGTTTACAACCCGGCCCGCTCAGGCCAGCCAGGGTTTCAACAAAAACAGCCTTTATCTACCTACTACGTACTCCAGGGAAGCCTGATTACCCTTACTGAAGCGACTTGCCTACAGCGTTCCAGATAATACTCTGCGCCTCTTCAAGCGAATTTGCAGCAAATAGCTCCGACAGAGTATTGTCAAGTGCCTCCATGTCAATCAGTTGCCGCACTTTTTCCTGAATATTGGCTCCCAAATCTCCTCGCCAGGAATTTGCAGATAACTTCTTGTGCCTTTTCAATCTTGCCTTCTTCCCGGCCCTTCTCGTACCAGTTGGTAGTGATCTGCATGCGCATGAATTCCAGTTTCACCTGCGCTTTTTCTTCCGGCTTAAAGCCCATCTTGTTTAAAAGGGCAGCGGCTACGGGGTTGTCATCGGCAATATAGTCCCGCCAGTACAGTTTCTTTAGTTCCAGCTTGTAAAAGCGGAAGCGTAAAACATCCAGGAAGGGAAAGTCAAGTTTGAAGTTGTCCGGTTCGTCGTGGACCTGGTCACGAGCATCTGCATTTCCAGCAGTTCGGGCTGGAAAAAGAGCCCGCGCATGAATGGGGCAGTAAAAACAGCCAGAAAAAGCCCCCCCACAAAGAAGGGGCGCAGGTTCAGGTAGAGAATCGGCTGGAGTCCGGGCGCGGTTCTCGCCGCTGATGTTTTAGCCATATATACACTTCTTTAAAAAATTGGCTATAGTCAAAATATTTCTGGTAAATGTGGCTGCAATTACTATTTGCTTATTATTTCGATAAGATGGTAATTTTTCCTCCCGCCGTATGCAAAATTTCATCGACAAAAACCCCCGCGCCGGTTGCGGCAGCGGGGGCTCCTGAATCTTTTTACCAGACCTCAAGTAATAAATCATCAACTTCACTAAAGTGCACATCACGCGAAATTAGAGTTAAACCATACTGTTGGGCAATGGCTGCGATCCAGATATCATTTTCTGGAATTGGACGACCTTTTAGGCGTAGATTGTTCTTAATTTTGCCGTAGTACCTTCCAGTCGAAGCATCACAATTAAGAATAGCGCTCCCGGCAGCAAGTTCATCCACCCGGGCAAGGTTTTCATCTGCCCGTCTGGATTTATAGGCACCAAAAATAAGCTCTCCCAAGACAATACTTGGCATAAATACCCTTTCTGCTTTTGCTAATTTTTCCAATACAAGCTTCTCATTGGCCAGTAAGGCTATGACAATATTTGTGTCCAGCAGAAAACTACCACTCATTAAAGTCGACCTTTTCACAGCCACTTTCAATAGCCTGCTGCATTATTTTCAAATCATTTTCTTCAATGGCACCTGCAAAACGAAGGAGTTGTTTGCCGGGTACGCCTGCTGGACTGGAGGTAACAAGCGCACGCACAAAATCCAGCACGCGGAGCTGCTGCTCGTATGGCAGAGCATTGAGTTGTTTGAGAACTTCTTCTTTTAATGAAGTGTTTATAGACATCAAAAACACCTCCTGCCAAGATTATACCACAGCAAAATCCAACTGCAAGCACAATCGAGTAGGAGGGGTGATTGCCCCTGTCCTCTCACACCACCGTACATACCGTTCGGTATACTGTAATCTTGCTCATAAAGTAGTCCTGCCAGGCAAGTTTTTTTTGCATGTTCAT
>DAOOVD010000055.1:0-15335 GCA_035369845.1 Bacillota bacterium | reverse complement strand
TTAACGTGGGGTTTCGTCCGCTCAAATCTCTGTTTGGCCATCGGTTCTTCCTCCTTAATGTGTTTGGCTTATAATTGTCTTGGGATATTTTACCCTTGTCTTCTGGTAATAATTCCTTCCGCGATGTTGCCGGGCACCTGGGCGTAATGGCTGAATTCCATGGTGTAAGTGCCCCGCCCCTGCGTGCGGGAGCGGAGATCGGTAGCGTACCCGAACATCTCGGCCAGCGGCACGTAAGCTCTGATCACCTGCGCCCCGGCGCGGGCGGTCATCTCCTCGATCCGCCCCCTTCGCGAGTTCAGGTCGCCGATAACATCGCCCATGTACTCCTCGTTAACCACTACCTCGACTTTCATGACCGGTTCCAGAAGAACCGCCCCGGCCTTCTGGGCGGCATTCTTCAATCCTATGGAGCCGGCAATCTTGAAGGCCACTTCCGAGGAGTCCACGTCGTGGTACGAGCCGTCGGTCAGGGTGACCTCGACATCTATCATCGGGAAACCAGCCAGCACGCCGTTTTCCAAAGCCTCCCTGACGCCGGCCTCAACGGCGGGTATGAATTCCCTGGGTATGACCCCGCCGACGATTTTATTGTTGAACTGGTAGCCGGCGCCCGGCTCCCGCGGCTCGATTTCCAAAACCACGTGGCCGTACTGGCCGCGCCCGCCGGTCTGGCGGATGAATTTGCCCTCCGCGCCGGCCTTTTTCGTAATGGTTTCCTTGTAGGCCACCTGCGGCCGGCCTACGTTCGCCTCCACCTTGAACTCGCGCAGCAGCCTGTCGACAATAATCTCCAGGTGAAGCTCTCCCATTCCGGAAATTAACGTCTGCCCGGTTTCCGCATCGGTGTTGATCCGGAAGGTGGGGTCCTCTTCAGCCAGCTTTTGCAGGGCGACCCCCATTTTTTCCTGGTCGAGCTTGGTCTTGGGCTCGATAGCCACCTGGATGACAGGTTCCGGAAAATCCATGGACTCGAGAACAATGGGTTTATTCTCACTGCACAGGGTATCGCCGGTGCCGGTTGCCTTCAAACCTACGGCGGCGACTATATCCCCGGAAAAAACTTCTTCGATGTCCTCGCGGTGATTGGCGTGCATTCTCAGAATGCGCCCGATCCTCTCCCTGCGGTTTCTGGTGGAGTTGTATATATACGATCCTGTTTTCAAATGTCCCGAGTAAACCCTGAAAAAAGTCAGCTTGCCGACAAACGGGTCAGTTGCGATTTTAAAGGCCAGGGCCGAGAAACCCTCGTCGTCTTTGGCCGCCCGCACGTCTTCGGCGCCGGTCCGGGGGTCGATTCCCCGGATTGCCGGAACGTCGGTGGGGGCGGGCAGGTAGTCCACAATCGCATCCAGCAGCGGCTGGACCCCTTTGTTTTTGAAAGAGGAACCGCACAGCACCGGAATCAACCTGACTTTAAGGGTGGCGTTGCGCAACCCCTCCTTTATCTCTTCCTCGGTAAGCGTAACGTTTTCAAGATACTTCATCATCAGTTTTTCATCGGCCTCGGCAACGGCCTCCACCAGCCTCTCCCTCATGGCCGCCGCCTCTTCAATCATTTCCGGCGGTATGTCCTGTTCTTCACTGACGGTGCCGAGGTCGTCGATATATATGATTGCTTTGTTTCTGACCAGATCAACAACGCCGCGGAAACCGTCCTCCATCCCGATAGGCAGCTGAACCGCGACCGGATTGGCTCCCAGGCGTTCCCTGATCATTTCAATCCCCCGGTAAAAGTCAGCGCCCACCCGGTCCATCTTGTTTATGTAGGCTATCCGCGGGACACCGTACTTATCGGCCTGGCGCCATACCGTTTCCGACTGGGGTTCGACACCACCCACCGAACAGAAGATGGCGACCGCCCCGTCGAGCACGCGCAATGAGCGCTCGACTTCAACCGTAAAGTCCACGTGGCCGGGCGTGTCGATGATATTAATCTGGCAATCGCGCCAGCGGCAACTGGTTGCAGCGGAGGTGATGGTGATACCGCGCTCCTGTTCCTGCACCATCCAGTCCATGGTGGCCGCCCCGTCGTGGACCTCGCCGATCTTGTGAACCTTGCCGGTATAAAAAAGAATACGTTCGGTGGTCGTGGTCTTGCCGGCGTCAATGTGGGCCATTATTCCTATGTTTCGAGTCTTATCCAGCGGGATTTGACGCGCCATTCAAGATCACTCCCTTACCACCTGTAGTGCGCAAATGCCTTGTTTGCCTCCGCCATCTTGTGAGTATCTTCCCTCTTCTTGACGGAACCTCCGGTACCGGCAGCCGCGTCCATTATCTCGTTGGCAAGCTTTTCCTGCATGCTGTGTCCGGACCGGTTCCGGGCGAAGCTGGTAATCCAGCGGATGGCCAAAGTCTGCCTGCGCTCCGGGCGCACTTCCACCGGCACCTGGTAGTTGGCGCCGCCGACCCGGCGGGCTTTGACTTCCAAAACAGGCATTACGTTTTTCATCGCCGTTTCAAAGACTTCCATCGGATTCTTGCCGCTTTTCTCTTTAATCAAATCCATCGCTTGATACACGATTTTTTCCGCAATGCTCTTTTTGCCGTCGAGCATAATCTGATTGACCAGCTTGGTCAAAACTTTATTTTCGTAAACGGGGTCCGGCAAAACTTCACGCCTGGCAACCGCCCCTCTTCTCGGCATGTTTTTCCCCCCTTTGCCGCTTAAAATAGGACGCCTGTACTTATATTAATATTTAAGGAAGCTTTTTTTCATCATTTTTTCGGCCGTTTCGAACCGTACTTGGAGCGTCCCCGGTTCCTGTTCTGCACGCCGGCGGAATCCAGCGCCCCGCGGACGATGTGGTACCTCACACCCGGGAGGTCTTTAACCCTACCGCCGCGCACCAGCACAACAGAGTGTTCCTGCAGGTTGTGTCCGATACCGGGAATATATGAGGTTACTTCTATCCCGTTGGTCAATCTGACCCTGGCCACCTTGCGCAAGGCGGAATTGGGCTTTTTGGGAGTGGTCGTGTAAACTCTGGTGCATACGCCCCGTTTTTGCGGACACTCTTTTAAAGCCGGGGCGGTAGATTTTTTAGTCACTTCTTCCCTGCCTTTCCGGACCAGTTGACTGATCGTTGGCATGTATAAAACACCTCCTTCCCGGTCGTCCAAAAGCTGCAAACTTTTCAAGTTATTTTTCTATTATGGCCGCCGCGGCGCATCCCACATCGATACGGCAGGCCTTGCCCAGGGCCTGCATGGAATCCGCCTGAATCACGGGTACGCCTTTTTCCGCACAAATCCGGAGAACGGGTTCGACCACGTGCCTGTCAGCGTTTTGCGCCACGTAAACCACTTTGGCCTGCCCCCGTTCAAGCGCCTTCATCGTCTGTTTGGTGCCCACCGTTTTTTTGCGCGCGGACATCAACTCTTCGTAAGACACGGCAGTGCAAAACCTCCTGAAAGCCAGACACTTTTATATCTTATCACCGGCAGAAGCCATTGTCAATATTTCAAAAGGTTGTCTCGCTATACATTAAATCTATTTCGGGAATATCTTCCGCATGTATGTCGTCTTCTTCGACATCGACGGCAATGTTGCGGTAGCGGGACATCCCGGTGCCGGCCGGCACCAGCTTGCCGATAATCACATTTTCCTTCAGCCCGAGCAGCGGGTCGAGTTTGCCCTTGATAGCCGCCTCGGTAAGCACCCGGGTCGTTTCCTGGAAGGAAGCGGCGGAAAGGAACGAATCGGTTGCCAGGGAGGCCTTGGTGATCCCCAGCAGGACGGGCCTGGCGGTGGCGGGTTCCCCTCCCCTGGTCATAACCCGCTTGTTTTCGTCCTCAAATTCGAAGATGTCGATCAACCCCCCCGGCAGGAGGTCGGTATCCCCGGGTTCATCAACTTTTACCTTGCGCAGCATCTGGCGGATCATCACTTCAATATGCTTGTCGTTGATATCCACCCCCTGCAACCGGTACACGCGCTGAACCTCCTGGAGCAGGTAAATCTGCACTCCCTGTACTCCCTTGATCTTCAGCAGGTCGTGCGGGTTCACCGACCCTTCGGTAAGCTCATCCCCAGCGTAGACCCGGTCGCCGCTCTTCACTTTCAGGCGTGCGCCGTAAGGCACCTGGTAGGTCATCTCCACGCCTTCGTCGCTTATCACCTTCGCCTCCCTGCGCCCTTTTACCTCACGGATTTCCACGAAGCCGTCGGATTCCGCAATCACCGCCTGGCCTTTGGGCCTCCGCGCCTCGAAAAGCTCCTCCACCCTGGGCAGGCCCTGGGTAATATCGTCGCCGGCGACGCCGCCGGTATGGAAGGTGCGCATGGTAAGCTGGGTCCCCGGTTCGCCGATGCTCTGGGCGGCAATAATGCCGACCGCCTCACCGATGTCAACCCTGTGGCCGGTGGCGAGGTTGCGGCCGTAGCACTTGACGCAAACGCCGTAACGGGTTTTGCAGGTCAAAACCGACCGGATTTTTACCGCGCCGATCCCCGCCTCCACAATCTTCTCCGCTTCTTCCTCGCTGATCTCGCTGTCGGCCTCGGCCAGAACCTCCCCGGTCCGGGGGTCGATTACGTCCTCCAGAGCCACCCGCCCGATAATGCGGTCCCCAAGCTTTTCTATAACTTCCGTCCCGTCCTTGATTTCCGTCACCTCAATGCCCATGTCGGTGCCGCAGTCTATTTCCCTGACGATTACGTCCTGGGCCACGTCGACCAGCCGGCGGGTCAGGTATCCAGAGTCCGCGGTCCTGAGCGCCGTGTCCGCAAGCCCCTTGCGGGCGCCGTGAGTTGAAATGAAATATTCGAGCACAGTCAATCCCTCACGGAAATTGGCCTTGATCGGCAGGTCGATGATCCGGCCGGACGGATCGGCCATCAAACCGCGCATTCCGGCAAGCTGGCGGATCTGCTGGATGTTGCCGCGCGCTCCGGAAGTAGCCATCATGTAAACGGGGTTGAACTTATCGAGGGTTTCAATCAGGGTGTCCGTCACCTTCCTGGTGGCATCGTTCCAGATGCCGATCACCTTCCGGTAGCGTTCGTCTTCGGTAATCAGGCCGCGGCGGTACTGGAGCTCGACTTTTTCAACCTGCCCCTCGGCCTCTCTCAGGATTTCCTTCTTTTGTTCGGGGATGGTGATATCCTGGATGCCTATGGTAATCCCGGCCCTGGTTGCGAAGGAGAACCCGAGCTTCTTGATCCCGTCGAGGAGCTTGGAAGTCGCCGAAAAGCCCAGCTTTCTGTAACAGTCGTCCACGATTTTGCTGAGCACCTTTTTATCGGCGACCTGGTTGTAGTAGCCCAGTTCCCTGGGAACCACCTCGTTGAATATAATTCTGCCGACAGTCGTTTCCACCAGTCCCATCCCGGGTATCCGCACCTTGACCCTGGCGTTGACCGAAACGGCCTTATTCTCATATGCCATTACTGCTTCTTCGGGATCCTTGAACACTTTGCCCTCGCCGTGAGCCCCTTCCTTTTCCATGGTCAGGTAGTAGATACCGAGGACCATGTCCTGGGTGGGAATGGCCACGGGCCGCCCGTCTTTGGGGTTCAATATGTTGTTTGCCGACAGCATCAAAAGCCTGGCTTCCGCCTGGGCTTCAGCGGACAGCGGAACGTGCACCGCCATCTGGTCTCCGTCAAAGTCGGCGTTATAAGCCGTACATACCATGGGGTGAATCTGGATGGCGCGTCCTTCCACCAGCACCGGCTCGAAAGCCTGAATGCCCAGGCGGTGCAGGGTGGGAGCGCGGTTCAGCAAAACGGGATGCTCGCTTATCACTTCTTCGAGGACGTCCCAAACCTCCGGGCGAACTCTTTCCACCATCCGCTTCGCGCTCTTGATGTTGTGGGCGTGACCGTCGTTCACCAGGCGCTTCATTACAAAGGGCTTGAACAGTTCCAGCGCCATTTCCTTGGGCAGTCCGCACTGGTGGATCTTCAGTTCCGGGCCGACCACGATGACGGAACGGCCGGAATAGTCAACTCTCTTGCCCAGCAGGTTCTGGCGGAAACGTCCCTGTTTCCCTTTCAGCATATCGCTCAGGGATTTGAGCGGACGGTTACCCGGCCCTGTAACCGGCCGGCCGCGGCGCCCGTTGTCGATCAGGGCGTCCACCGCCTCCTGCAGCATCCTCTTCTCGTTTCTCACGATAATATCGGGAGCTCCCAGGTCCAAAAGCCTCTTCAGCCTGTTGTTGCGGTTGATCACGCGGCGGTAAAGGTCGTTTAAGTCCGAAGTGGCGAAACGGCCGCCGTCGAGCTGGACCATCGGGCGCAATTCGGGCGGAATGACCGGAATTACATCCATAACCATCCACTCGGGCCGGTTTTTCGACTTGCGGAAAGCTTCCACCACTTCCAGGCGGCGGATGGCCCTGACTTTGCGCTGGCCGGTGACTTCCTTCAGTTCCTGGCGCAATTCCCTGGCCATTTCCTCCAGATCAATTTCCTCCAGGAGCTTTTTAACGGCTTCGGCGCCCATGGATGCCTTAAAGGCTCCGCCGTACTTTTCCCGGCTCTCCCGGTATTCGGTCTCGGTCAGCAACTGTTTTTTGATCAGTCCGGTGTCGCCGGGATCGGTAACGATATATGAAACGAAGTACAATACTTTCTCGAGCGCCCTCGGCGACATGTCCAGCAGGAGTCCCATTCTGCTTGGAATGCCTTTGAAATACCAGATGTGGGAAACCGGAGCGGCCAGTTCGATGTGCCCCAGCCTTTCCCGGCGGACCTTGGAACGGGTGACCTCAACCCCGCACCTGTCGCAGACGACGCCCTTGTAGCGGACACGCTTGTATTTCCCGCAGTGGCACTCCCAGTCCCTGGTAGGCCCGAAAATGCGCTCGCAGAACAGTCCGTCCCTCTCCGGCTTCAACGTGCGGTAATTGATGGTCTCGGGCTTCTTCACCTCACCGCTGGACCATTCCCTTATCTGATCTGGAGAAGCAAGACCGATGCGGATCCGGTCGAAATTGTTCAAATCCAGCAAAAGGACCCCTCCTTAGTAGTTGTCAGTCGTTAGAGTCAGGCGCCGGGAAAATATTTTCCCGAGGTTGTTGACAAAGAACCTTGAGGTTGAAACGCTCGCTCAAATGCTTCGCGCCGGGTGAACCAAGGGCTCGCCTCACGCGATATTGGACCGCCTTCAACTCACATCCTGTTGCGGTTCAGGCTTTCGCGGTCATCCAATATCGCATCCTCACTTCGCCCGGTACGTTTGCGGCGCTTTCGCAATATCGCTCGCTTCCTTTAGGCCTCAAGGCGGTACGGCTATTCCTCGTCGTCAAGCTCGAATTCTTCTTCAAAAAATTCCCCGCTGAACATTTCATCATCTTCGGTCTCTTCGGGATATTCCTCTTCCTCGACAACCGGCAGTTCCTCTTCGTGAATGTCAATGCCGAGCTCTTTGGCGGTTTCGGTGATGTCTTCCTCAATTTCCTTTATTTCTATTTCCTGATCGTCTTCCGAGAGAACCTTCACGTCCAGGCCGAGGCTCTGCAACTCCTTGATCAAAACCTTGAATGACTCGGGCACCCCCGGTTCGGGGACGTTCTCGCCCTTTACAATGGCCTCGTAAGTCTTGACCCTGCCGATCACGTCGTCCGACTTCACCGTGAGTATCTCCTGCAAGGTGTAGGCCGCGCCGTAAGCTTCTAGCGCCCACACCTCCATTTCGCCGAAACGCTGCCCGCCGAACTGGGCTTTTCCACCCAGGGGCTGCTGTGTCACCAGCGAGTAAGGGCCGGTGGACCTGGCGTGAATTTTGTCGTCGACCAGGTGGGCAAGCTTGAGCATATACACGTAGCCGACCGTAATCGGGCTGTCAAAGGGCTCTCCGGTCCGGCCGTCGTACAGGGTAATTTTGCCGCTCTCCGGAATATCGGCGCTCCGCAGGACTTCAAGAATGTCGTTTTCCAGTGCGCCGTTGAAAACAGGAGTGGAAATGTAATATCCCAGCGTCTGGGCCGCCCATCCGAGGTGGGCCTCGAGAACCTGGCCGATGTTCATCCGGGAGGGCACTCCCAGGGGATTGAGCACTATTTCAACAGGCGTGCCGTCGGGCAGAAAGGGCATGTCTTCCTCCGGCAGGATGCGGGCGATAACGCCCTTGTTCCCGTGACGTCCGGCCATTTTGTCCCCTTCGGAAATCTTCCTTTTCTGAGCGATGTATACCCGGACCAACTGATTGACACCCGGCGGAAGTTCGTCGCCGTTGTCCCGTGAAAAGACTTTGACATCCACTACCTTGCCGGATTCCCCGTGGGGCACCCGCAGGGAGGTATCCCGCACTTCTCTGGCCTTCTCCCCGAAAATGGCCCTGAGCAGGCGCTCCTCCGCCGTCAGCTCGGTTTCGCCCTTGGGAGTGACCTTGCCGACAAGAATGTCGCCGGGTCGCACTTCCGCCCCCACCCGGATGATCCCCCGGTCGTCCAGGTCCTTGAGGATTTCCTCGCCCACGTTCGGAATGTCCCTGGTAATTTCCTCGGGTCCCAGCTTGGTGTCCCGGGCATCGCACTCATACTCCTCTATATGAATGGAAGTGAAGTAATCTTCCTTTACCAGTTTCTCGCTCACCAGGATGGCGTCCTCGTAGTTATAGCCCTCCCACGGCATAAAGGCCACCAGCACATTCCGGCCGAGCGCGAGCTCGCCGTGATCCGTGGAGGGGCCGTCGGCAATAATCTGGCCGGCTTCCACCCGGTCGCCCCGCTTGACTATGGGGCGCTGATTGATGCAGGTGCCCTGATTGGACCGGGCGAATTTCAACAGCTTGTATCTGTCGAGTTCCCCGTCGTCCGTTCTGACGGTGATCTCGCCGGCGGTCACCCTTTCCACAGTGCCGGATTTCCTCGCTATCACCACCACGCCGGAATCCCGGGCGGCTTTGAACTCTATGCCGGTGCCGACGAGAGGGGCCTGAGCCTTGATCAGGGGAACGGCCTGGCGCTGCATGTTGGCCCCCATCAGAGCCCTGTTCGCGTCGTCGTGCTCCAGGAAGGGAATCAGCGCAGTGGCAATGCTGAACACCTGCTTGGGGGAAACGTCCATGAAATCCACCTCTTCCGCAGGCACCACCACGATTTCCGGGGAGCGCGCATTCACCCGGCTCTCCCTGAAAACGCCGTTCTCGTCAAGGGGCGCGTTTGCCTGAGCAATAACGTAATTTTCCTCCTCATCGGCGGTCAGGTAGATGATTTCATCCGTTACCTGCTTTTTCTCCTTGTTGACCTTCCGGTAAGGAGTTTCAATAAAGCCGAATTCATTGATCCTCGCATACGTGCTGAGCGAACCGATCAGGCCGATGTTCGGACCTTCAGGAGTCTCAATGGGACACATTCTTCCGTAGTGGGAATGATGCACGTCCCGTACCTCAAAGCCGGCTCTCTCACGGGAAAGCCCGCCCGGTCCGAGGGCTGAAAGGCGTCTTTTGTGGGTGAGTTCGGCCAGCGGGTTGGTTTGGTCCATGAACTGCGATAACTGGCTCGAACCGAAAAACTCTTTAATGGCTGCCACAACAGGCCGGATGTTGATAAGCACCTGCGGAGTGATAACGTCAACATCCTGAATCGTCATTCTTTCCCGGACGACGCGCTCCATTCTGGACAGGCCGATCCTGAACTGGTTCTGCAAAAGTTCGCCGACTGATCTCAGCCTGCGGTTGCCCAGGTGATCGATATCGTCAACGCTGCCTTCCCCGTTCATAAGTTTGAGCAAATACCTGGTCGTCTCAATAATGTCTTCCTTCGTCAGTTCTCTGATAAACTCTCTTTCCACGGGCACTTCTTTTTTGAGATAGGGATCCATCTCGGTCCACCCGTCCGGATTTTCCCCGTACTTGTAAAGCACGCCGTGCTTCAGTTTTTTCTGGATTTTATAGCGGCCGACATTGGCCAGGTCATAGCGCTTGGGATCGAAAAACAGAGCTTCCAGAAGGGTGCGCGCGCTGTCAACAGTAGGCGGTTCCCCGGGCCTCAGACGCTTGTAGATTTCGACCAGCGCCTCTTCCCCGGAGTCCGTATTGTCGCGTGTGAGGGTTTCCTGAATGTTTTTGTCCTCTCCGAAAAGGGCGTTGATGGAAGCATCCGTGCCGTAACCCAGCGCGCGGATCAAAACAGTGACGGGAATCTTTCTGGTACGGTCAATCCGCACGAAGATATGGTCGTTGACGTCGGTTTCGAACTCCAGCCAGGCGCCCCTGTTCGGTATGATGGTTGCGGTATAGAGTTTTTTGCCGCTGGGATCGATCGTTTCGGCGAAATAGACACCGGGTGAACGGACAAGCTGGCTGACGATCACTCTTTCCGCACCGTTGATTACAAAGGTGCCCTTTTCGGTCATCAGGGGGAAGTCCCCCATGAAAACCTCCTGTTCCTTTACCTCCCCGGTCTCCTTATTGATAAGACGCACTTTCACCCTGAGAGGGGCTGCATAAGTAACATCTCTTTCTTTACACTCTTCAACCGAATACTTCGGCTCTCCGAGAGTGTAGTCAAGGAACTCCAGAACCAGGTTGCCGGTAAAGTCCTGTATTGGCGATATGTCCTGAAAGACTTCCCGCAGTCCCACTTTTAAAAACCATTCGTAAGAATTGCGCTGGACCTCGATCAGGTTGGGCAGTTCCAGTACTTCTCTCAACTTGCCGAAGTTGTGACGTACCCTGCCGCCCGCCTTCAAAGGATAAGACATCTAGCGCATGCACCCCCAAGAAAAAGTGATTTTGCCGATTTTGCGGAAAACAATGGAAAAGCAAGGCTTTGTTTCTTTACAATACCTCGCTTTTAACCAAAAATTCTGACTATCCAGGATATTATTTCCCAAATCATTCTTTAAAATACATTTTATTACCTGTGACTGAGCGAAAAAAAAAGATCGATAATTCAATGACATTAATAGATAGTAGCACAGTGAATTTATTTTGTCAAGAGATTATTTTTGGGCGGTTGTGTTTATTCTGTAATGCGGGGTATGCTGGTGATTATTGACGCCGCCGGATGAACCAAAGGCTCGCATCACGCGATATTGGACCGCTTTTAACTCACATCCAGTTGCGGTTCAGGCTTTCGCGGACACAAATTGGGGACATTCCTCGTCCCAAGAGAAATGCTCCAGACAGAGGTGTGTCCCCCAACCGCTGTCCCCGCTCATCCAATATCGCATCCTCACTTCGCCCGGTACGTTTACGGCGCTTTCGCAATATCGCTCGCTTCCTTTAGGACTCAAGGTTCCGGACAGGTTGTCAACATTCTGGGGGCATTTAATCCCAGATGAAATGCCCCCCAAACGGGCAATGACCCAATTGACGACCGCGTCGAACCACGTCTACTTAATCTCCACGGTGGCGCCAGCTTCAGTAAGTTTTGCCTTGATTGCCTCGGCCTCTTCTTTGGATACCTTCTCTTTGACCGGTTTGGGCGCTCCGTCAACCAGATCCTTGGCCTCTTTGAGGCCGAGCGCGGTTATCTCACGAACGACCTTGATGACGTTGACCTTTTTGTCGCCGACCGCGGTGAGAATTACGTCAAATTCAGTCTGCTCTTCTTCTTCAACCGGGGCCGCAGCAGCAGCCGCTCCGGGGGCGGCCACCGCCACGGGGGCGGCCGCGCTGACGCCGAACTCTTCCTCAAAAGCTTTGACGAGTTCGGCAAGTTCCAACACGGTCATGCCTTTTACCGCTTCCAGAATTTCTTTTACTTTGGACATCTTTTCTTAAACCTCCTGGCTTAAATTAATTTTTTTCAAACCGGACAACAGCTAGACAACTTCCCCGGCGCGCTGCTTGCGAACCGCCTCAAGCGCGTAAACAAACTTGCGCAGGGTACC
The DNA here is from genome assembly GCA_035369845.1 of Bacillota bacterium. Classification (GTDB taxonomy): domain Bacteria; phylum Bacillota; class Desulfotomaculia; order Desulfotomaculales; family Pelotomaculaceae; genus DAOOVD01. Next base: position 3,541 of record DAOOVD010000055.1, on the reverse strand, counting down.
CTGCAGAACGCCTGCAAAGCCGTAAAGCGGGGCCTGCATGCCGCCAAGCACACGGCCCAGGAGTATTTCCCGGGAAGGCAGGTCGGCCAGGCTTTTTACCGCCCTGGCGTCAATTACCCTCCCTTCCAGTACCGCCGCCTTAATCTCCATCTTCCTGGTGTCGCGAATAAACTCCGTCAGCACTTTGGCCGGCGCCACCGGGTCCGCGCCGAAGGTGACTGCAATCTGCCCCCGGAGATAGGGGTCCAGACCCTCCAGGCCCAGTTGCATTACCGCCAGACCGGTCAAAGTGTTCTTGGCCACTCTGAACTCGCAGCCGGCATCACGCAACCGGCGCCGCAGCCTGTTTGCCTCGGCGACGTTCAGCCCGCGGTAATCGGTAAGAATGGCAACCTTCGAGCTGGCAAACTTTTCCTTAAGTTCGCTGATAATAGCTTCCTTTTCAGATCTGCTGATAGGCACTTTTTCAATACACCTCCCCCCGTAGCTCAGGCGTGTAAATATTCTTCTTCGCGGCGCAGAGTGCTGTCGCGGCGTTGCGCAACGCCGTTCGCCGCTGACCAAGGCGCCGCCTTCGTCCGTGGTGGTAATACACCTTGAGATTGAAGCTGCTTTGATCCGCGGCTCCCACGGCACATCACGGGCTGTCCGCCGGAAATACAAAGGCCTCTGCAGACATACACAGAGGCCCGTACAATATCGCAGCGGGTTTAATCTCCATGCCTCGACTGGCGGCGATTACGCCATTATGCCCGGCACCAGTTGTCTACAGCAATTAACATCCGGTATTTTTTTATGTTTTTCGTCTTTAGGCCGTCACTTTCTGAGTGTTTATCTTAATGCCGGGCCCCATCGTCGAGGACACCGAAACGGCTTTGAGGTACTGTCCCTTGGCGGCGGCGGGCTTAGCCCGGATCAGGGCGTCGATCAGAGCGCGCAGGTTTTCCGACAGGGCCTCCACGGTGAAGGAAACCTTTCCGATCGGGGCGTGGATGATACCCGCCTTATCCACCCTGTATTCAATCTTTCCGGCTTTAACTTCTTTCACCGCCCTGGCTATGTCAAAGGTAACCGTACCGGTCTTGGGATTCGGCATCAGCCCGCGGGGGCCGAGTATCCGCCCCAGCTTCCCGACTGTGCCCATCATGTCGGGTGTGGCAATGGCCACGTCAAAACCCAGCCATCCTTCTTGCTGAATTCTGGCGACCATGTCCTCAGCCCCGACAAAGTCGGCGCCGGATTCCGCCGCCTCCTTCGCTTTGTCGCCCTTGGCGAAGACCAGCACCGTACGGGTTTTGCCGGTACCGTGAGGCAGCACCACTGCGCCGCGAACCTGCTGATCGGCGTGCCGGGGGTCGACTCCCAGCCTTACCGCCACCTCCACGGTCTCGTCAAATTTGGCCGGGGCGACTTTCTTGAGCAGTTCAAACGCATCGGCGGGCTCGTACAAAATGCCGCGGTCAATCTGTTTAAACGCTTCTGTAAATTTTTTGCCGTGTTTGGGCATTCTACTACCTCCTTGTGGTCCTGGCGGAAAAAATTCCTCCCACTAATTTATCCTTCCACCACTTCGATACCCATGCTGCGGGCAGTTCCCTCAACCATTCTGACGGCTGCTTCAATATCGGCCGCATTCAAATCGGGCATTTTCAACTGGGCAATCTCCCGCACCTTCGAACGCGGAAGCTTCGCAACTTTCTTCTTATTCGGTTCGCCGGAAGCCGTTTCAATGCCGGCGGCTTTTTTCAGCAGCACCGAGGCGGGCGGCGTCTTGGTAACGAAGGTAAAAGAGCGGTCCTCGTAAACGGTGATCTCAACCGGAATGATAAGGCCGGCCTGGGCGGCGGTTCTCTCGTTGTATTCCTTTACAAAGGCCATGATGTTGACGCCGTGCTGGCCCAGGGCAGGTCCCACCGGGGGCGCCGGCGTGGCCTTGCCTGCGGGAACCTGTAATTTGACTATGGCTGCCACCTTTTTTGCCATTGCTTGTGTACACCTCCTCCCGGAGCTTCAAGAAATCTTCTCAACCTGGAAGAACTCAAGCTCGATCGGCGTCTCGCGCCCGAACATGGAAATCAACACTCTTATTTTGTTCTTTTCCAGATTGATCTCTTCAACCATACCGATAAAGTTTTCAAAAGGCCCGGCTATAACGCGGACATTTTCACCCGGGGCAAAATCAATTCTGGTGCGGGGTTCATCCACACCCATCTGCCTGATGATCTGTTTTGCCTCGGTTTCATTCAATGGAATGGGTTTTGATCCCGACCCTACGAAACCGGTCACTCCCGGAGTATTGCGGACAACGTACCAGGAATCGTCCGTCATAATCATTTCCACAAGCACGTAGCCCGGGAAAATCTTGCGCTTCGACAGTTTCTTCTTGCCGTCTTTGATCTCGACCTCGTCTTCCATAGGCACAAGGATACGGAAGATTTTATCTTCCATATTCATCGATTCGATCCGCTTTTCAAGGTTTGCCTTGACCTTATTCTCGTAACCGGAATAGGTATGCACAACATACCACTGTTTTTCCATAAAATACAAGGGACCTGTCTCGCGGTGCTAGGTCCCTCACCTCCTCAGGAAATTATCTTCTCAAGATAAAATTGAGGACAGAGCTAAGAGCCGAGTCAAAAATCCAGATCATTACTCCCACCGCGGCAACCGCTACAAGCACTACGGAAGTGTAGATCGCCACTTCCCGCCTGTTGGGCCAGTGCACCTTCTTCAGCTCATTTATCATTCCGCGCCAAAACTTTTTTAACTGATCCAGCCGGTCGACTTTTTCCTTCTTTACCGCAGCCTCTTTCCTGCCCTGATCTTTTTTGACTGCGTCCTTCTTTTCTTTGCTCAAGACGAGAGCTTTCTTAACAGGCTCCTTTTTCGGCTTGTTTACCGTGAGGTTCTCTTTCGGGTTCGGAGGTTTTTTCCTGACGTTTTCTTTTTTGCCGCCCTGGTCTTTCTTGTTATTTTTATCATCATGTTTTCTGGTCACAGCCATCACATGCCACATCCTTAAATTTTTCTAGATACGCCTGTTAAAAAAGCGGCGGTACAGCCCTCAAGCAGATGCGGCCACTGAAAAGGAGGGTGACTTCAAAACGGCTACCTGGTTTCCTTGTGCAATGTATGGGTCTGGCAGAACCTGCAGTATTTTTTCATTTCAATCCTGTTCGGATCGTTCTTCTTGTTTTTTGTAGTAGTATAGTTTCTGCGCTTGCACTCGGTACATGCCATAGTAACACTTACTCTCACTTAAGAGCCACCTCCCCAAAAGCCAAAAAAAAATTCTATGTTGGGCTTCTTTAAAATTCACTAATAAAATTTAACACAATAAAAAATGGATGTCAATAGTTTCCCGGCGCCGTACAGGCTCAATGATATTCTTGCTGAAACCCTGCCTTATTATACCATGCTGCCTATAAAGCAGCCAATGGGGCTGGATATTGTTTCCAACCCCCTGTAATTCAATCGTCAGTTTTCTTATTCGTTGACGGCGGTAACCACACCGGCGCCGACGGTACGGCCGCCTTCGCGA
>DAOOVD010000054.1:0-15533 GCA_035369845.1 Bacillota bacterium | reverse complement strand
GTGGGTTTGGCTGACTTGCATTGGAGGTTTTTTCTTTTCTCCGCTGAAAAATTCCTTGTTTTTTTGCCTGGAGATTACTGGTGATCACCCACAGTTATTTTACAGCTACGGCGGCTCATTTTCAGCATCTTTGAGGTAAACCAGGAGCACGATTTCAATTGTTTACGATATGCGTCATTTTAAAATCACCGGAAAAGGTTTTCAGATGAGGCGCGCAGAAAAAGATATATAACTTTTTTTAAACAAAATTCTCCCGGGGAGGCTGTATACGTGTCGCAAAATCCCGGAACCTTTGCAGTAATTTTCAACTACTTCCTGCTGGCCCTGTTCATCTGTTCGGCAATATGGATCTTCTTCGACGTGCGCAGGCGGGGAAGACCATTTTCTGAGGCTTTAGCTTGGGGGCTTTTTATGGGAGCGATGTTCCCCCTTGCAATATTGGTTTATATATTTTTTCTGCGCAAGAAACTATTGTAAATTAATTCTTTTCAAGAACAAGCAAAATAAATCGTGCATGGAAAACCGCCCGGGACCGGAGGTTTCAGTTCCTTTTCTCGAACCCGGTTATATTTACTTCAGGCGCATTAGGAATTCTCCCGTCTTCCTTGCCCGTGATGATATAAGCGGTTTTTTCATTAATCGCCCTGGCAAGTTCGGGTTTATTCTCCTCGATTACCCGGCCGGTCTTGTCGCTCACCTTTCTGATGTAATAAGGCCGCACTCTTACACCCCCGTTTGCCAGGACGTCAAACGCCCTTGCCATTTCCAGCGGAGTAATCTCCGAGGTGCCCAGTGGAAGTGAAAGCACTGGCTTTATGTCGGAATCGATGCCCATTTTTTAGCATAGGCGGCAGTCACGGAAGGTCCGACAAGACGGTTCAGCTTCACCGCAACAATATTGTCCGACGTATATAGTGCTTCTTTCAAGGTAAACGGCCGGTTGTGACAGCCCTCATGGAAATCCTCCGGCTCATACGAGCCGTTCTCCAGTTGGTAATTTGCCGGTTCGCAGATAATAGTCGTCCCGGCAGTATATCCCTTCTCCAATGCTGCGGCATACAAAACCGGTTTAAATGCGGAACCTAGCTGGACCTTCGCCAGCGAGCGGTTTAGCTGGGATTCTCCGTGATTATTACTGCCTACCATCGCTCTGATTTCTCCGGTTCTGGGGTCAATTGCCACAAGCGCTCCTTCCAGATCCCGGTTATATTTATTCAACCCTTCGGATAGGACCTTTTCCGCCGCTTCCTGGATTTTTAAGTCCAGCGTGGTATATATTGACAAGCCGTCTGAATATAATGTTTCAGAACCGCATGGACGGTCTTTTTCAAATTCCCGCACTATTTCGCTTGTAAAATACGGCGCTTTTTTTACAGCAAACGGTTTTTGCAGCAGCCTGACCTCTCCACTTTTTGCGGCCTGCGCCCTCTCCCGGCTGATCATGCCCAGTTCCGCCATTCTGTCGAGCACCGCGGACTGGCGTCGTTTGGCCTCACTGAAATTGCTGATGGGGTTACAGGCACTCGGAGCTCTCGGGATTCCGGCCAGCATTGCGCTTTCAGCAAGGCTAAGTCCGCTTGCAGGCTTATCGAAGTAAATTCTAGCCTCAATCCCGTAAGCTCCCTGGCTGAAATAAATACGGTTCAGATAAATTTCAAGAATTTCTCTTTTTGTGTGATTCCTTTCAAGCTGTACAGCCAGAAAAATCTCCCTGATTTTTCTGCCGGCAGTGCGATTCTGTTCCAGATATACATTCTTGGCCAGTTGCTGGGTAATGGTGCTGCCCCCTTCCACGACCTTGCCGGATCTTATATTCCGGTACACGGCACGCAACAGGCCAGCCGGGTCTATTCCGCGGTGATTATAAAACCGCGCATCTTCAATTGCAATTATGGCATCCTGCATATAGGAGGAGACATCGTCCAAAGAAACCGGTTACTGCATTTTCCCTGCTTGCGAAAGAAACAACCTTGCCGTTGATGTCGAATATTACCGAGGGGAAAGGCACCTCGACACCCGGCAGTTGCCATGCTAAGCAGCCTGCGTTTGCCAAAGCAGCGGCTGATAAGACTAAAAGCAGAAGTTTCAATGGACGGGCCATTTTCATCCTCCCAAATCCAATTCTTACACAACCGTGCCGCGACAATATTATCCCCGTATGTCCCTACGGCTATTTCGCGGAGGATCTGTGCCTTGCCATTGAAACAGGAATATGCTATACATAAAAAAGACAATTATACAAAATTAAAGTAGGTGTGTCATTTGGAAGTATACGCTCTGGTAGGGCCCAGCGGCACCGGCAAAAGCCACCGTGCCTCCGTGGTAGCCAATCAGCTTGATGCCAGCGTTATAATCGACGACGGGCTTCTGATTCAAGGAAACACCATCCTGGCCGGCTCCTCCGCTAAACGCCAGCCGACGAGAATCGGCGCGATCAGAGCCGCCCTTTTCATGAACCCGGCGCAGGCACAGGAGATCAAAGATGTTCTGTCCAGCCTCGCTCCCGAAAAAATTTTGATTCTCGGAACATCTGTGGGAATGGCTGAACGCATCGCTTCACGTCTCGATCTGCCGGCGCCGTCGAAAATATTAAAGATCGAAGACGTGGCCAGCGAGAAGGAGATCAGAAAGGCAAAGTTCATCCGCACCCGTTTCAGCAAGCACGTCATACCTGCTCCCACACTTGAGGTAAAAAAGAGTTTTCCCGGTACTCTGGTGGCCCCTCTGCAAATCTTTTTACGCAAAAAAGGGCAGACGGAGAAAAAGGACTGGCTTGAACAGTCCGTTGTCCGGCCCACTTACACCCGCAACGGCAGGCTGACTATTTCAAACAGCGCGCTGAGCGCCATTGCAGGCTACGCTGCTGGTAAGGTATACGGTGTCAGCAGTATCGGTAAAATTACCGTAAATGTAAAACAAGAAGGCACTATCACCATTGATATCGCCCCTACTTTCACCTTCGGCTGCCGCCTGCCCGATGTTGCGTCGGAAGTGCAACACAAAATCAAGGATGCCGTTGAAGAAATGACCGGGCTGCAGGTGAAGGAGGTAAATGTGCAGGTCAAGAATTTGAGCCTCGATACACCTAAAAAAGAAGCAACCGTTTAAAAAGAACAGACAAAGCGTAAGGGTCCCCGCAATTGAAGAAGGCAAGTAATTTGCGAAAGCGCCGCAGATGAACCGGGCTAAGTGAAGATGAGATACTGGATGAGCGGACATGAACGTCCGCGCCGGCCTGAACCTGGCCGGAAGGGTGAGTTCCTGTCCGCTGTGTAACTGGCAGTTTCCATTGAAGGCAATTTATTTCGTGTAAAGCTGCCATACTAGGGACATGCTGTCAACATTACTGGCTTGGAAGACAGCCCGGCTTCGCTCGATGCAAGCAGCAGTGCTGCCGTCGCGAAAGCCATGTAGTGAACGGCGAGGGGGCTGTCCGGCTCACTCAAAGCGAAGCATTTGAGCAGCCGTCTCCACTTATAGTCGCTTTGTCAAAAACATCCCCCACATATTAATCACTTTTACCAATAAGCAGAATCCACTTGAAGTGACAAGCGGCGGATTTTTCAGTCAGCCCCCCGTCAGTTAAAAACTTTTAGCAAATACATGATTGCCAATTTTCGTTATCACGGGTAAAGTCCTGATCCAATTGTCCCTGCTTATTTCTGGATTGTAAAAAAACAGGGCTCCCCCGGTGGGGTCACTTCCCGCAGCAGCCAGCACCGCCGCCTTCATTGCCTTTTCATCCGGCTCCAAATTAATCGAACCGTCACCGACAGGGGAAAACTGGTATACACGGTTGCTCTTCTGAAAAATAACATCTTTTACCGTTTTCGGAAAAAGCGGGCTCTCCAACCTGTTCAGAATAACCGCCCCCACCGCTACCTGACCTTCAAAGCATTCTCCGCGGGCCTCGGCATAGATCAGTCTGGCGAGCAGTTTCAACTCCTCCATGGAAATGCGCCCTGCAGGCGTACGTATATGCTTTTTTTCAGGCAACACGATAATGTCTCCGGGCCGGATCAAACTGGTTTTCAGACAGTTGGCAGCCATCAGTTCCTTTACATTTACACCGTGTTCTTGTGCTATCCCGTAAAGAGTATCACCTTCCTTAACAGTATGGTGCAGTGCAGCGGAAACGGAGTTGCTTAAAACTCGAGTATTTGAGCCCTTTGTCGACTCATTAGCCGGTGCCGTAGAACACCCGAGCAGAAAAATAACTGCTGCAGCGGCCGCCGCCTGAATAAGTCTCGGAACAATTTTACTCATTTTCTCCTCCTTTCCCGGCTAATATTTTTTGAAAACATTGCGTATTGTATGCATACATTTTTATCCTTCACAATTATTTTTTTTCATAAGCTCCAAAAAAGATACCCGCTTTCATCCAAGCGGGCATTTCTGACAATCTTAAACCTGTTCAAATTTTTCACAAAAAAGAAAAGGCCGAGCTTAGCGTGACAGGTATAAAAGAGCGTTTATTACCGCCGCGGCTATCGCACTGCCGCCGCGCGTCCCTTTTACCGTAATGTACGGCACTCCGGAATCCATCAGCATTTCTTTGGACTCCCTGGCCCCCACGAAACCGACCGGGGTGCCTACAACAAGCGACGGGGAAACCCTACCATCCTGAATAAGCTCGCATAGTGCAAAAAGGGCGGTTGGTGCGTTTCCAACGGCAATAATCCCGCCGTCGGCTTCCACGGCCGCCTTCCGCATGGCTGCCATCGCCCTGGTTATGCCATCCCTTTCCGCCAGGGCAACGATACCGGGATCGCGCATATAACAGAAGGCCCTTATTGAGAAATAATCAAGGCGCCGCTGATTTATCCCCGCCTTTAGCATATTGATATCTGTAGCAATCGGTTTCCCTTCCCTTATTGCCTTGAGGCCCGATTCAACCGCACCGTCATGGAAAAGAACGAGCCCGGCCACAGCCGTATCACCGGTCGTATGCACCACTCTTTTTATTATTTCTCTTTCACCGGGCGGACGGTCGAGGATTTCCGGCAAGAGTTCCTCTATTATGGACATGCTTCTCAATTCAATCTCCCGTGGATTAGTCAAATACCCCATCAGCATACCTCCTTGATCCGGTCGAGAATAATTTGACCGATCCTTTCATCCACACCGATACTCGCGGCCATAACGATTTCAACACCGGGATGCTTTTGCCTTGTTTCATCAACCAGCCGGGGAATGTCCTCCTGCACATGCACCCCGTTATACAAAAAGAAAGGGACAACAACAATTCGCCCGGCTCCCAAACCGACAACTTTCTCTATGGATGCGGGCAGGTCCGGCTGGTTGAACTGCAGCGAAGCAATTTCAACTATCCTGTAAAGTCCCGCATCCTTCACCATTTTTTTGTATGCATCAAGCGTTTCCTTTGCTTCCGGAAGCCTGCTTCCGTGACTCAGCAGGATCACAGCAGTCGTCAATACAAATCACTTCCCTTTCAGTATTTCCAGCAGTTCGTCAAACCTTTCCACAGCACCAGGGGGCGGTTCCGGCCTTTCAACCACAACCACCGGTATGCCCAACTCCACGGCAGCCGCGATTTTTTCCGCAAAACCGCCGGCGGTCCCTCCGTCCTTCGTCACAAGCACCGAGGCACGGTAATGACGCAATATCTCCTTGTTGAGCCCCGTACTGAAAGGCCCTTGGACAGCCACCACATCGGATGGCTTAAGGCCGAGTTCGAAACAGTATCTTAATGATTCCTGATCCGGCAGTATCCTTGCCACAACCTTCCGTTTTCTCTTCCTGGCGGCGTCAAGAAAGACTTTCAGCGTTTTGCTGCCCGTTGCCAGAAAGATTACCTCACCCATTTCGGCTGCCTTTTCGGCCGCCTCCAAATAGCTTTTTGCCTTATAAACAAGGGGGTGGCTTTTTATCTGAGAAGCAGGGCGCTGGTAACGGATATAGGCCGTCCCGGTTCTCCGGCAGGCCTGAACCGCCGCTCTTGAAACTTCCTGCGCATACGGGTGCGTGGCGTCAACCAGCGCTCCAATGTTCTTTTCCCTGATCAGATTCTCAATGTCTTCACTGCTCAACCGCCTGCCCAACGTCTCCGCACCGCTGTCTTTCAACAGTTCTTCGCCGTAGCTGGTGGCGGCACAGGCCACCACACCGAAACCGTTGGAAACAAGCTTTTTTGCCAAGTCTCTTCCTTCCGCCGCGCCGGCCAGCAACAGAATCATATTCTGTATCCCCTTGGCGTTATCATATATTTTCCCGCAACCGTCGTCCTGCTGTTGCCGACGATAACGGTGGCAAACATGTCTATCCGGTGCTCGAGCATGTTTTCGAGGTTTGTAACAATCCTTTCCTCGCCTTCCCTGGTTGCGTTTCTCACTATTCCTACCGGCGTTCCTGGATTTTTGTGCTCAAGCATGATCTTTCTGGCTTCCGCAATTTGCTCCGTCCTTCTTCTGCTGGCGGGGTTGTACATCACTATTACAAAGTCCGACCTTGCTGCGAATTCGATCCTTTTCTTAATTGCTTCCCACGGGGTTAAAAGATCACTCAAGCTGATCACGGCGAAGTCATGCATCAACGGGGCACCCAGGCATGCCGCCGCGGCGGTTGCCGAGGTTATTCCCGGAACGATCTCAAGTTCAACACTTTGCAGCAACCCGCGCTGCTCCATGATCTCCAGGACCAGACCGGCCATCCCGTATACGCCGGGATCGCCGCTTGAAACAAGCGCCACCGTTTTGCCCTGCAGAACCCTGTCAAGAGCTAGATTGCACCGCTCTACTTCCCTGGTCATACCGGTGCTCAGCACCTCTTTGCCTTCAAGCAGGTTTGAAATAAGCGCGACATAAGTTTTGTAACCGACGATCACCTCGGCTTGTGCAAGAACCTCAAAGGCACGCCTGCTTAAATAACCCCGTTTACCCGGGCCCGTTCCGACAACGGCAAGTTTTCCTCCGCCACTGCCACCGTTATGCCGTTCAAAACTGTTTTTGGAAGAATCAGCTTTGCCGCCGGAGCGGCCAACAAGGCTGCTGGTTCGCAAACCCCACCAACTCCTATCTTTTGAAAGACATATTGCGAAGAGGAAACCTCCCCGCGATGTGCGCTGAATACTGAGGCTATTTCGTCCACCGTAAAATATTTTAAAGGCAGGCACATGTCACCGGCCGCCTGACGAATTCCATCTTCATTCTTGCGCCTGTCAACCGTTGCCATAACTTTCAAAGAACCAACGCTCCTTCCGGCAATTGCGAGCGCCCCGGCAATAGCTCTTCTTACATCGCCGGCGGTTACGCCCCTGCGGCAGCCCAGGCCGACAGCCAGATTGCGCGGACGCAAAAAAAGAACTTTTTCAAACTTCGTTGTCATAATCCTGTTCGTAATGAATACAGCCGGTTCACCTGAATGCTCCGACTGCGGATACTCATTCAGCGGTTTTATGTCAAATCTGGACGGCATTTCACCCTCAAGTTCCAATTCAGAGTAAAAATGCACGGATTCACCATTGACCAGCGCCGCATTGACCTCCCTTACCATTTCTACGGGTTCGATGACTAGCCCATAATCCCTTGCCAGAAGATCTACCGCCGGTAAGCCGTGCGTATCAGTGGCCGTAGTGACGACACCGGTACAGTCAAGTTTTTCTCCGAGGTAGCCGGCAAGATCGTTGGCGCCTCCGAGATGCCCCGACAGGGCGCTGATGGCGAACCTTCCCATTTCGTCAACAACCACCACTGCCGGGTCTTTTTTTTTGTCCTTCAAATGAGGCGCCAGAACTCTGAAAACAATACCCAGCGCCATGACCATAACGAGCGCAGCGTACTCGCGAAAAAGCCTGCCGCACAGTTCAGCAAGCGGCGGCATATAAGGTAAGGCGCCGGGATGACCGGCGGCAAATTTCGCAGGCACATAGACATGCACATCTGCTTCCGGCAGTCCGGAAAATGCAGCGCGTACCCTGTCGGCCATAATCGCCCCTTTTTTCGTCAACGCCACTACGGCGATTTTCATCACGGCCGCCTCCTAAAGCCGTGGGTAAAGTCGCCGCTGTAAAGCCTGGAAGGCGAATAACCGGAATTAAAGGCTTTCCCGACCATAATCAGGGCGGTTTTTGTCACCCCGGCCTCTTTCACTTTGACGGCAATATCCTTAAGCGTACCACGCAGTATCTTTTCCTCGGGCCACGAAGCCTTCTCCGCAACAATAACAGGTGTGCATTCCGGATAACCTCCGCTGATAAGTTCAGCCACCACATGTTCGACCATATGGACACTCAAAAAAATGCACATGGTGGCGCCGTGCGCTGCCAGCGCAGCCAGTTTCTCCCCCGGCGGAACAGGCGTGCGGCCTTCCACTCTTGTCAGGATTACCGTTTGAGAGACACCGGGAAGCGTCAATTCGCACGGAATTGCCGCAGCAGCGGCCAGAAATGAACTTACCCCGGGAATAACGGTAAAAGGAATGCCCTCCTCGCGCAGCCTGTCCATTTGTTCTTGAACAGCTCCGTACAGGGAGGGATCGCCGGTGTGCACCCTCGCTACCTTTTTGCCGGCAGCATTCGCCTCTTTTATTAGCGCAATGATTTCATCAAGAGTCATCACGGCGCTGTTGTATATTTGCGCTCCATTTTTGCAGTATTCCAGCAGTTCGGGATTGACCAGCGAACCCGCGTAGACAACCACATCGGCATCCGACAGAATTTTGGCCCCCTTTACAGTAATGAGGTCCGGATCGCCGGGACCCGCCCCGATGATAAAAACCATCTCAAATCCCCCGTTTCCTGATGATCATCAGCGACATGTAATCCAGCCTGCGTCCCAGCAGGGATTCAAGATCCCTGGTGTAAAACTGATCGCTGTAACCGCACCTGCTCACATACACCGCTTTGTTTGCCAGCCCTAGCTCTTTCAACAGGTCGAGGACTTCCGGATAACGCCGGTTTACCTTCATAACCACAACATTGTCGTAATTAATCAGGGCATGCTTCAACTTCTCAAGATCGTAAGCTCCCGGAACCACTGCCAGTGTCTCGTCACCCTCGGCCAGGGATGCTTTTATATACGAGGCGCAGGCGGAAAATGCGGTAATGCCGGGAACGGTTTCAATTTCGAGATCTGGATGGTTCTTTTTGAGATACCGCAGCAGGTAGCCGTAAGTGCTGTACAGCATCGGATCGCCTATGGTGACGAAGGCCACATCAAATCCTTCCAGCATCTTGCCGGCTACCATCCTGCCCGCATCCTCCCAAACGGTCTTCAAGGTTTCCTCATCTTTTGACATGGGAAAATGCAGTTCAATTATTTCGGACTTCAGCGGCAGCAATTTTTCCACAACGGTTTTGGCTAAACTTTGCCCTTCCCTGGAGGACCTCGGCACAAAAAGGATGTCCACCTTTTCAAGAGCACGATAGGCTCTCAAGGTAATCAGTTCGGGTTCGCCCGGTCCCACCCCGATCCCGTAAAACTTACCCGGCAACATTACTCTCCCCCTTCTCTGCCGAAATAACCGTCACAGGGTTGGCGCCTCTCATGATGCGGCCATTCCCTGCCCTGACAGCCCTGGCAACGCAAATCTGAACAGCCTCGCTGCCGCCCAAAAGTTCATCAAGGAGCTTCACTGAAAGGGCTGCGTTTTCTAGCGTAACCGCATTGATTACAATTCTGCCCCCCGGTTTCAGCCTGCTGCAGGACTCGGCAACTATCTCCCGAAGCTTTCCTCCGCTGCCGCCTATCATCACGCGGTCGGGATCGGGCAGTTCGCGGAGAACGCCGGGAGCATCGCCCTCCAGTATCCTGAGATTCTCAACACCGAAAGCACGGCTGTTTGTTTCAATAAGCGACACACCATGCGAGTCGCGCTCTATAGCGTAAACAACGCCCCCTTTTGCCTGCAAGGCGGCTTCTACCGAAAGCGAGCCCGTTCCGGCGCCGACGTCCCAAACCACCTGCCCCGGAGCCAGCCTGGCTTTGGCAAGGGTTATTACCCTGATTTCCTCCTTGGTCATCGGAACGCTGCCGCGGATGAAAAAATCGTCCGGAATTCCCGGTGTCCGGAAAACCCATTTTTTACTCATTCAGAATCACCATCACATAGTTTCTCTTCTCCCAAGCTTCACAAACCGCCGCCAGTTCTTCCAGGAAAAAGAATCTAATTTCCTCGTCCGGGTACGACAGGTCCGAACAGACGAATACTCTTTTATTGCCGGCGCCGGCAGCTTTGAGAGTCCTCGCCAGTTCATACGGCGGTTCAGCCGGTCCGGGAAGAACCACGACTTTTTGACCGCGGTAAACCCTGTCGACAAGTTCATTCCTCCCCCTTCCGTGCGTGCTGACCGCAACCGCGTCATGCCACGGTATGGCAAGTCTCGCACAGGCGTACTGAACCGTGCTTATACCGGGAATTACGTTCAAATCCGCCGGTGAGAAATTCTCCCGCAAACAGGCTAGTATGCCGAACATGCCCGGATCCCCCGAAGCAAGGACAGCCACCTTTTTATTATCCATTCTATTTTTTTTGATAAAATCGATCATTTCCTCAAGGTTGTTTTTAATTTCAAACGTACTGCCCGAAAAACCTCTGAAGATTGCCAGATTGCGCTCTCCCCCGACAAGTACGTCGGCTTTTTCCACTGCCTTCAGAGCGGCCGGGGTGACATACTCAGGGGCACCGGGCCCCACACCGACGACATCTACCTTTTCCATCCCATCTCCTCCCCGATTTTCAGGGCGGTTTCGTCGCAGCCCAGTATGTTCCCGTCCAGCCCGAGCAGCACCGTTCCGACTTTCAACCTTCCGCGGCTGTATTCCTCCGCCCTCGCGCTTGCCCTTGCGGCAATAATATCCATCACACCCGTCAACCCGTTCTCTTTTAGCAATCCCAAAGCTTCTTCCGAACTTCTTGTTTCGAGAATCCTCCTTATTACTTCAGGACCCGCGCCAAAAGCACCGGCGTATGCGGCAATTACTTCCTGCCGGCCGTCCGCCGTCCTGCTGTGAGTGTGAAAAACTCCGGCTGCAACTTTGACGAGCTTGCCGTGGTGACCCCACAGCAAGACTTCCCGCACCCCCCTGTCGGTGCATACGTCCAGCATGTATCCGATAAAATTGCTTGTTTCCACAACGGACTCGGCCGAAAATCCATACCTTGCCACTGCAAAACGGGAGCCGATTCTCCCGGGGGTCAGCACCAGCCTGTCGCAGCCGGCCGCAACAGCTACATCAACCATCGGCTCCAGCGATTTCTTGAAGGCTTCGTCGGACATGGGTTTTACGATGCCTGTAGTGCCCAGTATGGAGATGCCCCCGATAATACCCAGGCGGGGATTCAAGGTCCTTGCCGCCACTTCTTCGCCCCGAGGCACGGAAACAGTCAGCTCTATACCCTCGCCGGCAGGTATAACGTCGGATACGGCCGCAGTTATCATCATTCTTGGAACAGGGTTAATCGCCGGCTCGTTCAGGGTAACAGGCAGTCCCTTTCTGGTAACCACGCCGACGCCTTTTCCAGCTGTGATTTTAATCCCGCTTTCAGTTCTCCTGGCATCCACGACTATCTCCAGACCGCTGGTAACATCCGGATCGTCTCCACCGTCCTTAACCGCGACAGCCCTCACCTCATCCCCGTTTCCGGACAGCGAAGCCACAGGAACCTCCAGAGGCAGTCCGTCCGGGTTGTAGACCACCACCCGTTCTCTCCCGTCACCGTGAAAAAGCAAAAGTGTAGCCGCCCGGGCAGCTGCCGCAGCCGTAGCCCCCGTCGAAATTCCGCACCTCAGCCTGCTTTTTTGCAATTCGTTCATCTTTTTTCCCCCGGGAACCCGTCAACAATGAAAAAGCCTCGTTTTCACTTTCATCGAGGCTTGTATTTGTTTCAGCCTTTCAGCAACCCCGCATATCTTTTTCCCTGCGCTTTATCGCTCGAATATCGGCATCAACCAAAAGGCGGTACGGCTTACACATTTCAAGCAGGCGGGAAGTCGTCCTGTTGCCGAGGTAATTGTCCAGGTCCAGTGGACTAATGTTTGTGGTTACTATCACCGGCAGACAATGATTCAACCGGTAATTGATTATCGTGTAAACTTTGTTCAAGGTCCAGTCGGTATAGTTGTGTGCGCCAAGATCATCCAGAATAAGAAGGGGAACCTGCCTTGCCGCATCAACCAGGTCGGATTCCGTGAGGTCTTCCGGATCCCTGTCGGGGGCATAAGTTGCCCTGATCTGATCCAGAAATTCGGGCACCACTGTAAACAGGACAACCCGGCCTTTTTTCAGCAGCGCGTTTGCAATGCAGCAGGCCAGAAAAGTTTTGCCGCTTCCTACCGGACCAGTGAATAACAAACCGTCCGTATTATTGTTTTTCAAAAAGCTGTTTACGAAGTTCCTTGCAGCCTGGTATGCAATCCTTGCCAAATCATAACAGGATATTGCTTTTTCTTCGTCATAATAATTTCTATCGTAATATTCGAATTTAAAATCCTCAAACGAGCACCCCAGATACTTTTTAGGAAGCAGTGAATAGCTTATCAGCCTTTCAAATCGCCTTTTGCCGGAACAACTACACGGTACGGCAACATCTCCCTTTAAAACAATCCCTCGATCAAGGCACAGCTCACAGTTCACCCTCAATACTACCTTTCGAAGCATTTAAATATAAAGAGACCTTATCAGGGCCTTTCTCTTTGAATCGTTTTTGTTCACTGCTCTCCCGGCCCTGACGTCTTTTCCGGCACGCCGCCTCTGAAAATCGGCATCGTACTCGGCGATGGACTGTAGGGTTCGCAGGTTGTTCTTTTTCCATTCAAGCAAAATCCCGTTTATATATTTAAAGTTGTGCTTTCCTCTCAGAACGGCCCTTTTAAGAGCTTCCACAATCAGGTCGGCATCCGTTTCGTCCGCCCATTGGCTGATTTGTTCGGCCTCCATCGGTGACAGAGCCCTGCCGAATTCTTTTTCGAAAACCGAGATTAATCCAGCCGTCCTTACGTCAAACATGTCTCTCACCCGTTCGTATCCATAGCCGTCTGATTTCAGACAACTCTTCGATTCTTCAATTTCTCTTGCCTTCATCGCGGCCCACACGTCTGAAATCTTCAGGAAGAGAGGGTCAAAATCATACCCCTTGAAAACCGTGTTGCTGGCGCTGTCGTAAAACTCACTTATTGAAACAATATCCTTTTCAATTAATTCATCAATTTCCCTCTTGATTCTGTCGGTATCCGAAGACATAAAGCGGCTCAGCAGTTCGGGCGACGGAAAATACTCCTTCTCTTCGACATGGAGCCTGATCATGTGAATTAAAATCATCATTTGAAAATCCGTAATGCCAATTTTTACATACACTTTCAAAAGGATGTTGGGCAGAGACGTAAATCCCTCCAGTACGAGATCCGAGCCAAAGGCCGCAGTAATATTGACCTTCTGGTCACATTTGACCGTTCTTCCCTTAAGCACCCCGGCCATGAAATACACCTCCCGTCATCCTTATCTTATTTTATGGTAATGCAGTATGTTTGTCCACCCTTTTCAATCTTAACGCAGGCTCTGCGAAGGCAGTAGGTGGCCGGCTCTATTCCAAGGCCGGCGAGCATTTCCACCGCTCCTTCAACCCCCCGGCCGAGCTCGCTCAGCCGGTGGGCGTCGGAACCCACCGTAAAAATGCTTACCCCTGATTGAAGCGCCAGTTTGAGCAACGAAAACGCTGGATGAAAATTTTTTTGCCCCCTTCTCAGGCTCGACGTGTTCACCTCGACACCTATTCCCCTGCGGGCGGCCTGCTTGAAAAGACTTTCAGAAATGCTTTCGCATTCCCGCATGTCGTCTTCACTGAAATAAGAACCTCCGTAGCGGCGATACAGGTCCACGTGGCCGATGCAGTCGAACAATCCGGTGGTTACAGCTTCCTCAAATATTGCATAGTATTCGGTAATTACCGCTCTTGCCTTTTTGCCCGGGAAAAAGAGCCTGCTTTCGCTCCTGGATGATATGGCACGGTGATCAAGGCAGTGCACGGAACCGATAATAAAATCAAAGGGATAATTGAGCACTATTCTCTCGATTTCTCTGTCTTTCCCGCGTTCGTAGCCAACTTCCAGTCCCGCTTTGATAAGCAGGCCGGTACCCGACCACTTTTTTCTTGCTTTCTCAATCTCTTTAAAATAATATTCGATCCATTTAATGTCATCCATCGGCCGGACGCTTCCGTTGACCCTGACAAACCAGTCAAGGTGTTTTCGGACGGGATCAACTTCGAGGTGGGGAGTAAAGCATATCTCCCCGATTCCCAGCAGGACCGCCTCCCTGCAGTATTCGTCTATGCTGTGCGGTTCCGCGTCTATAGAATAATCCGGATGAATGTGATAGTCAAACATCAAAAAAGCCTTCCTCTCACATTATTACAGCCCCAGTACCTTTAAAACATCGTTTATCCTTTCAATACTCAGGTGCCCTCCGACAGGTTCCTCATTCTCAAAACCCCACGTGCAAGGGTGGTGCACGTAAATACAGTTAAATCCCGCCAACAGGGCCGGATTGATATCCGACTTCATGCTGTTCCCGATCAGCCATGAAGCAGGCGGGCTGATGCCTTGCTCATCAGCTATCTTCTTATAAACAATCGAGTTCTTCTCGGTCAGTATATAGATTTTTTCAAACCAGCGGGACAATCCGCTTTTCTCTATCCTATCCCTCTGGACACCGGGGTCCCCCTTGGTGACAAGAAAAAGCGGGTACTTTCCGCAAAGCCGGCTTAGAACCTCTTCCGCTCCTTCTATCAGGCTGACCGGCTGTTCAAAGACCCACCATCCAAGGCCTTCAATTTCCTTTCTCAAAACCCTGCTGTATGCGCGCCCGTATTTCCTGCAACAGTACTCGTAAGTCTCTCCAAGAGCGTATGGAAAACACTCTTTTAAAAAACCGCCGTACAGC
Organism: Bacillota bacterium; assembly: GCA_035369845.1. Lineage (GTDB taxonomy): Bacteria > Bacillota > Desulfotomaculia > Desulfotomaculales > Pelotomaculaceae > DAOOVD01. Next base: position 636 of record DAOOVD010000054.1, on the reverse strand, counting down.
CGCACGTTCTTGATGTCGTTCCTGTCCAGAACCTCCAGCGCTTCCTGCACAGGAAACCCTAATTCCTTCATGATTCCGGCAAACAATATTTTCGCCCGGTCAAAATAAATGGTTGTTTCCACCAGTGTATCGTCAAAGTCAAACAGCATGCCGCTGTCCATTTTTCCGTTCCCCCGTTGAACTTCCGCAATTAAAGTTTAGCACAGAGAAATGCGGCGGTACGCATAATAAAAATATTTTATAAATATTCCCACGTACAGCATTTCTTTTCCAGCCAGTCTAGAAACAGGTAGAGGACAAACCCCATAATTCCCATGGCAATAATCCCTGCGAACATTTCCTTTCCCTCCAGTCTGGCCCATGCTTCCATGACATAGTATCCGATTCCGCCTATTCCCCCCCTGTTGGCCACCGTTTCGGAAAAAAACAGCACTGCGATGGCCGTGCCCAGGCTGATTCTAAGCGAAGTCATGATTTTGGGAAGACAGGAAGGATAAATGACGTGCCGGTATATCTGCAACTCCCCCGCTCCAAGCGAAATAACCGAATCGATCATGCTCTTGTTTATCTGACGTGCTGCATCCCTGGTGGTGACCAGAATCTGAAAGAAAACTATGACTGAAATCAAAAAAACCT
>DAOOVD010000053.1:0-16346 GCA_035369845.1 Bacillota bacterium | reverse complement strand
GATCACCAAAAGTTCCCGGCCCCTGTCCAAATCCAGAACGGGAAACAGGCTGCCTAGCTGCCAGACGGCCAGGCCCACCACAAGCCACAAATACAGGATATGAAAAGCCCCTTCTTTTGCCCGCAACAAATTTACACCTCAACACCTATTTCGACAAAAAATGAATTTTACCTGCGTTTAACTGGGACAGGTGGCAAAATAAGGGTGCGTGCAAGAGCCTTTTTCCTTTTAAACCTCTCACATCGAAACAGAGGTTCTTTTCATCTTCATTTCCCGGCACCGCTGATCCCGGAACGGTCTCCGCGCCGCATCCCGCTTCGGCGGACAAAAGTTCAAAAGGGTAGCGCCTTTGCAGCAGTTTCAGCACTTGCGGCGTGCCGTCGCGCGAACCGCTGTCGAATATGGTTACTGCAACATGAGGCGAGTTTTTCAAACAGCGAAAAATTTTCATAACGAAGCCTTCGAGCCACGGCTCCTGGTTTTCCACAATAACCGTAAGCCTTACACCGGGCGCGGCCGCGGACCTGTTCCCGCGCCTGCCCGGCCTCTTCCGGAAGATACAAATGCCGGCAATTGTCAGCAGTATCAATAAAAATAATAATTTCACTCTTCTCACTTCCCCGGACTTTAATGCACCTTATGCAGGGAAAGCCCGGGGGGTGATAAAGAGCCTTATAGTTTTATTAAAAACCTGCCGAACGTCTCAGCGCCTCCGCCTTGTCCGTGCGCTCCCAGGGCAGGTCGAGATCGTTCCTGCCGAAGTGACCGTAGGCAGCGGTCTGTTTATATATGGGCCGGCGCAGGTCGAGATCCCTGATTATCGCTGCGGGGCGCAGGTCAAAATGATCCCTTACCAGCTTGACGAGAACCTTCTCGTCCACTTTGCCGGTTCCGAACGTATCAACGGCCAGCGAAACCGGGTTGGCCACCCCTATGGCATAAGCCACCTGAAACTCGCACCTGTCGGCCAGCCCGGCCGCCACTATATTCTTGGCCACGTACCGGGCGGCGTAGCTGGCGGAACGGTCAACCTTGGTGGGATCTTTGCCCGAAAAGCAGCCTCCCCCGTGGCGGGACATTCCGCCGTAAGTATCCACAATGATCTTTCTCCCGGTAAGCCCGGTGTCGCCCTGAGGTCCGCCGATCACAAAACGGCCGGTGGGATTGACGAAATAGCGGGTTGCGCCGTCCAGAAAATCTGGTGGGACAACCGGTTTTACCACGTGCTCCAGGACATCATTGCGGATTTCTTCCAGAGTCACCTCCGGGTGGTGCTGAGCGGAAACCACGATGGTGTCCATTCTTACCGGGCGGCCGTTTTCATATTCAACGGTGACCTGCGTTTTCCCGTCCGGGCGGAGGTAGGGAACAATACCGGCCTTCCTGACCTCGGCCAGCCGCCGCGCCAGGCTGTGCGCAATCGATACGGGAAGGGGCATCAATTCCGGTGTCTCGTTCACAGCATAACCGAACATCATGCCCTGGTCCCCGGCACCGATGGTTTCCGGATCCTCACCGGCGACTTCACGGTCGCGGGCTTCCAGCGCTCTGTCCACTCCCCGGGCAATGTCCGGAGACTGTTCGTCTATGGAAGTCAACACCGCGCAGGTGTCGCAGTCGAAGCCATACTTGGCCCTCGTGTAGCCGATTTCCCGTATGGTCTCGCGCGCAACCCTGGGAATGTCGACATAACAGGATGTGGTAATCTCTCCGGCCACCAAAACCAGCCCCGTGGTTACAAGGGTTTCGCAGGCGACGCGGGCAAACGGATCTTCCGTGTAAATAGCGTCGAGAACGGCATCAGAAATCTGGTCGGCTACTTTATCGGGATGGCCCTCGGTCACCGACTCGGAAGTGAACAGCCGCCTGGACATGGTTATTCCCCCTTCGTATTTATTAGTGCTCCGAATATAAAAATTAAACCTCCGGCTCAGAGGTTTGATAAAATCCGGCAAATAGAGCAAAAACCTAAGTTATTTTAACAAAAACAGCCAGCAAATGTCAACACGTCGCGGTTTTTGCGCGAGGGCTGTTTCTTTTTCAGTCCTCATTCATCACCTGCAAGATTTTATACAACCTGTTATTTACCGTCCGCCGGCGGTTTGCCCGGATATTACACCATCCAGGGATAACAAAGGATTGTCAGTTATTCTGCCCCGGCTTGAATACTTCCACCAGCAAGGTATGAACTCCGATTTTCCTGATCTTTTCCCACGGCACCACGACATCCCCGCCGGCGCTCAAAAGGCCGAAAAACCTTCTCTTGCCGGAAGACAGCACCAGTGAAATAATTTTGCCGTTTTCAGGGTCTATATATACGTCCTTTACCGGCCCCAGTTTCGACCCGTCGACAATGTTGACCACATCCCTCATTCCAAGGTCTGAAATCCTGAACTGCATGCTGACACCTCCTCTGACCAGCCTATGCCGGCAAGGGGGAGAAAGTGCATTTTGACCGTACTGTCGGAGGGACGGTTCCGCCGCCAATACTTGCTTGATTGACATGCATTTACAAGGCAGCGATTGTACAAAGCGCTGCCCGTCTATACGGGGTTGCATCCCCGGTACTCAGGTTGTAATGATGCCTTGCCGAAAGACAATGTGCTCTTAAATATTGCCGGAAGGGAACCAAGGCGTTTTCGCTGAGCGACGGGCAATGTCGCCCGTTTCCTTCAACCTCAAGGTCCCGGGCATTTGCCCGCAGCCTGAGAAAGGCGCTGCCTTCTTTCTTCTGCCTTACTTTTTTTGGGCAGCCTGCACAAAGGCGCTGCCTCCGTTTTTACGCCTTACGCCTGGTTGTTCCGCCCTTTACCGCCTCAACGGCGGCGCGCCATACCGCGCGGGCCTCCTCGACCCCCATGGCGAAAAGGGCTGCCGTGTAAACCGCGATACCGGCCGCCACCGACAGGCCAACCTGCGCGATGACGCCGGCAGTTCCTCCGGTCAGACCCTCCGTTGCCATACATACACCCCAGCTTGCCGCAGCCATCAATCCCGAAGCCGCCAGAACAGCCGCCGTAAAGCGGAACAGGCCGCTGCCCCGGAAAACCGGCCTCTTTCTTTCCAGGTAAAACATCAGCAAGCCGGCGTAGGTCAGGGAGGAGAGGGAAGTGGCAAGCGCAATGCCGCCGAGCTGGAGCGGCCGGATCAAAAGCAGGCTCAAGACCAGGTTGATCAGGACGGCAACAATGCCGACTTTTACGGGCGTGCGGGTATCCTGAAAGGAATAAAAACCCCTCTCCAAAAGTACAGACGCCGCCAGTCCCGCCAGGCCGACGGCGTAAAAAAACAGGGCCGCAGCGGTCATGCTTACGGACTGCTCGTCAAACACCCCCCTTTTGTAAACTAGTGTTACAATCGGGCGGCTTAAAACCATGAAACCGATGCCGGCCGGAATTATTCCGGCCAGGACCGCTTTCAACGAACCGGCCAGCACATCTGAATAAGCCTCCCTGTTTCCCTCCGCCGCCCGTTTGGCCAGGGTAGGGAAAGCCGCCGTTCCGAGGGCCAGGACAAACAGGCCGACTGGAAAGTTCATCAGTCTTTCAGCAAAGTTGAGGGCGGATATGCTCCCCTCGGGAAGCCAGGACGCCAGCACGCCGCTCACATAAATGTTGGCCTGCCTGACGGCAACGCCTACGGCGGCAGGCCACGCCAGGCAGAAAACCTTCCGCACCCCCGGGTGGCTCAATTCAATGGAAAATTTCAGCCGGAAACCAGTCCTGTAAAGCGCGGGGAGCTGGATTAGGGCCATGGCGGCGGCGGCAAGCACGGTGCCGAGGGCCAGCCCGTGAATACCGTAAATCGATCCGATGGTCAGAGCGGAAAGAATGATGAAGATGTTGTTGACCGAGAGACTGAAGGCCGGCAGGCCGAAAATATTGTTGGCATTTAAAAGGTTGGTGAAAAGGGAGGCCAGCCCGGCAAAAATCATCAGCGGCAGGATTATTCCGGCAAGCTCCGCCGTCAGTGCCTCCGCCTGTCCTTCAAAGAATGGCGCCATCAGTGTGACCAGCAGCGGGGAACCCGCTATGCCAGCCAGGGTAATGACTGAAAAAAGCAAGGTGATCACGATGACAACCGTGTTGAATACCTTCCAGGCCTCGTCTTTCCTTCCCCTGGCCACATACTCCGTAAACACCGGCACAATTGCCGTCACCAGCGCGCCGCTGACGATGTAAAAAACAATGTTGGGCATTCTGAGGGCCACAATGTACGCGTCGGTGCTGACAGTGGTGCCGAATTGCCTTGCTATTACGGCCTCCCTGACGACCCCGAGCGCCTGCGACATTAATTTAAAAAAGGCGATCATCACCGTCGCCTTAAAAATGAATTTGCCCGTAGTCATAATTCAACACCAAATACAGTTATTCTACCTGAAAAACATATATCCTCCCCCGCATGTTTTTTTCCGGTGAAGAAACTGCTCCGCGGCACTAAAGCCCCAGCAGGTTTCTAGCCGCAGACTGAACAGCCCTCACGTCTTCCGGGGAGCCCGCTTCAGCGTAAATCCTGAACAGGGGCTCGGTCCCGGAGGCCCGGATAAGCAGCCAGGAACCGCCTTCGAGCAGCAGTTTCACCCCGTCCCTGCCGTCCCTGCCAATAACCTTGCGGCCTGCGACAGCCTCCGGCCGGAAATTTTGCAGGACACCCAGGACCCTCTCCTTCTCCGTGGGGGAAGTGTGCACGTCGAGCCGGTTGCTGTAACAAGCGCCGAATTCGCCGTATACCCGCGCAAGCAGCTCGGTGAGGGTTTTTCCGTGCACAGCAACTATTTCCGCCGCCAGCAGCCCGGCCAGAATGCCGTCCTTTTCAGGTATGTGGCCCTTTATCGACAGGCCGCCGCTCTCCTCGCCGCCCAGTACGGCGCCCTTCTCCGCCAGGCACTGCCCGATGTATTTGAACCCGACCGGGGTTTCCTCCACCTGCGTGCCGTAACGCTCCGCCATCCGGTCCAGCAAGTGGGTAGTTGCCACCGTTCTCGCCACGGGACCGCGCATCCCTCTAACAGCGAGCATGTGGTAGTACAAAAGGGGCAAAAACTGGTTCGGAGTAATGAATCCGCCGGTGGAATCGATTATGCCGAAGCGGTCGGCGTCCCCGTCCAGGGCCAGACCCAAGCGGGCCCCGCTTCTTTTGACCACGTCCCCGAGTTCCGCAAGGGACTTCTCCGTCGGCTCCGGGAGGCTGCCGCCGAACAGTGGGTCCCGGTAGTTATGGATCGCCTCAACCCCGGCTCCCGCCTGTTCGAGCAGCTTTTCCAGGTAGCCGGCCCCCGCCCCGTACATGGGATCGACCGCCACCTTCAACCCCGCCCGTCCGATTGCCTTCATATCCACCAGGGCAGTCAGATGGCGGGCGTAATCATCGAACGGGTTTATCATTTTTACGGGGGCATTACCCGCCGCCCCGGCCGGACCGCTCAAGACAGGGCCACTTTCCTGAAGGACCCTGATGTTGTTCTCGATCTCTTTTGTGATGTGGGGCAGCGCCGGACCAGCGTACTCCGGAATAAACTTGAACCCGTTGTATTCCGGCGGGTTGTGGCTTGCCGTGATCATCACCGCGCCTCCGGCATTGTACAATTTTACCGCATACGCCGTCACCGGGGTGGGCGCGGCCCGTTCCGTCAGGTAGACGGAAACACCCAGGGAGGACATCGTTTCAGCTATTTCGGAAGCGAAGCGGTCGGAAAGAAAGCGGTTGTCGTAGCCGACGACAACACCCCTTTGCGCCAGGCCGCGTTTCAGTACGTATCCGGCAACCGCCCGGCTAACCAGGCGGACGTTGCCGAAGGTGAAATCCTCGGCCAGGATGCCGCGCCACCCGTCCGTACCAAAAGAAATCTTTTCCATATTCGCCGAAACCCCCTGCAACCAAAAATCTGATAAATATTTCCACGTCTTCCGCCCCGGTTCCTTTTTTTAAGCCGTAATTGAGCGGTTGAGCGGTAATTAGTTCTCATGCCGCCCCCGATCAATTTTCCGGGCTTTATTCATAAACCGGCTGTTGCCGCAGTATGATTTTACAAACCTTAGTTTTCCGGCAGAACCGGGTATTATGCAGTATATTCGCATTTTGCCGCCGGGAAAAGTCAGGGGAGGGACGAGCTTGGAAAAGACAAGGGTGTTGGCGAAACTGGACCTTAGAAAGAAAATGTTTGAGGATTACGTCCGGTGGCTGAAAAACCCCGCCGGCAGACAGGAACCGGGTAAAAAGAACAGCCCGGTTGAAAAAATAGGATCGTAAACTCACCGTCCCGGGGCGGGCGGTTCCATCTCAAAGCAAGCAGTCAGTGCCGCCGGCGCGAAGCACCGGGAGTGAGCGGTGACAGGGCGCTGCCCAAAAAAGTAAGGCAAAAGAAAGAAGGCGCGCCTTTCTAAGGCTGCGGACAAATGTCCGGGACCTTGAGGTTGAAGGAAGCGAGCGATATTGCGCAGCGTCGTAAGTGAACCGGGCGAAGTGAGGATGTGATATCGGATGAGCGGGGACAGCGGCTAGGGGACACACCTCCCTCGGAGGAATGTCCCCAATTTGTGTCCGCGAAAGCCTGAACTCGAGCCGGGACGGCGAGTTGAAGGCGGTCCAATATCGCCCGAAACAAGCCCCTGGTTCACTCGACGCGAAGCATCTGAGCGAGCGTTTCAACCTCAAGGTACTTTGCCAAAAACCGCAGTCGAAGGCAGCGCCTTCGTCGGCAACGAACGACATTGTCCGGGACCTCGAAGTGGAAAAAAGCGGGCGATATCGCCCGGCACTCGTTGAAAACACCTCAGTTCCCGCCCTGCAGGAAGTATTTCACCTCAACCTTCAAGCTCCGCGCAAACCGTTTTGAGATATTCACGGAAACTCTCAGCCAGGTCCGGACGCGCAAGGGCAAACTCGACGGTGGCCTGAAGATAGCCGAGCTTGTCACCCACATCGTAGCGCTTCCCCTTGAAGGCCAGCCCGTACATGGGCTGCTCCCGGCACAGCACCTTAAGCGCGTCGGTAAGCTGGATCTCTCCTCCCGCCCCCGGTTTGGTACCGGCCAAAATCGAGCAAATGCCGGGCTGGATGATATAGCGGCCTATTACGGCAAGCCGGGATGGCGCCTTTTCCGCCGGAGGCTTTTCCACCAGGTCCCTGATCCGGTAAACGCCCGGACGAATTTCGACGGCGTCGAGAATGCCGTATTTGCTTACATCCTCCCCGGGGACTTCCATGACGGCAATGACCGTGCTCTGTACTTCCTCGTACAGATTCAGCAGTTGCTTCAAGCACGGCACCCTGCTTCTCACGATATCGTCGCCGAGAAGGACGGCGAAAGGTTCATCGGCGATAAACTGCCTGGCGCAAAAAATTGCGTGGCCGAGACCCAGCGGCTCCTTCTGCCTTACATAGTAAATGTCGGCCAGCCGGCCGAGGTCCTCCACCAGTTCCAAAAGAGCCTTTTTGCCCGTTTTTTTCAACTGCATTTCGAGTTCCAGGGACCTGTCGAAATGGTCTTCTATCGCCCTCTTGTTGCGGCCCGTAATGATCAGAACGTCGCTGATGCCCGATTCAATCGCCTCTTCAACAATATACTGGATGGTAGGCTTATCCACAATGGGGAGCATTTCCTTGGGCTGCGCCTTGGTGGCTGGCAGGAAGCGGACCCCGAGACCCGCAGCCGGTATTATGGCTTTTTTTACTCTATTTTTCAAAAACAACCCCCCTGTTTCTTTTAAAAATTGGCGAAAACCAATTCTTAGAATTTCTATGCCGGGACAACCGTCCCCATGCCTTTCTCCAATTTAAATTAAAAGCGGCCCTACATGCGCGTGGACCGCTGCTCCTTGCTCGTACCGGGTAGATATGCCGACCTGCTTCCCGCGGTAAACCCTATCTTGTTTGCCAGAACAATTACCGCCGTCGACAAAAACACCAGAAAAACCGCCGCCTGCCCGGGACTGATCAGGGTCATGGTGATTGCGCTCAAGCCCAGCACCACGTTCACCCCGTAAAGGCAGAGCACCGCCTGACGGTGGCTCATCCCCATCTGCAGCAGCCGGTGGTGGAGATGTTCCTTGTCCGGCTGCAGGATCGACTTATTGCCGCAGTAGCGCCTGACTATGGCAAAAACGGTATCGATAATGGGCATGCCCAGAATTACAATCGGGATTATCACGGAAATAAAGGTGGCGCTTTTGGCAAGCCCCATTACCGCCAGCACGGCCACGCTGAAACCGAGGAACATCGAGCCCGAATCCCCCAAAAAGATGCGGGCCGGGTAAAAATTGTACCGCAGAAACCCGATCACCGACGCGGCCAGGATGCAGGCAAGGACTATGGCCTCCAGTTGGCCGGGCGAACTGCTGTCAGTGACGGTCTTGATCCAGACGACCGCCGCGAGGGTGAGGGCGGCTATGCAGGTAGTGCCTCCGGCAAGGCCGTCCAGCCCGTCGATGAGGTTCATTGCATTGGTGACGGAAACAATCCACAAAACTGTAACCGGGGCGCTCAAGATTCCCAGAGTGATAAGTCCGTCCGCAAAAGGGTTGGTCAGGAAGTCAACCTTCAGGCCAAAAGGAACAACAGCGCATGCAGCCGCCACCTGGCCGGCGAGTTTTACCCGGGGAGAAATGCCCCTGGTGTCGTCGATGATACCCAGAACAAGTATCAGGGTGCCGCCCGCCAGAAGCCCCGCAACCTGAGCGGTGATTTCCCCGGCAAACAGCACGCCCGCCGCGAAACCGGCATAAATGGCCAGCCCCCCAAGCCTGGGCATCAGCTTTTCATGAACTTTTCTCTGGTCGGGACGGTCCACCGCCCCCCATCTGAAAGCCAGTCCCGCAACAAAAGGGGTAACCACCAGGGTCAGCACGAAGGCCAGCACGACAGAAAACAGCGGCACCTGCACGCGCATCCCTCCACAGAACTTGTCCGACAAGATATACACTGGTATTTTATCGCAATGCAGCTTGCTGTGACAATAATGAAAAAAAACCCAAATCAACTAAATATCTCGTTAATTTGACAAAATGCATCAACGGCCTTCCAAATGCTCTTTCTTTTTTGGGGACCGTCTTTTTATTACAGCCGTGCCTTATTTTTGCACCGCAAACATGAGTTCCGCCTCCGCCGCCATCTCTTCCCCGACATAAGCGGCGGCGACACTCTTGCCGACCGTGCCGCGCAGTTTTTTAACCTCCACCTCAATGCGCAGCTGGTCGCCGGGAACCACCCGCCGGCGGAAGCGGGCGTTGTCTATTCCGGCGAACAAAGCCACCTTCCCCGCGAACTCCGGCATTTTCAGCAAGGCTACCGCCCCCACCTGGGCCATCGCCTCTATGATCAGCACCCCCGGCATAACCGGACAGCCCGGGAAATGTCCCTGGAAGAAAGGCTCATTGGCGCTGACGTTCTTGATTCCCACCGCCCTGCGTCCTTCTTCCACCGTCAGGATCCGGTCCACCAGCAAAAAGGGGTAGCGGTGGGGAAGTATCTCTTGTATCTGTTTGACATCGAGCAAGAAAAACCCTCCTCAAAAGGTTCGATTGATTAACTTTTTCCTTTTTTACGTCCCATGACTTTTGGCAGCGCCTTGTCACCGCTCACTCCCGGTGCTTGGCAGCACTTGCTGCTTGCATCGGGCGAAACCGGGCCGCCTTCAACTCGCCGTCCTGGCTCGGTTCAGGCTGGCGCGGACGTCCGTGTCCGCGCCCCCGGTTTCGCAACCTCGCCACGCAGAGTGCTGCTGCGGCGCTTTCGCAATGTCGTTCGCCGCTGACAAGGGCGCTGCCTACCTGCGCGGGATTGCAGAGTGGCGTGAAATATCGCCCGCTCCTTCAACCTCAAAGTCCCGGGCAGGTTGTCCGCAGCCTGGAGACGAAGGCGCTGCCCACGTTTTTACGCCTTACGCCCGCTTTTTTACCATCCGGTAATAAAGGCCGGTGATTTTTTCAGCCATTTCCCCGGCGGAAAACCTCTTCTCCACTTCAAGCGCCGCCCGCCTGCCCATGGCCCGGGCAAATTCAGGGTTCTTCAGAAGAAACACGACTTTCTCGGCTATGGCGGCGGCATCTCCCGGCGGGACCAAAAATACGGCACGGCCGTTTTCCCCGGCTATTTCCTTTATGCCGCCCACGGCGCTTGCCACACAGGGCCTGCCCAGGCACATGCCCTCAATCAGGCTCAGCCCGAAAGCTTCGGTCAGTGACGGCACCACCAGCACGTCCATTGCAGCCACCAAGGGGGCGATTTCGTCCCGGTGCCCGGTGAATACCACCCTCTCGCCTATGCCGAGTTCTCCCGCCTTCTGCGCCAGTTCATCCGCCAGGGAGCCCGCGCCCACCACCATGAAGGATACGTTCTCCACCTTTTTGAGGACTTGCGCCGCCGCTTCGAGAAAGTACCTGTGCCCCTTCTCCGGCTCCAGGCGGGCGACCATGCCGACGACGAAACCGCCCCCGGCTCCGGGCCCGCCGCCGGCAACGTCTTTCAAGGCTTCCGCCCTGAACTTTTCGACATCGATGCCGTTGTATATCACCTCTATTTTTTCCTCCGGCATCCCGCCCGCGAGAAGGTTTTCCCTCACAGCCCCGCTCACGGCGATAACCCGCCGGCAGGTCAGGCGGTTCAGCCAGGCCGCCGCTCTTTTTTCAAGCCGGCAACCCGGCGCCTCCCAGTCCATCCGGTGTTTCGTATAGACGACCGGAACTCCCGTCAGGACCGCCGCCAGCCGGCCGGAAAAGGAAGCGTGGGTGTGGACGAGGTCGATCCGCTTTTCCCTTACCAGGTCTCTTACCTCCCGGAACAGTCCGGAAAGTCCCCGCCAGCCGAAAGACCGGTCGCCGGCAAGGTGCGGGCTGAAAAAAGTTTCCGCCCCCGCCTTTACGCATTGTTCTCCCAAAGCGGAACGAACCGGGCAGAGGACGTAGACGGCGAGCCTTTCGCGGTCGTAATGTCCGAGAAAGGCGAGCAGGTGCCTGCCGGCCCCGCCTATGTTGGTATCGCTGATGATATGAAGCACTCTGAGCATAAACGCCACCTTGAAGCCGGCCCCGGGGAAACTTGTCCGATCACCTGCCGGCCAGCACTGACTCGTAAACCGCAGCCGTTTCTCCCGCCATTATTTTGCTGCTGTGATTGGCGATCACGTACCGTCTCAAAAAGGAACCGGCCCGGTTTCGCTGACTGGAAGACAGCGCAAAAAACTCCCTGATCGACGCTTCCAGTTTTTCGGCGGAAGTTCCAGTTTTAAACAGGCGTCCGGTGAAATTGTCTTTTTCCAGCAAACCGAGGCTGCTCTCACCGATCAGCCCCGCAAAACCTTCCCCGCCGGCCAGAACAACGTTCCTGGCGCAGGCCATCGCTTCCAGGGCCACCCTGCTCGCCCCCACAACAAGGTCGCCCGCAGCCATAATCCTGTTCACGTCGGTCCGGGCGCCAAGGAGTCTGACCAATTCCCTGCCGGCCCTGCCGTTCGCCCCGTCAGCCCCGGCCCGGACCTCCCCAAACTTCTCCCCGTCCCCGACCACGATCAATTTCAAGCGAGGAAACTCTTCCCCCATACTCTCGCACGCCTTTATCAGTTCCATTGCCACGGGAGCCAGGGCCCGGTCGAGCCTGCTGACGTATACAATCTTTTGCTGATCCCGGCTCAGCCCCAACTCCCGCAGGAAATCCCCGGCCGGCGCCGACGGGCTGAACGTTTCGGTGTCGACACCGTTGGGGATCAGCACGATGTTTTCGGGCGGTACTCCGAAATGTCTGATCAAATGATCCCGTATGTCGGAACTGACCGCAATCGTCTTCTCCCCCCACCGGGAAAAGTACCTGAACCGGAAATCGGTGGAAAACCTGGCATGGGCGGTGGTGATAAAGCGCGTGCCGGTCTGCCGCGCGACCAGGCTGGAAACAAAAGCCGGGATGCGGGCGTGAGCGTGAATGAGGTTGACTTTTCTCAAGGCAACGACGTTTTTTACCGTCTTCAGCGAACGCAACACCGAGGACGCTTTTATGCTGTCGAGCGGGACTTTGTAGTGGTCGATCCCGCAGCGCCTGAGCGCCTCCTCGTAGACGCCCCCCCCGGAGGCTACGATCACATTGCAGCCCATTTCCCTGAGGTCCCGGGCCAGCACAACGGCATGGGTTTCGGCGCCGCCGATTTCAAGACCCATCAATGTCATTAAAACCGTTACGGGTGCCAATTAAAGATCCACCTTCACATAGTTTAACCCGATGAGCCTTTTTATTAAAACCGCCATTTCCGCCCTCGTCAGGTTGGCTTCCGGCTTCAGGAGATTCCCTTCGTAGCCCCTGATGATCCCGGCGGAGACAACCCTGCCCACGGCCTCCCGGGCCCAGGCCGGGACGCTGCCGGCGTCCTTGAAACTCAACGTGGACGGACCGGGCGGCAACTCGATGCTGTTGGCGAGGATAACCGATATCTCAGACCTGGTGACCGGCCGGCCGGGCAAAAACCTGCCGTCCGGGTATCCCTTGACAATTCCGCGGCTTACCGCGGCGGCAACGGCTTCCCCGGCCCAGGAAGGAATTTCGTCCGCGAACGAAAGCTCAGCTTCTTCCCCGGTCCACCCCAGCAGCCGGGCGAGCAGGGTAACCACCTGCGCGCGGGTTACCGGTTCCGCCGGACGGAAGGTGCCGTCCTCGTATCCCTTGATGATGCCGGCTTCGGCCAGTTCGTTGATCTGGGCGGCGGCCCAGTTGTTTTCGACATCGCTGAACAGGCTTCCCACCTGCACGGGAACCTGCACCGTAAAGTTCAGGTAACTCGCCTCCAGCCTGCCGGTTCCCTTGTTTTCGCCGGCAATGTACCGGCCCCCCTCGAACCTGCCGGTTGTCGCGCGCACCGATACGTACTTGGCGTCAAGCGGGAACACCCTGCCGTCCAGGGTTTCCACGCTGAACGCAAGCGAAACGCTCTGGCCGGGTTCGACCTTGATAGCCGAGGGCTCCGCGTGCAGGGCCTTGATCTGGGAGGCGCCCACCACGTGCACGTTTTTCCTCCCCTTTACGCCGCCGCTGGACGCCTCAATGACGACATCCCCGCCGCTGCCGGCGGTAAAAACACCGCCGCTGGTGACGCTGCCCCCTCCGACTGCATTCATGCTCAGGCTTTCAGGCCGCCACGGGTGAAAGTGGCTGTCGTAGCCTTTTACGGTGTAACTGGCGGTGGTGCCGGCCAGCACCGTATCGGGGCCGTCCACGATCAGACCGGCCGGGTTGCCGCGGGGAGCGGTGTTGAATATGCCGATGGCGTCCGGCACCGATCTCTGCCAGCCGTCCTTCGGCTCGATTATCCTTGTCAGGGCGGTGTCGCCGAGGTGTCTGGCCACCATGGCGGTGGAGCCGCCCCCGTCCAGGTTCACCGCTTCCTGCGCCCCCATCGCAACCAGCAGTTGGGCCAGTTCGGTCTGCTCAACTCCGGCGCTCCTGTTGCTCTTCTCCACGGAGACAAGGTACAGCACCTTCCCGTCCCCGGCCGAAGCCGCCGCCGTGCGCGCGTTCGCACCCTTCAGATTCTCCTGGAACCGGGCGACTTTTCCATTCTGGACGAGAAAACTGTTGCTTCCCGTGGACAACTTCAGCCGGCGGTAGTCCGGGGAAGTCTGGTAAGCCACCTTGACCTTGGACCCGACCGTGAGGTTCTTCCGGATAAAATCCGCCGCCTTTCCGTATCCCCGCAGGAGATAGCCGCCGGCGGGGATCGGCTGCGGCACGCTGCTTACATTAACCACCCTGGTTACAGTGCCGTTCACCACCACGGCCTCAACCGCCTCGCCGAGACCGTCGTCGCCGCGGCCCACCGGCCCCCAGTTGCGGTCGTACAGGGTCAGGTGTTCGGTGTCCGAAACCTGGCCGTTCTCGAGACTGTAAAGCAGCTTGTTGACGCCGAACAGAGGGAAAACGGCCCCGTTGGCGGCCTTCACTTCCCCGCTGAAAGTATAAAAACCCATCAGGGGGCGGTTGCCCCCGTCAAGAGCGAATACGGGCATGTCGCTGCGCATAACCGGACTGGACACGAGTTCCCCGTTTCGCACGATCATCCCCAGCGGCTTGCCCTGATCCTGGATGAAAAATCCGCCGTTCACCGCGGCCACCGCCCCGCTGCGCTCGGCCATTTTCATCACGGGCTGGGTTTTCTCCAGAGTCCCGTTGGCGCCGATTATGTTTTCAATCTTCACATAAGGGTTGTTCAGGTCGATTTTTATAACGGACGCCCTGACCGGACGGCCGTTGACGGTGAGAGTATAAGTGGTCAGGGTTACTCCCTCGCTTATAGTTTCCGTCTGCCGTCCGGTCACGCTGTAAAACGCGCCCCGCTCCGGCAGCTCACCGGCGGCGGGCGCGGCAAACGCCAAAATCAGGAAAATGGCGGTAAAAAGCAGCAGCTTCGTTCTCACAGTCCATCGACTCCTTTTATATGACAAATTCTATTTTAAGCAGCCACTTCCTGCAAATATGCCCGGTTTGAAAGAGAGAGAATATTTTCCAGATGGTCTTTGTAGCTGTCCACCACCTGAATAAAATGCTTTAAATAAAAGTGATCGGGATCGACAAGCTTTGCGAATTCATCAAGCGGAATGTTTTGCTTTTCGCTGATCCTCTTGATCGCTTCAACGCTGTCCCCCCGTCTGTTCAAACCCACCTGCATGGTGACGAAATACTTGAACCCGGCCTTGCGGGCAAGGGCCAGCGCCGTTTCGTTGTACGCCCCGAAAGGCCAGGCCATGATGTCCGTCTCTTTGTTCAGATTGGCTCTGATTGCCGCGCGGGCCTTCAAAAAGTCGTTGTACAGCCTCTCCTCGTATTCCTCGCGGGTTTCCAGCCTGTCCTCGCCGGGAAGATATATCCTGGCGATCACCGCCGGCTTCCTGGAGGTTCCCCGCCGGCCGGCAACAGCCCTGTAGTGAAGGTCGTAAGTATGCGCCTGAATATCTATAAGGCCGCTCTCTTCCATCTCCCTCATTTCTTCCCAGCTCAGGCGTGGATGGTCCTTCTCATGTACGGGATACCAGTCAAACCCGGCAATGACGAAAATGGTCGCCGGCATGCCGTATTTCTTGAGAATGGGGTAGGCTATGGTGTAATTCCCCCTGTAACCGTCGTCAAAAGTAATGACCACCGGTTTTTCAGGTAGTTCCTCCCCGTACTGCATGTGGTTGATCAATTTTCTCAACGGGATGACGTGGTAGCCGTTGGCGTGCAGGTATTCCATTTCAGCCGCGAATCTCGCCCCGGACGTAAAGCGGTTGCTGTCATCGGAATCGTTCTCCCAAAAGTCGTGGTAAACCAGCACCGGAACCCGCGGTGTCCCGCCGCCGGCCCCGGCGGAAGCGGCAATCCAGCCGGCGGCGACCAGGATCAGCAGCGCCGCGAGGAAAACCGGCCGGCGAAAAACCTTCCCGAGTAAGACGTTTCTTTTCAATCGTGCGACCTCCCCGACTGGATGCGGAACACGCCGCGCCGCGCCGTCTCCCAAAGCTGCCTCGCCTCTTCAAAACGGAAAGCGGTCAGGAAAAGGACGTAAACAATCAGACCGGCGGCGGCATCCAGGCACATTTTTGCGATCAGCGCAGGAACGTACCCGCCGGGCGCCGGGGCGGCCCGGCCGTTCATCAGTTCGATAACCCCGCCCATGACCGCGGCCGCCGCCATGACCAGCGCCAGGAATTTCCACATTTCCGGTGTCCACAGGCCTTTTACCCGCCGGTTGAGGCAGGCGGTGAGCAGGATCATGCTGGTCAGCGCGGCAATCGAATTGGCCAGGGCGAGTCCGCCGTGCCGGAGCGGCCCGATCAGGGCCAGGCTGAAAGCGAGATTGGTCAGCACGGCGATAACGCTGATAATTACCGGAGTGCGGGTATCCTGCAGGGAATAAAAGCCCCGCACCAGGACGAATTCGCCGGCAAGCCCGGCAACGCCGAAAGAGTAAAAGAACAAGGCGGCGGCCGTCATCTGGACCGCCTTTATATCGAAGGCCCCCCGGAAATAGAACAGGGTGACCAGTTGCTCCCGCATCACCAGCATGATAACGGCTGCCGGCACGCAGACGACCGTTACCAGGCGCAGGGCGCGGCGCACCCCTTCACCCAGGCTGCGCAGGTCATTTGCCGCGGCCAGCCGGGTAAGTGAGGGAAAAACTGCGGTGCCCACGGCGGTGGCAAAAAGGCCGGCCGGTATCTGCGCCAGTTTGAGGGCGTAATTGAGCGCCGAAATACTGCCTTCAGCCAGTCCGGAGGCCAGGTAGCGGTCGATCAGGATGTATGTTTCGCTTATCGATATGCCGACCGTGATGGGAATGATGAGTTTTAAAATTTTCTTCAGGTCCGGGTGGTTGACCGGCACCCCGGGCCGGA
>DAOOVD010000052.1:0-16886 GCA_035369845.1 Bacillota bacterium | reverse complement strand
GGTTTCGACGTGGTCATCACCACCGCGCTGGTGCCGGGGCGGCCCGCGCCGCGGGTGTGGGCCCGATGGCCGCTGTTGCCGGTGCCTTTGCCGAATACACGGGGCGTTTCTTGACCAGGCTGTCAAAAGACATCATTGTTGAAAACGGCGGAGACATCTATATCCGCAGCACAAGAACCCGCCGCATCGGCATTTTCGCCGGCACTTCCCCCCTGTCAAACAGGATCGCCCTTGAAATCAGGCCCAAAGACACCCCCCTGGGCATCTGCACTTCATCGGGAACAGTCGGCCCGTCGTTCAGTTTCGGTAAGGCGGACGCGGCGGTGATTCTTTCTCCTTCAGCAACTCTTGCCGATGCCGTGGCAACAGCCGCGGGCAATCTGGTTCATGACGCCGGGGACGTGCAAAAAGCTGCTGAATTTGCAGTCGGCATCCGCGGAGTAACCGGCGCGGTGATAATCAAGGACGACCGCCTGGCCGCCTGCGGAAAGCTGAAGCTGGTCCCCCTGCTGATGCAGGAAGATTAACCAGTCAACAATTTATCCGAACCTGCCGGTGATGTAATCCTCCGTCCGCTGGTCCGCCGGCTTGGTAAATATCATCCCGGTATCTCCGCATTCCACAAGTTCCCCGTTCAAAAAAAAGGCTGTGGTGTCGGATACCCTGGCGGCCTGCTGCATATTGTGCGTGACGATCACAATAGTGTAATCTTTCTTCAAAACCCTGATCAATTCCTCAATTTTCATGGTAGCCATGGGGTCCAGCGCGGAGGTCGGCTCGTCCATCAAAAGGACTTCCGGCTGTACAGCCAGAAGGCGGGCGATACACACCCGCTGCTGCTGCCCGCCGGAAAGGCCGAGGGCCGATTTGAAAAGACGGTCGCGCACTTCGTCCCAGAGGGCTGCCCCACGTAAACTCGTCTCGACAATTTCGTCCAGCCTTCGCTTATTTCTTTCCCCATGAATGCGCGGGCCGTAGGCCACATTGTCGTAAACCGACATGGGGAAAGGGTTAGGCCTCTGGAAGACCATCCCGACCCTTTTTCGCAAGCTGACCACGTCCACATCCTGCCCGTAAACATCTTCACCGTCCAGCAATACGGTGCCGTTTACCTTCACTCCTTCAATCAGGTCGTTCATACGGTTTAACGTTCTCAAAAAAGTAGACTTGCCGCAACCGGAAGGCCCGATCAGGCTAGTGATGCGGTTTGCGCCAATCTCTAAATGAATGTTTTTCAGTGCGTGAAAATCTTTGTAGTGCAAATTCAACTTCTGAACGGAGATTTTATTGGCGGACACAAACCAATCCTCCCAACCACGAATAGCGACTTTAACAAACGTGTTTTTGTCGTCATTTTAACACCGGCACGTTAGCTTTTTGTTATATGAATGTTAACTGCTCATTAAGTTGTTTTATCCGCGTTGCGTACAGGTGTCCGACCGGCTTAATTATTTTTTAAAGGCATCTTAAGACTGGTTTAACATTGTCGTGGTTTAATTTAAGCAACCGGTTTCAAAGGGTTTTTCGATCATTTTTTATCAAGTTCATGTTACAGGGGGAAGCTGAATGCAAAACAGAATCTTGGAGGAAGAGCTTGAAGAATTGCAGTTCGAAATATTGCGCATGGGCGCTCTGGTGGAGAAGGTCATTTACGAGTCGATAAAGTCTCTGATGGATGACCAGGTAGACCTTGCCAACGGGGTAATTGCCGGTGATGACGAAATCGA
The DNA here is from genome assembly GCA_035369845.1 of Bacillota bacterium. GTDB lineage: Bacteria > Bacillota > Desulfotomaculia > Desulfotomaculales > Pelotomaculaceae > DAOOVD01. The sequence continues at coordinate 15,159 of DAOOVD010000052.1, read as the reverse complement.
CAGGCTTAACACTGATGTGCAGGACAAATGTCTGAGGCTTTTAGCTCTCCGCCAGCCGCTGGCAGTGGACCTGAGAACGATCCAGACCGACTTGCAGATAGCCACCGATCTTGAGAGAATGGGCGATTACGCCGAGTGCATCGCCAAGTCGACAATCAGGCTGCACGGCAGGAGGACCATGTCGGCGTTCTTCCAACTGCCGCAAATCTCCGAAAAGGTGCGGGAGCTTGTTCACGATACCATTACCGCTTACGTTCTGGCCGACGTGGAGATGGCCAAAAAGTCGGTGCTCCTGGAGCAGGAAATAGACGGCCTTTTCGGGGAGTATTTCGACACACTCTCAGATACAATAAAAAACGACGCGAGTGTAACCGACATGGCTGTACAACTCCTGTTCTCCGGCCACTATCTGGAAAGAATTGCCGACCACGCCACCAATATGGGAGAATCGGTACTGTACATGGTAACCGGGGAAAGGACCAGTTTAAACGACTGATTCTCAAGAGGCAGTCATGCGCCGGTAAATTTTCCTGCCCAGCCAGCGAACCGCCAGGTTGAAACCCAGTACCAGCAGAATCAGTACCGCCGCGGAACCATCCGCCACCCTTCTCAGATCGGGAATGAGACCTTCCGTGTTGACCTTCCAGATATGCACGGCCAGTGTCTCCGCCGGACGAAAGGGATTCAGGGGCGAGGAGGGATGGAATAGTTTCCACTTGCTGAAGTACATGGACGGACTGGACATGCCAGCGGTAAAAAGCAATGCGGCGGCCTCGCCGAACACTCTGCCGGACGTGATAATGACTCCGCTGACGATCCCCGGAAAGGCTCCGGGCAGCACAACCTTAATGATGCTCTGCCAGCGGTTGGCGCCCAACGCCAGGCTCGCCTCACGCAGGCTGTCCGGCACACCGCGGATTGACTCCTCGGTTATCCGTATCATTAAAGGTAGATTGATGACCGTCAGAGCCATGGCTCCCGACATTAGCGTATATCCCCAACCTGTCATGTTGACAAAAACCAGCAGGCCGAAAAGACCCACAACAATTGAAGGCAGGGAATTCAAAGTCTCAATGGACAGCCTGATAAACTCCGTCCACCGGTTAACTCCCGCATATTCGGCCAGATAAACCCCGCCCAAAATCCCCAAAGGTACAGTGAAAGCCATGGACAGCACCAGTAGGTAAAAAGAGTTGAAAATTTGCGGCCCGATGCCGCCGCCCGCACGGATTACCTGGGGAGGCTTAACCAGAAAATCCCAATTGATCGACTTCACTCCGTGATAAAGAATATACACGGCTATGGAACAGAGAATCACGATTACGGCCAGGGCGCCGGTCCAGAACAAGCCGGTGGCTATCTTGTCGGCAAGGCGGGCATTCACCGGACCGCGCCTCCTTTGCGCACCACAAAACGGACGACCAGGATAAAAAAACACGACATCATTAAAAGCAGCAAACCCATGGACCAAAGGGCGTTGTTCCACAAAGTGCCCATCGGGGTATTGCCCATGTCCATAGTGATGGCGCTGGTCAGGGTGGTCACGGGATCCAGGATGGATATTGGAATTTTTCTGGTATTGCCGATTACCATCTGCACGGCCAGTGCTTCTCCGAAAGCCCGGGCCAGTCCCAGGACGGTACCGGTTATCAACCCAGAACGGGCGGCCGGCAGCAAAACAAGCCTTATAGTCTGCCACCGGGTAGACCCCAGGGAATAGGCCGCTTCTTTCCACTCGCCGGGCAAAGCCTTGATGCTGTCGGTCAATATACTGACAATGGTGGGCAGGATCATTACGGAAAGAACCAGGAAACCAGCCATAACACTGAAGCCGAGGCCGCCCGCGTGTTCGCGGATGAATGGAACCAACACGGAAAGGCCGATGTATCCGTAGACCACGGAAGGTATACCGGCCAGAATTTCGATGGCAGGCTGCAACACCCGCTGGCCAAGGAAAGGTGCAATTTCCACAATAAACACCGCGCAGCATACGCTGAGCGGAGCACTCAAAAAAACGGCCGGCAACGAGACAGCCGCTGAGCCCAGGATAAAAGCCAGCACTCCCACCCTGGGGCCGCCTTCTTCCGGCAGCCGGTCGGGCGCCCAGTCGAAGGAAAGAAGGAACTCTTTTACGCTCACACCATTATTGACAAAGGTGGACAGACCTTTTACGGAGATGAAGGACATAATGGCAACCGTAGATATAATGGCAAGGGCCGCCGCGCCGGCCGTGAGAATTCTGCCCGTCAGCTCACGCTGGCCCAGATGAAAAAGCGAGAATAAAAAAGTCTTCAGGCTGTCCAAGTAAACTCACCTTCTGTTTCAATAGCGGGCAATCCGTCAACCGCCCCCTGTTCCCGGGAATATCACCGTATATAAAACACTGTTTTCAGCCTTTTTCCCGGAAGCGGTAGCCCACCCCACGCACCGTTTCGATGTACTCCGGAGCGGCGGGATCTCTTTCAATCTTCTGGCGGAGGTACCGGATGTGCACGTCTATGGTACGCGTCTCCCGCACGCAGTCGTACCCCCAGATCTTTTCCAGCAGGACATCCCTGGTAAAAACCCGGCCGGGGTTGACTGCCAGAAGGTTAAGCAGTTCAAACTCCTTAGGGGTAAGCTCCAGTTTTTTTCCGTCCAGAACTGCTTCATATTTTTCCGGCTTTATGACCAGCCGGCCGATCCTGATTTCATTTCCGGTTTTTTCCCCTTCCCCGCAACTCGACAATTCTTTGCGGCGCAGGTGGACCTTGACCCTGGCCATGAACTCCCTGGGAGAAAACGGCTTCGTAATATAGTCGTCCGCCCCCAGTTCCAGACCCAGCACCTTCTCCAGTTCCTCCCCCCTGGCGCTCAACATGATCACCGGGATAGCGGCTGTTTCCCGGTTGGTCTTGAAGCTCCGGAGCACATCATAGCCATCCATTTCCGGAAGCATGATATCCAGGATAATCAGATCGGGTTTTTCCTCTCCGGCTATCCGAACGGCATCGCGGCCGTTATCCACTCCGATCACCTGGTAACCCTCTTTGGAAAGGTTGAACTTCAAAAGCTGCAGAATATTCTCCTCGTCGTCCACAACCAGGATCAGCGGCACGTTCTCCACCACCTCACCAACACTATATACCGGGTTGGTTAAGAACCTGTTATTTTCAGTTTAACGGACCATTATAAAATCATTAATTTTAAGTTAATTTTTCGGTCAAACCGTGCCGGCCGCGAATGCGCAGTCACGAGCGGCACAGAACGGCGCCCCCAAAAATCCCGCTTTATTTAAGCGTGACTCCACTTGGCTCATGCTCCCCGCACCCGGTTCAACACCGTTGCGAACTCCCCCCAGTTCAGCGTCGAAGCCGGATCATGGCTTGAATTGATCAGCCCGTCCGCCATCAGTCTTTCAATCTCGCGGCCGGGATCCCACGGGTTTGTACTTGCTAAACCGCGCAGCCGGTTCAACACCGTTGCAAACTCCCCCCACGGCACCTCAGTTTCAAAACCGTGCTCAGAGAATATCAAGCCGTCCAGTTTCAGCTTCATGACCTCGCCGGCCGGGTCCCACGGGTCTGAAACGGAGCTTCTTCCCCGGCAGCGGTTGATTACAGCGGCAAACATTCCCCATAAGACTTTTTCCGTCACCTGATGATGCGATGATATCAGTCCTGCGTTTTTCAGTTTTCCTATCTCCTCCGCGGGGTTCCATTCGCCGGCAGGCCTGAGATCAAAAGCACTGACGAGCCCGTTTAAAACAGCCCCCGCTATGCACTCTCTGAAAGAGAAATCCGAAAGTCTTTCCGAATCAGCTTTTGAGTCAATAAACAGGTTTTCAATCAGGCATGCGGGCATATCGGTATGGCGCAGCACTGAAAAACCGGCCCTTTTCTTTCCCCGGTCCACAAAACCGGCGCCGGCGTAAAAAGATGCCAGATGAGAGTGAAGCACATCCCGCAACGTCTCCGCCGTTTTTCCGGCGCGGGTGTAAATATAGCTTTCGAACCCGGTGCCGCCACCGGAGTTAACATGTATCGAAAGAAAATAATCCGCACCAAGGCTATTGGCAAAAGCCGCCCTCTCACCCAACCCGACATCAGTATCGGAATCCCTCGTCAAATATACTTTTACCATGTAAGAACAGAGCAAATTCCTAAGTCTCCGGGCTATGTCGAGATTAAGGTCCTTCTCCCGGAGGCCGAACCCGCCGGCTCCCGGATCCGAACCGCCGTGCCCGGGATCAAGCACTATTATTTTCAACTCATTATCCATCCCTTCCAAGGTATTATAAGTCTCAGACAGTTCGCGAAACCAAATTTCAATCAGTCACCGCCCGGACTCCTGGGGTGAAACAGCCCGCAGGCCTGACCGCAGGGCTCCGCTCCCGCCAGGACCCTCCGCAGACCGTCCTTCCCCACCTCTTTCAGCACATCAGTCACCCCGAGCTCCTCCGGAACTCTCCCGGCCAGGCTGGCATACCGCGGAATAAGCGCTGCGCAACCCGGCCTGACCCCGGCTCTCCCCTGAACCCAAACAAAAAATTTGCACCGCGAACAGGTGTGAACAACCTTGTCCCGCAGTTCCGGAAGCATAAGACGGTGTCCCTCATAGAGAAAATTCTTCCGGTAGTAGTCGCGAATGTTGGCCATGCCCGGCTTACCTCCCCCGGTCGCGGAGAATGCCGTCAGGGGTCAGGGATACGGCTCTCAGGAGGCTTTGCTCGCCGAAACGGTCTTTTACGCGGTCGCAGGCCGCGTAAAGGCGGCGGTTCCTTTCATCTTCCCCCAACAGGTCCACCTGTTCCGCGGTACTTTTAACCAGCCCCGCCAGGGACACTCCCACCATCCTGACCGGCTTCCAGGCCGGCCAGTGGCGATAGAGCAACTCGACGGCCGCCCGGCAGACATCTCCCGCAAAAGCAGTCGGAAAGGCCAGGGTGCGGGCGCGGGACATCCATAAAAAATCAGCGTCCTTTAAAGCAAGTCTGACAGTCCTGCCCACATACCCTCCCAGGCGCACCCTCCGGCAGACAATTTCAGAGAGCTCCAGAATAACAACCTTGATTTCACTATAGCCGCGGTAATCCCTGGGAAGGGTAATTTGATGCCCGATCGACTTGACCCTGTCCAGGGAATGAGGGTCAACGGGGCTGTAGTCAATGCCGTTTGCCGACAGGTGAAGGACGTGCCCCACCAGGCCGAACCTTTTCTGCAGAACGGACAAAGGATAACGGGCAAGATCCCTGATGGTGTGAATGTTCAGGTCCCGGAGCCTTTTTTCCATGCGGAAGCCCACCCCGAAAAGCTCCCGGACCGGGAGGGGCCACATTTTGGCCGGAACGTCGGGGAAGTCCATGAGGGTAAGGCCGTCCGGCTTCTGCATGCCGGACGCCATTTTGGCCAGCAGTTTGTTGGGACCGATTCCGACGCTGCACAGCACCCCCACCTCCTTCTTTACTCTTGCCTTCAGTTTCAAGGCAATGTCCACCGAAGAGCCGAAGAGTTGATCACAACCGGAAACGTCCATAAAAGCCTCGTCGATGGAAAAAGGCTCCACCATGGGGCTAAAATCTTTCATGATTTTTACAATCCGGGCTGAAAAATTGATATAGTGGCCGTGTGCGGGCTTGAGAAAAATGCCGTGCGGGCAGAGTTCCCTCGCCTCCCAAACGGCCATGCCGGTTTTTACCCCGAAGGCCTTGGCTTCGTACGAGGCCGCCAGAACAATGCCGTGGCGCTTGGCCGGGTCGCCGCCGACGATCACCGGTTTCCCCCTGAGAGCGGGATCCATGGTCTGGTGTACGCTGGCGTAAAAAGCATTCATATCCGCAAGTAAAATAGGGCAGTGCATAAAAACCTCCCGAACATTTGTTCTTATTATTATATATCAAACATATGTTCGGGTAAAGTGGTATTATTTGCCTGGGCTCCACTAAAATATATGAGGGCATTCCCGCACTTCGCAATCACCATTTCAGGAGTCGGTCACCGTTTTTTTCTTATTCTCCTGAACTCCAGGCAGGAATAGAGCACGGGAACGATTACGGCAATACAGATAGATATGCCCAGTATAACGGCGCCGGCCGTTCCGCTGAATAAAGCGGCAGCCAGCCCGAGAAACCCCGCAAGCACCCAAACCTTTCCGCCCATCCGGTGAGTCTTTCGCCAGACCTGCTCGTCGGCCAGAGTCCAGGGTGTTCTTATACCTACAAAGTAGTTATGCCTGAACTGTCCCATGTAATTTCCAATTACAATAAACAAAAGCCCGACGCCGCCTATCACCGCTTTATCAACAGGAATTTGCCGGCCGAGCGAGCTCAATATGACCACAACGTATAAACCTGTCATATAAAGTGCAAGCACGGCTTTCAATACCCGGTAAGCCCCGGTAAATTTCCGGTAATTTTGCCTGCGCGGATCGATCAAGGGCAGGAGCCCCATCAATATATAAATTCCGGCCGTCATCAGGGGAATGCCGAATGCACCCCAGAAGCGGGAAGAGTAAGCGTCCACCTCACCCCTGATGTTCCAGTGGCTGGGTACCCTTTCCGGCAGGTACGGGTACACGAACAATCCGGCGACAAGGCTGCCCAGTATCAAAATTACAACCGGCCAGTCTCTTAAAACGTCCCGGAACCCCAAGCTGTTTTCTTTTTCTTTCATCCCGTGTCAATCTTCCCTTCTGCCTGTTATCCCGGCAAACCACCCTATTATTTCCTGAAATACCGTCGTGTTCAATGAATAGTAAATAAACTGTCCCTTACGCTCATCCAGGATCAACCGTGCTTGTTTCAATATGTTCAGGTGATGCGAGATGCTGGGTTTCGAGATGGCAAAATGGTCCGCAATTTCACCGGCAGTCATGTCACGCTCCCGCAGCAGCTTTAATATTTCCCTCCTTGTTGGATCGGCGAGAGCTTTGAAAGTCAAGCTGACCAAACTCCACCTCCTCCTTATTTATATATTTAGATAAATATCTAAATATTATTATAAGCTGTCCCCCTGAATTTGTCAATTATGATTTGTTTCAGTTTTGGGACCTATGAAAAACCTCTTTCTACCCTACCGTAACGACCCTGTACGGTCCGGTCAGGCGGCTGTGAATTTCGTACATGTTGGAAACAACACCCACAGCCAGTTTATCCATCACCTTGTAGTAATTGAGACAGGTTCCGCAGACAAGCATTTCCGTTCCCCTGCCGGCAAGTTCCTTTAATTTGTCGAGAACCGGAGACCCCTCCACGGTCAGGTACACCCCGGTATTCAGAAAAAGCATTGCCCTGGGCTGCCCCTGCTCCGCAAGAGTATTGATAAAGCTCTTCATCAGCACTTCGCCCAAATCCGGGGAACCCTGGCCGAGAGCGTTTGTAATTACAAAGTATACTGTGCCGTCCGTTTCGCTGCATGCCGTAACGCTTTTTTCAGCTTCTGCGGCAGGCTCCCCGCCTGCCGGGGCGGTCAGGCTGAGATAATAGCAGTCTTCTTTCTCTTCCACCCCCACGTTGTACCCGGCGTTGCCGGCGAACCGCGTCACATTATCCCTGGCAGCCGGGTTGTCGACTATGACCAGAATATTTCTTTCCCCGCCGCTCTCAATCGCCTTCTTCGTTTCAATGACCGGTTGCGGACAGGCCAAGCCGCGGCAGTCAACCACCTTTGCGCTCATAACAGCATCCCCTTATTCATTTTTTATTAAATCTTCTATACTGTATTAAGAATTAAATACCTCTATTGTATTCATTAAATATTATTATCCAGCAGCGCAGTGCAATATGAAATAATTATCGTCAAGATGCCCATTTCAGGTTTCATCAGCTTGTATTCGCTTAAAACTTCGTCAGTCAGCAAGTTTTGGTTTGAAAGCGCATGCCGTTTAAACCTTCGACAGCCTCATAATATGTTTCCGGACGGGCAGACTATGGGGAGAGTCCAACAGAAAGGCAAATAATAGATGAATAACATAGACCCTTTTATGGAAAGGGTATTGGAACTGCAAAAAGAGCTTACGGATATAAAAATAAATCACTGGATTAACGAGGAATTATTTTCTCCTTTGTGGTGGCTTCAATTAGTTTTATTCATCCTTCCATGGGTTATTTGGTGGAAGTTGGCAGACAAAAAGCGCATAACGGATATTCTTGCTTTTGGACTGCTTGTTCTGATTGTATCCACTCTGTTTGACAGAATGGGTAATGAACTGCTTTTCTGGGCTTATCCCGTAAAATTAATACCGCTGTTCCCCAGTTTATTATCGTTTGATTTTGCTGGATTACCTGTCGCTTATATGCTCATCTATCAATACTGCCCAAAATGGACGCAATTTATTATCGCTAATATTCTGGCATCTGCCGCGTACTCCTTTGTTGTTGAGCCTGCTATAATAAAGCTGGGCTTCTATCAGATATACAAATGGAAATTTATTTATTCTTTTCCGATTTACATATTGATCGCTGCATCATTAAAAGGCTTGCTGGAGTACATAAAATCCCGCAAATAGGATCAGGACAGTAATATCCAGTTTCTCAAATCCCTTTTATTGTAAAAATCACCCGGATACGGGCATAACGGCTGTTGCGCACACTGCGGCTTCTCCCCGTCCACCTCTAGAAGATGCTTTCCATAGTGCAACCGGCCATCGTCAATGCTGTTCATCAACGAAAGTAAAAAGCTCTTCGATTTTAGTATCGAACACCTTTGCGATATCAAAGGCAAGCTTAAGGGAAGGGTTATGTTTTCCATTTTCAAGGTGCACTATATAGCATTAAGATTATCAGTTATTAGTTTTTATTTCTTTAACGGGGGAAGGATTTGGATATATCAACAACAAAATTTACTCTACTACTTTGTGAAAGCAGGTGCTCGTAATGCCGTTATTGTGGCTTGTATTCCTCATTCTGCTGTTTCCCTTCCTGATTTTTGTTCTTTTTTTCCAGGCGGCAACCTTTTCTTTTGCCAAGCTCGGCCTTTCACCGCAAGGAGCCGTTTTGCTCTTCAGCTTGTCCCTCATTGGCGGGATAATAAACATCCCTGTCTCGCACCGGAGGTTTGTCGTCAAAGATGAGCAGCCACTCTTTCCCTTCTTCTTTTATTATCCGCCGAAAGTGCGTGAACAGATAATCGCCGTCAACATGGGCGGCGCCGTTATTCCCGCGATCTTCAGTTTGTATCTCCTGCTTCGCACACCACTTTTTCCCACCCTGGCGGCCACAATCATCGTTGCGACGGCAGCAAAAGCGCTGGCCCGGCCAGTGTCCGGGGTCGGCATTTCCCTACCCGCCTTTATTCCTCCGCTCGTAGCCGCTGCGGTAGCCGTGCTCCTGGCCGGTAAAGACGCAGCCCCGGTGGCTTATATTGCCGGCGTTTGGGGTACGCTCATCGGGGCCGACCTGTTGAACCTTCACCGTTTCAGGAAAATGGGCGCACATGTCTTAAGCATAGGGGGAGCGGGAGTATTCGACGGTATTTTCCTGGTAGGAGTAGTAGCTGCCTTGCTGGCTTAATACCCCGGGACAGCCATACACGTCAATCCCCGTTAGTCAAAGACGGGAGGATAAGTCGTGGATACTGGGAAATTCGCTCAATTCAAGTTTAGTGCCCATCTGCCGTCTTTAAAAAGCGTTATAAGAATCCGCTTTGACACCGGGGGGCAGCCAGCATTCTTCAAAACATTCCGGACACATGTGGACGGGACCGACACATCCGCAACCGGTGCCGTACAAATCGAGTTTAACGCAGTTACTGCACAAAGGAATCCGGCATTCCATACATTCAATACAGGAAATCCTTTTGTTGCAAAGCTTGCAAAGCATATTACCACCCCCTCCCTGGTCATTCATTTATTTCTATTGTAACATTTGTGTTTACAACATGGCAAAAACGGGATGCCAACAATCGAACACTATTTAGACATAAAGCCTTGCGCAGCAAGGCTTTATGGGCTGTGTTTTCTTTTGAGCAATAATGCGACAGTGCGACAAGGAACGGTTCTCCCCTGTCGCACCCGTTTGCTCGCTTTATACTTAAATTCACCTTAAATTTTTGTTATTTACTGGATACAACTCTAAAAGGTCTCTTCTTCACCCATACCTCGCAGCCTTGAAAGGGGTTAGCAGTACCAAGATATAATTTTTTATCACCAGACAAAAACAGCATCCGGATACCATAATTGTGAGGATTTCCAAGACCGTTTAAGGAGACAGCCTTCCAATTGACACCATCCCGGGTTTTCCAAAGGTCAAAACCAAAGACCCTGGATCCTGACTTCATTATTAACCGGGCAAGATATTCAAGAAATTGGCCGACGTTCGGCCTGCGCAGGATAAGCTTCATTTTGTCCAGTTCTTCATTACTAAATTCTATTCTACCTGCTCCCTCTCCATCATCCATTGACAACAAAATCTTCAGGATCTCCGGCAGTAGGGGAATAAAAGCCGGTATCAACACTGACCAGCTGAAAGTACCCAGATAAAGCTCATCTCCGCAGGCCTGGAGCTGCCAACAATAGGCATTGGATATATTACCAAAACCAGAAGGGTAGCCGCTTATCGGATTCCCCCTGGTACCAGTGACAGGGTCGGTGGGGACAACCGGTGTTCCCCCCACGACTAACTCCCAGTTGTCATATTTATCGATCCTAATCACATCAAAACCCTTTGGCGGTACAATATCCTGATCTGGATTTGCGCTGAATACGGCAGCCTCAATGGCCGTCCCCACATAGATATGGTCGCGAAAAACGGCTATTGACCAGGGGTGTTCGTTGCGGGCATCACCCGCCCCTTGATCAACCACCAGCTTCCAGTTATCCTTTTCCGGCAGTTCTCCCCGTGTCCGCCATATTTCAAAACCATTGGGCTGAACAGTTCCCACATAAAGATGATTATTGTAGCTGAGTATAAGATCCACGCTGCCCCGGGGGTTTTTCCCCGGCTCTCCCGCAGTTCTTTCAGCATTATGCCATCTTAGCCATCGCCAAACCTTCCACTCTGTTACGGGAAAAGGAGAAAATGAAAAGCGTGGTGGCTGTGCTCGAGAGGCTCATCAGCAGAGAGACTGCCGCAAGCATCAGAAAATCCCACTCAGTGAGCGAGAAAAAATAAGTAATCATAATGGAAAAGAAAAAGGCAATGGCCGCTGGGAAGATCAGCCTTGAAAGCACATAGCCCGTTTTTCCCACGGGGGTGACAGCCATATAGCCCGCCATATTCTCATCCCGCTCGGTCAGCATTACCATGGCCGAAGCAAAGCATAACATATACGAAGGTGTGAGGCACAGCCATAGATCAAACAATAAATAATAATCAGCAAGTATTCTCTGCCTCTGAAAATAAGTGCACAGCAAGGTTTCCGCGTATGGTATCCCGAAGCGGAAAAGGAGTGCGGTAATCAAAGGAGCAAGGCACACCGCCCAGAACATGTTGTCTCTGGTAATCTGTCGAATGAATATGCCAAAAGAATGCAATAGCGGCTTCACAGCTTAATCCCCCCTATCTCCCTGAACATGCCTTTGACCGTCCGGTTGGCCGTCACGGCGGCAAGCAAAGTCCAAAATGCTAAAATCATGAAAGCCGGCAGCACATGCTTTCCGTTTTCGAAAAGCTCCATCATGCTAACACCCGGATGGAGCAACAGCCAGCCCGGCTTCCATCCAAACAGCCAGGCAACGGCGGGAATATTTATCAGCAACTGAGCCGGCACTGTAGAAATAATAAAACCGTTCAGGCTGATGCTTTTTACCGCGATAACAAGTCCTACGGCTGAAAACAGGCAGGAGCACAAAAATATCCCCATAATAAGGTGCGTAGTTATGTTTACCGCGTTGCTGAAAAATCCTATGGCAAAACCGACGACTACGGAAATCACGCCGATGGAAAACAGCTTTGACAGCGTGTATTCATATGTCCTTGCGGGCGAAACAGCGATACTGTCCAGCACCCGCTCGCTTTTTTCAAAAAGGACGATTGCTCCCATAAAGTAGAGCCCCATTGCTGCCGGGTCTGAGAAGATCATCAGGATGGCCGCTTTTTCCCTCCATGCTTCAGGAAATGCCAAGAGCAGGCCGATATACAAAATCGTAAAAAACATGTAAAGAAAGTAAAATCCATATTTGTACTGAATTCGGATATCACCGCGCAGCAAAGACCACATTCTCATTGCAGCCGCCTCCCCGTAATCTCCACGAAAATTTCGTTCAGCGTAGGCTCACTGCTGTGAATGGACAAAAGCCGGTTCTCCTTCAGCAGTTTTTGCAGGAGTTCATCTTCTCCGGTACGGTTGATTGCCACTTCCCGCTGTTTTTCTTTTCCGTTTTCCCAATAGGTGTACCGGATTTTAGATGCACCCTTGGCCATGATCAGGTTGCGCGGCGTGTCCAGCGCCCGCAGGCTGCCGTCTACAATAAAAGCCACCCGGTCACATAGCTCGGTGGCGTCGTACATATTGTGAGTGGTGAGCACTATGGTTTTTCCCATCGCTTTCTGCTTTAGGATAATGTCCTTCATCCGCCTTGCGTTGGACGGGTCAAGGCCGGATGTCGGTTCATCAAGAAACAGGAGTTTGGGATCGTGGATTAAAGCCTTAATAAAGTTCAAGCGCGATTTCATTCCTTTTGAAAAATCCGCTACACGTTTACCGGCATCTTGCAATAGTCCCACGCTTTCAAGCAGTTCGTCGACATCAAGGCTTTTTTTATAAAGGGAAGCAAAAAAACGAAGGTTTTCCCTGGCTGTCAACTTCTCATACAGGCTCGGGAACTCGAAATCAACGCCAATGTCTTCATAAAAGCCGCTATTATGATTTTTTACCTCGATTCCATTCACCTTAACGCTGCCTTGATAATTCGTCAAAAGCCCGGTAAGTATTTTTTGCAGGGTGCTCTTTCCTGCCCCGGAAGGCCCAAGAAAGCCGAATATCTTGCTCTCCCTGATCTCAAAGCTCATATTTTCGATAAAAGGCCGTTTTGTATAGCTGAACCTCAGTTCTTTTACGCTTATCATTTTGAACCACCCTCAAACATCTGCATCACAACGCCGCGGATCATCAGCCTCAAAGCGTCTTCGAATACCTCTTCTTCAATTTCATGCTTGTGCAGCATGGATAGGAAAATCGCCCTCATGGCGGCGCTGAACGCTTTGATGTTATCGCTGCTTATGCCGGGAATCATTGAAATAAGCTGTTCAATGCTGAAATTGTCCTTCTTCGCGTGTGCGCGGGCCACCTCCGGGGGCAGCTTGCGCATGAGCAACTCCAGGTCGCCGCTGGTAATGAGCTTATACAAAAATGACCATTCAATCCTTTTATATAGACCAAGCAACAGTTTGGTCAACCGCTCCGCCGATACAGGCTCGTCAAGAGCCTCAAGCTCACGCATTAAATCAGTTTGCAATTCATCGTGAAACGAGCAAAGCACTTCGTAAAACAAAATTTCTTTCGACTCAAAAAAAAGATAAAATGTCCCTTTCGGTATATTTACCCTCTTTACAAGCTCATCAACCGTGGTTTTCCTGATCCCATACAGTTTCAGACAATTTCGCGCCTCTTCCATCAGCCTCTTTTTGATATATTCCCGCTCATTGTCTGTAAATGACTTCGGCATGTCATCCCTTCCAATCTATTTGACTATATATATTATATTAGTCAAATAGATTTATATGTCAAGAGAACGAAGGAACAAGTAAAGTTTAGTCTTAACCAAATCGTTCCACTTTTCATCTTTTCCATCTACCTGCCGTCCTCTTGTCACTCAACAGGAAAAAGATACACATTGTTTCATTTGCCGTTTTGATTTCCTCTATTTTTTTCGCTGCGGCAGGCGACGAGAAAGTTCGACCGCCATATAAGGAGAATGCGGAAGCTGTATGGAGAACGCAGAACCGCGCTGCTCGGCGTACTGGAGGAGGCTTTCGGGGACGGGTGGCGCGCCTGCGGCGACGCCGCGGGTCTGTATTTCTCAGTGGAATTTAAGGCCAGGCGATTCGACGAGGCTTTCATAAAAAGATGCAGGGGGAATGGAATCCGGATTACTTCGGTAGAGTGTCACGCCATACAAAAGAGCAGGCATTCAAATAAGCTTCTGCTTGGCTTAGGGCATTTGGAGCCGAGAGAAATCCGGGAAGGCGTCTTGCTCCTGCGTTCCGTTATCAAAGAAGCTTAAATTCGCAGTTTTCCACAGACTGACCTTTGACGATATATTCCGCAAGACGCGTTTTTCCGTTTTCCGTTGCTAATACATTTTTAAACTTGACAGGCAGTCCCGCGGAAGCGAAAAAACTTTTCCCGTCATTTAATTGAAAATGGACGTGGGGTTCGCTCGTATTTCCCGAGTTGCCGCATTTGGCAATTGCCTGCCCCCGGACAACCTTCTGGCCCATGGCGACGGTTATGCTGTTCGGCATGAGGTGGGCAATGGTGCTGAACTCCTTTTCATTATGCTTGAGTGTAACGTAGTTCCCGCGAATATCCTTCGCCCTACATTCAATCCTGCCGTCGCCGTACACCCTGCTTTCCGGGTGGATGTCGGCCATGCTTACAACTTCACCGTCGGCGGGCGCCAGGACGTCTTGTCCGTAGCAGTAATAATCCTGCAGCTCCCTGCCGCTTCCGGAGTGGGTTTTCCCGCTTTCATCAATCATGACAAAATCATAGGCATATCGCTGGGGCCACACATGCCAGGAATGGGATGTTTTCTTATCCGCGCCGCCGTTGGCGACGTACCATTGTCCCCGAAAAGGCAATATGAATTCCGTCCCGGCCGCATGGTTTTCTTTTGAAGGAAGAAAAAAACGATGACTAAACCATATCAGGGGATAAGAAAGAAGCTGCTTCACGCTCTGTCGCGACGCCGACAAATTGCTGAATATTTCAACAAGACCAAGCAAAAAGAACAGCCAGAAAAGCTTGAGATAAGCGCTGCCGGTTATGCTCCCCAGCAGCCCGATCAGGCCAAGCCATTTTAATTTGACAAGGAAACTTACAAACCTGTTCATATCTGTCCCCTCGTCATTCTTCCCTAACTTCAAAGATGTTTTCGACTGGCGCAAGAAAAACCTTCACTATGTCAAGCGCCAGCTTTAAAGACGATGGTGTTAACTTGTTGTAGGATTTTTTATTTAAGACTTTCATGTAATCTTGCTCATAAAGTAGTCCTGCCAGGCAAGTTTTTTTTGCATGTTCA
>DAOOVD010000051.1:0-16888 GCA_035369845.1 Bacillota bacterium | reverse complement strand
CCCCTCAACATTGCCGCGGGGACAATTGATTTAGCCCCCAACCTGAACTGGCATAACGTCCCCATCAGGAAAATTCTACAGGAGAAGCTGCCCTTTCCTGTGTTGATAGACAACGACGCCAACCTGGCCGCCCTGGGTGAGCACGTCTTCGGCGCCGGCAGGGGTGAGGAGAATATGATTTTGATCACCGTCGGCACCGGGGTGGGCGGAGGGCTGGTCCTCGGAGGGAAGCTTTACCGTGGTTTTTCCGACAGCGCGGGGGAGATCGGCCACATGACCGTCTATCCCGGAGGGCCAGTGTGCGGCTGCGGTAATTCAGGCTGCCTGGAGGCGGTGGCTTCCGGTACGGCGATTGCCAGAGAGGCGAGAGCGCTGGTGATGTCCGGCGGCGGGGAAAAGATACTGGCCGAAGCCGGCGGCGATCCGGGCCGGATTACTTCCGCTCACGTCATGTCCGCCGCCGCCGGGGGCGATCCCGGGGCTGCCGCCGTAATCACGGACGCCGCCCGTTTTCTGGGGATAGGAATAGCAAATGTTTTAAACCTGCTCAACCTCTCCCTGGTTGTTCTGGGCGGGGGTGTAATGGAGGCGGGGGATCTGATTTTGGACATCGTCGGCAGGGAGGTCGGGCAAAGAGCTCTTAAAGCCGCCCGGAACGGGGCGCGCATCGTGAAGGCCGAACTCGGGGGCCGGGCCGGGGTCATGGGCGCGGTGGCCCTGGCCCTGCAAACGGCCGGCCCGGGGTAATAAAATGCCGGCCCGCTGATTATTCTAACGGGGGGTGACTGTAGTAAGTGTACTATTTTGGAAAAAGCGACTGGCGCACTTTTGAGAGCGGCATAGACAAGGAATGGCTAGTTACGAACGGTATCGGCGGTTATGCTTCCGGGACCGTCATCAATGCGAATACCCGGAAATACCACGGCCTGCTCGTGTCCGCCCTGAAACCCCCGGGCTGGCGGGTGTTGCAACTGGCAAAGCTGGACGAGCGTTTTACGGCCGGCCCATGCAACTACAACCTGGCCGCAAACGAGAATAAATCGGGTTTTGCCGAACTCGGCTTTATTCACCTGCAGCAGGTTAAAATCAATCCTTTCCCGACGTTTACATACAGTTTCGGGGACATTATTCTTGAAAAAACGGTTTTCATGATACACGGCCGGAACACCACGGTCGTTCTTTACCGCGTTTTCAACGGCTCGGAGCCGGGTTGTCTCAGAATTGTTCCAATGGTCAACTGCCGCGGTCACCACTTTATCACCAGGGAGGGAGAGATCAAATTTTCCCAGGTAAAAACTGAGCGCGGCGTTTCCATAAAAGGGAGGGAAGAAATCCCCCCCCTTCTGCTGGCCTGCAGCGACGGCGCCTATATCGTGGATGAGCACTGGTACAACGGGATGGCTTACGCCGTGGAGAAAGAGCGGGGAGAAAACCCCTACGAGGATCACTATATCCCCGGGCGGTTTGAAGTCAGCTTCGAGCCATTTGAAAACAAAACCTTCACAGTAATAGCCTCCAGTGCGGAGTTCGGCGGCATGGACGGGGAGGAACTGCTGGGAAGGGAGAAAAGCCGGGTAAGCGAGCTTGTAAAACTGGCGGGATACAAAGATCACTTTGCCCGCCGCCTGGTGCGGGCGGCGGACGCTTTTATCGTCCAGCGGCAGTCCACGGGAAAGAAGACGGTGATAGCCGGCTATCCCTGGTTTGCGGATTGGGGCAGGGACGCCATGATCTCCCTGCCGGGGCTGACCCTTGTGACCAGGCGTTTTGCCGACGCGAAGGAAATTCTGATCACTTACACCCGCCTGTGCAGAAAAGGGCTGCTGCCGAACGCTTTCTTCGAGGGGGAAACAAACCCGGTTTTCAACACGGTTGACGCCTCCCTCTGGTTTATCTACGCTGTTTACAAGTACCTCGTCTACACCGGTGACCTGGAATTCGTGCGGGACGAACTTTTCCCGTCCATCAAAGAAATTATTGAATGGTACGCCGGCGGGACCGAATACAATATAGGTATGGATGAGGACGGTCTTCTGGCGGCCGGGTCGCCGGACGTCCAGTTGACCTGGATGGACGCCAAAGTCGACGACTGGGTGGTGACGCCCAGGCACGGCAAGGCCGTGGAGATAAACGCCCTCTGGTATAATGCCCTGTCGGTTTACAGGGCGCTTTGCTCCGCATTTGACGACGACTTTCCCTTTCCCGGCCTGCCGGAAAAGGTAATGAACAATTTTGTGCAGAGCTTCTGGGACGATGCGGAAGGTTACCTGTGCGACGTACTGTCTCCCGAAGGGAAGGACTGCAAAGTCCGCCCGAACCAGTTGCTGGCGGCAAGCTTACCCTACCGGATGGTGACCCGGGAACAGGGCTTGAGGATGGTGCAGAAAGTGTGGAGAGAGCTCTATGTCACCTATGGTATCCGCAGTCTGTCTCCGTGGGATCGCAATTACAGGGGGGTTTACGCCGGGGACCGGTTTCACAGGGACGGCGCCTATCACCAGGGCACGGCCTGGAGCTGGCTGATGGGGCCGTTTATCACCGCCTACCGCTGGGCGCACGGTTACAGCCCGGACAGCCGGAACCGGGCTCACCTGTTCATCTCCCCATTCCGGAATCAGCTTTATGACCACGGTGTAGGGTATATTTCTGAAATTTTCGACGGCGATGAGCCGGCCGTGCCCAGGGGGTGCATCGCCCAGGCCTGGGGTGTGGCCGAGGTGCTCCGCGCTTACGTCGAGGACGTTTTGGAAATCCGTCCGCCGGCGGAGGAAGAAATGTTAAAATTGGAGAGGGGGCTATAAATCCGGTGGATATTTTAAACTATGAGGAACTGAAAAAAGCCGATTCTTCAGGCATGCTCGCCGCTTTGGAAAGGCTGCCCGTGCAGTGCGGCTCGGCGTGCCGGGACCTGGCAGGGAGTATCGTCCTGCCGGACATCCAGGCTGTTTCAAATATTGTCATTACCGGTCTCGGCGGTTCCGCCATCGGGGGGGATTTGCTAAGGGTTTACACGGCGGACAAGATACCGGTGCCTGTGACGGTAAACAGGGATTATACCCTGCCCGGGTTTGTCGGGCCGGACACCCTGGTCCTGGCTGTCAGCTATTCCGGCAACACTGAGGAGACTTTGAGCGCCTATGAGGAGGCCCGGCGGAGGGGCGCTTCCATTGTGGCGATTACCACCGGCGGCAGGCTCGGCGAACTGGCGCGCGAGCACGGGTTTCCCGTAATCGGCGTGCCGGCCGGTATTATGCCCCGCTCCGCCATAGGCTATCTTTTTATCCCCGCCCTGATGATCCTGCACAGGCTGGGGCTGCTTTCCGATCCCGCCGGGGACATCATGCGCATGGCCGGTCATATTGAGGAGGTGCGTGAGCGTCTCGGACCCGCGATTCCGGAGGAAAAAAACCTTGCCAAACAGATTGCTCTAAAGCTTTACAATAAAATACCCGTAATCTGGGGGGCGGCGGGCGCCACGGAAGCAGTCGCCCAGCGCTGGAAAGGCCAGATAAATGAGAATGCCAAGGCCCCTGCCTACTGGAACGTCTTCCCCGAGTTGAACCATAATGAGATCGTGGGGTTTCAGTTTCCCGCGGAGATACTGAAGAAGATACACGTTATCATGCTGAGGGACGGGCAGGATCATCCCCGCGTGCAAAAACGCATTGAAATAACCAAGAGGATTATTAGCGGCGCCGTGGACGGATATACTGAAGTGTGGGCTACCGGGGATAATTTGCTGGCAAGGCTCTTTTCTTTAATCTACACCGGTGACTACGCCAGCCTTTACCTTGCCGCCCTTTACGGCGCCGATCCCGGCCCGGTAAGGGTTATAGACTATCTCAAGAAGGAGTTGCGGGACAGTTAAGCTTTTTGCCGACTTTCACACCCACACTGTTTACAGCGACGGCCGGGGTACCCCGGCCGAAAACATAGCGGCCGCATCTTCGCGGGGCCTGCGGGCGGTTGCCATTACCGACCACGGGCCGAAAGGCATCGGCATCGGCGTTAAGGAGCCGGGAACGTTTTTAAAAATCAAGGAAGAGGTGGCCGCATTGGCTGTCAGCTTTCCGGAAACGGACGTTCTGGTCGGGGCGGAAGCTGCGGTTGTCGGCAGGGACGGCCGTCTGGACCTGCCCGATGAAATAATCGGCAGGCTCGACCTGCTCATTGCCGGGCTCCACCCTTACTACATTCCGGAAAACATGGATGACGCCCTCCGTTTTACCCTGCCCAACCTCGCCGTCAGGCTGAGCAGGAGCCTTCGGGAGAAGATGCGGAATACCAACACCAAAGCCATCGTCGAAACCGTCAACAATTACCGGGTGGACTTCATCAGCCATCCGGACCTGATGATGCCCGTCGACCTGGACGAGCTTGCCCGCGCCTGTGCCGGACGGCAAACGGCACTTGAACTTAATACCGGCCACCATTATAATAAAGAAAATATCGTCCGCGCGGCTGCCCGCCTGGGGACCAGGCTGGTAATCAACAGCGACGCCCATTTTCCGGAGACCGTGGGTGATATCGCCTCGGGCGAGGCCCTGGTTGAGAGGCTGCGGTTCCCGGCGGAAATGGTCGTTAACGCGCATCCGTGAGCTTTTTATATAAACTGGCCAACCGGTGTTTTTGAAGTTGATGGAGCGGCTTCAATACCGGAGGCTTAAGTTTTGGGGGATTGTAATGCCATCGCCGAGACTTGTTATTGTAACCGGCCTTTCCGGCGCGGGGAAAACCCAGGCCCTGCGGAGCCTGGAGGATCTGGGCTTCTTTTGCGTGGACAACCTGCCGCCCGCGCTTATACCCAAATTCGCCGAGCTGTGTGCACAAGCAGCCAGCAAAATTAATAAAATGGCAATGGTGGTGGATATAAGAGGGGGAGAGTTTTTCGACACTCTCTTTGAGGTGCTCGGCGATCTCGGCGAACAGGAAATTCAGTATGAAATCCTTTTCCTGGAGGCGTCCGACGAAACGCTGGTGAGGAGGTTCAAGGAATCCAGAAGGCGCCACCCCCTCAGCACGCACGGAGAAATTCTGGACGTTATCGGGGAAGAACGCAGCCGCCTTCAGGACCTGAGGGGCATGGCCAATAAAATCATCGACACCTCGAACATGGCCGTCCAGCAGCTTAAAGAGGAGATAGCCGCCAATTACGCCGATTATGCCGACACTTCCAGGCTGCATATAACCGTGATTTCCTTTGGGTATAAATACGGTATTCCGATGGATTCGGACCTCGTTATCGACGTGCGGTTTCTCCCCAATCCGCACTACCAGCCGACAATCAAATCTTTTACCGGGAACGACCCGGCTGTCCGCGAATACGTTTTCGGCTCACCGGTTACGTCTGAATTTATGAAGAAGTTTTGTGAATTTATCGAGTTTCTCATTCCCCACTATATTAAAGAGGGAAAAACCACCCTGATGATTGCAATCGGCTGCACGGGAGGCATGCACCGATCCGTGGCCCTGGCAAACCGGACGGGGGAAATTCTGGCGGATAAAAAATATCGTGTAACCGTAAGGCACCGTGATCTTGACCGAGTATAGGGGCGGAGAGGTATGACCCTTCTTAAATGGCTCTATCCAGGGCTGCGCGTTAAGAGATGGTTGTTTCTGGCTTTTACCGGCTTGCTTATTGCCGCACTCGGGATAGATCTTCTGGTTGAAGGCCGCTTGTTCGGGGATTTCGCCCGTTTCATTCACCGGGCGGCGGGGCTTTTCGACCGCGTCTACCTGCGCGCGGCGGGAGCCGCCGTCGTGCTGGCGGGGTTACTGGTCCTGTTCCTCGGTGTTTTAAAGGCTTTTCACTCAATAGCCGGGGGACTGGCGCCGGAGCAGGAAGACAGGGCGGCTGAAATTATCTATGCCAGGCGGAGCCTTGTGCGCGGCCCGAAGATCGTGGTTATCGGCGGCGGTACCGGTCTGCCGGTGTTGCTGCGCGGTTTGAAGGAGTATACGAGCAACCTTACTGCCATTGTCACGGTCACCGACGACGGAGGAAGCTCCGGGCGTCTCAGGGGCGATTTGGGGATTTTGCCTCCGGGCGACATCCGCAACTGTCTCGTGGCGCTGGCGGATAAAGAGCCGCTGATGGAGGAACTGCTGCAGTACCGTTTTTTAACCGGTGAACTTGCGGGCCACAGTATGGGGAACCTGCTTATCGCGGCTTTGACCGAAATGTCCGGCAGTTTTGATCATGCGATAAGGAGCTTGAGCAAGGTGCTGGCCGTCCGCGGGCAGGTCCTTCCCTCCACATTGACCGACGTCACCCTCTGCGCCGAACTAAACGACGGCGTTGTGGTGAAAGGCGAATCGAACATTTCCGGCTGCAAGGGCGGCATAAAAAGGGTTTTTCTCAAACCCTCCCGCTGCCTGCCGATGGCCGAAGCGCTCACGGCCATAAGGAATGCGGACGCCGTCGTGCTCGGTCCGGGGAGCCTCTATACCAGTGTTATTCCAAACCTGCTGGTGAGGGGAATTCCCGAGGCCCTGTCCAGGTCTTCCGCCATCAAGATTTACGTCTGCAACGTGATGACCCAGCCCGGGGAAACCGACGGTTATTCCGCCTCCTCGCACCTGAAGGCGATCATAGCGCATGCCGGAAACTGCATTGACTACGCCGTTGTCAACACCGGCCAGGTTCCGGGCAGGCTGCGCGCCCGCTACCTGCAGGAGGGCAAGGAGCCGGTGGCCGCCGATATGGCTGAAATAGAGAGGCTCGGCGTGGCGGCTGTGGGAGAGGACCTGGTTTACGAGACCGAAGTTGTACGGCACCATCCCGACAAGCTTGCCCAGGCGATTTTGTCCCTGGTTTTCATTTCCAAGGGCCAGTATGAAAAAGTGAAGTATGTAAACGGCCGACGTTGAACAGAATGATTGATCAGCAAGTGGAAAGAGGGGAAAAGGTTGTCCTTTTCGGCAGTCACAAAAAACGAACTGGCGAGGGTAATGGGCGATCGCCCCTGCTGCCGCCTGGCCGAACTGTCCGCCCTGATCAAGACGGGCGGGAGCATTCAAATCAGCGGCAGGCGCCGGATAGGGCTGAATGTTATTACTGAAAATGCGGCCGTAGCCAGAAAGATATTCTCGCTGGTCAAGAACCTGTTCGGCCTTCAGACGGAAGTGCTGGTCAGGCGCAAGGCCCGGCTGAGGAAAAACAACGTATACCTTGTACGCATCCTGCCACAGCCCGGAATTGGGGAGATCCTGGACAGGCTGGGTGTTGTGGCCGCGGCCGGCAGCCTGGAAGACGCGCTGCCGCAGGAAATCGTCCGCAGGGAATGCTGCCGGCGGGCCTACCTCAGGGGAGTTTTTCTGGGCAGCGGTTCGGTGAGCAGCCCCGACGGCACCTACCACCTCGAGGTCATTACCGAAAACAGAAAATTTGCTGGTTTTATCGGCAGGCTGATCAGGAAATTCCACGTCAACGCCAAAATCAGCCGGCGCAAATACCGGTATGTGGTTTATCTAAAGGAGTCCGAGCAGATTGTAAGTTTCCTCAACATAATAGGCGCGCATTCCGCCCTGCTGAATTTTGAGAACGTCAGAATTTACAAGGACATGCGGAACCAGGTCAACCGCCTGGTCAACTGTGAGACGGCGAACCTGAACAAGACGGTGGACGCTTCCCTCCGCCAGATAGAAAACATCAATCTGATTCGGCGAACCCTGGGGCTGGAGTACCTTCCCGGTACGCTCCGGGAGATTTCCGAGTTGAGAGTGAAGCACCCGGACGCCAGTTTGAGAGAACTCGGGAATATGGTCCGGCCGCCGCTCGGCAAGTCGGGTGTCAACCACCGCCTGCGCAAGATTGGGGAGATTGCGGATAAAATACGGAGCGGGAAAATATGAGAAGAGTCCAGCTTTTCCCTTCTCCGGGCGAAAAAAATTCGATGCGCTACTCTTTCCGGCTGGTGGGACTTCCCCGGGTGTCGTTCAATTTCCTTGTAATAACCTTTTGCCGCTACCTGCCGTTTTTGGGCCTGAAGAATTTCCTTTACAGGCGTTTGCTCGGCATGAAGATTGGAAAAGACGTTTCAGTGGGCCTGATGGCCATGTTCGATATCTTTTTCCCGCAGCTTATTTCAATAGGCGACAACAGCATAGTCGGTTATAACGTGACCATCCTGACCCACGAGTTTCTGGTCCGGAATTACGGCAAAGGCCCGGTGGAAATAGGTTCCGGCGTGCTTATCGGATCCAACACGACCATTCTGCCCGGGGTTCGCATCGGCGACGGCGCCGTTGTGGGGGCGTGTTCCCTGGTCAACAGGGACATACCGCCCGGCGCCGTAGCGGCCGGGGTGCCGGCAAGAGTCGTTGGACAGGCCCGGGGCGGCGGAGCGCAGTTGCCGGGGCGTTCCTGATAGCACGGAAAAACTTGTGGTCAACCCCCGGCAACGGCATATAATTTATTTAAGAAGGACGAGTCCTTTGAATACGGCTGCCGTTATCTGGAAGGATTTTTTGCGCGACCCGTGGCAGGCGCGCTTTTCCATACCGCTGATCATAATTAACGCATCCGGCTCGGTTTTCGGTTATCTCTGGTACCGCGGGCAACTGGCCGGGACCCCTTTTTACTTCTGGCCCTTTGTGCCGGACAGCCCGCTTGCCGTCACCTTTTTTGCGTCGGCGCTGGCGCTGGGAATGGCCGGGGCGGTCAACCCCCTGTTCCAGTCAATCGCCGTGACCGCTCCGATCAAGTACGGGGTTTGGGCAACCGTTGTCATTGTGCATTACTGGCTCGGAGGCGGTCCGGTTGAGTCCGTCGAGGTGATGCTCATGCTTTCCCACATCGGTATGTTCGTTGAGGGGGCGGTATTTTTAAGGAGCATGCAGTTCGGGCTTCCGGTCGTTTTGTCAACCTGGGCGTGGATGTTTATAAACGACATTATGGATTATGCGGCCGGCCTCCACCCCTTCCTGTTCGCCGAAGGCCAGGAATCCCTTGCCTTTTTTGCCGCTTTTCTGCTGACTTTCGCCATCGTGGTATATATGTGGATTTACGGCATGAAAGGCAGAAATACCGCCCCGGTTTTGGAAAAGCGGGGCGAATGAAACAATTACCTGGCGAATATTCTTATTTGTTGGACAAACATGCAGGAAAAAGGCTGGCTGTTAGAGAAGTAAGAAAGACAGGTAATCAATCGACAACCCTGTCCGGGACCTTGAGGTTGGAGGAAGAGAGTGTTTCAGCCTCAAGGTGCTTTGCCAAATTCTCGGGATTTTTCCTGTCTTCCAAGGAGTGAATGCAGTGCGTCTAGGTTACGGGCTCAATATCGAGCAGACGCAAAAGTTAATCATGACCCCTGAATTGCGCCAGGCCATTACCGTACTGCAACTTTCTTCCCTTGAGCTTTCCAATTACATCGAGCAGCAACTCGAGGAGAATCCCCTGCTGGAAATCCCCGACGAAGACGCAGAGAAAGGGGAGGAGTTTCCGGAGAAGGTTTTTGATTCCGAAGAAGAGCAGCCTGCATATGCCATGGACTGGGAGGAATATTTCCAGGACAGCAGCGATTTGGGGCTTCCCTCGCAGGAGAGATGGTGGGAGAACAGCGAATACAGTTACGAAAATTTTGTTTCCAAGACTCCCACGCTGTCCGAACATCTCGTTTCCCAACTCAATCTGACCCTTTGCCGGGGGCGGGACAGGCTGATCGGGGAGTATCTGATCGGGAACATAGATGAGAACGGCTACCTCCAGGTCTCCCTCCAGGACGTGGCCTGCAAGTTGAAAGTGGAAGTGTGCGAAGTCAAAAAAATGCTGAAGGTAATCCAGGGGTTCGACCCGCCCGGCGTCGGCGCCAGAAACCTGGTGGAATGCCTTCTGTTACAGGTAAAACTGCTGGGAATCAAGAACGAGGTCCTGAACAGGCTGATTAAATTCTATCTGGTTGACCTCGCCAAAGGAAAGCTGAGCCGGATTGCCCAGGCTATGGATATATCCGTCCAGGAAGTGCAGAGGGCGGCCGACATTTTAAAAACCCTGGACCCCAAGCCCGGCCGGAATTTTTCAAGTTACAACGACACGCGCTACATAGTTCCCGACATAGTTCTGGAAAAAGTCGGAAACGAGTATATCATCCTGGTAAACGACATAACCGTCCCCCGTATCACCATCAACCCCACATACAGATCCGTGCTGACAAAAGGAAAAAATTGCGATTCCAATACCCGCCGTTTCGTTGAAAGCAAGCTTAACGCCGCGGCCTGGCTGATCCGCAGCATAGAACAGAGGCGCCTGACCCTGTACAAGGTGGCCAAGTGCCTGGTTGAATTACAGAGGGAGTTTCTTGACTGCGGCGTGAAATATCTGAAACCCCTCAACCTGAAAAAAGTCGCGGAAATGGTGGGGCTTCACGAGTCCACGGTCAGCAGGGCCACCTGCAATAAATACATTCAAACCCCCCAGGGCCTTTTTGAAATGAAGTATTTCTTCTCCACCGGACTGAACAACGAATGCGGGACCGCGACCTCCTCCGAAGTTATCAAAAAAATACTGCAGGAGATTATTGCTGCCGAAAACCCCAAAAATCCTTTGAACGACATGAAAATATCCGAATTGCTGAGGCAGAGGGGGGTAAAAATCTCCAGGCGCACGGTGGCGAAATACCGTGACGAACTGGGCATACCGCCGATAAAGAAAAGAAAAAGGTATTAACGGTAAAAAGGTAAAAAAAGATATTAATCACCAAATAGCGGGGTGCCGGCAAAAAGCTGGCGCCCCTCCTTTATTTTTTGCTAAAATTTAATAAGCGGGAGGAATTATTTAGAGAGCCGGAGAATAGTTGTATACTAATTTTATAAAAAGTGGTTAATCAGGTATACTAATGAAAGGGCGGAGATGAATAATGGGGTGAAAATAGGGATTAATGGTCTCGGAAGGATTGGCCGCGACGTTTTGAGGATAGCACTTAAGCGTCCCGGTATCGAGGTAATGGCGGTCAATCACAAGTCCCGCCGGATCCAGGTAACAGAAACCTATGCAGAATCCGTAGCCCATTTAATAAAGTACGATTCCATACACGGAACTTATGACGGCGATATACAGGCAAAAAACGGGGACCTTTCCTTTGGCGGGCACACCGTTAAACTTCTGGCGGAAGCCGACCCGGCATCCCTTCCCTGGAGAAAACTCGGCGTCGATGTGGTGGTGGAGTCCACGGGAAGGTTTAACGATCCCGCCGAAGCGGCCAAACACCTTGCGGCCGGCGCCAAAAAAGTCGTTTTGAGCGCACCGGCGAAGGGCGAGTGCCCCACCCTGGTAATGGGAGTCAACCATGAAAAATACGACCCTGCCGTTCATCATGTCGTTTCCAACGCTTCCTGCACGACAAACTGTCTCGCCCCGCTGGTCAAGGTGCTGAATGACGAGTTCGGCGTGGTGAAGGGTTTGATGACCACGGTCCACGCCTATACCAACGACCAGCAGTTGCTTGACATGCCCCACCGCGATTTGAGGCGGGCCAGGGCAGCCAATATGTCCATCATTCCCACCACCACCGGGGCGGCCCGTGCCGTGGCGCTTGTCCTGCCGGAGCTGAAGGGCAAGCTCAACGGCTTTGCCATGAGAGTGCCGGTTCCCAATGTTTCGGTGGTCGATCTGGTGGTTGACCTGGCCAGAAGCGCCACCGCCGACGAAATAAACCGGGCTTTTAAAGAGGCCGCCGGAGGTGCCTTAAAGGGGATCCTCGGTTACAGCGAACTGCCGCTGGTTTCCGTCGATTACAACGGGGACCCTCATTCCGCTGTAGTTGATGCCCTTTCAACAATGATTGTGGGAGGTAATATGGCGAAAGTTGTCGCCTGGTATGACAACGAGTGGGGTTATTCCCACCGGGTGGTTGACTTGGTTGAATACATAGCTTCGAAAGGATTTTAAAGCCGCACTGCCGGTTTATCGTGTTGGAAAGTTTTTGAGGAGGTGCCGGATATGGTCAAGAAAACAGTGAAAGACGTAGACGCAGCGGGAAAACGTGTACTGGTAAGAGTCGATTTCAACGTGCCTCTCGACAAAAACGGCCAGGTCGCCGACGACACCCGGATCAGGGCGGCCCTTCCCACCATCAGCTACCTCGTTGAGAACAAGGCCAGGGTGATCCTCGTTTCTCACATGGGGCGTCCCAAAGGGAAGTATGACGAGAGGCGCAGGATGGACCCCGTGGCCGAAAGGCTCTCTGAAATAATGGGGAAGCCGGTGGTCAAAGTGGACGACTGCGTGGGCGAAGCTTCAAAGGACGCCGTTGGGCGGATGCGGGACGGCGATGTGATTCTCCTTGAAAATGTCCGGTTTTATCCGGGGGAAGAAAAAAACGACGAAGAATTTGCCCGCCGGCTTGCCGGTCTTGCCGACATTTATGTGAACGACGCTTTTGGGACGGCCCACCGCGCTCACGCTTCGACCGCGGGGGTGGCCCGGTTTTTGCCCGCGGTAGCGGGATTTTTAATGGAAAAAGAGCTGGAAGTGCTGAGCCGGCTCCTGACGAACCCCGAGCAGCCTTTTGCGGTGGTTATCGGCGGGGCCAAGGTTTCAGAAAAAATCGCCCTCATTTCAAACCTGATGAAAATAGCGCGCATCCTGGTCATAGGAGGAGGAATGGCCAACACTTTTTTGAAGGCGCAGGGGTATGACGTCGGAAGATCCCTCCTGGAACCGGACAGGGTGGAACTCGCCGGAAGCTTGATGGCCGAAGCGGAGAGCAAGGGAATAAAGCTCCTTTTGCCTGTGGACGTGGTGGTCGCTCCGGACATTGCGGCGGAGGCCGGGCACAAAACTGTTCCCGTAGATAAAATTCCTGCCGGGTGGATGGCCGTGGATATCGGGCCGGAAACCGTCAGGCTTTTTTCAGAAGCCCTCAAAGAAGCCAAAACCGTTGTCTGGAACGGGCCCATGGGCGTTGCCGAAGTGGACGCCTTTGCCAGGGGGACCGAGGCGATTGCCGGGGTAATTGCGGAAATACGCGGGACCACCGTGATCGGCGGGGGCGATTCCGTATCCGCCGTCAAAAAAGCCGGCGTGGCCGGCAAGATGACCCATATTTCCACCGGCGGCGGCGCTTCCCTGGAGTTTTTGGAAGGAAAAGAGCTGCCGGGTGTGAAGATGCTGCAGGACAAAGTACCTTGAGGTTGAAACGCTCGCACATATGCTTCGCGCCGGGTGAACCAGGAGCTCGTTTCAGGCGATATTGGGCCGCCTTCAACTCACATCCTGTTGCGGTTCAGGCTTTCGCGGACTTGGAGATGTGTCCCCCAACCGCTGTCCCCGCTCATCCAATATCGCATCCTCACTTCGCCCGGTTCACCCGCGGCGCTTTCACAATTTCGTTCGTTTCCTCCAGCCTCAGGGCTTCGGACAATTATCCACAGTGTCCGCGCCCCCGGTTTCGCAGCCTCGCTGCGCAGGGCGCTGCTTCAGCCGCTTTCGTAATGTCGTTCGTTGCCGGGGCAAGGCGCTGCCCACCTGCGCGGGGTAGTAAACTGTGCTGCTCAATATCACTTGTTTCCTTCAATCTCAAGGTCCCGGACAGTATGCCAACAGCCTGGGGGCGTGGTACGCCCCGCACCAAAGTATAGCTTGTCAGGGGGTTGTTAACTATGGGACGCACGCCGTTTATCGCGGGAAACTGGAAGATGTTTAAAACAATACCCGAGGCGGTTTCCTTCGTGCGGGCATTGAAATCGTCCCTGACCGGGCTGAGCGGTGTCGAAGTCGCCGTATGCCCCCCCTTTACCGCTCTGGCGCCGGTGGCGGAAATCCTGCGCGGTTCAGGCATAGCCGTGGGAGCGCAGGATGTTTTCTGGGAGGAAAGGGGGGCCTACACCGGCGAAGTGTCCCCTCTGATGCTGAAAGACGCGGGATGCAGTTGCGTCATAATCGGCCACTCGGAGAGAAGGCAGTTTTTCGGCGAGAGCGACGAGAAGGTCAACCGCAAGGTCAAGGCCGCGCTGGCTTGCGGTCTCACGCCGATAATGTGCGTGGGCGAGACGCTGGTCCAGCGCGAGAACGGCATTACCGAAAAGGTGGTCGGGGAGCAGACCGAAGCCGGTCTTTCCGGTCTTTCGCCGGAACAGGCCGCCGGCGTGGTCATAGCTTACGAGCCGGTCTGGGCGATCGGCACCGGGAAAACCGCCTCCGACGAGGACGCTCAGCAGGTCATCGCTTTTATCCGCAGGCTGGTCAATGATTTATACGGTTTTGGCACGGCAGAGCGCATCCGCATCCAGTACGGCGGCAGCGTCAAGCCGGGCAACGCCGCCGGCCTGTTAGCCCGGCCGGATATCGACGGAGCCCTGGTGGGCGGCGCCAGCCTTGAAATAGAAAGTTTTGTGGGAATTATCAGGGCAGCCGCACCCGGAATTTAATCGAGAAAGTTGCAAACCGGAAGGGTAGCTTGAATGCAGAACAATTACAAGCCTTTATCCAACATCCAACCTCTGGCATCCGGAACCCTGGATTCAGCGGGCAGAAAGCCCCTCGTCCTGGTTATCCTGGACGGATGGGGCCTGAGTTCCCGGGTTGAAGGCAATGCCATAGCCATGGCGAGCACGCCGAACTTCAAGAGCTTTTTGTCCGGCTACCCCCACTGCGTTCTCACCTGTTCGGGAGAGGACGTCGGGCTTCCCGAAGGACAGATGGGCAATTCCGAAGTCGGGCATCTCAACATCGGCGCCGGACGGGTGGTATATCAAGACTTTACCAGAATTACCCGCAGCATCAGGGACGGGAGCTTCTTTAAAAACAGCGTTTTGCGCGAGGCGGTAAACAGCGCCGCAAAAAACAACAGAGCGCTGCACCTGATGGGCCTCCTGTCCGACGGAGGGGTGCACAGCCACATCAGTCACCTTTTTGCTTTGCTGGACCTGGCTCAAAAAGAGAACATGCGCAACGTTTTCATCCATGCCTTCCTGGACGGCCGCGATGTTCCGCCGGCAAACGCCGGGGAGTATTTCCATTCCCTTGGCTTGAAGATGGACGGGCTCGGTTTCGGAACCGTGGCCACGGTGATGGGCCGCTACTACGCAATGGACAGGGACCGCCGCTGGGACCGGACCGAACGGGCTTACAACGCCATGGTTTCCGGTGAAGGGATTTACGCCGGAACGCCCTTGGAAGCGGTCGGCCTGGGATACGCCAGGGGGGAAACGGATGAATTCATCCAGCCCACCGTTATCGTAAACGGCGGCGGTCCCAAAGCGACGGTTTCCGGCGGCGACTCGGTCATCTTTTTTAATTTCCGGCCGGACAGGGCGCGCCAGATAACGAGGGCCTTCGTTGACAGGAACTTCAGCGGATTTGTGAGGAAGCAGGGCTACCCAGGTGTTAATTTCACCTGCATGACCCTTTACGATAAAATCATCGACGCCCCCGTAGCCTTTCAGCCCCAGGAACTGCGCAACACCCTGGGGGAGGTGCTCAGCAAAAACGGTGTCGCCCAGCTCAGGCTGGCCGAAACTGAAAAATACGCCCACGTCACTTTCTTCTTCAACGGCGGGGTAGAGGAGCCGAATCCCGGCGAGGAAAGGATTTTGGTTCCGTCGCCCAGGGTGGCCACATACGACCGGAAGCCGGAAATGAGCGCGATGGAGGTTACCGGCAGGTTTCTTGAACAGTTAAAAACGGAGAAATTCGGAATAATAATAATGAACTACGCCAACCCCGACATGGTGGGCCATACGGGGGACATGGAGGCTGCCGTAAAAGCCGTGGAAACCGTTGACGCCTGCCTGGGAAAACTGGTCCGGGCCGTCCTGGAAAAGGACGGGACCGTCATTATTACGGCCGACCACGGCAACGCGGAGGAGATGGCGAACCCGGAAGGCGATACCCATACCGCTCACACCACCAACCCCGTTCCATTTATTCTGATCGGGAGAAGTACCGCGGGCGTTACCCTGCGGGACGGAAGCCTGGAGGACATAGCCCCCACCATTCTCCACCTGCTCGGCATACCCAAGCCGGAGGAGATGACCGGGGATACATTGATAGAAAGAGGTATAAACTTTATAGAGGAGGAATGACCCATTGTCCACCATCATAGAAGATGTCATCGCCAGAGAAATTCTTGACTCCCGGGGAAATCCCACCGTTGAGGTGGAAGTTTTCCTGGAAGGCGGGGCCGTCGGGAGGGCGGCCGTTCCCTCCGGCGCCTCCACCGGCGCCTATGAAGCGCTCGAGTTGAGGGACGGCGATAAGGAACGGTATAACGGCAAGGGAGTACAAAAAGCGGTTGACAGCGTAAACTCGATTATAGCGCCGGAGATAAGCGGATTCGACGCCACCGACCAGCTCGGCATCGACAGCGCCATGATTGCACTGGACGGGACGCCCAACAAAGGCAAACTCGGCGCCAACGCGGTTTTGGGGGTGTCCATGGCCGTGGCCAAGGCCGCCGCCGAGGCTCTCAACCTGCCGCTCTACCAGTACCTCGGCGGCGCCAACAGCAAAGTGCTGCCGGTGCCCATGATGAACATTTTGAACGGGGGCAGGCACGCCGACAACAACGTGGATATCCAGGAGTTCATGATCCTGCCGGTCGGTGCCCCGAGCTTTGCCGAAGCCTTGAGGATGGGCGTGGAAGTCTACCACAGCCTGAAAAACGTGCTGAAAAAGAAGGGCTTGAACACCTCCGTGGGTGACGAGGGCGGTTTTGCCCCCATGCTGAGCTCCAATGAAGAAGCCCTTTCGGTGATTATGGAAGCTGTGGCGGCTGCCGGCTACACCCCGGGCGACGATATCGCCCTGGCCATTGACGCCGCCGCTACCGAGTTTTACAGGGACGGCGTCTACGTGTTCGAGGCGGAAGGAAAGCGCCGGACGGCGGAAGAGATGATCGAGTTTTACGCCATGCTGGCGGACAAGTACCCGATCATCTCCATAGAAGAC
>DAOOVD010000050.1:0-17804 GCA_035369845.1 Bacillota bacterium | reverse complement strand
TTCCGAGAAGAATGATAATTTTCGGAGAAACCAGCTCAATCTGCCTGTAAAGCCAGGGTAGACACCGCTCAGCCTCATCGGGGCGCGGCGCCCTGTTTCCGGGCGGCCTGCATTTTACCACATTGGCGATATAAGCATGTGCAAATCTTTCCAGCCCGATCGATCCCAGAATCCTGTCCAGAAGCTGTCCGGCCTTGCCGACAAAAGGGCGCCCCATCCTGTCTTCGTCAGCTCCCGGGCCTTCGCCGATCAGCATCAGCCGGGCGGACGGGTTCCCCTCACCGAAAACCACCCCTGAACAGCCGGCTCTCAACCTGCACCTCGAGCACCCCGCGGCCATGGCTTTCAGACTTTCCAGATTTTCCACCGCGCTCAAGTCGTGATCTTCGCTGTACGGAACCTTGTTCAAAACAACATCACCCCAGGACAATTTCTTTCAATGACAATCCATCTCCTGCAAAACAAAGCCACGGAACCGGCTTTGTTTCCATCTGGTTTCGTGGCCGCACTTCAAGTTTGTCATTCATATTATCCCGTGATTCTTTTCCAGGCCGTTTTCAGCCACCGGCCCAGCAGGCCGGTTGTCTGGAGTTCGAAGTATCCTGCCTCCTCCCCCTCGGGTACGGGTATAACCCCCCATGACTTCCCCCATCCCGGAGGACGTATCTTGCCGATTTTATAAGTGCCCGCCGATCTGCTGAAAAAGTCCACCATCAGGGGGAGAGAGCTGTCTTGCAGCCGCTCGTAGAAATCGTATCTGCCCGCCAGCCTCCTGCCGTTTACAGTATATATCACGTCACCCGAACGCAGACCGGCCCTCCAGGCCGGGCTGTACGGGATCACATCAAGTATTTTCATGCCCCGGTCCGGCGGTACATAGAGAGGCTCCCCCTTAAACTCCAGTCTCCGGCCGATATAAACCACGGCCTCGTGGCCGAGGGGGGAAAAAACGGCCGCGGTCAGCGCTAGCGTGCGGCTCTGCCCCGCCAGTACGGCAAGGATCAGAAGAAGCACACTGTATACCCCCAGATAAAACGAAGACAGGCGGCTTTTTTCAACCGGACTTCTGGCAATTGCGATATCGCCGTAGCCGAGCCCCGCCACCAGCGGCAGCATGAAATAAACCAGGCTTTCCGGGTTGCCGGGCACATCCGGCTTTATCAGCGGCCACCAAGCCGGCATGTCAATACCCCCTTCCACTGTTCCGGCCATTCCCACAGCCAGGGCGATGATGGGAATGGGCCAGAATTTTTGAAGGGTGAACCCGCCGATGACTCTGTTCTCCGGCGTCTTTACATATGCCGGGACTGCTCCGAGATGCCCGCCGGCCAGAATTAAAAAGCTTTCCACCATATGGAGGATGGCCACCAAAGCAATGATCTGGGGAACATTGATGCGGGGGAAACCCAGCAAAAGATTGGAAAGGGCGAGAATACCGCCGGCATAGGCAAAACACAGAAAGCGCATGTCTACCAGCATCAGCAGGATCGCCACCGGCCAAAGATAGTAAAGTTCCCCCGAGATGGTAAGGCCTACAAAGATCAGAACGAGGCTCCCGGCAAGCCCTCCGATCAGCCCGAAACCGGCGGCCGCAAGGATGTCGGCTCCGGCACGCCTCGTTCTGACCCCGAAAAAACTCTCTCTGATCTTTTCCATCCGGTTGTACTGAACGGCTATGACGGCAACCACCACAAGATACAGCGGCAAGAACTGGGGATCCTGAAAAGCCTGCAGAAATGCTACCAAAATCAACGGTATGATCTGCAAAAAAGGAAACAAGCCGACGCCACCTCATCCTAAATAAAGGGACGTTCCTTCCAAGAAGGTGTACCCCCTTTTCCTAGATCTTCTGTTTCATGATTTCAACGGCGCGCTCCAACTGCACATCCCGCGAGCGTTCTTCCGACGGCTGGACGGCCACGTCCGGCTCGATCCCCTTCTCGTGAATGTCTTTCTTATCGGGAGTCAGATAGCGGGCGGTGGTCAGTTTCAGCCCCGCTCCGTTACTGAGGGGAAAGACGGTCTGAACAATTCCTTTGCCGAAAGTTTTTGTTCCGACAAGGGTGCCGGCCCCCCTGTCCTTGACCGCCCCGGCCAGGATTTCGGCAGCGCTGGCGCTCCCGCCGTTTATTATTACGACGAGGGGAAGCTGGACGGTACGTCCCTCGGAGCTAAAGGACTGGTCGCTGCCCAACCGGTAATCGATATGGACAATGGGCCCTTTGGGGATGAAATTTCTGGCCACGTTTACCGCGGCCAGGAGTTCGCCGCCGGGGTTATCCCTGAGATCCAGGATTATTCCTTTAACATGCGCATCCCCCAGCCTGGCCAGGGCGTCTCTCATCTCCTCGGCCGTCCGCTCCGTAAACTGGCTTAATATGATGTAGCCTATACCGGTATTGGGCAGGACCCGTTCCTCCACAGTCGGCACGCTGATCTGCTCCCTGACCAGGGGAAAATGCAGCGGTTCCGGGCTGCCATGCCTGATCACGGTCAAATTAATCACCGAGCCCACCGGCCCGCGCATCAGGCTTATGGCGGTCTCCAGGTCCAGACCCCGGACGTCCCGCTCGTCGATTTTTGATATCACGTCACCGGGCAGAATCCCCGCTTTGTACGCCGGCGTCCCCTGGTACGAACGAACCACGGTCAGATTGTTATCCTTGACTCCCACCAGAATGCCCAGTCCCCCGAAAGTTCCCTTGATTTGTTCCTGCAACTGGGCGAAGGTTTTGGGCTCAAGATAGACCGAATACGGGTCGTTGAGCGCGGCCACAAGTCCTTTGATAGCCCCGTCCACAAGCTGGACCGTATTTACCGGGTAGAGGTACTGGGTGCGAATCAGAGTAACAACCTTGATCAGGTTTCCGAAGTGTTTGTAATTTTTCGCCAGGAAGGCCCCCGACGCCAGGCACAGGGCAAGCACCAGAACCGCCAGGACATAGAGCCGCCTGCGGCTTTTCGGCCCGGCCCTGAAATCATCGTACCCCAATTGAATTGCACCTTCCGTTCGGTCGTCACATACGTTATTATACTACATCAATATGGCAAACATGTCCAGAAAGTATTTATTCCCCCTGATTTTTTACCAGCCGCCCGGGCTGTTGCCATGAAGAGCATTTTCTCAAGCGAGACGGGCTGTTAATAAAAAAATGCGACAACGGGAACCCGCCCCTGTCGCACTGAAATACATGGAACATACCCGGGAATGGCGGGAATGGCGCAAAAACAATTGCCTGCCTAGAAATAGCCCATCGGGTCGACCGGACTGCCGTTTACCATAACGGTAAAGTGAAGGTGGGGGCCGGTGGAAAGCCCCGTGCTGCCGGCCCTGGCTATGGCGTCGCCCCTTTTGACCTCCTGCCCGCTTTCCACCAACTGGGCGGACAGGTGCGCGTACAGCGTGGTGACTCCGCCGCCGTGGTCGATCATCACAATGTTTCCGTAACCGCTCATGTAACTCACATCAATGACGGTGCCGTCCTGGGCGGCAATCACGGCAGCACCGGTATCCGCCGGTATGTCTACCCCGTTATGAAACCTGGTAGTCCCCAAAATAGGGTGCACGCGGTTGCCGTAATAAGAAGAAATATCCGTATACCCGGGCACCGGCCAGGCGAAGGATCCCTCGGAACGCGGCCGGTTCTTGGAGCGCTGGCGGGCAATCTCCCGCAGGATTTCCTGTTCCTGGGCCTCAAGCCGCGCCGCCTCGGCCTCCAGATCCCACATGTTGTTCTGGGCTTCACGGAGGAGAACGCTTTTTTGACTTTGTTTTTCCGTCAGTTCCCTCCGCGCCGTTTCCTGTTCCTTTATCATGGCCGCAAGCCTCTCCTGCAGCACCTCGAGTTCTGCTTTTTGGTTGTTCAGCATCTGCTGATCCGCCTTGACCTGTTCGATGATGGAAACGTCCTGCTGGACGATCCGTTTGAGCATTTCAAAGCGGTTGACGAAATCATTGAAATCCCTCGCCTCGAGCAGCACTTCCAGGTAGCTTATATTGCCCGCCTCGTAAATATTGCGAATCCTTTTGTTAAGAAGAGCAGTGCTCTCGTTCAGCTTAATTTCGGCATTTTTAAGTTCATCCCGGGTCTTGTTCAACTCATCTTCGGACCGGTCGAGATTCGCCTCCAAATCCTTGAGTTGAAGGGTTTTCTCGCTGATTGACTTGTTGAGAAGCGAAACCTGCTGCGTGTAGTCCCAAACCACGCCCCTGGCCTGATCCACCTGGCCTCTCGTCTGGTTGAGCTGCTCCCGGGTCTCCCTCAATTGCTGCTCCAGATCCTCTCCGTAGGCCAGGCCGGCCGCCCAGGCAAACAGGGCAAGCACCATACCCAATACAACTGCTTTTTTCCTCATCCTAACGGAAAACAAAGCCATACCTCCCCGCATCTTTGGTTACAACCCGGCGCGTTCACATTCACACGCTCAGGAACCTGCGTATGCTGATCAGGCTGCCCAGAGCCCCAATGACCAGCCCCAATATGAGAAGGCTCTCTATGATCGGCAAAACCAGGTTCAAATCGGTGACGAGTTGTAAAAAAGGCAGAGAAACCTGAATGCTGTTGATAAGTGATATGTAACCGAAATACACCACCGCGGACGCCGCCAGGGCGCCGGCCAGGCCAAGGGCCATTCCCTCCAGAAGGAAGGGAAACCTCACAAACCAGTTGGTGGCCCCGAGAAACTTCATAATCCCGATTTCCTTGCGGCGGGCGAAAACCGAAAGGCGAATGGTGGTGGCAATTAAAAAAACCGCCGCCAAACCCAGAAGAAACATTGTGATGAGGCCGGCGGCCCGCATCCACCTGCTCAAAGCCAGGAGCTTCTCCACCACACCCTGCCCGTACCTGACCTGATCGACCTGCGGCAGGGCGGCCAACTGCCGGGCTAGCGGCTCAACCTGTTCAACCGTCTGCGTCTTGACCCTGAAGGCATCGGGCAGGGGGTTTTTCTCTTCAAGCCCTGCTAAAATATCCCTTCTGTCGCCGAAATTCTTTTTCATTTCTTCCAGCGCCCGCTGTTTGGAAACGAATTGAACCTGCACCACCTCCGGCATTGATTTAATCCTGTTTTCAAGATTCCTGACCTGGTCCGGGGTGGTTTTGTCCATCAAGAAAACACTGATTTCAACACTGGACTCGAGGTTGGCCGCAATGTTGTTGGCGTTTAAAACAAGGAGCAGGGAACTTCCCAGAATAAGGAGAGATACCGCAACAACTCCTATGGAAGCCGCTGAAAGCCAGCTGTTCCGCAGAATCGATTGAAAAGCCTCGCGAAAGTAATAGTTGATTGTCTTAAGCCTCACAACGGTAAGCACCCTCTTCCTCGTCCCGCACGATCTTCCCGCCCGAAAGCTCTATAACGCGCTTCTTCATGGCGTCGACGATTTCCCAGGCGTGGGTCGCCATGATTATGGTCGTGCCCCGCCGGTTTATTTCCAAAAACAGCTTCATCAGTTCCCACGATGTTTCAGGATCCAGGTTGCCGGTGGGTTCGTCGGCGATAATCAAAACGGGGTTGTTCACTATGGCGCGGGCCACGCAAACCCGCTGCTGCTCCCCGCCCGACAGGTGGTCCGGAAAAACCCCCGCCTTTTCAGCAAGACCGACCATGTTCAACACCGCCGGAACCGTTCTTTTTATCTCCCGGTCCGAAGCGCCGATAACCTCCAGCGCAAAGGCAACGTTTTCATATACCGTTTTTCGGGGCAGCAGGCGGAAATCCTGAAATACCATGCCGATCTTGCGACGCAGGTAGGGAACTTCCCTGGCGCGCATGCGGATAACATTCTTCCCGTTGAGAATAATCTGGCCGCGGGTGGGAAGCTCTTCGCGGTACAGCAGCTTGTTCAACGTGGACTTGCCGGCTCCGCTCGGACCGACGAGAAAGACGAATTCCCCTTTGCGGATGCGCAGGGTTACGTCGGTAAGGGCCTTGACTCCGTTGGAATAGATTTTGGTAACGTTGTAAAGCTGGATCAACTGCCGCACCTCGCTTATCGGCAATTATTCTCGGCTGTTCAACTCTGCGGAGGCGTACTCCTTAAAACAGCATTTAATACCGGCATTTAACCTATTGTGACACCTTATTACAAGCTGTGTAAGATTTCGACAGAATGAATGCTGAATCCTCCCTGAAAAAGGAGAAAAAGTAAAACGCATTGCAGTAAGCGTGCCCGTTCCGGACATCGCAGCCACCGGCGCAACGGCAATCCGGCTCTGAACTCCCGGCTTCCGGTTCCGAAAAATGAAGAGCCCCGCCCGCAACGGGCAGGACTCTTGATCTGAGCGTTATTCAGCATTACACAAGTATTATCCAGGAGTATCGTTTTGGCATAATTGCTAATACTTAAGACCGGCGGCCTTCTTCAGCGCTCTGATATCAATTTCGTGACTCCCGTACATTTCCGCCAAAAGATCCACCTTCCGGCTGATCTCTTTTTGCCCTGCCACCAGCTCCTTCTGACCGTCCAGCAGTTCAAAAATCGCGGCCTGCATCTGGTTCATCTCCTGGCGCATGGACGCCTGCTCCTGGCGTATTTCCTTGATCTCCTGGCGCATGGACGCCATCTCCTGGCGTATTTCCCCGATCTCCTGGCGCATGGACGCCTGCTCCTGGCGCATGGACGCCATCTCCTGGCGTATTTCCCCGATCTCCTGGCGCATGGACGCCTGCTCCCGAACTACACCCGACACTTCCCGCCGCAATTCGCCAAGTTCCCCCGCCATGGTATTTACCGTTTGAAGAATGAGGTCCAGCTTTTCAGTCAAGTTCCACCCCTCCTTTTGGATAATTATACCACAATATCATATACAGGGGGTTAAACATTTACCCTTTTCTGCCAATCACTTCTCTAACGGCATCCGCCAGGGCTCCAGCAGTCAAACCGTGTTTTTCGAGCAGTTCGGCCGGTGCTCCCGACTCGCCGAACCTGTCCGCTATGCCCACCCGTTTCATCGGCACGGGGTAGTTTTCAACAAGCACCTCGGCCACCGCGCTGCCCAGTCCGCCGATGACGCTGTGCTCTTCGGCGGTAACCAGCGCGCCTGTCTCGACGGCCGCCTTTATCACAGCCTCAACGTCCAGCGGCTTGATCGTATGCACATCAAGCACCCGCACTTTGATTCCCTTTGCGGCCAGCATGTCGGCAGCCTGCAATGCCGTCGCAACCATGATACCCGTTGCAATCAAGGCGGCATCCAGGCCGTCTCTGAGCGTAACCGCCTTGCCGGGAACAAACTCGAAGCCGTCTTCGTGAAGAACCGGTACGGCCATTCTGCCCAGGCGGATGTAAACCGGACCGTTGATAGCCGCCGCAGCTCTTACTGCCCCGGCCGTCTCGACGGCGTCCGCCGGAACGAAAACGGTCATGTTGGGCAGCGCCCGCATGAGGGCGATATCCTCCACTGACTGGTGCGATCCCCCGTCCTCGCCCACGGTAATCCCGGCATGACTCGCTCCAATTTTAACATTCTGAGCAGAGTAGGCAACGCTGTTGCGCACCTGGTCAAAAGCCCGTCCCGAGGCAAACACGGCAAAAGAACTGCAAAAGGGAATCTTGCCGGCGGCGGCCAGGCCGGCGGCAGTCCCGATCATATTCGCCTCCGCCACGCCCATGTCGAAAAAACGATTCGGAAAAGCCTTGCCGAATTCAAGGGATTTAGTCGACTTGGCCAGGTCGGCGTCCAGCGCCACCACATCCGGGTTCTCCCGCCCCAGGTCAAGCAGCGCTTTACCGTAAGCATCACGGGTGGCCATTTTATTACTCAAAACCATTCCTCCTCACCAACCCAGCGCCTTGTCAGCGCTCATTTTGCCGAATTTGCGACAGTGCCTTGTCACCGCCCACTCCTGCTTTTTACGGCAGTCCACAGACACCCTTACGTCCTGTTTCACCCTGCGCTAAGCCCTTTTTACAGCTTACTCTCCGCTTCATCCAGTTCCGCCAGGGCCCTTTCCATTTCGTCAGGCCCGGGCGCCACGCCGTGCCAATCCACCTTGTTCTCCATAAAAGAAACTCCCTTCCCTTTAACCGTCCCGGCTACAACCATGGTGGGTTTCCCCTTCACCGTCCTGGCCTCGGTCAGGGCGTCCAGAATCTGCCTGTAGTCGTGCCCGTCAATTTCAATTGCGTGCCAGCCGAAAGCGCGCCATTTGCCGGCCACCGGTTCCGGCGACATTATCTCCCGCACCGGTCCGTCTATCTGCAAGCCGTTGTAATCGAGAAAAGCCGTCACATTATCAAGCTTGTAGTGGGCCGCCGCCATAGCCGCCTCCCAGACCTGCCCCTCCTGGATTTCTCCGTCCCCCATCAGCACGTAGACACGGTAGTCTTTTGCGTCCAGCTTTGCCGCCAGGGCCATGCCGTTCGCCGCGGAAAGGCCCTGGCCGAGCGAACCGGTCGAAATTTCCACCCCGGGGAGCTTGCGCATGTCGGGGTGACCCTGCAGCCTGCTTCCCAGTTTGCGTAGGGTGAGCAGTTCCTCCGGCGGGAAAAACCCCCGCTCGGCAAGCGCGCTGTAAAGCAAGGGAGCGGCGTGGCCCTTGGACAAAACAAACCGGTCGCGGTCCGGCCATTTGGGCCGGGACGGGTCCAGGCGCATTTCGTGAAAATAAAGCGCCGTCACGATATCGGCAGCCGACAGGGAGCCTCCCGGATGCCCCGAACCGGCGGCGCAGGTCATTCTGATGATATGTTTCCGGATCTGGTTGGCCTTTTTTTTAAGCTCCGCAATTTTGTCCATTTCAATCCCCCTGTCACCTGTATTCCTTGAAACCCTCGCCCAGCACTTCGTGAACATCCGCCAGAATAACGAAGGCCCGCTGGTCGACACTGTAAACTATCTCCTTCAGGCGGGTAACCTCGGACCTGTTTACGACCGAGAGAACGACTTCCTTTTTTGCCCCGGTGAATACGCCGCGGGCCAGCCAGGCGGTGGCGCCCCGCTTCAAGCCTTTCACAATGGCATCTGAAACTTCGTCCGGACGGTCCGAAATGATCAGGAAAGCCTTGGCGTAGCTTAAACCCTCCTGCACCAGATCGGTGAGCCAGGAAGTGACGAAAATCGTGATCAGGGCGTACATGGCCAGTTCGGCCGAATTGAAGGCAAACCCGGCCGCAACGACTATCAGGCCGTCCACCAGGAAAAGCAACTGTCCGATGTTTATGCCGGTATAGGTTCTGAGCACGGCCGCCGCCAGGTCGGTACCGCCGGTAGTGCCGTTATGACGGAAGACAAACCCCATTCCAAGACCGACCACGACACCGCCGAAAAGGCTCGAAAGCAAAACGTCGCGGGTCGGCACGGGCAGGAAGGGGGCAAGTACGTCAACCGCCAGGGAAAGCGCCACGGTGCCGTAGAGGGAGCGAAAACCGAAACGCAGACCGAGCCGGTAAATGCCCATAATAAAAAGGGGCACGTTCAAGACAAGCATAGCGGCCCCGACCGGCACTTTGATCAGGTAATGCAGGATGGTGGCAAGGCCGCTTACCCCTCCAGCCGCAATCTTATTCGGAATGAGAAACAAGTCCAGCCCGAGGGCAATCAGGATTACACCCCCGGTCACCCCGACAATTTCCCCAAAGAACTTGAGAAGCATACCGGACTCCCCGGAAAATATTTTTTCTAGGATACCCGGAACGCTCCCGTACTATGAAAAAGCACACGTGTTATTATTCTTTTTCCGGAAACAAATTCCTTCCCTTTCTGCCGAAACAACCGGAAAAAGAATGGCTGCTGCAAAAAGCAACAGCCTACAGATTGTTGACAAAATCGCACATGGTGTTGAAACAAGCTGCTCTGTTACGGAGCGTCGTCAGTAAACTAAGCGAAGCTGAGGACGAGAAATTGGATGAGCGGACATGGATGTCCGCGAAAGCCTGAACCGAGCCGGGATGGCGAGTTGAAGGCGGTCCGATTTCGCCCGAAGCGAGCTGAAAGTTTACTAGACGCGAAGCAGATGAGCCAAGCGGTTTCAACACCATGTGCCTTGTATTGTTTGGGTTTTGTCTACAAGTCTGCCGGCTTGCTAAAAGCAACAGCCGTAATGTTTTATTACTTGTTGTCCTTTCGCGCTTTTTCCCTCAGGTAAGCCGTGATGAAACTGTCGATTTCCCCGTCCATGACGGCATTGACGTTCCCGACTTCCTCCCCGGTACGGTGATCTTTGACAAGGCTGTACGGGTGAAATACGTATGAACGTA
Organism: Bacillota bacterium; assembly: GCA_035369845.1. GTDB lineage: Bacteria > Bacillota > Desulfotomaculia > Desulfotomaculales > Pelotomaculaceae > DAOOVD01. Next base: position 7,600 of record DAOOVD010000050.1, on the reverse strand, counting down.
TCTGGCTTCCCCACGCTATCTCCTGCTGTTCGCCGCGCAGGGACGCCAGTTCGGCCTCTTTTTTGCGAAGCTCCAGATCCATCAGCCTGGCCCTGAGCATTTTCATGGCGGCAAGCCGGTTGGAAAGCTGGGAGCGCTCGTTCTGGCAGGTCACCACTATCCCGGTGGGGAGGTGGGTGATGCGTACCGCCGAGTCCGTCTTGTTGACGTGCTGCCCTCCCGCCCCGCCGGAACGGAAGGTGTCTATCTTCAAATCCTCCGGATTGATCTGCACTTCTACTTCGTCATCCACCTCGGGAAGGACGTCCACGGAGGCAAAGGAGGTGTGGCGCCGGGCGGCGGCGTCGAACGGCGAGATGCGCACCAGCCGGTGCACCCCCTTTTCCGAACGGAGGTAGCCGTACGCGTTGGAACCAATCACTTCGAGCGTGGCGCTTTTAATTCCCGCCTCGTCGCCCGGAAGCATGTCGAGAATTTCGACTTTGAAGCGGTGGCGCTCCGCCCACCTGGTATACATCCTGATGAGCATCTCCACCCAGTCCTGTGCTTCGGTGCCCCCGGCCCCGGCGTGCAGGGAAACGATTGCGTTCCCCCGGTCGTAAGGCCCGCTTAACAGGACCGCAAGCTCCAAATCGGCAACCTTTTCGTTGACGGACCGGAGGTTTTTTTTGACCTCGGCGGCAACCGCCTCGTCATTTTCCTCCTCCCCGAGCTCGACAAGCACCTGAAGGTCTTCCAGATCCCTTTCAAGATTTTGAAAAACAGCCAGCCTGTCTCTCAAAGCCGACACCCGCTGAACGGTTTTCTGGGCTTTTTCCTGATCGTCCCAAAAACCCGACTCCAGCATGGCCTTTTCAAGCTGGTCAATCTCCTCTTCCTTTTTGTCTATGTCAAAGAGAAACCCTCAAATCTTTCACCTTTTTTTCCAGCGGCTCAAGCTCGCGCTTCAAATCCGAAAACATAGACTCACCATTCCCCATTAAAAATATTTATCGACGATAACGCCGTATTCCGCCCCGTCCGGGCTCAGCCGGACGAAAACGTCAATTCCTACCTTTCCGCCTGCCGGCCGCAGCATTTCTTGTACTTTTTGCCGCTGCCGCACGGGCAGGGGTCGTTCCGGCCCACCTTGCCCTCCTTGCGGGCCGGCTGTCTCGGCCCTTCTTCCGCATAACGGTTCTCCACCACCCGGCGGCTCTGCTGCTGCCGGGGCTGGACTACGTTCACCCGGAAGATGTAACGCACGACATCGTCCTGGATGGAGTCGATCATGTTCTGGAACATCTCGTACCCCTCGAACTTGTACTCGATCAGAGGATCTTTCTGGCCGTATGCGCGGAGACCTATGCCCTCTCTCAGCTGATCCATCGCGTCCAGGTGATCCATCCACTTGTCGTCAACTATCCGGAGCAGGATTACCCGTTCGATCTCCCTCATGGTTTCGGAGCCGAGTTCCTGTTCCCTGGCATTGTACAATTCCACGGAATGCCCCACCAGGAAGTCCTGCAGCTCTTTCCTGCCCATCTCCTCAAGATCCCCGGGTGAGAGCTTGTGGCCGGGCAAAAAGAGCTGATCGGCGTATTCCAGCAGCCCCTGCAGGTCCCATTCTTCCGGGTGGACTCCCTCCGGACAGTAGGCGCTCACCCCGCGCCCAACGGACGCCTCGATCATTCCCAGAATGTGGTCCTTCATGTTTTCACCGGTGAGCACCTGGCGCCTCTGCTTGTAAATCAGCTCGCGCTGCTGGTTCATCACGTCGTCGTACTGAAGCACATGCTTGCGGATGTCGAAGTTGCGGTTTTCCACCCGTTTTTGGGCCGTCTCAATGGACCGGGTGATTATGGAATGCTCGATCGGCATATCCTCCTCAATCCCGAGGCGGTCCATGATTCCGCTAATGTTTTCAGACCCGAAAAGGCGCATCAGGTCGTCTTCCAGCGAACTGAAAAACTGGCTGGAGCCGGGGTCCCCCTGACGGCCGCAGCGGCCCCGGAGCTGGTTGTCGATGCGGCGGCTCTCATGCCGTTCCGTGCCGATTATGTGCAGGCCTCCCAATTCGACCACCCGGTCGTGCTCCTCCCCGGTCTGCCTGCGATATTTTTCCAGCACCTGCTTGTAGGTTTGATCGTCCCCCCCGGGCGAGATTTCCGCAATTTCGTCGGACGCTTCGAACTGGCGGCTCATCTTTCTCATTTCCTGGCGGGCAAGAAATTCCGGGTTACCCCCCAGCAGAATGTCGGTGCCGCGGCCGGCCATGTTGGTAGCGATGGTCACCGCGCCGAGGCGCCCGGCCTGGGCCACTATTTCCGCCTCCTTGTCGTGGTACTTGGCATTCAACACCTGGTGCGGTATCCCTTTCTTCTTGAGCATACTGCTCAAGATTTCCGATTTTTCAATAGAAATAGTGCCCACCAGCACCGGCTGTCCAACGGCGTGTCTTCTGGCGATCTCCTCCACAACCGCCCTGAACTTGGCCTGTTCGGTCTTGTATATGACATCCGGCAGGTCTTTGCGGATCATCGGCATGTTGGTGGGTATGACCACGACGTCCAGTCCGTAGATCTTCCGGAACTCCTGTTCTTCGGTGGCGGCCGTGCCGGTCATACCGGCCAGTTTTTTGTACATCCTGAAATAATTCTGGAAGGTTATGGTGGCAAGGGTTTGCGACTCCCGCTCGATTTTTACCCCCTCTTTTGCCTCGATGGCCTGATGCAAGCCGTCGCTGTACCTTCTCCCGAACATAAGCCGCCCGGTGAACTCGTCTACGATGATCACCTGCCCGTCTTTGACCACGTAGTCCCTGTCTCTCTTCATCAGGGCGTGGGCCTTCAAAGCCTGGTTGAGGTGATGGGTCAATTCTATGTTCTTGTCGTCATAGAGGTTTTCAACACCGATCATCTTCTCCACCTTGGCCACCCCGGACTCGGTGACAGCCACGGTGTGGGCCTTCTCGTCGACGTTGTAGTCAGTTTCCCGGACAAGGCGGGGTACGATTCTGGCAAACGTGTAATAAAGATCGGTTGATTTTTCCGCCTGGCCGGATATGATCAGCGGGGTTCTGGCCTCGTCGATGAGTATGCTGTCCACCTCGTCCACGATGGCGTAGTTGAGCTCCCTCTGAACAAGCTGGTCCGGGTGGTGGGCCATGTTGTCCCGCAGGTAGTCGAAGCCGAACTCGTTGTTGGTGCCGTAGGTTACGTCGGAACAGTACGCCCTCCTGCGCTCCTCCCAGTCCAGCCCGTGCACGATGAGGCCGACGCTGAGGCCCAAAAAACGGTAGATCTGCCCCATCCACTCACTGTCCCGGCGGGCCAGGTAGTCGTTCACCGTCACCACGTGCACCCCTTCACCGGTAAGGGCGTTTAAATAAACGGGCAGGGTGGCGACGAGCGTCTTCCCTTCACCGGTCTTCATCTCGGCTATGCGTCCCTGGTGCAGCACGATGCCGCCCATAAGCTGGACGTCGAAATGCCTCATGCCCAAAACCCGTCTGGAAACCTCCCGCACCACGGCAAACGCTTCCGGGAGGATGTCGTCGAGGCTCTCCCCCTTCTCCAGACGCTCCCGGAACACCGCGGTCATGCCCTTCAAATCCCCGTCCGGCATGGCGGACATCTTCGGTTCCAATCTGTTGATTTCATCAACAACCCGCTGCAGCTTCTTCACTTCACGGGCGTTATCGTCAAGCCAGTCTTTAATGAATCCCAGCATTCAACACACCTCTAAAGAATACCCGAATAGTTGACGCGGCAGTGCCGCACAGTTCCCCAACACGGTTTTTCAAGTCCTTCTCAAACCGGCTTCCGGTTTTGCTATCGTAATATTATACTTCATTTGGAATTGTACCGTCAATTACAGGAAAACGTACCATTCAAGAGCAAGCTCGCCTGCGGGCCGGAATTGCGGCGGGGTGGATTTTAGAGCATAACATCAAAAGAGGGTCCTGCAACAACTGCAACAACCCCCTTTTCTTGATTCGGCCGTATAAATCAGCCCGGTTTTTATACGCCTAAAACTCCGGTTCGATCAGCCCGTAATTGCCGTCTTTGCGCTTGTACACCACGTTTACCTGCTCGGTCTCCGCATTGGAGAACACAAAGAAGTTGTGGCCGAGCAAATTCATCTGCAAGACGGCCTCTTCAACCGGCATGGGCTTGATGGCAAAGCGCTTGGTCTTTACCACCCGGGGAGTGTCTTCGTCGGGAATCACGGAAACCGCAATCTTTTGTCCGTCGACAATCCGGGCGCCTCTTTTCTGTAGTTTTCCCTTGTACCTCTCGATCTGCTTTTCCAGCTTGTCCACCACGAGGTCGATAGAGGTGTACATATCCCCCGTACTCTCTTCTCCCCTCAAAATCATCCCGTTTATTATCGGTATGGTTACTTCCACCCGGTGAGAATCCTTTTCCACCGTCAGCGTAACCTGCGCATCTCCGAAGTTCTCTATGTATTTATCCAGCTTGCCGACGCGTTTGGTCACGTAATCCTTCAATGCACCGGTCACATCTATATTTCTTCCGCGCACCTGAACTTGCATTGCAATGCCCCCTTTGCTGCCTTTGTATCCTATTATTCCCCAAAACAGGCAATAATCCTGCCGATAAAGCTCTATTAAGCAAAAACCCCAGTCGGGCTGGGGTTTCCCAATCATTATAATTTAACGACGTTGGCCGCTTGTGGCCCCCGAGCGCCTTCGACGATATCGAATTCAACCTTCTGACCCTCGCTTAAGGTCTTAAAGCCCTCTTCCTGAATCGCCGAGAAGTGGACAAATACATCTCCACCGTCTTCTCTCTCGATAAAACCGTAGCCCTTTTCCTGGTTAAACCATTTGACCCTGCCTAGCACTAAAGCATACCTCCTAAAATCTTATCCGTGGGCCTTACTCACGTACCGTAATATTATCACAACGGCAACAGGGGTGTCAAGCTTTTCCAAAACCCGGTCCCAATGGCTTTTATGGCTAACGGTCACACCTCTTTGTCGAAAAATTTCCTGTTGAAGGTTCTGTGTGCAGAATTTCCTGTGGATAATGTGGATAATCTTGTTAATAACCTGAAAAATCAGAGGTTTTAGTGTGAGTAAACCGGGATCGCCCGAAAATAATTGTCAAATGATGTAAAAAGCCGGCGCATTTTTTGTTGAAAATTATAAGTAACGACCGGCAGCGGCCGTCAAACCATATACCTTGTTCGCCCCGGAACCGGCCAGAACGGCGGCGGCAGCCGACATCGTACTGCCGGTCGTAAAAACATCGTCAATTATTAAAACATTCCTGCCGCTGACAGCGCCGCTATCCGTCAGCTTAAAAGCCTCCCTGACATTCGACTCCCTGTCCGGCCCGGCTAGAGCTGCCTGCGGGGGCGTGTCGACGACTTTCGTCAGCGAGCGGGCGTCGACTTTTATGCCCAGCAGCGCCCCGACCTCCCTTGCCAGCAGTTCGGCCTGGTTGAACCTCCTCCGGCGGAGTTTCTCGCCCGAAAGCGGGACCGGCAAAATGAGGTCAATCCCCGCAAACAACGGTTCCCTTACGGCCACCTCAGCCATCAAAACGGCCAAATGACCGGCCAGGCCGGGCCGGCCGGCATATTTGAACCGGTGGATCGCTTCCCTCAAGATTCCCTCGTACGGTCCGGCAGCCCGGGAAACGACAAAAGGCCAGTCCCGCTTTCCGCATTCTCTGCACTTTTGTGCGGCCGGGCCGTTCAAAAACCCGGCTCCCTTCCCTGCAAAACGGCCGCACCGGCGGCAGTATGGCTGACTTCCAAAACCCTCAATAATTTCAGCGCAACTGGAGCATATCCGGCAACCGGGAGCCGCTCCCCCGCAAAAAGGGCACTCCGGCTGCGGTGGAAAAACGAGATTCAGAAACTCTTTCCAGAGCGAAAGCAAATTCCAATCCCCCTTGCAGCAGCACCGGGGCGGACGGTGACGGTATGCCGCCGTGAAAACATTTTTTTATCAATTATTCAATTGTGACCGCGGAAACCTCAACCCGGTCCCTGCCGCCGTTCTTGGCCTTCTCCAGGGCCCGCTCCGCGGCTTTAAAGAGGCCTGCCGCGTCGCCGGCGTCCCGGGGAAACTCGGCCACCCCGATGCTCACCGTCAACCTGGCGGCCTTCCCCTCTTTCCTGAGAAAAACGTGCCCGCGCACGTCTCTCCAAAGGCTTTCGGCTTTGTCCAGCAGGCGCGTTCCGCCCGCCCCGGGAAGAAGCAGGGCGAATTCGTCCCCGCCGTAGCGGGCGGCGAGGTCGCCCCTGCGGGTTACCCCCTCTATCAATCCGGCCAACTCGGCCAGCGCCCGCTCGGCCGCTGCACGGCCGAAACGCCGGTTAAATTCTTTGAAATGGTCGACGTCGACTAAAATCATACCGGCCCCGGCACCGCCCCCCGAAACGCCGCTGCACAATTCCGTAGCCATTTCCAAAAAAACCGTGCAGGTCAGAAGTCCGGTCGGGTTGTCCCTGGAAAGGGCAAGTTCCAGCCTTTCGCCGAGAACGGCATTCTCCACGGCCATTACCGCCTGCCCGCCCAAAACTGCCATAATGTGCAGGTGCTTCTCGTCGAAAGCCTGGGGGCGCTTGTCCCCGATGACCACTATACCCAGTTCCTCCCTGTTTGTAAGGAGAGGAACAATCAGCATCGAGCGGAGGATCTGGCACAAACCGATCTCTTCGCTTGTCCTGGGATCGGCCTTTGCGTCAAAGACAATCTCCGGTTTCCTTTCGGTCAGGGCACAGCCGATTATCCCCTCACCTGCATAAACCGCCGTGTTTTCCAGTTGCTTTGCGTAGGGGCCGGACACCGCAGCCGGCAGGAACACGTCGCTGGAGCCGGAGCGGAGGTATACAATACCGGTGTGGAACGAAAAGGCTTTGGCAGCGCTGTTGAGGATCTCCCCCGCAATCTCGGCGGGCGCGGGATTCCCCTCCAAAAGTTTGGCTATATCGTAAAAAGCGGTCAGTTCCCTGTTGACGACCTGAAGGCGGACATAAAAGCGGAGGATGAACTGGAGGGCAAGCACCGACAGGAACAGCATCAACGTGCCTGACAGGCCGACATACCCGTAAATCTGGGCAATCAGCAGGCCGAGGGGTATGGTGAAAAGGTAAGTCAGCCCGTCCCACTTGACCGTATCCAGCCACGTACCGCTCAACTGATAGCGCCTTTTCGGGAACAGGTAGACATAAATCAGCAGGTGGTTGACGAGGATGTAGGCAGCCGCAAAGGCCGCCAGGGGAGCAAGGGTTTTAACGCTCAACGGCCCCGGCACGCCGCCGCACCACTTGTACGCGTAACCGGCCGCCCTTACTGCCAGAATGTACTGGCCGGCGTTGAAGAGGGTCGTCCTCAAGGGGTTGCCGCGGTTGGCGATACCCTGGCCGAACAATACGGCAAGGCCGTTGACCCAGGCGGTAGCCGCCTCACCGTAAATCAAAAAAGCCGAGAGTACGAGGGCAAAGCCGCCTGAAAGCTGCCCGTACGGAAAAGAAACAGCCAGCCATTCCGCCGTCAGCCCAAGGCACACGATCACCAAAAGTTCCCGACCCCTGTCCAAATCCAGAACGGGAAACAGGCTGCCTAGCTGCCAGACGGCCAG
>DAOOVD010000049.1:0-18446 GCA_035369845.1 Bacillota bacterium | reverse complement strand
CGTACGGTGCTGTGGGAGGTCGGCTACTCAATTAATGAGTAGCCTCCTACCCGATCATTTTGCGGAGCGGCGCGCGTGATCAATTTGTCCGGGGCGGCAGTTTGTACGTGTTGATGGAAGCCCCGTAGCCCCCTATTGACGCGTAGGGAATGATCCCGTAAGATCGCGCGTCCGCGTAATATTTATCTATTTCCTGGTAGTTGGCGCTGGTGAAGTTTTTGAGCGCCAGCACGAAGAATCCGTTGCTTTTCTCCAGGTCGAGCAGTTCCCGGCGACGGTTGTTCACCCAGCCGTTGGTCGTTCCCAGTTCATAAGGATAGTTCTCCCACATGATGCCGTCAATATAAGGAGCGACGTATCTAATCAGTTCGCGGAACCCGTTGTTTATGACGACAAGCTTGTCCGGGTCTATTGCGGCAATTTCCCCGGCCAGCGACGCCGTGCTGGAGAACAGTTCCTGCCTTAGTTTTTGCAATGTGGCCGTATCCAGAGTCGTCAGGTACTCCAGAAATTCAGAGGGTATGTTGAAATTGTCCAGGAACACCCCGTCCAATCCCTTGCCGTAAATCTGATTTCTGGTATAATCGACGATCACCTGACGGAGGTGTGGGCTTCTGGGGTCCAGCACCCAGTCGTTTGATAGGGAATTGTCAATTTTTTTGCCGTTGACGACCAGGTAATCTTCAGGCAGAAGATTGGTAAAATGGGGATATGTTTTGTCGATAGTCAGGCTGGGATTGTAGCCGATCACGCGGGTGCCGGATTTCCGGATTTCTTTGATCTGTTCCGCAGTGTAATATTTGGGTTCGACGACAACCAGGTCGAATTTTTTCATCTTCTCAATTTCCGCGGTGCCGGGGGGGCCGAAATAAAGGGCGTAGCTCTGCGGCTTGAACTTTTCAGGCACGGATACCGTACTGAAGCTCAAAATGAACTGCCGGGCTATGGCCACTCCGTTGGCGTCTTTGACGGTAGCAGGAACCTGAACGGTGTAGCCGGTCCCGCAGGTAAAATCCCTGTCCGGGTTTAAAACCAGCTTTTTGTCCGTATAAATCAAGGTTGCCGGTACAACTGCCCCGTCCGGGCCGTTTATGGTAACCGCGCTCAAAGTGGACTGGTCCATGGACTCGCTGAAGATGAGGGTTACATCCGTGTCAAGCGGGACGCCCACGGCGTCTTGGGCCGGAATTGTTTCTACCACCGTAGGGGGAGTGGTATCGACCGTCGTTCGCGGCGGCACATTGTAAGTGTTGACCGGTGCGCCGTACCCGTTGACGGAAGCATAAGGCACGATGCCGTAGCTTCTGGCGTCTGCATAAAACCTGTCCATCTCCCGGTAGTTAGCGGAGGAAAGGTTATTTAATGCGAACAGGGTGACTCCGTATGCAGCCCTCATATCGAGCAGTTCACGGCGCCGGTCGTTTACCCATCCGTTGGTCGTGCCGAGTTCGTAGGGGTAATTTACCCATACGAGACCGTCGATATACGGTCCGGTGTATGCTTTCAACTCCCGCCAGCCGTTGTTTTGGATAACCAGCTTGGCCGGGTTGATTGCCTTGATCTCTCCAAACAGAGTGGCTGTGGCCTGCATCAGTTCAGGCTTGATTTTTTGCAGTGCGGTGTTATCGAGGGTTACAAAGCTCTGGAGAAATTCCGTCGGTTCGGTAACGCTGCCGACAAATACTCCGTCCAGACCCTTGTCGTATAATTGTGACTTGACAGCGCCGGCAATTACCTGGCGAAGGTGCTGGCTGCGCGGGTCCAGTAGCCAGTCGGGCGAGTTGCTGTCAATACGGTTCTCCACTCTTTTACCATTGATTACCAGGTAGTCCTGGGTCTGTAGCCCGCTATAGGCAGGTGACGCCTGATCCATGGACAGGCCCGGGGTATAACCGATCACCCTGGTGCCCGCCTTCTGGATCTCTTTAATCTGGTCGGCAGTAAAGTATTTGGCTTCGATGATAACCATGTCGAATTTTTTTAGTTTGTCTATTTCTGCAGCGTTCGGGTAGCCGTAGTATAATGCAAAACTGCCGGCCTGCACTCCTGCGGCCGAGGCCGGCTGCGGCAATGCCGGCATGGCGGCGGACAGAAAGAACACGAGGCCTGCGAAGAGCATGGTAAGTTTGCGGAACATTTAAATACTCCTTTCAATGGGGTTTGATAAGTAATTCGACAAATATCGACACGATCCTCCCAGTATATATAAATTTTTGATATTTACCAGGCGAATTTACTTGATTATGGCAGCTATGTCATGATGCGGGTCTGAAACAATATTTCGCAGCCTCGCTGCGCCTGGTGATGATAGCGTCGCCGCGCAAAACGATCGCTTTTGACAGAGTAGCGCCCATCTTTGCGGGGTTGCAGACGGCGCTGCGCAATGTCGTTCGCTGCTTATAAAAGCGCTGTTCCAGCCTGTGACTGTTTACACAGCGCCTGGAGGTTGAAACGCCCGCTCCGGTTGCTGTCACTCTTTTGGGCAGCAGCACTGCTAATTAAAATAAGCGCCATCACACCCATCTATTACCTGCAGCATAAGATAAAAAAAAGGTGTTGATCTGTGCTTCGGGTTTCAAGTAAGGTTTTTTAAAAGAGGGTGTTTTATTGATCATTCTTTTTGTAATACCGTCGTTGGGGCGCGGCGGGGCGGAAAGGGCTGCTTCGCTGCTGTTGCGGGAATGGGCGAAAGAACATACGGTAAAGGTTGTGCTGTTCGACGATGCGAATCCGGCGTACCGGCACGGCGGCGAAATGATATCCTTGTCCCTGCCCGCTAAAGCCGGCTTTCCGGGCAAAGCCGTCAACTTTGCCCGCCGTCTGGCAGCCCTTTTTTTTCTTATGCGCAGTATGAAACCGGACTTGATTGTATCCTTTACGGAGGCAGCCAATTTTCCGGCATTGATGGCCGCCGCGGCATCCGGGAACAGGCGCAGGACTGTGGTCAGCGTGCGCACAAACCCCGCAAAATTGTTGCTGTGTTACCGTCTGCTGCAACCGCTGGTCTATCGCCTGGCCGGGAGCGTCGTTGCGGTCTCGCCGGGAGTGCGGGAGGCCCTGGTTGGGGATTTTCGCCTGCCGGCCGGAAAATGCCGGGTCATCCCCAATCCTGTCGATTTGGAGATGGCTTTTGAACTTCAGAAAGATGACGTGGCGGAAGGGCACCGGGACTGGTTTTCAGGCAGTTGTCCCTGCTTCCTGGCTGCAGGGCGACTGCACCGGCAAAAAGGTTTTGACCTGCTGCTGCAGGCGCTGGTCCTGTTGAAAAAGAGGCATGCGTTCAGACTAATGATCCTGGGAGAAGGCGGGGAGATGCGAAAACTGGAGGCGCAGATCGAAAAACTGGGCCTGGCCGGCAGAGTTTTTTTGGCCGGGGCCGTGGCCAATCCTTTTCCCTATTACCGGCAGGCTTACGCTTTTGTCCTCTCATCCCGTTATGAAGGGTGGCCGAATGTACTTGCGGAAGCTATGGCTTGTGGCTGCCCGGTGATAAGTTTCGACTGTCCTTATGGGCCGGGAGATTTGATCAGGCACGGGGAGACCGGTCTCCTGGTTCCCCCGGAGGATGTTCCGGCGCTGGCCGGTGCCATGGAGCAACTCCTGTCGGACGGGCCGCTCCGGCGGAGGCTGGCTGCCGGGGGAGCGGAAGCCGTTCGCCGGTACGACATTAAAATCATTGCTCAAAAATGGCTCGAAATAACGGCTTAACAAGGGAGAAGGTTGCATGTGCGGCATAGCGGGTTTTGTAGATTATAAGCGCAGGCACGGAGAAGTTTTTTTAACCGAAACCGTACTGCGGATGACGGAAACCCTCCGGCACCGGGGACCGGATGGCGGCGGCGTCTGGGTGGACGAAAGGGCGGGAGTTGCCCTGGGCCAGCGCCGTCTGTCGATTACGGACTTGTCTCATGCGGGATGTCAGCCCATGTTGTCGGCCGGCAGACGTTATGTTATTGTTTTTAACGGCGAGGTTTTTAATTATAAAGGCATAGGGAGAGAACTTGAGGCGGAGGGGGAGGTGTTTGCCTGGCACGGACACTCGGATACCGAGGTGATGCTTGCGGCTATAGAACGTTGGGGCTTGGCGCAGGCTGTGGCGAGATTTATTGGAATGTTCGCATTCGCCCTGTGGGACAGGAAAGAACACAAACTATACCTGGTACGCGACAGGGTGGGAATAAAACCGCTTTATTACGGCAGCATGAGCGGCACTTTCATGTTCGGGTCCGAACTGAAGGCGCTTGTCACCCATCCTGATTTTAAAAAAGAGATTGACCCGGATGCTTTTTCCGCTTACCTCCGCTATAATTATATTCCCGCCCCGCACAGCATCTATCGGGGAATATACAAGCTTCTGCCGGGCAGCATTTTGTGTGCGGATACTGAAAATGACGGCAGTATTGACCGGCTTGCTAGCGGCGGAGCTTGTATCTGTGAAGCCCTGCCTGAGCATATTCCGTACTGGTCGGCCGAAACGACAGCCTTGCGGGGATGGGCCGAACCCCGCCGGTTTTCGGATGATGAAGCGGCGGCGCGCCTGGAGGGACTCCTGCTCGATGCCGTCGGACTGTGCATGGCGGCGGATGTGCCCGTAGGCGCCTTTCTCTCGGGCGGTGTTGATTCATCCCTGGTGGTTGCTTTGATGCAGGCACAGGCTGCGCGGCCGGTAAAAACCTTTACCGTTGGTTTTCATGAGGAAAGTTATAACGAGGCTGAATATGCCGGGAAAATTGCGCGCCACCTGGGTACCGACCATGCCGAACTGTACGCCGGCCCGAAAGAAGCCGCAACGGTCGTTCCAAATCTGCCTGTTTTGTATGACGAGCCGTTTGCCGACTCTTCACAGATTCCCACCTTCCTGTTGTCGGAACTGGCACGGCGGCAGGTGGCAGTGTGCCTTTCCGGTGACGGCGGCGACGAGCTTTTCTGCGGGTATGACCGATATTTTAAGGCTAATGCCGTCATGCAAAAGATTAGGGCGATACCTCCTTTGCTCAAAAGATTTTTTGCCGCCCCGGTAAAGCTTTTGACTCCGCAGGCGTGGGATGCGGTTTTCAGCAGGGTTGTCCGGGTCGTACCGGGAAATTTCAAACAGTACCTTACCGGAGACAAACTGCATATGCTGGCGGATGTGCTGACCCTCGACTCCGGCCGGGCGCTCTATCTGGGAATGATGTCGTACTGGAACGATCCGGCATCGCTATTGGCCGGATCGCGAAAGCCGCCTGCGGCGTTGCAGGAGCGGGGGGACTGGATTGAGTGTTTTGATTTTATATCGCAAATGATGTATCTGGATTTGGTTTTCTGCCTGCCCGACGATATTCTTGTAAAGGTGGACCGGGCAAGTATGGCGGCAGGTCTGGAAGTGCGGGTGCCTCTCCTGGATCACAGGGTTGTTGAATTTGCATGGAGATTGCCGCTTCGGCAAAAAGACTTCAATGGGTTGGGGAAAGGTATAATGCGCCGGATTTTGTACAAGTATGTGCCGCGGGAGTTGGTCGACAGGCCCAAACGGGGTTTCGGGGCACCAGTCGGCATCTGGCTGAAGAGTTCCTTGCGGGAATGGGCGGAGGATTTGATAAGCGAAGAGCATTTGAGAAGGGGGGGATTCTTCAGGCCGGAACCGGTCCGGCGGTTGTGGATCGAGCATGTGAGCGGAAAGAGGGACTGGCAGTATCACTTGTGGGGCATTTTGATGTTTCAGGCCTGGCTGGCCGAATGGGGCCGGAGTGTTCAGGACCTGATGGCCGGAAACCTGCGTGAAACGGCAGAGTTGTAAACCTGCTCATGTTTCGCAACGGCGTCGTCAAGCCGAAAACTGCCTGTGGCAATTGCTCTGGCCTCTCTGCCCAGGGTTGAGCGCAGATATTCATCATCGCCAAGCCGCTCAATCCACTTGGCGAGTTCGCAGCGGTTTTCCGGTTCGAAGAGGATTCCGCCGCCGTGGCCGACGATTTCCGGATTGCCCCCCGCCTTGCTAACCAGCACCGCCAAACCGCAGGACATTGCCTCTAAAAGCGCAACGCATGAGCCTTCGTATCTTGACGGCAGAACAAACACGTCCGACGCCATAAGGTACTGATCAACGTTTTCCACCGCTCCCCGGAAAATGATATTGCCTTTACCGGCAGCCGCTTCAACGTCCTTTCTCAAGGGGCCGTCGCCAAGGATTACCAGCGACAGGACTTTTCCGGCGGCGGGAGAGAGTTTGTCCCACGCCTGCAGGAGGATATCCACGCCCTTTACGTACTCCAGCCGCCCCGCGAAAGTAAAAACAACATTTTCCAGGGGGAGCCCCAAGCGCCTGCGCAGACCGGCCTTGTCGTCTTTCCCGCAAGCATGGAATCTGTCCGTATCGACCCCGTTTTGAATTAAAAAGACATTATTTATACCGTATCCGGCCAGGTCCTCCTCTATGGGACGGCTCACGGCGATGAAACAGTCGGTGTTTCTTTTTATGAATTCAATGCGAAGAAGGCCGAAGAGCCTTTCAGCCAGTAGTTTTATCTCGCTGCCGCTTTGGCTGCCTCCTTCGACCCTGGCGACAACCGGTTTTGCAAAGAGCTTTCCGGCCAGCGATGCGGCCAGGGCGGGTCCGGCAAGCTGGTGGGCCTGCAGGATGTCGATTTTTTGCCTGTGCCGCCAGATATGGAGAATGCAACCGGCGACGAAACTCAAGAAGGCCGCCCTGCCCCGGCCGGGTACAGGCAGGCGGCGGATTTCGATGCCGTTCAGAGTCTCATGCGGTATCAGGCCGCTGTATCCGGGCGTCAGTACGGTAACACGGTGGCCTTTTTTACACAGAAGTTCGCCCATTCGCCTGGCCTGTATTTCCGCGCCGCCGATCGCGGGATGAAAATGGGACAGGATCATGACTATGTGCACATGTTTCACCGCCGTCCGCGCTATTTTTCCCGGCTTCCGGGCGGTTCAGCCGGCAAAACGCCGGTATGCAGGCTAAAAAAATTGCGATATGCTTTTCGAACAGCAGTTGATGGTTGAAAAATCCCATGACTGCCAGGACAATCAAAAAGTTTTTCAGGGTATTTCTCATCTCATTGTTCCGGGAACAGGTGCCGGCGATTGTCGCCAGCAGGTAGCAGAGGAGCACGAGGTAATACATTAGGGTGAAGATTCCGCTTTCCGCCGTCATTGAGACGTAGATGTTGTGTGGGTACACTTCGGTGCCGAACTGGTTTCCGCAGGCCGGGAGCAGGTTCCCGAAACCGGTTCCGAAGAGAGGGTTCCGGGCGAATATAAAAAGGCCCGCGCCGGCCAGATCCAGGCGATTTTCGAAAGCGCCGGCGAAATGCGGAGGGGCCAGCCTTTCAAAATCCACCTTACCGATTATCCCGGTCCACCAGTCTTCCGAACGGAAGAACAGGCAGGACAGTATAAAGCAGGTAATGGCAAGGGCAGCAGGGTAGCAGTTTTTCTTTAAAAACGCCCGGCAGTTCAGTGCCGTGATCAGTAAGACGAGAATGAGCCCCGCCCTGGTCAGGGAAAGAAGGATTCCCGGCAGAACCGTGCACTGGGTGAAATAAGCAGCCAGGCGGCGCAACCGGGACCGGCTGTTGACGAAATAGAACGAGACGAGGTAAGCAACGCTCAGGATCATGGCGAAATCACCGGGGTTTTGCCACCAGCCCGCGGCGCGCAGTCCGTATTGTTGAACGGGGTGCTGCCAGGAGGCCAGGTACTGGCAAATTCCCACCACGGCAGCGAACGAACCGCCCAGGCAGGCGGCCATGAAAATGTTTTCCAGAACCTCCAGTCTGTCGGCAAACAGCAATATCAACTGCACCAGGAGGAAGTTGGCGGCCAAATAGTATGTTATTGAAACGGTATCCCGGTTCCAACCAGCGTTGATCAGGCCACAAGATAGGTAAAAAAGGAAAAACAAGCTCAAAAGGCGGCTCTCAAATGACCTCAGGTTTGCCGGCTTCAGCGTTCCGGCGGAAATGTTCCAGGCTGCGAGGAACAGCCCGGAAACGGCGAACAATACGGGAAGCACGGGGATGCCCGCCAGTTCCATCGTTTTCAGTGAAACCCTGGTAAAAACCGCAAAAACCAAAAAGTATAATGAAAATGCCGGTTTTAAAAGCATTAAAATCAGTAAGGCTGTTGAAGAGATCAATAAATAAATTTTTTTTCACCCTGTTCACAGCTTTTTATATACAATTTTTCGATGTCCCGGACTTTGGCTTCGATATTGAAGTTCTTCCGCACGTGCCGGCAGCCGGATTCGCCGATTTTTTCCCTGAGTGCGGGTGAATTTTGCATAAGAAACATATACTCCGCAAGGCGCCCGGCGTCTCCGGGCGGCACAAGCAGACCGGTACGGCCGTGTATGACCAGTTCTTTCACTCCTCCGACATCCGAGGCGATGACGGGTTTGCTGTGGCTCATCGCTTCCAGGAGGACATTGGGAAGACCTTCCCGCCGGGAGGGGAGAACGAAAACGTCGGTTATTTCGAGCAAATCCTCTATGTCGTTGCGGTATCCAGTGAAGATAACACGGGACGAAAGGTTTAACCCGGCAGCCAGTTTTCTGAGCTCCGGTTCCATGGGGCCGGACCCTATCAGCAGCAAAACCGGACCGTCCCGGTTTTCCCCGGAGATCAGGCGAAAAGCTCTGAGCAATACGTCGACGCCCTTCAGTTTGACCATTCTGCCTATATAGCTGAATATGAAATTGCCCGCGGGGATACCAAGATTTTCTTTTAAACTGTTCAAAGCTTCCGGCCTCGGTTTGTGAAAGACGATTTCGATGCCGTTGCTGACGGACACGATTTTCTCCGGTATTGTAAAACGGTTGTGTTTTAGATAATAAGTTCTGACCAGGTCAGAACAGGCTATCGAGAGGTCAAACCTGTTCCTGGTTGCGACTTCGACCAGTTTTAAAACGGTGAGGCGGGAAATACGGGGGTCTGCGCTATGTATATGCGATATAACCGGCTTTTTTATGAAAAGCCCGGATGTCAGAAGGGCAAACAATGAGGCGCGGTAGCCGCTGGCGTGAAGCAGATCGATTTTTTTTTCGGCGATTATCCTTTTCAACCCGAGCATGTTGGACAGGCTGACCTTTTTAACATCCAGCACTTCTACAATGCTGCCGTGCGATCTCAGGTAACGGGCCAGAGGATCTCCCGCGCAGATTATAAATGAATTGAATTTCTTCCGGTCCAGGTGCCTGTCGATCATGAGGGCCGTTTTTTCCGCGCCCTGCAGCCTGTCGGTGGCCAGGATGTGCAGGATGTTTATTTTGTGTTTCATGGATTGGGCAATGACCTGCACTAATTAACCTTTTTAAAAAAATCTATAAACAAAATTATGGTAAAGGTAAGTACAAGGCCCGCCATACCGCCCACCGCGGTATTGATCAGCGTGCCGGGCACCGGCCGTTCGGGGGGTAATGCCGGGCTGACAATCCGGGCGCCGCTGATTGAAAGCACATCCCTGACTTCCTCCATTACGGCAGTTGCGGCTGAATTGGCGAGATTTGCCGCAGCGTTCCCGTCGCCGTCCCTGGCTGTCACCTGCAACAAGACCGTGCCGGGCAGCAGTCTTACATAAACTTTCTCTTTGATTTCATTGAGTGTATACTGATCACCGCAAAGCTGCCGGATGTTCCAGGCGACCTGATCGGTCCTGGCGATTGCGGCGCAAGTTTCAGCCGTTTCTTTGACGGCTTGCAGGCTGTCAGTGCTGCCATCATCCTTCTCCCGTTCCCGGATAAGCATGACGGTGGCGCATGCCTGATATTCGGGGGTTTCCAGAAAACCGGTCAAAAAACCGATCAGCATTATAAAGAGCGGCAAAAACGTCAGCAGGGAAACTCGCTTGTCAAAAAAAAACTGCGATCTGTTCATCCGGTATCTTCCCCTCAAACAGCCGGTATCCGTTGCAATATGCTGTCGTTTTACTATATTCATGGTTTTTTTAATAGGTTACAGGGCGGTTTCGTGATGAAAACGGGGCGGTTTAATTGCCGCCAGGTCCGGTAACCATTTTGAAAATGCGAACATAGTATAAAAAAACTCGCCGCCTGATATTTATTTCCAGGCTGGAAAGGGTATGTAATACCTGCGAAAGTTTTTTGCAAAGCGCCATCAGTTTGAAACGCTCGCTTTAACTATTCGCGCCGGGTGAACCGGTGCCCGCATCATGCGATTTTTTACTCGAAAGTGAATTGCCTTTGATGAAAAATGTCATTTCACAGCGGGAGGAACTCACTCGCCCTCCTGTTGCGGTTCAGGCTTTAGCGGACATCCACGACGCTCATCCGGTATCGCGTCAACACTCGCGCCGGTTCACCTGCGGCGCTTTCGCAACGTCGCTCGCCGCTGACAGGGGTGCTGCCCGCCTGCGCGTGGTATAGAAACTTTACTGTGCAATGCGGTTCGCTTCTTTCAACCTCAAGGTCCCGGACAATCCGTCAACAGTTCCTGTGATTAGCAGCCGCTGTTGGGATTCGCGACGAAACGAACGCCCGACCCGACTTGTCGAAGGCCGGTCCGCAAATGGTCAAACAATCGGTTGTTTTTTCGTTTTTAATTGTTTCCGGAGCCGCGGTCTTGAGCAGGATTTGCGGTTTTTTCCGCGAGGCCTCGCAGGCTGCCGTATACGGTGCCGGCGGTGAAATGGATGCTTTTCTGGCGGCTTCGAGTATAATCGATATGCTTTCTTCTCTGGCCGGGGCGGTTATTGTTACCGCGGTTGTGCCTGTATACGGCAGATACCTGGCCCGGGGCAGGCATAAGGAAGGCTGCAGGACTGTGAGCAGCCTGTTGAATATACTTCTTGCCGTATCGCTGTTCACAGCCGGCATTTGTTTCCTCTTTGCGCCGGCATGGGTGGGCCTCGTTGCTCCCGGCTTCCCCCCGGAACGTTCGGCTGTGTCGGCTAAACTGCTGATGATCTTGTCCCCTTCGGTCGTTCTAATGGTCCTGGTGCGTGTTTTTTCGGGAATTCTCCAGGCGCATGAGGATTTCAACGCACAGTCCCTGGCAGGCCTGCCGTTCAATCTGGCCGTGATCGCGGTAATATTGGCTTTCGGCCCGAATCACGGCATCAGTGCGGCAGCGGCGGGTGTGGTGGCCGGCTTTGCCGGACAGGTTCTGATTCTGATCCCTTCGCTGCGGCGTACCGGCTATCGCTACGATCTTGTTTTCGGCTGGCGCAGCGCCGGGCTGCGCGAGATTGCAGCGCTGATGCTGCCGGTAATAATGGGAACCGCGGCCGCGGACCTCAACCTCCTGATCCAGCGGGCCATCGGCTCGGGTCTCCCGCAGGGCAGCCTGGCGGCGTTGAATTACGCGCAAAAGCTGGTCGGCCTGCCTAACGGAATTTTAGTGGCATCACTGGTGCAGGTGATTTACCCGGTTATGTCCCGGCTGGCCGCGCAGGCCGAACTGCAGCCCCTATCCGCCGGAGAAAACGGACGGTTGCGGGCCGTGGCCGCTGGAGGGGTTGCCGGCATCACCTTCATGATGTTTCCTGTTGTTGCCGGCATGATTGCCCTGAACATGCCTCTGACCAGACTGGCATATCAACGCGGGGCATTTGATGAAAATGCCGTTTGTCTCACTGCCGCGGGGGTGGCTTTTTACGCGGCCGGCCTCTGGGGCCTGTCCCAGAGGCAGTTGCTGAACAGCGCCTTTTATGCTCTGGAAGATACCAGGACTCCGATGGCGCTTACCATTGCAGCGGTGTTAATGAACGTCGCCATGAGTTTTTCTCTGGCCGGCCGCCTGGGAATGCCAGGGCTTGCGCTTGCGGATTCTCTTACCAATAACGTCCTGGCTTTGATAAGCTTCGGCCTGTTGAGCAGGCGGCTGAACGGAATGAATGGGGCAGCGGTCTTGTCCGCCACGATCCGGATATTGCCAGCGGCCGTTCTTGCCGGAATGTTGATGGAGAGAATATACTTGATAACCGATGATTTGCCGGCAGGAGTTTTTTACCAGTTCCTGCGGCTTGCCGTTTCCTTTTCGGCCGGATTTGCCGCTTATCTATACTTATGCGCGCTGTTGCGGGTCCGGGCAGTACGGTTGTTGAAGGAAATAGTCAAAAAGGGAAGGGCGGGTTTTTTTAAAAAAGAATGAGAGCGTTACCGAGGCGGAACTCCCCTTGTTCACACCTCGTTTGCCCTTTTCATAAGCTAAACTAGGTCGTGCAACAAGCCAAGTAAAAGAAAGGTATGAAAGATATGATTCCTCTTTCGTCTCCCGACATCGGAAAAAGAGAGCGGGACCTGGTCAATGAAGTGCTTGACAGCGATATTCTCAGCATTGGACCCAAGGTGGCGCAGTTTGAGCGAATGTTTGCCGAATACCTGGGGGTAAAAGAAGCGGTAGCAGTAAACAGCGGGACCAGCGGCCTTCACCTGGTGGTGCGGGCGCTGGGTATCGGCGACAGCGACGAGGTTATCACCACCCCCTTTAGTTTTGTTGCTTCAAGCAACTGCCTTCTATTTGAAAGGGCACGGCCCGTATTTGTAGACATAGATCCGGTTTCATTGAACATAGATCCTAACGGGATAGAGGCTAAAATAACCGGAAGGACGAAAGCCATTCTACCAGTACACGTTTTCGGGAGACCGGCGGACATGGAGGCTATTGCCGGTATTGCCGGGAAACACGGCCTGGCAGTGATTGAGGACGCATGCGAGGCGATCGGCGCATGCTATAACGGAAAAAAGGTGGGAAGTGAGAGCGACGCGGGGGTTTTCGCATTTTATCCGAACAAGCAGATCACGACCGGTGAAGGAGGGATTATCTCCACCAACCGCAGCGACCTGGCTGAACTGTGCCGAAGTATGCGCAATCAGGGAAGGAATGAAGGAGACAAATGGCACAACCACTGCAGGCTCGGTTACAATTACCGGATGGATGAATTGAGCGCCGCGCTGGGCGTGGCTCAGATGGAACGCATAGATGAAATACTGGCCAGGCGTGAAGCGGTGGCCGCGGCCTATGACGCCAGACTGGCGCGGATGGAGGGAATCATGTTGCCCGGCGCCGGAAACAAGGAAAGGATAAGCTGGTTTGTGTATGTAATCCGGCTGTCGCCGGATATTGACCGCGATAAAGTTTTGGTGCACATGCAGCAAAGAGGGGTTGACGGAAGGCCGTATTTCCGGCCGATACATTTGCAGCCCTTCTACAGGAAAATGTTCGGCTATCGCGAAGGTGATTTTCCCCGTGCGGAGCTTGCCGCTTCCACAACCCTGGCTCTTCCCTTTTTCAACAGCCTGACGGAACAGCAAATAGACTTTGTGGTAAAAGTTCTGGCCGAAGCGATAGAGAGGGCGGGATAAAAAACGAAGCCGGTTATTGCCCGGCTTTTTGATCGTTGTAAAAGAGCGGCGACCTGTCTATTACGGTTTTTTCCGTTATATCGAAGTTGACGTCGACATCGGCAGGGATTTCGTATACGATCCGGTTGTTTTCCGTGAGAACGAGTTTTGGCGGCTGCTCCCGGGTATTCCCCTTGAAAGTGATGTCTATTACTTTGTGCTTGGCAGTGGATTTCGTTACGATCATTTCAACTTCTCCCAGTTTTACTATGTCTCCCACTTTGGTATCCGGAGCAGTAAAGCTGCTGCTGTTCTTGACCGCCGTCGGCTGTGCAGGGTTTGCCGGCTGGTTTTGAATGTTGCCTGGGTTTGCCGCGGATGGCTGATTTACCGCTGCGGAAGGATTTGCCGTGCTACCGGGCTGGGAATTGTCCTGTTTTGAGGTGACACCGGCGTTTTTTTCTTCCTTCAGCAATTCTTCCGTCTGTTTGGCGTAGTTCCCGGTGCTTGCGGCCAGTTCCCTGGAGTAAACGTAATTTTCCCTCCACAGGTAGGCTGCGGCTAAGATAAAAATGCCCAGGAAAGCTACCGAAACTAAAAAAAAGATATCCCGTTTGGTCAATTTGTTTTCTTTCCCTCCCCTCTCAACCTCAAGCTCCGCATGATACCGGTTTTTGATCATATAGTATTCAGCGGCGGGAAAAGTGTGAAGGGAGGTGGTGAAGCATAAAAACCGTGCGACGGGAAACATGAGGGCGGACGGTAATCGCATGTCTCCAAGTTACTGGGGGAGGCGTTTTTTAGCGAAAACGCCTCAGAATGTTGACGAACAGTCAGGGGCCTTGAGGTTAAAGGAAGCGAGCGGTATTGCCCGGCACTTAGTTAAAAGGACCCGGTTTCCGCTCCGGCGGTATCCGGGAGCGCATTGCCTTTCAGCAGGGAATTACAAAAAACCTGAGTATCGGATAAACGAACCAGGAGAAGTAAGGACACGATATTGGATGAGCGGACAAGGATATCCGCGAAAGCCTGAACGGGGTCGTGAAGGCGAGATCCTGCCCGCTGTGTAATGGTTTTTCACCGAAGGCAATTAGCTTTTGAGTAAAGCTGCCATACTCTGGGCTGGCTGAGCGTTTCAACCTCAAGGTAACAACCTCAGGCATTTTCAGCGAAATGCCGGCAAATACGCAGATAATATTATCATAGTAGGTAATATAGAGTTAGTATAGTGATATCATTTTTAAAAGATGGACGGGGAGTTTTATGACGATAACAGACCGTTTCTTGTTGACACGTTCAAAGGAGTTCAGCCTGGGCGTGAACGAAGAGGCCAGGGTTGATCTGAAACTGAGAATGAAACCTCGCCGGCCGGAAACAAAAATAACCGGCAGGGTAACCCACAGGGGCGTCCCTGTGCCCGGCGCCACTGTAAAGGTTATGGATCGAAAATTCAACCCCGTTGTTCATGCGCTGACCAACAAAAACGGCAGATATTCAATTAAAAACCTGATGCCTGGAAAATACAGGCTTACGGCTGCCGCACCGGGTTTTCTCGCTGCGGCCGGCATCACTTTTTTGCTGAAGGACGGAAAGATCGCCAGAATAGATATCAGGATAAAAAAGGACAATACCGTCCGGGATTACGGTTTCGTTTATGGAACGGTAACCGAGTTGACGGCCGGCAAAGTCATTGAAGACGCAGCGGTCAGATTGTTTTCCTCCGGATCTGATTCCCCCATTGCAGAGACTGCCAGCAACGAATCCGGACAATATTTGTTCTGCGCGATTCCCCCGGGCAAATACCTTGCCAGGGCCGGCAAACCGGGCTTTTTGACCAGTGAGCCGATCCGGTTTGAAATCCCGGCGGGCCGGACGGTCATGGTTCCCTTCCTGCTTCAAAAGGGTACTGCGGTTACAAACGCCACGGTAAGCGGGTCGATCACAAGGCGGTTCCCGGAGGTGAAGGCCGGTGTCTGGGTGGGATTGTTCAGGGTGGACGGCGGCTGCGAAACGTTAATACGGATTAAAACGGCTGACAAAGAGGGCCTGTACCTTTTCACGGATGTTCAGCCCGGTGACTACGTGGTGAAAGCAAAAATACAGGAAAAGCTGGAATTTTGCAGCGCTCATAAGGTGATGTGAGCATCGCGCCGCCATATCGTAAAAAACTACGCCAATCAGGAGTATACGGAATAAACTTGAACGAACGGCAGGCACCATATTATATGGTAATTAATAGTATGTATGTTAGGTAGTACCATTTGGGGAGTTGATTCCAATGGCACAACAGCGCGAAAGTTTCTTGCTGAACTCGTCCCAGCAGTTCAGCCTCGCGACAGGAGCCGAGAACCGGACCGACCTGACGCTGTCGCCCAATCCCGATTTGCGGACCAGCATTATTACCGGCAACGTCCTCACCGGCAGCACCCCGGTGGTGAACGCGCTGGTCAAGGTTCTGACACCGGCCGGTGATCCCGTCGATCACCAGTTTACAAACGCTGAAGGAAACTACATGACCAACCCGCTCCCAACGGGCGTTTACCAGATCGTGGCCGCCGCGCCCGGATTCCTCACCAGCGCGCCGGCAACCGTAAACCTGCCCGCCGTGACAGGCAGCTTTGTCAATTTTACGCTCACTACTGACCCGCGGGGGTCTAAAAATACCCTTTACGGGCTGGTCCTGGACCAGGTAACCGGAAAACGCATCGCCGGCGCCAGCGTGGTGCTTGCGGACGCGCAGGGGGAGGTTGCGGCAACCACCCTGACCGACAACGAAGGCGAGTATATACTTTGTGAAACCGCCGACGGGTCCTACACCATTGCGGCCGAAAAATCAGGCTACGCCCTGCCGGCGCCGCTGCCGGTGACCGTGGCCGGCGGCCAGCTTGCCCAGACGAACATCAGCCTGTCGCCTCAGGTTGTAACCGAATCGACGGTTCAGGGATTTATCAGGGACCCGGCCGGCAACCCGCTGGCGGGGGCCTGCGTCGGGTTGTACGCCGTGGCAGACTCGGCGGAAACGCTGGTGCGGATCACCTTCACCAACAACGAGGGCTTTTACCTGTTCGGCGGGGTTGCGGCCGGCAATTACGTGGTCAAAGCCAAGCAGGCAACAGTAATTTAAAGGAGTGAGCAACATGCCGACAATTGACGATTTTCTTTTAAAGAGATCTGCAGAGATTCCGCTGGGCGCAACGGAAGAGAAACGCTCTGACCTGGTGCTGACGCAGCTCGCCGTGCAAACCGGCACGGTGCGCGGCACAGTGACCAATTCCGTTGACGGCTCGCACGTGGCAAACGCCACGGTCAAGCTCCGCACCCAGACCGGCGACCCGGTGGCTCACACGCTGACCAATCCGGGGGGCAACTACGTGCTTGAGGACGTCGCGCCCGGCACGTACACGATTAACGCGGCCCTGCAGGGATTCGCGACCTCGAACGGGCAAACGTTCACCATTCAAAGCGGCCAGAACCTGAACATCGACATCGCCATCACGCCGGACACACGCTCCTTCAACGTCGTTTACGGTACAGTGACCAACCAGGCCACGGGCGCTCCCGTCGCCAGCGCCAACGTCGCCCTGATCCCGGCCATTGGCGTTTCTGAGAACGTCATGGTCGCCAAAACTGACGCCCTCGGCCAGTACCAGCTGTGCAATGTCCCCGACATGACCGCCTCTCTTATCGTTGCCGCCGCCGGCTTTTATCTCTCTTCTTTTGTGTCGGTCACCATTTCCGGCGGCAGCATCATCCGCACGGATGTCAGTTTAACGCCTTTTACCCTGCCCCAGGCAACGGTGAACGGGTTCATCACCCAGCAGAACGGCACGCCGGTTGCCAACGCCTGCGTCGGCCTGTACCTGGTTGACCAGCAGGGCGTGGAAATCCTGCAGCAGGTCACATTTACCGATTCACGCGGGTTTTACATTTTCGGCCGGGTGGCAGCCGGGACCTATGTCGTGAAGGCCAAGTCGGAGAAGACCGTTGCTCTCCAGACAGGGAAGGCCGTCAATCTTTAAAGCTCCCCAAAAAAAGAGAACACGGCTGAAGGGCTGACGCGTTCAAGAGCCGGAGAGCCGGTCCCTTAGCCGGCATTTTCATGGGAAGGTTCAAAATCAAAGCATAAATAACTGCAACCGTTCGCGGATATCATCAATTTCCGCTCGTACGACACCACATCCTCACTTCGCCCGGTCGCCTGCGCGGCACTCAGGTTTAATGATGCCTTGTCGAAAAGCAAATGTGCTCTCAGGTATTGCCGGACGGAAACCAGGGTATTTTCACTGAGTGCCGGGCAATATCAATCGCTTGCTTCAACTTCGTGGCCCCGGGCGACTTGCCTGCAGTCCGGGGTTGCGCATACCCTCAAGGGCGCCGGCGGGTTTGAAAAAGTGAGCGGCGGACGATGAGGCGGAAGGTATTTTTCGGCGGACGGTGAAAGGTAAAGCTAGGGGGTGGCGGCGGCGCCTCCGGCGGAAGGGCGGCGGAACTTCGTTCTTGCCGGGGGAAGCGGGTGAAAAACATGACGGATTCAAGCGCTGTAAAAAGGCAGGACCCTGCTTGCGTCAGGCCGGAACCGGCAAGAATATTTTCGATAGCGGCCGCACATTTGCTCAACGACTGGTACATGAACTACATTCAGACTCTGCTGCCGTTTCTGGTTGCAGCGGGTTTGAATGTCAGCAGGGGAGCTTTCCTCATATCCGCTTTTACAGCAACCTCCTCACTGCTGCAGCCGGTCTTTGGATATCTGGCGGATCAAAAAAACCAGCGCTGGATGGTTTATGCCGGAACGTTATGGATGGCGTCGCTGTTAAGCCTGACCGGCATCCTAGAAAACTATTCGCTTCAGCTTCTTGCGGTTGCGTGTGCCGGTCTCGGCACGGCTGCTTTTCACCCGCAGGCGTCAGCTATGGTAACGGCGCTCAGCGGCAGCCGTAAAGGTTTCTTTCAGGCGCTGTTTATAGCTGCGGGAAACGTGGGCTGGGCATTCACCCCGCTGATGGTAGTCCCGTTTACCCAAAAGTACGGTCTGCGGATGACTCCGCTCGCCGCCCTGCCGGGCCTGCTTGTGGCCGTGCTGTTGTGTTTTACCGCACCGAGAATTTCAACCGGGGGCGGAGCGGTCATCTCGCCTTTCTGGCCT
>DAOOVD010000048.1:0-18548 GCA_035369845.1 Bacillota bacterium | reverse complement strand
TGCCGGCTCCGATGTACCGCATCAGAATCTTCTCGCCGGGCTGCCCCATCACCATAGAACCGTATGGCTGGTGGGGAAGATAGTCCGGCCGGTCCATTAACATGGTGTCGGGTGAGCAGCGTCCGTTCAGCGTCCAGTAGCGGGGCCGGTATTTGCTGACTAGGTACGGCTTGCCGTTTTCAACTGCCTGGTGCAGGCAAGGGTCAATTTCGCCTGTTATCAGCAAGTATTCCCGGTCAAATTCCGTGTCCGTCCCGGCACCGTAAGCTGTTTTTAATTCTTTTACATCGGGATCGAAATCCGCAGGCCGCACCACCAGCCCCCCGTACAACCCCATGGGGACCTGTTTGGGCGGGTTGGTCCCGCTTTCGTAAATATAGGTTCCAGGGTGGGACGGCGTAAAAGTATATGAGACTGCCTCCCCCGGCATAGCATGATTGACAAAGGACAGCAAACGCCCGTCAAGGTACTGGGGCTTTACAGGCTGTCCCCCGGCTGTGACACCCTGCTGGCCGGGGAAAAAAACCGAGACCGGTTCGGGCAGTGTATTGTACAGGTTGACGGTAACTGTTTCTCCCTGTTTTACAATAATATTGGGCCCCGGCAATTGGGCAGACCCGGCTTCGCTTTTGGCAAAACCCCAGAAATAGATGCTGTTTCCGTCAGGGATATTTAAGTAACCGTCTTTTGCCCAAAGGCTTATCACAGGCATTTCATTCTCTCCTTGGTTTTTACTGAACATTTTTGACCGGCGGCTAAAAGAATTGCAACTTTTTAAAGATATTAAGGTCTTGGCAAGACCCGTATTTCCGTAACCATGCCGCCAAATGCCGTCCCGGCTATGGTGTTTTTATGGTGGTTGCGGTTGTAAAGGGGATATATTCCGGGGCGCGGTGCGGTAAAGATGGCGTCTGCCGTTTGGCCTGCCGCAATATAGACGGTGTCGTTCCAATAGCTGATGTCTTCACCGTTATACCCGCGCAGTTGCCGGGCGTCCAATCCAACTATTTTTAAAGGGATTCCCAGTATCTGAAGGCAGTGCTGCTCATAGCCCAAATTTACAAAGCGCAACAGTATTTTTTCCCCTTCGTAAGCCTCAACAAGCGATGAAAACGGCTGCCGGGGGAGGCCGGGATCATCCGCCGGCTTGACCGTATCGGGATAGCTTCGCCCGCTGATCAACCAGTAAGCCGGCCGGTACTCCGTCCAGTCAAACTCCTGGACACCGGCCACCAGGCGGTGCGGTACCGGATCTAGCTCCGTCAGGAAAATAAGGGCTTCCCGGTCGAACGCCGTGTTTTCGTCGTTATAGGCGAACTTCCGGCCCAGGTCTTTTTCCATCCGGGGGCGCACCGTCAAAGGACCGACCATGCCCATCTGAATGTGTTCCACAGACTCGAAGTGACAGTGGTAGATATAAGTGCCGGGGTCCAGCAGCTTGTAATAATAGGTGAAATCCCTGCCTACCGGTACGGAAATGGAAGCCTCGGGAACACCGTCCCAGAGAGGAATCTGATTGGGGAAGCCGTGCCAGTGCACGGTATGGGTGTCGTCTAAATCCGGCCTGCCGGGGAAACCCAGGTTGGTCAGGGTTAAGTAAACCTCATCGCCTTCGTATGCTTCCAGCAAAGGGGCCAGCAAGGTGGCTTTGCCCCGGTATTGAAAGATTTGATTTTCCGGTGCGCCGGTTATGTCAACAAAACCAAATATATAGTGGCTGGTGCCGTCGGGCATGTTTATCCAGCCGTCTGTAGCACCTAAACGCCTTTTTATTGTGGCCATCATTATTGCTCCTTTCCGGACCCGGGAAATGGCAGATACTCGTATGCACCGATGTCGTAGCCGGTGCCCTGCGGCCTGGCGTTTCCGTCAAAGTCTGTTTTTGGAGCCTGGAACGTTTCCTCTCCTCTGGTGACTTCACCAGTACCCCGGTCTATGACTGCGGTCGAACCGGATGTGAGGCGGTAATCTCCGGTCAGTTGAGGAACAGCGGTTACTATTTTGACCGACTTGAAGTCGGGTTCCATGTTAAAGGCAACAACTGTTACTTCCGTATCATATTCACCGGCAAATGCCGGATCTCCGTAAACGTTGCTGCTGCCGCCCCCATACGGGCGGGACAGGCTGCAATACAGGGGTTCGAGGAGGGCGGGGACGCCAAATACCTCCAGGTCCATAACGTTGACAGGCTGCAGGTCCCCGGCAGCGCCGATGCCGCTGATACCTCCCCTGCCCCCGTTGAGGGTCTGGTTGAAGGTGCCTGCCCTGTTATCCCAGAAAATATTGTTAAAAAGGACCGGGTTGCTGAAATTGGGTGAGCCGGGGCTCTTTTCATCAAGGTAAGCCTGAAAGGCGGCGCTGTTGGATTCGCTTACCAGCCCGGCAGCGTGGGGCAGCCCGTCGCTGTCCTCTGCCGTGGCGGTGGTAATGTTTTTAGCAATGGTATTGTTGGCTATTACGACGTTGGAGGCGTCATCAAGGGCTATTCCCCCTCCAAGGTCGGTGGAAACGTTGTTGACAATAACATTGTTATATATCTTGATCCGGTAGTTCAGAGGCTGCAGCAGCCGGATACCCCCGCCGTCGTCGTTGGCGAGATTGCCCTGGATAAGGTTGTTGTAAATATCTACTTCTCCCGATCCGGCCGTAAGTGATGCCGGCGGGACAGGCTTTTCCCCGCCCACGAATACGCCGGCGCCTTCGTCAAACGAGGCGTTAAAAAGGATGCGGTTATGGTGGATTTTTCCGCCCGGGCTGTAACCAAAATGAGATATGCCTCCTCCGTACTCGGCTGAGTAGTTGCCGCAAATGTCGTTGTAGGCAATCTCGTAGTTGCTTGCGCCGTTGAAGACGCCGATCCCGCCGGCTAGGCTGATCCCGCCGTTATTGAGGATGCGGTTGTGGTAGATTTGGATATTATCGTTGTAGTTATTCCCTGCGTAGGCCCTGCCGACGGTGATCGCACCGCCGAAACCGCCGCCATTGCTCTGGATGATGTTGTTGCTTATAACCAGGTGGCTGCAGTGGGCGTTGACGTATATGCCGCCGCCGTCTTCACCCCTTGCGCCGGTTATTTTAAAACCGTCCACCTGGGGTCTAAACGTGTTGCCGAAAGCCCCCGCTTTAGCGACTACCGTCAAAACCTGCCCCCTCGTGATTTCTTTTACCTGATCGGGCGGCACCAGTTCCGGCCCGTCAAAGTCTATAGCGGCCAGTTTATCAAGCCACTGGTCGGTATAGGAAAGGAAAAAGCGTCCGTCGATTACCGATCCGGCCACGGCCGAACTATCCGGCCTTACGCCGCCTGGTCCCACGCCCTGGAGCTTGATGTTTTTGTACAGGATGGGGCTTTCGTAATAGGTTTCAGCCGACACAACGACAATTGTCCCGTCCGATTCATTGTCGATAGCTTCCTGAATGGTGATGTAGTCGGCAGTGCCGTCCTTTTTGACCACCGCTATATTCGGCCAGTATTCACCTTGCCGGCAGAGATGGAAGGTGATTCCCGCCGGACTTGTTTTTCCCTGGGCATTCGTTACCAGCAGTTGTACCGGGCCCGGGCCGGCAGCGCCAAAACCGTGCGGCACAATAGCCTGAATTTTCTGGTCAGTCCATTCCAGGATGCTTATTTCCTGCCCGTTCAGTGTTACTTTGCCCGGCGCATTTCCGAATCCAGTACCGATAATGTCAACCGTCCGGTCCTGGTTACCGGGGGCCGTTACATTTACGTGGACACGGCTCACCCCGAATATTTGAGGCGTATCTTTCAGCAAACCGCACTGTGGCGGCTGTGAGAATTGTGCTCCGGGTGTTCCGGTAAAAGCCGTAATGGGAAATAAAGCCACGTCGGCATAGGTCGTTTTTCCCGGCCATACGTCAAAAACCAGCTTTAGAGTCTGGTAATTGGGGTTGTAATGGAGATTGGGTTTGTGCGGATCTCCCGGGTCGTTGCCGATGATCTGGTACATTCCCGGCACAACCCCGGACGGTGTGGGTACGTTCCGGGTATACGTGGAGGGCAGCAGCACTTCAAAAATGCCGTTAACGTCTGAATGGACCGTGGTGATCAGCCTGCCGGTGAAGTCCCGGATACCTACCGGAGTATTGGGGATGCCTCTTTTTTCACCGAAGTAAATAAAGCCGGGATCGGTCTCCAGGTTAACGTCGTCAAGCAAAAATCCCACGATGCGGCCTGGAACTGGGACATCGGTGAAAAGGAAGAAGTCCGCTGTTGCATTCATTCCCTCGACAACATTGACCACTTTCTTGCAGATATCAAAATCCGGAGGCGTGGTGGGAAGATATGGCGGGGGTGGCATGCGCAAGAGCGGGGCGTCCGCAAATTCGTCGCCCTGGTCCGTATTGGTAGAGCCGTCCTTATCCAGCACCTTGTATCCCGCAGGCGGGAGCACTTCCACGATATATGTGCCGGAAGGGAGCGGTTTTTCTACTGCGCTGGGATGCCCGCAATAGGGGTCCCAGTAAGTTTCAAAGGCATAACCGCCGTCAAACACACCGGGTCTCACCTGGTTTGAGATGCCGGGAACTTCTATGCATTTCTCAGCGGGGTTCCCGTCAGGGTCCATACAGCCTGCAGGATGTTCCCATGCGTCAGTAACAACGGTGTTGATCAGGTCCCCCTGAACCACCTTGCCTTCCGCGTCTGTTGTTGCCGCATAAAGATTGACAGTTACATTGGGAATACCTGGCTCGTATGGTTCAGCCACTGCATACCTGGGATCGGTTTCATTGCGCATGGTAGCGTAATAAACCATGCCGGAAATACCGCCGTTTTCTCCCCTGTTGTACAACCTTTTGCCCCAGTCAATCCGGTTGGTTTTGGCCGCCCAGGTAAGCACAGTGAGAGTCAATACACCGGGATAAGTCTGAGTGCACCTGACGTAATTGCCGCGGGCGTCCCGGCACAGAGCACCGGGGTTGGCTGGCTCGGGCACCGGGAGGCCATAGTCCGGGGCAGCCGCGGCTCCTGTGCGGGCAAAGCGGGTAAAGCCCGCCTCGGCTACGGCAAAGCGCTCCAGTTCAAAAACCTCATTAAACTCATAGTCGCCACGCATATCTGTTACGGTGGTGTACTGAATGCTGCCGTCTTTAAAGCGGGTGTTTACCTCGACGTTGGGAATACCGCTCTCTCCGGGGTCCCGAATACCGTTATCGTTGAGGTCGTTAAACACCGTACCCTTGATGTAGCCGTACCATCTCGGTATGCCGATGTCCCCCATGTCAACCCTTTCGCCGGGACCTACCTGTACTGTGCGGAAAGAAATAATATAATCCAGCGGTTCATCCCAGATGGCCATCTGGTAAAGTCCCGGCGGGACGCGCTTGATGGTGAAATTACCGTTGGTGTCGCCGCGTCCTGTATAAACCTGCCGGTCATTGGCTCCAATGTCGCTGAGCGCGATCCAGGGGCGATCCACCGGCTCCCCTAAAGTCAGCGGCCTGAAAGGGGGGATAAATTCAATGACTGTGCGTACCCTGCCGGTAATTTCCCCGGTTTCCCAGGGGACCGGCGGGCCAAATTCCACGGGCCTGACGAACCCGAACCATACCAGGGGCATCTTGAAGCCTTCCCGGGGACTGTAACCGTCGTTGCCTTCCTCGATCCAGACGTCTATGGTATGAGTTCCTTCGATGGTAGTCGTTTGTATCCAATCCGTTCCATCCGGCGGGATTGCCTGCACCCCGTATTTGCCGGGGGGGAGATTGTCGATCAGGGCGTCCCCGTTGCCGTCAGTGAGTATAATGCCACCGGTGCCCGGGACTGGAACGGGGCTACCGGCGTCCAGAACCAGGTTGCCGTACTCGTCCCGCACGTACTCAGTACCGAGCGGGTTGCCGAAATAGTCTACCGTTACCTCGCCGACCGCATCCTCAACAATAATTCTGAAACCTTCCAGCCCGCTCTCCAGCGGGACATCGTCCTCACCGTTTACCGGGTTGATGTCGCAAAACACGTGCACTCTTATTTTAGACAGCGGCAGAGGATTAGGGTAAAGTTCAATTTCCACCGTTTTATCGCCGCCGTCCATTGTTACCCAGTTGCCGCCCATCTTGTAACGGGGGACCAGCACTGAAACAAGGTATTTCCCGGCGGGAAGCGACACTGTCGGGTTTGAGGTTTCCGAAGCCTCCCCCGCGGCAACAACCGGGCTGTGGCTGGCAGCGGGCTTGAGTGACGGAAACAGATCCGGGTCCCGTTCTTCCTCGGGAATTTCGACTTGAGGATCTCCCGCGTTATTTTCGTTGATAATAAATTTAAACGCCGGGATGGGCTCCCCGGTGATAACGTCTCTGACCACAACGGTAAGGTTTGCAGTTCCTTCTGCCGTACTCTGGCAGCAGCGCACCGTAGAAACAGGTTCGATGGTTTGATCTTTTTTCATTGATTAACCTCCTTGGCCCGGCTAAAAAAATCGCCTTATACATATTTATGTTCAAATATTATAAAATGACAATTTTACTATTATATTCCTAGCAAATAACCATCGATAAACTTAAATGGCAGTAAAAAAATAACGGTCCCAAAAGACCGTTTAAAATAGTATGGGTTCGGGTAAGGAGAGCAAAAATTTAATTTGGCAAGTTTGTGTTTTGACACAGGATGTAGGGGCAGTTGGCGGATTTTTCTCCGCAATTATCCTGGCCGGAACAGTAAACGCAGTAATATTCCCACTTCAGTTCGGAGTTCCCGGTTATTGCAGGGGTTTTCTTAATCAGGCCGATTACTTCCCGATTTGTTTTCAAGCAGAACAAGGTCAAGGTTTCCCTGGTCGACAATGCCGTTTACCCCCGATTTCTTTTTTATTTTATTATATATATGGTTTGATTGCTTGAGTAAATAGTACAAAAGGCCTGAACCGTACGGGACCGGGTCCCGTTTTTTCAAGCTGGCTTGCCGGCGGGCGTAAAGCCGCAAGAGGGAAAAGTGAAAATTCATGGAATATAAGGAACGGGAGTTGAAACGAAAGCCTTCCGTCTCCGGACAAGCCATGCGGGACAAACCGGACTGAAAAAGGGGAGCATTGTCGATGTATGTCAGGATCGGCGGCAGAATAAAAAAAGCCAGGGAGGAGAAATGCCTTTCCCAGGCTGAGCTTGGTGCGAGATTGGGCATGACCGCTACTGCCATTAATTACTATGAAAAAGGCAAAAGAAAAATCAGCATTGACGATCTTTACAGGCTGGCTGCAGCGTTGAAAAAACCGGTTGACTATTTTCTTGCAGACGTATCCCAGGTTGATGAAAAAGACACGATGGGGCGGGGCTTCTTTTACGACTTAACGGGTATTCCGGTAATAGGATTGATAAAGGCGGGCGAGCCGGTTTGCGCGGAACAGAATATTACGGGCTGTATTCCTTTTCCGCACGACTTGCAGAAAGGCACGCTGTTCTTCCTCGAGGCAAGGGGAGATTCGATGAGCGGTATCGGAATTTGCGACGGCGACCTGGTTTTAATAAGACGTCAGTCCGGTGTCGATTTTAACGGTCAGGTTGTCTGCGCCCTTGTCGACGGAAAAGAGAGCACTCTTAAAATTTTTTTCCAAGAAAATGACGGGAGGATATTTCTCAAAGCGGCAAATCCAAATTATCCCGACATAGTTTTGGGGAACGGAAAAGAACTTGTTATTCAGGGGGTTTATGCCGGGGTTTTCAAATTTCCCCGAATGCCTGTGGAAACGGAATATTTCTTGAAGCAGAAAAAAATTCTTTTTACTTCTTTAAATAAATCTGTAAAAGGTTCCGGATTTGGATGGCCTTCCGGCGGCCGGACAGTTTGAGCGGGCTATAAGGCTTTTTCTTCGATGCCCGCAAGCTTGCGGCTGAACTGAACGTCTGCTTCTCCGGCGGCCGGTTTGGAGGACCGGATGTGGAAGTGATTGTGCTGGATGATAACAGAGTGAGCCGCGCCGCAGAGGGGGCACTTTTTGCTTTCGCCATCTTTGAACCGCATTTCGCCTATGTGTTTGCCGCAACAAGTAATTTCAACGCTGATGATTGTACCGTTGTTCAGTATATTAACCCGGTAGTCGCTGGTGCGGCTTTTGTTTTGGTAGTTCATGGTTGCATCACCCCGTAAAATATTTGAGTAATCCAAATATAGCATTAGATTACCTCTGTGACAACCCTGTTTCTGTCCCATTTTCGATTAAAAAAGAGACCTTAAGCTAAGGTCTCTTTCAGCATGAAGACTTTTCGTCATTTTTTATACTGCATGAATCCGGGCTGCAGCCTTCTTGCGTCCCGGGGGGGCAGGCATTGCTGTTGTCTTCCACCGGGGGGGTAACAGTCTGAGGGTTCTGGATCCGGTTCTTCTTGCGTGGAGTCATCGGTTTATCCCTCCTTGCATTTCTTTGTTTAGTATTATAGCCTTGCCTTGCTCAATATATACCTGAAAAAGTTGCTGGACAAAATTAAGGGAGTGCGTATATACGCACTCCCTGTTTTCAAACGGATCAGAATTATTTTTCGTTTTTCAAAACAGCATTCTTTGTGAAGAAAAATGAGATCGAATAAATGCCTGCGAGACCCACCAGGGTGTAAATCAACCTGCTTATGCCTGACGACGACCTGATCACGTCGCCGCCGAAAATGGCGGTAACCAGATCCCATTCAAAGAGACCAACCAGCAGCCAGTTCAAGGCGCCTATAATGACAAGGGCCAGGGCAAGGCGGGACAGCCATTCCATTAATTATCACCTCCCGGGTTGTGATGTTTCTATTATGCTAAAAGTTACAAAAAGTTATACTAAAAAAACAAAAAATATAATGACGACCAGCGTTCATCCTACGATATACATTACGACAAGCGGTAAAACCAGGGCCACAAGCGCCATGATCACCGCTCCGGCGGCGGCGGACACGTTTTGGTTGTCCCAGTTGTATTTCGCGTAGCTGAGAGTGTGATAAAGGGCGGCGGCTATAATTAGAAAAGGCAGGTACCTCATTTGTGAACACCTCCGTCCGTTACCAAAGGAGACGGCTTCAAAATCAAGCCGGTTCTTCTGATTATGAAATCAACTTCGGTGTTGACGGTTGCGCCGGGGAATTTTTCATGCCACCTGTATCTTTCCCAATCCTCAATCGTCAAGAATTTTGACGCAACGCTCCTGCCGAGCCCGAAAATGTCGCTTTTAAATTCCTTCTGGCATTTCGCGACAAGGCTGTCGACCTGGCTTTTTATTTCGCTTTCAAAGGCCTGTTCCAAAACTGGTTTCATATCGGGTTTTTCATAGTTTTCAGCGCTCTGAACGGCCAGGAGGTCGCCCTCGAGGCGAATTTTTACGAATATCTCGGGGGTTTCCCCGCGCAGGTCGACTTTTACGTACGGCTTTCTGGCCGGAAAAACCTCCAGGGAAACCAAATAATCCGGTTTCAAGGGGTCTTTTATCGTGTAAAACCCCCTCTTGAATTCCCCCCTTATCATAGCCAGCGCCCTTGTTTCGGTACCGTTCAGTTCCCCGATCATTTCAGTCCCGTTGAATACGGCAGTCCCTAGAAGTTCTCTTTTTAAATAGCCTTTTCTTGGTAGTTCGCCGGCCAGGTAATTTCCGCCGCTTGTCGATTCCTGTATTTCACCCCGCCCCGGATTTTTCAGGTTTTCAAAGGTGTTCAAACCCGCCAGGATAGCAATGGGCCGTTGAAAAGTCGACTTGAAGTCGTTGTAAAAATTGAACAGGTTCGCATCCGGGATCATACCAGTAAGAGCCGAACTATCGGTAAGCATCTGCATGGTTTTGGGGGGATTCTTCCCGATAAGGGTTTTGTTTTCCCTTATAAAGTCCTCGGCTTTTCCTCTGGTTACCAGGATGTGCATGATCCTTCTGATTTCAATGTAGCGCATGAGGCCAGAGATCTGTTTTTCGAAATCATCGCTCCTGGCCAGTTCCTCGGAAAAGATAATCAGCTTGGCGTGCATCAGGTTGAACTTTCTGCTGATGCTGGAGTTTGCCATGTTCATGCCGGTAAAAAGGGAGGGGCAGTCCAAAGTGACGATGATCGGTTCGTCGCCCGGGCTTGTGTCTTGCCCGCCGCCTCCCGGCATCCCCCTGGCCCCGCTTTCATCCGCCATCCTGACTATCTGAAGCGAGAGGCGCAGCCGGTCGGTGACGCCCTTGTCAAGCCCTATGGCCACCACATAGGCAATTTCGTCCGGCTCACGCCGGTCATAGCAGCCGGCGGCCGGTAACAATAGCAGCAGCAGCGACAACAATGCGGTTTTTTTACGCACCGGCCTGTTCACCTCTTATTCCACGGATGACGGCTACCAGAAGGGCGAGCAGGGGAATCCCGAAATATATAGCAGAGCCGTATTGCCTGATGTGGTTCACGTGTTCATAAGCAATTGAAGAAATGTCCAGCGGGATTAAAGAAACACTGAATATTATTACAGTCTGGGGCAGGATCAGAGCCCTGTGGTCGTCGATCCTGAAAACCTTGCTGTAGGTGCTGAGGGCGAAATAAAGGTTGATAGCCGAGGCCAGAATGCCGCTGATGCTCCAGACGAAAAGAAAAATTGCCTCAAATCTCTGGAAAAACCGGCCGTATTCGATCGATCTGGTCAGAGCGTACACGGGGATGGTGCTTTCGGACGCTATATAATATGGAAAAGAGAGATTGTAGATCAGAAAGCCGGTTGCGATGATCGCGGTAGACAGAATAATTGCCGTTACGCCGGACTTTTTGAAGTGTTCGCTTCCCTGAAGAGAGTTTATTACTACCGCAAGGGCAAGGGCGTCGCCGTAAACCGAGCTCCTCAACAGACCGGTTTTTATGATGCAGGCCGGGCCGTGCCCGAGGACCGGGTAGAGATTTGACATTTCGTAGAGCGGTACGGCCAAAATAACGATTACCGCCAGTCCGGCAAGCATGGGCCAGGCGAAGAGGGCCGCCGTCCTGGCAACGCACTCAAACCCGAAATAAAGAACCGTTATGATTGCAAGTATGAAGATTACAAGTAAAAAGCTGGGCGGGCTAAGCGGGTACGCGTACACCTTAACCGCCTCAATGAATTCGCGCGCGAACATGGCCGAGTTGAGGAGAAAAAAGACGCTCATAAGCAGTGAAAAGATGATTCCGGCAAACCTGCCGAAAACTGTTTCAAATACTGATACCAGTTCCTGGCCGGGAAATCTGCTCATGAGGAGGATAATGAAGTAAAAACCGGCCAGAGCGGTGACGCCGCTTACTATGGTAGTAAGCCAGCCTGACGTGCCGGATGCTTCCACGAGCGCCCTGGAGCTGCTGTACAGCACTTTTGTAGCACTCATGAAGGTTATCACACTTATCGCTTCAAAAACCCCGATTTTGCCTTCTCTGAGCATTGTCACTCCCTCTTGCCTTCCGGTGGTTTTCCCTTCACCCAGCCGCGCGATATGCCGGGCTGCCTTTTCTTGTTGACGGGACTTATTGGGTCCGGTCTTTGTTCCTGATACCATACCGGGTATCTGGTAAGAATATCAGGGCTTCTACCGGCCCTCGGCCAGGCGGGTGCCATAAATGGAACGCCGAAGGACTTAATGCTCACGGCGCGGGCGACCAGCATCACCAGGCCGGCTGAGATGCCGAAAAAACCGGCTATGCCGCCCAGTATGATGAAGAAAAACCTTAATATCCTGACCCCGAAGGCGAGCGAATAGTTGGGAATGGCAAAATTACCCAGGCCGGTTACCGCGACGATGATGATCAAAATCGGGCTGACAATGTTTGCTGCCACGGCAGCCTGTCCGAGAATGAGCGCGCCGATTATGCCCAGAGTGGTGCCGATTAAGCCGGGAACCCTGATTCCCGCCTCCCGGATCAGTTCAAAAGAAGTCTCCATCAACAGAACTTCGACAATAGAAGGAAAGGGAACAGCCTCCCTGGATTTGGAGATGGCTATGGCCAGGTCTGTGGGCAGCATTTCCGGATGGTAGTTCGTAAGAGCGATATAAATTCCGGGCAGCAGCAGGGCGATAAAGAACGCCGATATCCGCAGGAACCGGAGGACCGTCCCGTACTGCCAGCGCAAATAAGCGTCTTCAGGCGTTTGGATAAAGGCGAAGAAATTGGCCGGAACAATTATGGCGAAAGGAGTGCCTTCGGTCAATATGGCCACTTTCCCATCGAGAATATTGGCGGCGGTCCGGTCGGGACGTTCGGTGGTGAGAACCTGGGGTACCAGCATCCACGGATGGTCCTCGATAAATTGCTCCAGCATCCCGTCCCCGGCTATGAAATCGGTCTCTATGCTCGCCAGCCTTCTTTTTACTTCCTTTACCACGTCGGGATTGGCAATACCCTTTATATAGAGAATGGAAGCCATTGAATTATCCTGTTTGCCTATAAGAAAGAATTCATGAACGAGATCCTTGTTTCTTATTATTCTTCTGATTTGGGTAACGCTGGTTTTCAGATTTTCCGTAAAGGCTTCCTGGGACCCGCGTACCACCGCCTCGGTGGCCGGCTTTTCAATGCCTCTTTTTTCGTACCCTCTGGTTTCTATGGCCAGGCAGGAATCGCACCTGTCCGCAAATAGAACGGTGACGCCCATGAGAATCTGGGTGATGGCTTCTTCGTATTTTTTTAACTTTTTGGCCTGGTTTACCGAAAGAACATTGCCGGTTACATATTCAAGCACGCATCCACCTTTGTAATTTTCGAACTGGCCCGGGTTCATCAGTTGTCTCAGGATAAAGTCGTTGACCACCCCGCGGTCGGCCATTCCGTCAATAAAAACAATGAAGGCGTCAACCATTCCGGCCAGCTTGAACTCGCGGATGATTACGTCTATGTTGGTAGGGATGTTGAATTCGTCCTTTATTATTTCCAGGTTTACGTCGACATCCGGAGAGATCTCCTGCGGCCGGCTGCCCTTGTCACCGTGACCTTTTTCGCCCTTCACCCTGTTCCATTTACTTGCCCTGACCGGTTTCTTCGTCGCCGTGTCTTTTTCTTTGCCGCTGTTCCCGGAGTCTTCGCTTTCGTAACTTAGGTTGCTTTTGTCTTCGGGGGCGGCTCTTCGGCTGTTTTCGTTTTCAAGTTCGGGGAGGACGAATTCGGATCGGCTGACGGGCTTGTATGTCAGAAGGGATATCAATTTACCCAAAAGGCTCTGCCGTTTTTGGCCGGACACGGAATACTCCTCCCAAACATGGTATCTGAGTTATTGTTTGCTTTCTAAGGAAAAAAATACGCTTGTTTTGATCAAAAAAACGCTTTGAAGGTGCTATAATTTTATTGATATTTTTGTGTCCAGGCCTGCATAAAAAAACTTATATAAATTAAACTTAATGACAGTTAAAAGTAATTCTGGATCAGCGCAAAACAAGAAGGATGACGGATAAATGCGTCGAAGGTAACATATGGCGCGATTTCCACCGTAAAAAGTTGGGGAGGATGTATGAAGAAGTACCCTATTTCAATTTTTTTTCCATGTTACAACGAAGAACAGAATGTTGAAAGGGTAACCAGGGAGGCTCTGGAGGTAGCACAAAGAATTTCGGACGATTATGAGGTCATCATAGTAAATGACGGCAGCAAAGACCGCACCGGTGAAATTGCAGACCGTCTGGCCAGGGAGAATCCCGCGGTCCGGGTCGTCCACCACGAAACGAACAAGGGCTACGGGGCGGCTCTGCAGACAGGGTTTAAGAACGCAACGAAAGAGTTGGTTTTTTATACGGACGGTGACGGCCAGTTCAAAATCGAGGAGATTACCAAACTCCTGCCTTTGATAGAGAAATACGACATCGTATCCGGATACCGGATAAAGAGAAGAGATCCCTTCATTCGAAAGGCGAACGCCTTTTTGTGGGGCCTTCTTGTAAACGCCCTTTTTAACATCAATGTAACCGATGTGGACTCGGCTTTCAAACTGTACAGAAAGAGAATCTTCAACGACATCGACCTGACTTCCCAGGGTGCGCTCATCGATACGGAAGTGCTGGCAAAGGCAAAAGCCAAGGGATATTTGATTGCCGAAGTGGGTGTGAACCACTACCCGCGGGTTGCCGGCAAGCAGACGGGAGCAAAGCTTTCGGTGATAATAAAAGCTTTTGTGGAGCTTTTCAGGCTTAAGAGCAGTTTTTCTTAGGCCGGAGCCGGCCGGGAACGGCGGACCGCGCGAAGTTTTGACAGGGAGACGAAATGATTACGGAAAATTTAACGCAGTTGTTCAAGTTTGCGGCAGTCGGATGTGTCAACACATTTATTGACTGGGCTGTTTACTTTACGATAATAAAAATTCTTCCGTCGGAAAGCATTTTTCTGTATACCGCTGCAAAGGGTTTCAGTTATTTTTGCGGAATTGTCAACAGTTTTTTGTTGAACCGGTGCTGGACGTTCAAGGCATATACGGCTGAACACGAGGGATACAGGTTTGCCAAGTTCGCCCTGGTCAGTGTTGCGGGCATCGGGCTGAACAGCATCTCCATATTTCTTTTCCTGAGCATGGGCCTGGTGCAAATCGTATCTCTATTTCTGGCCACCTTTGTCGCCTTTTCTTTTAACTTTACACTCAGCAAGGTCTGGGTTTTCCGCAAGGGCAAAATGGTGGCCAAAACATCCGGGGGCTGATTGGTGGTCAAAGAAGATTTAAAACGGGTGGGTTACCTTTATACCTTAAACAAGCTTCTTATCATCTTTTTGATATGGTTGACCAGGGAGGTGCTAAGCCCTTTCCTGCCGGGAAATTATGAAGGGATGCACCCCAACGTCATTCTTGATTCTTTGATTCACTGGGATGCCGGCTGGTTTTTACGCATTGCGGGACAGGGGTACGATTTTGACAGCGCGCCGTTTTTCCCCGCGTTTCCTTTTTTAATCAGAGCCCTGACTTTTGTTACCGGTGATGGTGTGGCGTCCGGTTTTATCATCTCCAATACGGCCTTTTTTACCGCCTGCTTCCTGTTTTACCGGATGGTGAGGGAGGATTACGGCGAAGAGATCGCCGTGACGGCAGTATTTGCAATGCTTTTTTTCCCGACCGCCATATTTTTTACTTCGATTTATTCGGAGTCGCCTTTTCTGGCTTTCACTCTCGGCGCTTTTTACTTTGCCAGAAAAAAGAAGTGGCTTGCAGCCGCGTTTCTCGGGGCATGCGCTGCCCTTACCAGGAACATCGGGGTCGTTCTGTTTTTGGCACTTGTTTATGAAAGCTACAAGGAAAACGGTTACAAGCTGAACCTCAAGCAGGCTTCGCAGCTTTTGCTGATACCTTTGTCACTGACAGTTTTTATGTGGGTTCTCCGGGTGTCTACGGGAGACCCCCTGGGCTTTGTTCATTCATTAAACAGGGAGTACTGGGGCTACCGCCACCTGGCCTATCCGGGCGCCGGACAAATTCTCAACCTGTCGCTTTTTTTAAAAAACAGTGAATTTTACAGCCTTTTTGAGTCGGGTATGGCCATCCTGTTTTTGTTCCTGGTCCTGAGGAGCTTCAAATATGTTGAAAACCGTTCCTTTTTAATATTTCTGGTGTTTGGCTTTCTGATACCGTTTTCTTCGGTGGTGGACAACCTGCCGCTGGGCATGCCTAGATACGTTATAGTCTTGTTCCCCGGCTACATCACTCTTGCCAGGATTCTTCACAAGCACAGGCTTGTCAACGTTTACTCGATCATCTCGGTTTTTGTCTTTTCGGTAATATCCGTTATATTTGTAACCGGGCGGTGGATAAGCTGAAAAACGTGGCCGGGGCGGGTGGCGCAGGGTGTGAACGAGCAGATTGGATGAGCGCGGACCGAGAATGAGAGTTTGAAAAGAGGTGTAGCCCGGGTTGACGTCAATGCGTCCCATTATTTATGCTGCGCTTGCCCTGATACTGATAGTTGCAGCCGGCACGTTCCTTTTCGTGAAGCTGGAAAACATGGGACTTAGTGATGCCCTGTGGCTGACAATGATGAATATAACCACCGTCGGTTTCGGAGACGTGGTTCCAGTTACTAATGCGGGCAGGTCAGTTAGCATTTTTTTGATGGTGAGCGGTTTCGGCCTCCTTATATATGTAATCTCGGCAGTTTTTTCGGGGATGCTGGAGGGACGTTTGGCTGACATTTGGGGGAAGCGGAAGATTATGAAAGAAATCTCAAGACTTAACGGACACCTTATCGTCTGCGGAGCCGGGAGAGTCGGCAAAGAAGTGACGGCCGAGTTGCTTCAGGAAAGGCAAAAGTTTGTGGTTATTGAAAAAGATCCCGCCCGCCTGGAGGAGCTTCGTTCCATAAACGGGATTCTATTCATTTCGGGAGACGCCACGGAAGACAGGGTTCTTCTGAATGCCGGGCTGCGGCGGGCAAAAGGCGTAATTTCGACTCTCCCAGAGGATTCGGAAAACCTGATGATCGTTATAGCATGTAAAGACTTCAATCCTAAAGCACGCGTGGTGGTACGCGCAAACCGTCCCGAGTCTGTCGTCAGGCTGAGAAGGGCCGGCGCCGACACGGTGGTATGTCCGTCCGCAATAGCCGGCAACCGTATGGCGCTGGCTTCCCTGAAACCCGCCAGCGTTGCTTTTGTAGAATCGTTGGTGGAAGAGCGCGACATTGATTTAAACCTGGAAGAGTTGTTTTTAAGCGAGAGGTCGGTATTGGCGGGAAAAATGCTGAAGGAGTCCCGGATCAGGGAAAGCTACGGTGTCATGATTCTTGCAATCAGACGCGGAGAGGAGGACATCGTCAACCCGGACCCTGCCGAAAAACTTTATGCCGGAGACCTTCTGATCGCCTGCGGTTCTGCCGGAAATCTCACCCTTCTGGAAAAGGTGGTAGCAGGTGAATAGAAAATCTTGAAAAACACCCGTCCTCCGGGCACGGCCGTTTTTTGTAACCGGTTGCGGTTCGACGGCATAGGATGTGAATGAAGGCTACAGACAAAGAGTTAATTATCAAATTAAAAAGGCAGGTCGATCATGAGCGCATACCTTGATGCCGTTACGGCTCTCGGAAGGGGTAGCCTGCACCCGGGCGGATTTTCGCATACTCTCCAGACTTTGCGAAGGCTTTCCATCTCACCTGATGATATTGTTTTCGACATAGGCTGCGGAACG
Organism: Bacillota bacterium; assembly: GCA_035369845.1. Lineage (GTDB taxonomy): Bacteria > Bacillota > Desulfotomaculia > Desulfotomaculales > Pelotomaculaceae > DAOOVD01. The sequence goes on along the minus strand of DAOOVD010000048.1, from coordinate 1,504 downwards.
GGAAGAACGGCCTGTCACATAGCAAAAACCTACGGCGCCTATGTCTTTGCCCTGGATAACTCCGAAAAGATGCTTGCGAAGGCGAGATCGAGGGCTGCGCAGGAAGGAGCCGTCGTTAATTTCGTTTTGGGGGACGCTCTCGACTTGCCTTTCCGTGATGTAACCGCCGACTTTATTATCATTGAATCAGTTTTGATTTTTTTGCCCGTTCGCGATGTTTTGAGAGAATGCTTCCGGGTGTTGAAAAAAGGTGGAGTACTGGTCGATATCGAACTGATTATGAAAAATTCACTTCCCCCCGCCGCCGCGGAACAAATAAGGGCATTTTGCGGCCTATTCCAACTACCCGGCCTGGAAGAATGGATAGATTTTTTCAGGGAAGCCGGTTTTACCAGGGCGGAAGTTCGGCAAAACAGGTTTCCCGGTTTTGTGGAAAGCCTGCGGGAGTTGTTTTGCTACGATCCCTTCCGGGAAGTTTCGCGAGCGAAAACTGACTGGAATATGATTAAAACGCTTTTTGCTTATATGAGCCTGATGGCAAAAAACAGAAAACACCTGGGTTACGGTACGTTTATATTAACAAAGGATTAAATTTCAGCCTTCCTTGACTTTTGACTCTAGAAAAGATAGAATTACTAGTATATAAAGAGTTTATCGGGGCGTAGCTCAGTTTGGCTAGAGCGCTACCTTGGGGTGGTAGAGGTCGCACGTTCGAGTCGTGTCGCTCCGACCATTAAAATCCCTGAAAGCCTTGATTTTCAAGGCTTTTCTAATTTTTAGAGCAGCATTTAACATGGTTTTTGGTTCTATTAGAAACCCTTGATTTATCTAGGTTTTCGGAACTATGCAGACCAAGAGGCAGACCAAAAAGAGGGTCTGAAAAGCTAAAAAATAGATTGGGCTGGGCATTTTATAACTCCTTGTGCAAATGTTGCGCGGGGATTTTTTATGCGGTTTTCCTGGACCCGGTTGAAGTGGAAACCTTGACGGTTCTTTTTTTTAACAGCTTTGCCTGAAAGGGGTATAGAAAAGCATCTGTCAGTTCCCGACCGTGGTTTTTTAAGATCTTCTTAACTGCCGGTGAGAGGTTGTCAAACCAGATCCTATTGGGCACTCCGCCGATATGGGCAAAGATGTTCATCAAGCCCTCGGCCAGGCACTGCATGTTTTCCCCTTTAAACAACTGCAGGTAGCCGCCGTTGCTTTGCGGGAAGGAGACATTTAGATAGTGGCCTGTGTAGCGCACATTACCTTCAAAAAAGTCGGCCTCACCGAAGTCCACCTGGGCTTCCCCGCAGATGTGTTCAAGTGGCATGTAGAATTGATCCTGCCTAATGTACAGAACCTTTTTCTTCTGGGCCACATAGCGGCCACCAGGCGGTAGGAGCAGTCAAAACCAGGACTGTATATTGCTTTGAGCCGGTCATATACCCTTTTAGCCGTATGACGCTGTTTCTTGCGCTCCTGTTTGTCTGCCTCCAGCCATCTGTCGATTTTTCTTTTG
>DAOOVD010000047.1:0-19002 GCA_035369845.1 Bacillota bacterium | reverse complement strand
TAAGAGCAAACCGCTGCTTGATGAGTTCCACGCATGGCTAAAAAGGCAGCGGCAAGCCCTATTAATGATAAAAACCTTTTATCTGCAGTATTTTACTCCATTTCCATCCTCGAAAGGTGTTTTAGCTGGTCACTCTTGCCGTAAATAACGGCGGTAACCTGCACTTTACTATTTTCTTCGTCAATCCAGAAATAAATAAGAAAGTTTTTCATAGGCATTTTGCGAACGCCGCAGGTGCGCCACGGCTCTTCCTCGGTCAATGCGACCCGCTGCGGGAACTGTGAAAGTGACGAAATCGAGCGTTCCATTTCGTTGAGCAGACGCAAAGCAGCTTTTGGTGCTTTTAATTCGGAAGCGACGTATTCTACGATTTCCTGCAGTTGTTCCTCCGCCTGTGTAGTGATTTTAACGTATACGTATTGTCTGCCATAAGCTATAATCCTCGTCTTAAATCAGCGAACGCCTCAGAAACTGGACGAGAATGGTCGGCTTTTGCTTCATTCAAACCATTCTGCATGATTGTATTGAACGTATCTGCATCCATTTCATCCCGTGCCATTGGAGCGGCGGGAAGCGACAGGGAAAACGGAATGCTTTTGGTCATAACAATTTGCTTATAGAGCATATTGATAACAACGGAAGCCGGAATCCCCAGTTAACGTTTAGCAATACATTATTCAAGTTTATTTCTGACTCCGAATTTCAACGTTTCGAATATTCTATCATTAAGTATTGAAACTTTAATTGATATGCATTAAGTAATAAATGGTTTAGAACTTCGCAAATAATAATAAGAGAGAGGTGCTATCCCTTGCAGGACAACGCCTCTCTCCTGCTTTTCCGTATCGGTTTGGGGTATGGTTCAACAAGTTTCCCTACTAAACCGTGCTTTTGCCCCCCACGGGTTTCTTAATAAACTGAGCTACGAAATCTTGAAGCCTTTCAGGTCCAGCTTCAGGCCGGCTGCCGCCATCTTGCGGCGGACAAAAGCAAGGTTTTCCTGCAGAGGAATCTCCATCGGGCAGTTGTCGTCGCAGGCCATTAAGCCCACGCAGCCGAATGCTCCGTCCTCATTGCCGACCACTTCGAAATACTCGGCATCTGAACGCTCATCCCGCGGATCAATTATAAAGCGCGCCACCCTGTTTATTCCGGTCGCACCCAGGAAGTCTTCCCTGATGTTGGCAGTCACGCAGGTGGCTACACAGCAGCCGCACTCGATGCAACGCTCGGGCTCGTAGATTGCTTCCGCCGTCTTGTTGTCCATCCTTACCTCAAGGGCGTTCGGGTCAAACTTCTTGCTGGTGTGGATCCAGGACTCGGTTCTCATCTGCAGGTTCCTGAACCATGTGCCGGTATCCACGGAAAGGTCGCCGATCAGCTTGAACACCGGAAGCGGCATTAAAGTGATGCGGCTCGGCAGGGACCTGGTCATGGTCTTGCAGGCCAGCCTCGGCCTGCCGTTGATCAGCATGGCGCAAGATCCGCAAATGGCGGCGCGGCAGACAAAGTCAAACATCAATGTCGGATCCAGCTTCTCACGAATTTCATTAAGAGCAACAAACAGAGTCATGCCTTCATATTCTTCAAGCCGGTACTCCTGCATTCTCGGCTTGTCGCCGGGAATGCTCGGGTTGTAGCGGAAAACATTAAATGTTAACTGGCGTCCCATCTATTTACCCTCCTTTACCACCTTATTTCGCAGCCGGCTTGGCGCCTGCAGTTGCCTCGCCGTATCCGCGATCGCCCGGAGGCATATACGGACATGCAACAGGCTCGTAGTCAAGCGTGGGCAGGTCGGCTCCTTCTTTCCAGTAAGCCAGTGTCCGCTTGAGCCAGTTGGCATCATCCCGCTTCGGGAAGTCTTCCCGGAAGTGGCTGCCCCGGCTCTCGGTGCGCATCAGCCCGCCATACGCGACACAAAGCGCCACACGAAGCATGCCCGGCATGCGGAGCGCCGCGGCCAGTTCGGGGTTGGCAGCCTGACCGGAGGAACGGAGGCCGATCTTCAGTGAACGCCTGTACAGTTCCTGCAGTTTCGCCACGCCCTGCTCGAGGCTCGGACCGGTCCGGAAGATGTGGACGTGATCCATCATGGCTTGCTGCATTGCCGCTCTGATTTCGAAAACGTTTTCCTTACCGTTCTTGCCGGAAATGAGATCCTTGATGCGCTCCTCTTCCTTCTTGACGAATTCTTCAACCAGTTTGTAATCGAAGTTCGCGGTCGCGCCGAGGGTGTACTTGGCAACTTGCATACCCACCAGGAAGCCGGCGGTAACTGTTTCGGCAAGCGAGTTTCCGCCCAGTCTGTTGAATCCGTGCAGGTCCCAGCAGGCGGCTTCGCCTATGGCAAAGAGGCCTTTCAAGCCGTATGCGAAACCGTCCTTGTTGGTGCGGACGCCGCCCATGGTGTAGTGCTGGGTGGGTATTACCGGCACCAGGTCCTTGGCCGGGTCCAATCCGTTGAAGTTCATGGCGATGGTAGCAATCTCACGCAGGTTGGTCCAGACCCACTTGCGGCCGAGGTGGCGGATATCAAGCCACAGGTGCGGCTGCGTGGAATACTTGCTCTCTACGCCGTATCCGGCCCGGATATGCTGGATCATGCGCCGGGAGACAACGTCACGGGAGGCGAGTTCTTTCTTCTTCGGCTCATAATCCGGCATAAAGCGGTGCAGGTTCTTGTCCAGCAGGTAGCCGCCGTCGCCCCGGGCACCTTCGGTCATCAGGATGTATACCGGGGGCATGCCAGTCGGGTGGAACTGTACCGCTTCCATATTGCCGAGGGGAACAACGCCGGTATTCAAGGCGATGGCCGCGCCTGTGCCTTCGTTGATTATGGCGTTGGTCGAGGCCGCATAAATACGGCCGGCGCCGCCGGTGGCGATGATTGTGGACTTCGCCAGATATACATTGAGGCTGCCGGTGCGCAGGCACCTGGCCACGGCGCCGAAACAGGTGGTGCCGTCGTGAATCAGTGCAATGGCCTCCATCCTGTCGTGAACGGGAATGTTCAACTTGCACACCACCGTATCGACCACGAACTGCACCGTGTGACCGGTGCCGTCGGAGGTGTAGCAGCAGCGCCACTTGGCCACGCCGCCGAAGTCACGGGCGGTGATCAGGCCTTCTTTTTCTTTCAAATCTTCGACTTCAAGGCCGCTGGGCAGCTTCTTCTTGCCGGCGACGACCCGGTTCCAGGGAACTCCCCAGAAGTCCAGTTGCCTGATCATGATGGGAACGGTTTCAGTGAACATCTTGGCGACTTCCTGATCGCAACCCCAGTCCGAGCCTTTTACCGTATCCTCAAAGTGAATTTGGGGGTTATCTCCCATAGCCATTGCGGCGTTCCCGAGAGACGCCTGCATTCCGCCCTGCGCGGCGGTGCTGTGTGAACGGCGCGGCGGAACCAGACTCAGAATAATGACGTTCAAACCCGCTTCCGCGCACTCGATAGCGGACCGTTCGGCCGCCAGGCCGGCGCCGATAACTAAAACATCACATACATGGGTGTGTTTTGCGCTCATAGGGCACCTCCTGCAACCTTTTTAAACACGAACAGGGCTGTAAAGCCTAGTGCGACAATGATAACCGTAATGGCCTTCAAGATGTAGCCCATTTTGTGCCGCTCAAACCAGCCCCACTTGACCAAAACGCGGTAGAGGCCGAACCCGGCGTGGTATTCGCCGACAATGAGGAAGATAATATAAAACCAGAAATAATAAGCGATTTTAAAGCCGCCCCAGAAAGCCGTGCCAGGATCGGCTACACGGTGGGCGCTCTTCAATGCGGTGATCGGCCATGTCGACATGATGGTCCAGAGGTGCATGCTGGCAAAAATGCCGATTAACAAAGCGGTAATTACCTGGCCAACCCAGATCCAGGTGTCGAAGTGGTTCAAGCCTTTTGTCAGACGCCAGGCAATCCTCAGGTCGCGCAACCGCATCGGAGCCCTGCGGCCGGCCACGAAAATATGAAATATTATAAGGAGTACAGTCGCAGGAATACCGATCTGAGCCAAGTAGTACTTGTCCAAACCTTCAGACAGCGTGTTAAATACGCCTTCACCCAAAACAATCGTAGCAACAAAAAGCATGTGCATCCACAAAAAGCCTACCAGAAGCACCCCGCTGACAGACTCTGCAATGTCTATATACATGTCTGTCTTTGGATTTGCTTTTTTGTTTAATGTTGTCTGTAGCGTATTTGCAAATTCCATTGTATTCTCCTTTCCAAAGGAACTTTTACGGGCTAAAAATCCCCTCACCTGGCAAACTCAACTTGTTGCTTTCAACAAAAACAAACACTTGCGCATCCTTTCACAGCGCCCTTCAAACCACGCAATCTTTCCTCCCGGCAAAACCGGCGAAGCCGCGCCCGTAAACATAACGGCTACACCCGGCCTACCAAAAAAGCTATCTGGTTAAGATAGCCCGGGAAAAAATGCTTCTATATCACATCCCCCTCCTTCAAAAAATTACTACCTCAATGCTTATGCAAAAGAGGTGCCTGCATTGACGCAATTCAACGCATACTCTTGTTTTTCTTTAAACGAAACCGGACACTTCTTACATAACAGCCTGTTGATGTATTTATAAAAATTTTCACTAAATACAACAAAAGACAGCCGGGAAAATCACCTTTAAAATTTTCCGGTCAAGCATTCTTAATTATATTTATAAATTCTAAAATATAGAAGACAGTGTATTACTAAATTTGTTAATTCGTCATGATTTTAAAAATTCCTTTCAAAAAGACACCTTATTAGACAATCATGTTTAAATTTTTTTTTAATCCGCTCCCCGCCTGCAGCCGGCGGCAGGGGGAAACATTGTGTCTTTCCGGCCGGTCTGTTATAATATTACCATTAATTGCTTCGTTAAAAGGCCGCGATGAAGTTCCTGACAAGGAGAGGCTCCATGAACTTATACTGCGATACGTGCGGAAAAGAACTGACACTGGAAGAAGGGACTCTTTCCTGGATTGACAGCGAGAACTCCCTGCGAGAATTCCGGATTACCCACAAGCAGGACCAAAACCACTCCGCCGACCCGAGACACGTGGCTTACATTCATCTCTGGATTGTAACCGGCGTGTCCGGCTTTGTTAAATTTACCGAACTCCTGGCCGATTACTGGAGCAAGGGCTATACGCTCCGGGACACTGCCGGACTCAAGAAAGTTTTGAACCGGATAGGCGCCTTCATCTGGGAAAAAACAAAAAAACAGGAGGTCTGACAGCGCCCCCGCCGGATGGTGTTACGCCTTTTCCCGCTTGAACCTGGCCCAGTCACCGTCGGGTACGACAACAGCATTTTCTTTGAGCCATTCTTTTCTGGACGGCGGCCAGAGATACATATGAGCTTTCACTTTTTCACCCGTTTCTACGATTTCAACGTCCCTTATCTCCCTGATCAGATGACTCTGGCTTTCGACATCGGTGTACTTCTCGATCTCGTCAATTTCCGGCAGGATTATTGCAAGTTCTCTTGTATTATACAAAAGCCCTTTTACCTCGCCGTCGCCGTCAATCACTACAGGATAGCCGTCCTCGAGCAAACAGTACATGATCCCTTTCGCCTTCGCCTGATATACCTCGGGATTGTGGGGTTTTATAAAACGGTCGTAGTTTTCCATACCGGGCAGCAACGTTCCGTATACGAACAAATTGTTCAGATACATGCAATCACCCTTTCTTTTGTCTGACAATTCCGTCATCTAAAATATCAAGTGTTTTCATAATTTTATCTTTCTTTATAAATTTTATTTTTCCCTCTTTCATTAAGACATATTTTTTTCTCTCTTTGTTTGACATTTTTGAGCAGATTCCACCATTTCGGCGAATAACTCCCCCGTGGTTAAAGGAGTTCGTTTCCCCAAGATCAATCCAATAATTTATCTAAGTGGTCAGCTGGCTGGTTGTGCTCTTGTAATACCGTTCAAACAACATTTGAAAGAACATCTCGGCAAACTCCGGGTTGTCGTTCACCTGCTTGTAAAACTTAAAGTTGGCGTCGATCATGTCCTGCATGTGGTCACCGGCCACATGGTTGAAGGTGAGCCGGGCGTTGTCTTTGGTATTAACCCTGACACTGGCTTCCAGTGCGGTGTCTGCGGCCAGCCTTGCCTCCAATTGTTTGATAAATACCCTGTCCTCATCCGTGAAGTCCGTGCCGAAGCGCTTATTCAGCTCCCGGATGATTTTGGACAACTGCTCCATCTCCTCTACAGGCGGGGTATGCGGCCCTTTAGGCCCCTGGGGCCGCAGCTCGCCCAGGCCGCGCTCAAGCCTGATCCTGCCGCCGGATGTCTTCTTGATGCGATAGGACTCCATGTCTATGTTCTGCTGGATCTCAACCGGGAGTTTCTCCCCCTTTAGCTGAAGCTTTCGCAGGAGGAAGCGGCCAAAAACATAAAGCTTCTCCAGGTCCGCATCCCGGAAAGTGATGACCTGCGAGAGAAAGGCGTACAGGCGCACGTAGTCCTTGAGCTGCCCCCGGAATTCAATTTTCTCGTCTTCCGGCGCCTCCTCGAACCTGGCAAGCACCGGAGACAATACAGCATGCAGCTTGTCCTGGGTTCCTTCAGGGTTAAAATAAATGGCTGCAAAGCGCTCAATATCGTCGCTGCCGTAGAAACAGAATTCCTCCAGCCTGGCCTGAATGTCGTAGAGCAGGTTGGGGTCCGTGCCTTCTTTAAGCAGTGTCTTCTCGTAGTACGGCTGAAAGGATTTCTGTATTTCTTCGGCTTCGTTGGCAAAATCCAGCACCATGGTCTCGTTTTTTCCGGGATGAACCCTGTTCAGGCGGCTCAATGTCTGGACGGCGTTGACCCCGCCGATCTTTTTGTCCACGTACATGGTATGCAGGAGTGGCTGGTCAAAACCGGTCTGGAACTTGTTGGCCACAATCAGGAAGCGGCAGTCATTTTGCTTGAACACCTCAGCAGTCTGCTTCTCCGGGAAGCCGTTCATGCCTGATTCAGTGTAATCCACGCCGCCGTCCCTGACAGTCCCGGAGAAGGCCACCAGCGCTTTGTACGGGTAGGACTTTCTTTTCAGGTACCCGTCAAAGGCCAGCTTGTAGCGGACCGCGTGCAGCCTGGAGCGCGTCACCACCATGGCCTTGGCCCTGCCGCCGATCCGGTGGGCGATATTCTGGGCAAAGTGTTCGACCATGATGGCTGCCTTCTTGGAAATGGCGTGTTCATGCAGGTCAACAAATGACCTTAAAAGATAAACGGCTTTCTTCTTGTCATACCTGGGGTCCGCTTCTATCTTCTTCAGCAGGCTGAAGTATGTTTTGTAAGTGGTGTAATTCTCCAGAACATCGAGGATGAACCCTTCCTCAATGGCCTGGCGCATGGAGTAAAGGCTGAAGGGCACGTAGGACCCGTCCGGCTGGCGGGTGCCGAAAATCTCCAACGTCTTCGACTTTGGAGTAGCGGTAAAGGCGAAATAACTGACATTCGGCAATCTGCCCCGGGTTTTCATCTCTGCGATTATGCGGTCTTCCAGGTCCTCTTCCTCGATGCTGTCCTCCTTCTCGGCTTCCTCAAGGTTACCGGCGGACAGGACCGCCTTCAGGCTCTTGGTGCTCTCGCCGCTCTGGGAGGAATGGGCCTCGTCGATTATGACTGCGAAACGCTTCCCTGGCAGGGCGCCTATCTCGTTCACTATCACCGGGAACTTCTGCAGGGTAGTAACAATGATATTTTTCCCGTCTTCCAGGGCGGCCTTCAACTGGCGCGAGGTCCGGTCGATATTTTCCACCATGCCACGGGTCTGCTCAAACTGGCGCACGGTGCGCTGCAACTGGCGGTCGAGCACCCGGCGGTCGGTGATGATGACAATGGAATCGAACACCCGCCTGTCGTCCGCGCCGTGCAGGCCGGCCAGCTGTTGCGCCAGCCAGGCTATGGAGTTGCTTTTCCCGCTCCCGGCGCTGTGCTGGATCAGGTAATTGCGCCCCGGGCCGTTTTCCCGGGCGTGGGCAACCAGGCGGCGCACGGCGTCAAGCTGGTGGTAGCGGGGGAAGATCAGGCTTTTCTTGCCCGTCTTGCGGCCCTTCTCGTCCTCCTCCTCAACGATGTGGATGAAGTTCTGAATCAGGTTGAGGACGCTGTCCCTGGTCCAGATTTGCTCCCAGAGGTAGGCGGTGGAGAAGCCTTTCCAGGAGGGCGGGTTGCCCGCCCCCGTTCCGTTGCCCTGGTTGAAAGGGAGGAATCGTGTTTCAGGGCCTTGTATGTGTGTGGTCATGTACACCAGGTCGGGATCGACGGCAAAATGGGCCAGGCAGCGGCCGAAGGCGAAGAACGGCTCCTTGGGATCCCGGCTGGTGCGGTACTGCCTGATGGCGTCCTGGACGTTCTGCCCAGTGAACGGGTTTTTCAGCTCGGCAGTAAAAACAGGCAGGCCGTTGAGGAACAGGACCAGGTCCAGGCTGTTCTCGTTCTTCTGGCTGTACCTGAGCTGGCGGACCGCAGAGAAGATATTTGCTTCATAAAGCCTCTGCAGGGCTTCATTCAGGCCGCTGGCCGGACGGAAGTAAGCCAACTGGAATTTGCAGCCGTTGGCCTTGATGCCTTTACGCAGCACTTCCAGGGTGCCCCGGTTGCGGATCTCCTGGGACAGGCGAAGGAGGAACTTCTCTCTGGCCTCAGCCCCGTGCTGCTTCTTGAATTTTTCCCACTCCCTGGGCTGGGTGGCATAAATGAAATCCAGGGCATCGCGGGGGATAATGCACAACACCCGGTCGTAATCCCCGGGTTTGCGTTTATGGTAACCACCCGGAGCGTCCCCGCAAAGCATTTCCTTATCGCGTAAAACCTTCGGCCAGCCGGATGCCTCATCAGGGCCGCCTTGCAGCAGCACAGCCTCAATGGTTTCCTCTAAGTTCTTCTCGGAGTAATCCATCAGCTCACCTCACAGTTCTCGATAAACAGAGGCTCCGCAACTGTGTCTCCCAAAACCCGGAATAGCTTGATGTCGCTCATAAAGTTTCCCCCCTGACATCAATTTTCCCTGTCACAGCGGCAGAGATGAGGGCGGTGCGGTATTCTTTAAGTTTATTAATGGCATTTTTGATTTTCTGACATATTTTATTTAGCTTGGCAGTCTTTTCCTCTAAAAAAATTACTATCAAATCTTGTTCATTAACAGGTAGAGCAATAATAGGGATTTCTTTTAGCTTCTCAGCAGTAAGGTGACTTATAGTTGCCTTGCTGCAAATTATATCAATATAACCAGACTGTTTTAAGACAAACAGCCAATAATACAAAAACTTGGTAGAGTAGCCATTTTTACTATTTTTACTTCTAACACGATTTATTGCATTCTGAATATAACAAGCTGGCAATTCACTTTTCCACAGCGCTGATCTTCCAGCATCTCCGCCTTCGCTTACAAGTAGATCTCCATATTTTAAGCTATATTTTTCTTTTTCTGATGGACTAAACCACATTTCTTTAATATCACTAACATCAACCCCGTCCCATTGAATATTCGCTGCACGTAAATATGGTTCTAATGTGTCATCCGGCGTGGAAGCTGTTGGTGATAACATTTTCCCTAATTGAACAGTAAAATGTCGTTTCAACTTTGTAATACCCCAGTGTGTCGGGATCTCCCTCAGCCACTCCACGCCCGAATCCTTCACCGGCACAGTGGGGTCAAGCCCTTTGGTAACAGCGTGGCTGATCAGGGCAACGCGCTTCTCCTGTAATAGCTCGATGAGCCGCTCCTTTTTGGTAATGAGGGCGTCGATTTTGGATGTTTGACGATCAATAAAGCTTAAAATAGTATTTTGCTCACATAATGGAGGAATTACTAGTCGCAATGTCTTTATTATTGAAGAGTTTAATCCGCTCATTATTGCTCCTTTTCCGAGTGCATTTATTTGTTCTCTGACATAATGAGCATCATTAATTAACAAGGCAACAAATCTTGGAATCATTTCTGATTCGTTTACACGTATCCTGATTAGGTGCGAATCCATTATGCCCGGTTCTATTCCTTCTGGAACGACTTGACAACGACCTGTAGTTCCCATCATTGTAACAACTATATCTCCTGGCTTAATAGAGTATCCTTTCAGTTCATCATACTTTACCGCATCTATATACTTAGAACCTATACTAAAATCACGATAAATTACATGTTCTTGTCCATATACTCTGTAGCCAGAGTCCTTCATGTATTCTAACTTTAATTGACTACCAAATGGACCAATCTTGATACCATCTGTTCCATTCAAGAGTATTCTTCTCAATGCTTTTACTTTCCAGTGGTTAGGGATATTATCAAGCCATTCGACATTTATACTATTATATGTTGAATAAACCTTCCAATGTATGGTCATAGGAGAAGGTTCTTGTGGCATTCTAACCTGCCACCTCCCGCAGCATTTCCAGTATCTCCTGCTCCAGCGCCCTGATTTCCGCCTCGATTTCCTCCAGGGGGCGGGGCGGCTGGTACCTGTAGAAGTAGCGGTTGAAGTTAATCTCGTAACCCACCTTGCCGACTTGCCCGTCCTTGTGGTCCCGGATGGCGGTGTTAATCCAGGCGTCTGGAACGTGGGGCTTTACCTCTCTTTCAAAGAAAGCCTGTATGTCTTCCTTCAGCGGCGCGTTTTCCGTATCCCGCAGTTCCGGGTCGGGCTCCGGGTTACCATCTTTGTCCCGGCATATTTCGGCTGTTTCATCGCGCTCGGAGAGAGCGGAGAGAATGGCCTTGCGGACCGTGGCGGCCAGCTTCAGGCCGCTGTTTTTTATGGCCTGGTCAAGCTGCTTCTCGAAGGACGGGCGGTCCTTGAACAGGGTGTCAGGCATTGCCGCCAGCATGTCCAGTATCGCTTGCTGCTGCACGCGCCCCCGGGCTTCTTCGGCGGTCTTCTCCTCCCTGTTTTTCTTCTTGCTCACGGCCAGGTTTATGAACGCCCTCTCTTCCCGGAGGCGGGCAATGCGCTCCGGGCTGGCCCGGAAGTTGAGGCGCAGGGGGCGCTCCACGGTGATCTTGCGGTAGCCGAAGTCGGCGGTGTCAAATATCCTGGAGTGCTCACCTTCCTCAAAGGCCTGGTATATCCTGGTTATCTCCTCTATCTGATCGGCGGATATCTCCCGGCGCTTGTCGCCGAGGCTCTTTCGCATAGGCGCCCAGAAGCTCGTGGCGTTGATTAGCTGCACCTTATGTTTGCGTTTATCTTCCTTGCGGTTGGTCAGAATCCACACGTAGGTTGCAATGCCCGTGTTGTAGAAGAGCTGTTCAGGCAGGGAGACAATGGCCTCCAGCCAGTCGTTTTCCAGGATCCAGCGGCGAATCTCGCTTTCACCGCTCCCGGCGTCCCCGGTGAAAAGAGGAGAGCCGTTCATAACTATGGCCACACGGCTGCCTCCCTGTCCGGGATCCTTCATCCTCCCCAGCATATGCTGGAGGAAGAGGAGCTGGCCGTCGCTTATGCGCGGCAGCCCGGCCCCGAAGCGCCCGGTATAGCCCCGCTCGTGCTCCGCCTCAACAGCAGCCTGGTCCATCTTCCACTCTTTCCCGAACGGGGGGTTGGTCAATAGATAATCAAAGCTCTTGTCCCGGTGCCGGTCGCTGGACAGGGTGCTTCCAAACTTGATGTTCTCGGCGTCCCGTCCGTCGGGGCTTTTCATGTACAGGTCTGATTTGCACACGGCGAAGGTTTCCGGGTTGACCTCCTGCCCGAACAAGTGCACGTCGGCATGCGGGTTGATCTCAAGTATCCTCTCCTTGGCGATGGTGAGCATGCCTCCGGAACCGGCGCACGGGTCATAGACCGTGCGGACGATGTGGTTCCGGCTCAAAGCTTCCGCATCCCGGGCTAATAAGAGGTTGACCATTAAGCGGATCACTTCCCGCGGGGTGAAGTGCTCCCCGGGGTTTTCATTCAGGGCCTCGTTAAATTTCCGGATCAACTCCTCGAAGATGTAGCCCATCTCCAGATTGCTTACCCTGTCCGGGTGCAGGTCAATGTTCTTGAACCTCTCAAGAACCAGGAAAAGCAGCCCCGCGTCATCCAGCTTGGTAATGGTGTTGTCGAAGTCGAACTTCTCCAGAACTTCGCGCATGTTGTCGCTGAAGTTGTTAATATAGGCCCGCAGGTTGGCGGCCAGGTTCGGGGCGTCGTCCAGCAGCCGCTCGAAATCATAGGGAGATGTATTGTAAAAGGCATAGCCGGATGCCCGGCAGAGCTGGGGGGCCAGGTTTTCAAGCTTGCCCTTCAGCCTGTTGTAGACCTTGAGCACCTCTTCCTTGGCCGGCTGGAGCACGCAGTCGATGCGCCGCAGGACCGTCAGGGGCAGGATCACGTCCTGGTACTTGCTCCGTTTAAAGCTGTCCCGCAGCAGCTCCGCTATGGACCAGATAAAACTTGCCTTCTCGTTGAAATTGTTCATGCTGACCTCCACTAACATTAAAGAAAAAACTTCTGGTAATATTCGACATGCTTAAAGGGAGTTCCTTGTATTCATCGAAGTATCCGATATCATCATAAGACAGCATCGCACCCAAAAGCATATAGCCCGGGGTTGCCCGGGCCGCCTGGTTATTAAAATTTTTTAGTTCTTGATAGTTTCGAATAAAAAGTATATACTATGTATAAACAGATTTTTTGGGGGAGGTCCAAATAATGCAGTCCCATGTTACTAAATGGGGTAACAGCTTAGGAATTCGCATTCCAAAGTCAATAGCACAAAAAATCGGCCTGGTTGAAGGTATGCCGGTTGATCTTCATGTTAAAGACAATGCAATTATAATTGGCCGGAAAAAATACGATCTGGAGACACTATTGAACGAAATAACACCTCAAAATATTCATGAAGAAGTAAATTCCGGACCTCCTGTAGGGAGAGAAATATGGTAGAACCGGCTTACTGCCCAGAACGAGGCGATATCGTATGGCTCCAGTTCGGTCCGCAAGCAGGGCATGAGCCGGCCGGCCGCCGGCCGGCACTGGTAATCTCACCAGGGGCGTATAACAGCAAGGTTGGCCTGGCCATTATGTGCCCTATCACATCAAAGGCTAAAGGATATCCTTTTGAGGTGCAACTGCCTCCGAATTTAAACGTCTCTGGAGTGGTGCTGGCAGATCAGGTTAAGAATCTTGACTGGCGGGTTCGCAAGGCAGAATTTTTATGCAAAGCACCAGGAAAGGTTATTGCGGAGGTTTTGGCCAAAATTCAGGTGCTTATTACCTGATCGCTCTGATTGCAGAAGTTTTCTCTGTCCCGCTTAATCTTCTCCATGGGTCTCCGCATTCAGGCAATCCTGTTGAAAATCTCCAACAGCCGCAGGTAATGACTTGCTTCTCTCAGTACGTGATCGCCTAATAAAGGCAATATGACAGACCTGATTCTGCAAGCGAGAATGCCCTCCGTACCCTGTCTCTTGAAGTCTTTTATCCTTACAGTTGCCTGCAGGCTTTCCTGTGTAACCTGCGGCAAAAGGGCAATTTGATTGTGCAAAGCCAGCGCCTTCGCAGTAAGCTCGTCAAACTCCCTGCCAAACTTATCAGCTGTCTCAAATAAAGCCTCTTCAGACGGATCCAACAGTCCCCTGATAAACTTGGCGTGCTCGGCCATTATTCTATTCCAGAAAGACTCCTGCTCGACTGCAAACCGGACCATGTCTTCCATAACACAGTTTTGCAGCCTTCTGAGCAACTCTACAAACAGGACGGCTTCTCTGCGAATGTGATCGATCAATAGCGGATAGTTAAACGTAAACATCCTGCAAGCCAAAACATTGTCCAGAATTGACGTTTTGAAACCGATTAAAGCCTGCGCAGCGTTAATCGCCCTGTTGTTTAAGTCAAATACCCGCTGGGCCGTGGTTTGCGTATTAACTGTTGCTCCCCCGGTCAGGGAGAGTTCCGCTACGGTAATGCCGGTGTCAATCGGAATGCCTGTGTAAAACTGGGACGCCCTTTCGGCATCAAGTGTAAATTTAGTAACTATTTCTCCTGAAGACACCGCGCCGGGGCTGACAAATCCATTGGCAAGACAAACAGCTTCTTTTAACAGGGCTTCAAACTGCACCTTAAAATTATCTGCCTGCCGTGCCCAGTTCGAATTCACGGGAGTGAAGCCTCCTTCTAAAAAGAAGGAGTGTTCCTTCATTATCCTCAAAAAGAAGAGGTTTAAATCTATTGATTGCCTGACAAAATCCTCGCCAAACAGCTTTATTACCCCCATTTTCCTTTTTTTTCTTAAATTACCGTCAATATATTATACTTTTTAACCAGGATACATGTGCTAAAAATAAAAAAACCGGGAGCATTTATGGTCCCCCGGTGGACAGAGCCAGACCGGAAGCTGCGGTTAAGAATCTTGAATAACAGTGTTGGCAGATCAGGTTGAGAATCTTGACCGGCAGTTTCGCAAAGCGGAGTTCTTATGCAAAGGCCGGAGGAGGTTCACTTTTTCCCCTGGTCCCGCATATTTCTTATCGCATATTTCTTATTTTTGACAGTTTCATAAGTATAGAATCATATCTGGTTTCCCTCTCGGCTTGCTCAATACTCTTAACGCCTTTTTCTAACCAGTCTTTAAAAATACCCGCAATATACGGTAGGCTCTTTTTGCCGTTCAACACCGCCTTATTCACCGCATACTCGATCATTTCAGGAGAAAACACTCCAGCCCATTTGGAAATATACTCCACCTCCACCGGCGCCCCATCGAAACCAGCATTTTTTAGAATTGTTCTAACAGACCACCCTTCTGAAGATTTGTCTTCGACAGAAGGGTTCATCGCGTTATCCCCAGAATCCACATTATCCACAGAACGATTCTTATCCGCGCGCACATATTACTACTACTTTATCAGGCTTTGCACCTCCCGCAGGTATTCCGCGTGCCTTTTTACGGCGAATTCCTTGCGGAATCCGTGCAGGCCGCGGCCGGTGAAACCCTCTTTTTCCTGCGCTGGCCGAAAGATGTTAAGTCAATAGAAAAACCACCTGATTTAAAAGGTTTATGATAACAGCCGGGCACCCGTCCGGCCTTCGCATTTTCAGGGAACAATTTTTGTCCTATTTTACGATTTACACATGACCACCGGCACAAACAAAGAAAAGCGGGATTCCATACGCGCTTTCATCCACAGTATTGAGCTTGACCCGGACGCCGGGGTTGCCTATATAAACTTCTTTGCCGATCCTTTTCGGACGACAAAAATTAAAACTGGCCGTCCTTACGGATCGCCAGTTAGCATATCAGATGGAGGCGACACCCGGATTTGAACCGGGGAATGGAGGATTTGCAGTCCTCTGCCTTACCACTTGGCTATGTCGCCACAATAAATGGAGCGGAAGACGGGATTCGAACCCGCGACCCTCGCCTTGGCAAGGCGATGCTCTACCACTGAGCCACTTCCGCATGTGTGTTATATGATATCATATTTGTCTTGTTTGTCAAGATATAAGCTACCGGAAAGAGATCTTCACGGGTCTTTAAGCCTTGCGATGTTTAGTTTAACATGGTTTGGCACGCCTTGTCAAGCAAGGGTTTCGCACTAACTTTTAAAAGGCGTCAATATCCGCTTGAAAGGAGCCTGCACGCTTTCAGCAAATTTATTTCCGCGTCCCGTGTAACCAACACTCCGCCTTCTTCATACCATATACCATTAAATTGCACGGGCCGCCCGGCGCGGGCAATTCATTCCGGCCCGGCCGCCGGGTCCCGTGATAAGTTGATTAATCATGTTCAAGTTGAACTTTTCCTTTTTTAAAAAGAAAAGGGCGGGCCGTAAAACGGCAAGGTTCTTGACTGCCGGCACATTCCCGCTTGCTGGAGTTGCCAGAAATCAAATTGAAATAATTATTGGCGACATCAAACTGAAAATCGAACGCGATACGGCGCTCCCCCCCAGAAACGAACTCACCGCCGTCGTCCCCAGGGCCGAAATCCGCCGCCGGTTCTATAAAAACGGTTTCATCTTGGCCGAGGAGGAAATCATATTGAACAGCGTCACTCTCGTAGACGCCCCCGGACACCCTTCAGAGGGGGGCGTTCATCCCCGGGCAACGGCCCCGCTCCCGCAGGACGGCGGCGGGCGCGGGTAAGCCGTAAATCACCAGATAATGCTTCTGTTCAACCTGCTGTCGTTTTCTATCGCTTTGATGAATTTATCTACAAGATACGGATCGAATTGCCGGCCGGCGCACCTAATCAGCTCGGCCTTTGATTTTCTGTGGCTCCGGCCCTTCCGGTATGGGCGATTGCTGGTCATGGCGTCATAAGCATCGGCAATAGCCAGAATGCGGCACTCCAACGGAATTTCCTCACCCCTCAGCCCCAGCGGGTAACCGTCCCCGTTCCACCATTCGTGGTGCTTCAAAATCCAATCCGCTATCGGGACAAGGACGGGCGCCGACATAGCGATGCGATAACCTATCTCACAGTGCCGCTGCATTTCAGCGTGCTCCTCAGGGGTAAGGGGACCCGGTTTTAAAAGTATCCTGTCCGAGATTCCCACCTTGCCGATATCGTGAAACTGGGCGAAAAGGCGCAAATCATCAATCCTGCCGGCCGGCAGGGATATCGCTTCGGCCAGGGCTGTTACCAAATCCTGCATCCGCTCCGCATGGCCTTCAGTCAAAATATCCCTCGCCTCAAGCGTCTTTTTGAGAGTCTGGATGATGGCGCTGCCGTCGTGCTGATACTTCTCCCGGTACATGCTTTTGTCCGCTTCCTTAAAGAGGGCGATCATGCTCTTGGACAAGCCGTTCCTGGTAGCGAAACCGATGGAAATGCTCAGGAGAAAGTCCGGGTTCGCTTCGTTGTAACGCGCAATATTATCTTTTATCCGCTTGCAGGCGAGCCGCACCGTCTCCTCATCGCTGCCCGGCAGCAGGACGGCAAACTCGTCCCCCCCGATCCGTGCGACCGTGCTGCCGTCCGGAAAGGAAGCCTTGATGACACCGGCAGCCGCGACGAGGATGGCGTCCCCCGCGTCATGGCCGAGCGTGTCGTTGATGAATTTAAGGTCGTCCACATCACAGACGATTATGCTTACCTGGTCTCGTCCGCAGTTCCCGATCCGGTTCATCTCTTCCTTGAAGTAATTGCGGTTGTAGAGACCGGTGAGCGGATCGCGCATGCTCAAATATTTGAGCTTCTCTTCGGTTTTTTTGCGCTCGGTGATATCCCGTATCGACTCGACAGCGCCGATCAGGTTGCCTTCGCTGTCGTAAAGAGGCGAGGCCTTGACCCACAGGTGAGCTTCCTTGCCCGTGAGAAGCGACGGTATGTACACTTCGCCGAACAGCGTGGAACCGGCAGCCTTCACATACTCGTATTTGGCCTCGGTTTCCCTGTCCTCATCGAAGATAAGGTCAATTAAAACAGGCCTCCTTTTCCCGTAGAAAGGGATGGCGTAAGCATAGTCACCTTTGCCGAGAATATCCTTCTTGGAAACCCCGCTCATCTCTTCAATCGCCCGGTTCCAGGCGATTACCTTTTTTTCCCGGTTGATGACGAAGGTGGCGTCGGGGAGAAATTCAATTATGTCCTGAAGCTGCCGGTAGGCGATACGCAGTTCTTCGTCCGCCCGCCTGCGCTCGATGGCGTTGCCGATGATCTCCGAAAACACGCGGAGAAGGGCCATGTGATCATCGCTCCACAGCCCGGTTTCGCTGACGTTGTCAAAACCTATGAAGCCTTGCATCAACCCTTTGACATAGAGGGGAAAAACCAGAAGCGATTTGATGTCCTGGTTCTGCAGTATTTCTTTTTCAGCTCCCGCTTCCGCCGGCAGCGCGGAAACATCCGTTATGTGAATGGCTTCGCCCCTGCGCAATTTCTCCATCCACCACGGGAACGTCTTGATGGGGAGATTTTTAAGATTGTTTATTTGCGGACTTACGCCCCCGGCACACCACTCATACATGTTTTCCATCGTCCCGTCCTTGTTAAAGAAAAACAAATAAGCGCGGTGCGCTCCGCTCACGCTTCCGATGTCGGCGAGGGAAGCGTTGATGGCGTCGTCGTAATCAACGACGCCAACAAAACGGGAAGAAACCCGCTTCAAGGTTTCCATAAGCTCCAGCCTGCTCAGTATATCGTCAAAACCGTTGCAAATTTGCAGGAGACGCGACTTTTCATGCTGCAGCTTTTCCCATGCCTGTCTGTGGCCCGCCTCCAGTTCCCTCAGTTCGGCAACCTGCCGGCGCATTTCAGACAGTTCGTCGATAAGCTGTTCTTTTGTCTTATCCCTATCCTTATCTTTGTCTTTCACGTGGCACCCCGCGGACAATCCATACCTGCACAAACCTCGTTAAAAAATAAACAATCAGGGCTAATCATCTTCTCATCTTAGCCCCGTGCGCTCATGGACGTAATTCTGTTGTATAAGGCATCTTTCTCTCTCTACCCGTTTTTGCTATTAGAATATCCCGCGTCTTTCAAGCACTTTTATTACAAATGCGGGATAACAGCTTCCCTCGACCTGTTTTACCTTTTTCTAGTAAAAAATTCTATTTTTAGTAGTCCCGTATGTCAATAGGACTAATGTCCTATTTAAGTTTGGGACCCAATCCCGCTTCCGCTTCAGGCAAAAAAATAAAACCCCGAAGGGCTTTATCATACTGGTGCCACGGGCCGGAATCGAACCAGCGACACGCGGATTTTCAGTCCGCTGCTCTACCAACTGAGCTACCGTGGCATAAAAGTGGCGGAGCTGACGGGAGTCGAACCCGCGATCTCCTGCGTGACAGGCAGGCATGTTAGGCCACTACACCACAGCTCCGTTTATGATATAATACAGCATTTTCTAGCTGAATCGCTGACAATCATAAGTATACTCAATACGTTGTCCGAAGTCAAATGGAATTTTTTCAGGTTCTGCGTTTTTTAAGGCATCTGCCGCTTTTTTTAAACCGGACCGCCGATGGACAGAATGGCTTCCCGCACCAGTTTGGCCGCGAGCAGGGCGCCGACGGCATCGTGGTCGAACAGACCGGCGACGCCCGACTCTGGTGGTTCC
>DAOOVD010000046.1:0-19272 GCA_035369845.1 Bacillota bacterium | reverse complement strand
GTCCGCCGCGTAGCGCATGTCCCCGTCAGGCAAATAGCGCGCCTTCTGCATCGTTTTGACAGCGTCGGCATAACGGCCTTTGATCTCGTAGCAGCGGGCCAGGCGGTAGGCGGCGTCGTCCGAGGCCGGGTGGCGGGGAAATTCAGCCAAAAACTTTTCCCAGCCGGGGATTTCCCGGTCCGGATCGTACTGCTCGTCCCCGTAAGGAGGCACCCAGATAACTTCAAATGATTCTTCTGGACGGTCTATTTCAAAATAAGGCCACCCCCGCACTTCTTCGTAGGCCTTGATTCCCCGGCCCAGGTAGCTTTGCGGGTATTTTTGGCCGGCGTCCCTCAACAACTGCCAGTCAGGACCGTCAATTCGGAATATATTATCTTCTCCGGCAAAGGCAGCCACCCCGTTTTGGTCAGTATCCCGCACGAACTGCTCCAAGGCCTTTTCCTGGCCTAAATTAGTGTAGAGAACGGCAAGGCATTCCTGGCGGCAATACGGCGACGCATCTTTTTCGGCCGTTTTCCATAACCATTCAATTAAACCGTCTTTATCGGTATCTTTAAGCTGCGAGCGGGTAAAGCTGCCGATTCTATGGATCAAGTCAACTTTTGCCCCGGTGGACGGAAGTCCGGAATAGAGGTCTTCTATTGCTCTCAAAGCCCTGGCTTCTCCCAGTTCATAAAGGGTAAAAAGCTGGTGGCAGCGGTTAACCGGATCAGGTTCCTTTTCCTGCACGCGCCACAGCCAGCCGGTGACGGCCGAACGGCTGGCGCCGGCCGGCTGTTTTTGGACAACCGTCACGACGGCATGAACAAGGCTCTCCCGGGCCATTGGCTTAGTTAGTTTGGCATAAACCTCGTCCAGCCACTGTACCATACCGGCTGGCTCGGTGAAGATCTTCTGCCGGGCCTCCGGCAATAATTGGCGGTATGCTTCGAAATAACAGCTTTCTTGCAGAGAAAGTACGGCGTTGGTCAAATCATTCGGATTATTGATGCGGGCGGCCAAGACAGGAACCAGGAGCGGGTAATAATTAGCTCCATTATAGGTGGTATCGATATAGGTATTGATATCTTTCGTCAGTTGGCTAACCTGTTCGTCTGTCATCAGCTTAACCAGGGCGTCAATGACATTCCCGGGGTCTATGTCTATTCCGGGGTTTTCCTTCAGGTAGTCCAGCAAAACCCGCGCCGCTGCGGCGTCCGGACCCGGCATGGATTTAAAATTATCAACGATGTTTCTTTTTTCCAGCACGTCCGTGGTTTTCCACAGCTCTGCTCTTAACTCGTCAAGGGACTCGCCTGTTGCCGCTGCCCCCGCGCCGGCGGCAGCCTGACTTTGTCCGGCGGCCCAAACCTCCCGGGGTCTGCCGGCCAACCCCGCGAGAAGGGTGAAAATGAATAAGAATAGAACCGGGAAAACGACAGTCTTGCCGGATTTAATCATCTCAGCCACCTCCAGATTTGCTTTTTTGATAACTTCGGTCGTAAAGGTAGACGTTCCAGATACCGTAATAGTCGTCCGTAGTATCGTCTCGGTTGTCCTCCCAGACGACATAATTATGCCAGATGCGGGGATTGCGCTGCGCCGCCGGGTTGTGGGTAAGCTGCTTTAATTCTTTGGTTTCCAGGTTGTACAGGAACACGTCCCAGTTGAGTTTACTCTGGTTATATGTAAATTTTCCGGACGGTTCTGTCTGCACCGGGTCACGCGTTTCGCTGCGCAGGTCCGCCCAAACCACATTCTTGCCTTCGATATCAAAACCGGAAATGTGTTTTCCGATAGTGGGAACGGTATATTTCTCGCCTGTTTCGAGATTATATACACTCAACTCCACGGTATCATTTCCATGTAAATAGTTTTGCACAGCAATACATGGTGAACTCAAGGCTGCTTCTCTTCCCGGAAATTCGGCCGCGATGGGCAGCGCTTGTTTCTTTATACCATTTATGGATTCAAGTATCGACCTCTGGATATTATCAAATACTGCCCTTTGGACAGGGATCATTGAATAAATACGGCCAATAACATTGTTACATATAAAAATAACCAACACTACAACAAGCGCTATTAAAACAATTCGCCTGGCCAAGCCATTGAACACCCTCCGGCAATTTAACCACCGTGACTCAAAAGTATGACGGCGCAAGAAACAAACAGGTTCATTAAAAGTAATCAATTAATGTATTTCTAATCCCTTAAAGGAATTGATTGCTTCCCATAGAAGGCTAAGATGTCAAGCCATGAAACATACCCATAGTACCCAGGAGAGCTCTCTACCTTTAACGGCAGGCAGTTTGCTTCCGTCAGGCGACCAGGCCAGCCACTCTGGATATTTTAAGGAAGTTGTTCCAGACAAATGCCAGCCGCCCCTGACCTTTGAATGCAGCGACATTGACTTGAGGCAAACTAAAATTATCCTGCTGCATCGAACTAACCGTAACTACTTTTGATTTACTACAATCCGCCAAAATTAACATGGTGGGTATGATCGGAATCAAGATAATTAAAATAACAGTTTTCTTTTTCGGGTCCAAATACCATCAAACTCCTAGTGATTCGATATTAGTTTCACCATCCTATTCATGCATGAAAATCGCCGACCGGTAATCTTCCGGGGGAAAGCGCGCGCTCCACCTGCCCGGCAAGCTCCGCTTACAATACTTTTCAAATTCTCGATGCAGACGGGTTATATATTCAATACCTATTGAGCCGGGGCCTGCTGCAGACCCCGGCTCCCAGGTTATTACCGCCAATTTTAAGTTAATTCATCTCCACCGTCACCGTTTTTCCGGTTAAGGCGTCGATGTACCCCCAGCTTCCACCGTAATCCGGCATATATACCAGAAGAGGGTTGGGAGCTTTCTGTCCGAAATATTCAGGCCAGAGGTAAACCAGGCGCAGCGGGTGGCTTTTCAAAAACTCGGCCTTTGCCGCTTCAGCCGTCACAACATCCTTGCTGTCCGGAAGGGCGACGGATGAACTGCTGTTCCCGTCGTAAAAACCTGTAATCCTGCCTGTAAGCCCGTCTACAGTTACAGAGTACGAACGGTCTGAAACCGGAATGCCCTGGTGGGTGCACGTGAAGGTAAAATGAAATTCCGGCCGCTGCCCGTTGCCTTCCAGCTTGCTCCTGTCCACCCATTCGGGAACGCTTTCTTCGCCCGG
This sequence comes from Bacillota bacterium, assembly GCA_035369845.1. Lineage (GTDB taxonomy): Bacteria > Bacillota > Desulfotomaculia > Desulfotomaculales > Pelotomaculaceae > DAOOVD01. The sequence goes on along the minus strand of DAOOVD010000046.1, from coordinate 16,107 downwards.
CGGGTAGACGTACATTTCCAGCTCGGCCGCTCCTTTGTCCAGGCACCTTTGCATAAATTGAACCGCCGTTTCCTGTGCGGCTTCCCTGGATACCACCGCCTTTTTGCCGCGCCCGGATTCATCCTGGAGGTTGAAGCCGACTACCCGGCCCGTGTCCGCCAGCGCGCTGAGATGCAAAAACCGCATCGTGCTGTGATCCGGCCTGCCGTCCTGCCCCGTTTGGGGTTCGGACATCCATCTGTACTCTTTTACCTTAATTCCCGGATCAAGGGACTCTTCCCGCTCTTCTACCCCGTTAAACTTCATGCCGGAAATATCTATGCCGGTCTCAGCGGCAAGTAGAGCGGCCGCCGCTTCGGGAGTCCCGGCGACCAGTTTCTTGCCCTCTCCAGCCAGGCTTATCCGGCTGGTCAGCGGCTGCTCTTGGTAACCGGCCAGCGGCTTGCCCGTCACAGCGTCTATGAGCGTATCAATTGAAGGATTATACATCAAAGCCGGCCGGGTTTCGACCTTCTCTCCACCAAACGCGGGGTACTTCAGAGGCTGTCGCTCAACATAGTTCAGCTTCATTTCCAGCAGCCCGGCAAAAACCTTTTCCGCCTCTTCTTTCGCTACGGCCCGGGAAGGATCGGGGAACAAAGCCGGATCCGCATCCATTAAGCCGTCGTCTTTCTCATGATACCCTTCTGCATAATATCCGGTGACATGACCGGCGGCGTCTACGTTTACCCTAAAGCCGCTGCTCAAAAAGGGTATGCCGTTGATCAGCCGCTCGAACTGCACGCTTGCCGAGGCCCACGTTATCTCGTTCCCCTTGTCGTCCCGCGTGCTTGCACCGCCGTAGCCCATTCGATCGCTCATCTGGTAGTCCTTTATCCTGTCTCCCAGGACCCGCCGGGCAAATTCAGCCGCCTTCTCTCTCGCCAGTCCGGGTGAAGGGAGATCTATAGAAGCCCAATCCGGATTCTGAACATGCAAACTGATCAGTTCGTTTGTGTCTTTATCAAAAGCAAGACTGGCATGAGCATGCATAATGCCGGGCTCCGTCTCTCCGGCGCGGTTGCTCAGGGCTACCTTCCAGGTGCCCTCTCCCCCGTCATGCACACTTTCAAGAGAGAGTTCCTTCAGTTCGGGCACGATTTGATAGATCTTTTCCAGGGCCTGCCGCTGTTTTTCGTTCAACTCCACCTTTTCCACATTCTGTCCGGCAGCATTACTTTTCAGCAGTATGATTCCCACACCGCCTTTCATCTCCTGCACAGTAGACGCCTCTTTTTCCGCCGCCCAGGCGGGCGCGGCCAGCAACATGCCCACCGCCAGCACGGCGGCGGTTGTCCTCTTAATCATTTTCAAATGAATCTCCCCTTTAAGCTGTTTAACTGTATAGTCGTTTGAAAACGCAAAATGTTACAGGTTAAAATATAAAAATTTTGGGCAGCAGTGATTGCCAACATCCTTCAGGTCGAAAAGGGGATCTTTAACTCAGGAAGCTCCTTCCTGAGTGGAGCGAAGGGATGGATGGTTCACTGTTGGGGAAAGTGCCTCGCTCGGGTGATATATACCGGATACGGGCAATTGATAAGTAAAGGTAGAATATCGGGAAATGCGGCTGACACTTTTTTATAAAACTTCTGATCAGATTTCTCGATACTCATTCAATAATGTTGAATTGCAGTTCGCTTGCTGGTTAAAGAAGGTCCCTGACCTGATAAACACAGCGGCAGGCCGGGCTGTGGGAGCAGACTGTCAGAGGCCCGTATTTTGACGGAACTGCCCTTAAAAGGTGGCCGGCCGGGCAGGTCAGTCCGGCTGCGGCCAGGTAGCCTTCTATAATTTCCAAAGTGAGCCTGGCGGCCGGAAGATCGCAGCGCGGATAGGCGGTGCAGCCCAGGAAATGACCGCCGCCGGTTCCCGAACGCACAGTCAGCGGGGCGCCGCAGCGGGGGCAGGTATACCGGTTTTCCACATACGCCTGCAGGCCGGCGTAGCGTTCCCCGTAAAACCCTTGAGTGAGGGGCATCTCCAACAGGTAAATCAGGTTGCGGCACACCCTCTCCCCCGCCACCCGGACGCTGCAGCGGTCCACTTTGCCGTCTCCCGGCCAGGGGCTGCCGTACCAGAAGATATCCCGGTCCACCGCCGTCAGCGGCGTGTGTGCGGCAGCATACCGCACGGCATACGGCCGCAGTTCAGGCGGGAAGAGCGACGGCCGGCCGGCTCGCAGGGAAAGGCGGGCGCCGGCCGCCTGCGCCTGCCGCAGGGTGTTTGCCACCAGCCTCTCAGGCTGGCCGGCCGCGGCGGGCCAATCCAGCTGCACGGACACCGCACGGCGGACGTCGGCCTCCCAGGCTTCCAGGGCCTGCCGCCGCCCGGCGTGCCATTCCAATTCCAATTCTTTGCCCGTAACGCGGCCGGGCAGGCCGGCCAGGAGTTCTCTGCCCCCAATCACCCGGCCGTTTTCCCGGATGAAACGAAAAAGCCCGCACGCGGCAGAATCGCCGGGCAGCCTGTTCTCCAGAAAATCGCGGCAGGCCAGGACGAAAAGCTTACCCCGCGCCCTGGTGACGGCAACGTTAAGCAGCCGCTGCCCCACGCTCCCTTCCCTGCGGGAAAGGAGGCCGCCGGGACCGCGCTGGGGATAGGAGTCCACCAGGTCCAGCACTACCGCGTCCTGCTCCGCTCCCTGAAAGCGGTGGACCGTGGCGGCCGTCAGGCCGGCAGCCTCAGAACGGGCGCCGGCGCCTCCTAAAAGTCCCGCCGTCAAAGAGTTTAGCAGCCTGGCCTGGGCGGCGTAGGGCGTGAGCAGGCCCACCGTGAGGCCGCCCGACCTGATCTGCCTGGCCAGCGTCAGAGCCAGGAAAGCAGACAAAGGGTTGAAGCGGGAAGAACCGTGCCGGTAGCAGAAGGCGGGCAGATCGCTCAAGTCCACCAGCGTCAGCGCCGCTCCCGGGCACGGCCCGGCAGCGGCCAGCTCGGCTCGTCCGGATGTCTCCGGGGCATTGTAGAGCAGCCCGCCGTAGACAAAGTCGTTCACGAACCCGGCGATGGCCGGGTGCATCCGCCGCTGCAGGCGCAGCACGGCGATGTCCGGCGCCTGCCCTTTTTCAAAAGCAGCCGTAATCCCGGCCTCCTCAAAGATGTCCCGCCGCAGCCAGCGTTCCACCCCCGGCGTCCCAGCCAGCGCCACCGGCGCCAGTTGGCGGAAGTCGCCGCTCACCACCAGCTTTCTCCCCGCAAGGGAGGCGGCAAAAAACACCTGGGGGATATAGGCCATGCTGGCCTCATCTACCAGCACGAAGTCGTAGTGGTCCATGTAAATCACCGGATCGACCGCCGCCGTGGACAGGGTGCAGCCGACAACCCGCGCTGCCCGGCACACTCGCGCCGCTGCTTCTTTCAACCTCGCCCTGAGATCTCGCAAGGCCCGCTCCACCTCGGTCAGGCGTTCGCCACGGGGGCGGCCGGCGCGCAACCCGGCCAGCAGTTCGCCGCGCTCGTCCTCCAGCTCTTTAAGCCGCTCCCGCAGCTCCGGACAACCGGCGGCAGCCAGGCTGGAAGCCAGCAGGCCGCTTTGCCGCAACTCCGGCAGTCTGGCCCAGCCGTAGCGCGCCACCAGGCCGGATCGGGCCGGCGCACCGATCCGGGCCGCCGCCCTCAGCACAGCGCCGTCCACGGCCACGTTGGCGTGAGAAAGGATCAGCACCCGTCCGCCCTGCTCGGAAAAGAGCTTCGCGATCCGGGCCAGGGTTTCGGTCTTGCCTGTGCCCGGCGGTCCCCAGATAAAGGTGATTTCCCTTTCGCCGGCCAGGCGCAACGCTTCTTCCTGGGCGCCTGCTGCGGCTGACGGCGAAACGTGGCGCCGCCGGCGCGCCGGCACTTTTTCCAGCACGGCCAGGGCCATTCGCAGGTTCCTCTCCGGCACATCAAGCAGCCGTTCCTGCAGGGCGGCCAGCAAAAACCAGGGCTCGCAGAACACTTCAGCCCGCTCCAGGAGTTCACCCAGGTTCTCATACAGCGCCAGGGTCAACTCTGAACCCCGCACGGTCACCACCTCTCCCCGGGTCTCGCGGGAGCCGTAGCGCAGCCGCACCGGCGTGCCGTCGAGGAGAAAAGTATCCACCTCCAGGTCGAAGGAATACAGGAACCCCTCCTGGCCCCGGTAAACCAGTACACCGTCCAGGACCACCAGGGGGCGGCCTCCTTCATTGCGCAGGTAAGTTATTTCTTCCGCCAGCGCCCCGTTGAAAGACTCGATCAATGCATCAGCGCGCAAAAATGCACCTCACATTCAGAAGCCCAGTAGTCAGAAGTCAGAAGAGAAAAAAGGACAAAAATATATATAGAAGGGATAAGTTATCCCACCACCTTAGAGGTGGGGGAACTTCTCGCTTAATATCATGTTAAAACTTCCATCATCTATCGTCCGTGAGCCGCCCATCTCCAGTTACTGGTATAACTTCTCCTAAGAAAGCAGGTTGAGGTTTAAGGAACTTCGCATTGAAAAAATCCTTGTTCCTGGCTACAACCTCCCTCAATCTATATATTGTCATAACTTCACCATAATCGTGTCGATCGGATGCTACTCCGTAAGCCTCGAGTCCCAGCTCCCTGGCGATGAATACTGCCCGCATCAGGTGGTATTCCTGGGTTACAATAATAACCTCTTTGACTTGAAAGACATCCCTTGCCCTGTAAATACTCTCGTATGTGTTAAAGCCGGCATGGTCCATGAAAATGTCTTTTTCTGGAATGTTCTTATCCTTCAGGAAATTTTTCATAGCGTTAACCTCGTCGTAATTCTTACGCCCGTGGTCACCGCTTACCAATATCTTTTCAGCCTTTCCTCTTTTATACAGCTCACATGCTTCAATTAAACGGTCATTGAGCATAAAAGATACCGTGCCGTCCGGAAAAACGTAAGCGCCTGGAACAAGTATAGCATCCGCTTGAGGCGCCTCATCGGGACCAAGAATATATTTTGAGCCTGCCCGTTGAACATAATGATCTATAAGCAGGACTGAACTTGCCATAACAACTGTTAGAATCCCGAAAATAACCAAGACCCGTTTAATCTTACTCTTCATTAGGAAGCGACACCCTTCCCGCAATTACTTTGTGTGCGATAAAAATGCTCCGGGCGCCGGTCCCGGGGCTATAGACATTCGTGCTCATGATCCTGAATCTTTTCCTGCTCTTCCCGCTCATCCTCCGGCAAATCGCCCGGCAGGATCTCCTCCGGCATCACCGCCGCAATCTCCGGCCTGCCGCCGTAGAGATACTGCAGGTCCAGGTACTCCACCACGGCCCGGATCACCGTACGCAAGGGCCGATCCGCAGGAAGGCCTGCCGTTGCCCGGCTGATGTCGTCCGGCGCCTGCCAGCCGTAGGCCAGGGCGTGCTGGTCGCGAACGGCCTGGAGCATACGGCGGATGTCGAAAGTGGAGAGAGTGTCCAGAAAAAGGTTTTCTTTTAAAAAACTGCCGAAAACTTCCCGCACCGTGGGAATGTCGTACTGCCTCTCTTTGGCCGCCAGTTTCTGCGGCACAATATCGTAGTCGCTGTTTTTCTGCTTCCAGATCAATTCCGACCAGAGGTTGGATGAGGCCGAAAATACAGAATAAGTTCCCGTCAGGCCGAAAGACGGGGACATAAAGCGGGCGGCGTTCAGGTAGGCGTTGGCCCTGGCCGTGACGCCCAGGTACATCAACTGTTCAAACTCGTCGAACAGGATCACCCACCCGGCATAGCCGGCGGCCCGGATCATGCGGGATAGGAAGCGAAAGTAATCGAAGGTGTTTTCTTTTATCTTGAAAGGCGTGAGTGACAGCGCTTTCCCGAAGTTCAGGCGATGGATGGATTTCAATTGAGCGGCGGGAACGAAGTCGCCCGCCAGGTCGCTGGCCAGGATATGCTGGTTGTAGGCGTCACCGCTGCCGTCCAGGTAGTTTTTCAGCACGGCCTCAAGTTTCGGGTGCAGGTTACGGGCAACGTAGTTCAGCATCTCATTCGCCTGATCGCTGCCCGGCTGCAGCGCTTCCAGCAGGGGGACAAAGCCGGGTTGGGAGCGGCCCGGCAGGTAAAGGCCGGCTGCCGCCCGGCGGTACAGGCGGTCCAGTTTATCGAAGGGAGTTTCCTTGGAAAGCGGCACGAAACTGACGGCAAAATTCATCTCTTCCGCCTTGTGGGCGATGATGTTCAAAAAATGCGTTTTACCATTGCCGAAGTTGCCCTTGACCACCAGGGAAAGGACGCCGCCGTCCCGTCGCACCCGTTCCAGTTCGCGCTCCACGCGCTCGCACGCGGCCTCCCGGCCGTAGGAAAAAATGGCGCTCAAGCTACGGGAGGAAACTCCGGAACGCAGGCATTCAATGACCTGTCTGGCTGCAAAATTCTCCATCCCCTTCACCTCCCGCGTCGTATTGGTTGACAATTGCCTCCACCACCCGCCGCACCGGTGAGAGCATGCTCACGTTCTCCACCAGGCAGTGAAAATCCTCCTGCCGGATAACTGAGGCGAAACCGAAAGTTTCGTTCAGCCTTTGTTGCAGTTCCAGGCAGGCTTCGGCAGTAAAGAATTCCTTCACCAGCAGGTCCTGATTGAAAAGATCGGCAAATTTGTTCGGACGCGTCCCCGAGACTTCATTCTGGATGCGCATCCACAGCGCCTCGTAGGACTTAAAGCCTCCCTTTTCATCATGGATCAACTCCGTCCGCCCGGCAAAGACAAAAAACGCCCCCTCGAATCCGGCGAAGTCGTCCACCAGCTGCCGCAGGCTCTCGTAGACCTCGTTGCGGGCGGCCCTGCCGTAGAGCGCCCGCCCTTCGGGGCCGCGTTCCAGCAACGCGCTCAGGTCGTCCACCGCCGCGCAAAGCCCCCGGCGGCCGCAGAGGCGCAGCAAATGGAGAAAAGACGCCATCATGTGCCTGGCGTTGTATTTGTCGATGCGGGTAAAAATCTTGAGCGGCTTTAAAGCCCTGGCCGGCTGGGGGCGGCCCTGCAGCCATCCCTGCAGGATTTCCTTCTGTCCGTCCGCCAGCCGGCGCAAACCCAGGCGGTGGGCGCAGAGCTGGGTAAACGCCATTGCGAAGTTGTGGTTTATTTTCCGGTCCTGGTAAAGCTCGTCCAGCTTTTCCTGGATCTCGCGCCGCAGGCTGTCCGCCGCCCGGCCCTGCGCCTGCGCCCAGTTGAAGAAATCCTGCTCCGGTCCAAGCTGCCCGGGCTGGTAGCCCAGGCTCCCCACCACATTATCGCAGTAATCTGTCACCAGGGTTTCCACATCCACCGCGTCCAGCACGGCCTGGTAGAGCGAGTCAAACTTATTCAGGCGCATCCGGCGGGCGCTCGCGAAGAAGGTGACATAGCCCAGCCGCCGGGCCTCCTCCAGCATCAGGAGGAGGGCGTGTGTCTTGCCCGAGCCCGGTTTCCCGATGAGAAACTTCACTTTGCTGCCGCCGCGGGCAATATAATCGGACAGGTAGTGGTCCCGCCAGAAATTCCAGATTCCTTCCCGCTCTTCCACCGTGATTGCTTTGAGCGCCTGCCAGTCCGGCGGCGGCTCCCCGCGCTGCAGGCTCTTCAGCGCTTCTTTCCTGACTGCCGGTTCCACAGACTATCCCTCCTTGTAAAACTTCATCACACCAAAACGTTGAGGTTGTCCCTGAGCGTCCAGGACCACCAGCGACTGCCTGTTGTTGCGCACGTTCCCCAGCCAGAGCCGCCTGCCGTCCGGCGCGTTCATCCGGCCGCTTTTCAATACCCGGTGCAGGTCGAAGGCGAAAAGCTGGACCGGGTAGTCGCGCTTTTGCCGGGGCAGCGGGGTAAGGGTGTTGTAAATATCTTTGAGCAACACTTCCTGTTCGCTGACATCGATTTTTGTCTTGGCAATTTGTTTGGCCATCTCCGTGTCGTAAGCCGCCGCCAGGGATTGGAGAAAGCGCTGGGCATCGAAGGAAGCCGCGTTTAAGCGGTCGATGTTTTTCTTCAAGTGACCGGCCAGGACGGCGGGGCGCAGGTTGCGGTAAACACGGTCGTCGATGGTGACCATCTCTTTTTCCGGCAGCACCCGCACTTTATAAGGAAGGACTTCGTAAACCGGGTATTCCGCTTCTACGGCCAGACCCTCCGCCGCCAGGGCGTCCATAAAGCCCCGGTGAAACTCTTCCTGCAGGTAAGACTGCAGACTGAAAGAAGGCAGTTTCTCCAGCAGGCCCCGCAGTGTTTCCCGCTGCTTGTCCAGCAACTCTCCGTAACGGGCCAAAGCCTGCTGCAGGGCTTCCAGGTTGCCCTCGCCGACTGCTGTTTTCACGCGCCTGACCACGTTAACCATGCTGCGGTAGACGTTGTTGAGGTTTTTGAGGTCCTCCTGCAGCGTCTGGTCCAGAAATTCATCAAGAGTATTCGACATATATAAAAAACACCCCCAAAAGTCTGACAGAATATCCTATCTTTCTTCAAGGGCTATGTATTATCCTTCTATTGTCCTGAAAATTAGGGGGAAGACAAAGGAGACAGGAAGGAGACAAAGGAAGGAGACAAAAGGAGACAGAGGAGACAAAGGGGAGACAAAGGGGAGACAAAGGGAGACAAAGGGACGGTTCTTTTGTCTTGACAAACATGCTTACTTTTGGTATATTGTACACCGGGTGATAAAAAATGCCAAGACAGCAGAGGATCAGGAGCAAAAGTGGGTATTATCATGTCATGCTTCGTGGAAATGAGAGAAAAAGTATTTTTAATAGTGATGAAGATAAACAGCGCTTCATGGAAACGGTGGATGAAAAGAAGCGGGGGAACAGATTTTATCTGCATGCGTTTTGCTTGATGGATAATCATATTCATTTAATGTTAAGCGAAGGGGTCGAGGACATAGCCAGGGTTATGAAACGTATTACTGTAAGCTACGTCTATTATTTCAACAAGAAATACAAAAGAGTGGGTCATCTATTCCAGGACAGGTTTAAGAGTGAGGTAGTGGAGCAGGATAGTCATGTGTTGACTTTAGCAAGGTACATACATCAGAATCCGGTGAGGGCAGGGATAGTTAAAAAAGCAGCTGACTATAAATGGAGCAGCTATGATTGCTATCTGAATGAAGATAATTGCTTTTCAAAAATATTAGATACCGATACAATTCTGGGCCTTTTTTCTGAAGACAGGAAAGCGGCAGTGAAGAAATTTGAAGAATATATGAGTGAGGAATCCGAAGAATCATTTATTGACCTGAAGGAAGAGGTAGGGGTTACGGATGAGGAAGCAGCAAGAGAGCTTTTTGAAAAGATGCTTCTGGAGCGGGGATTTAAAAATAAGAATGAAGTGAAGGTGCAGCTTTTGGATAGCGTGATAAAAGATCTTAGAGCAAAAACCAACCTGTCAATCAGGAAGATTGCCGCCATTACCGGTTTGAATAAGGATAAGGTAAATAAAATCCTGAGAAGTTAGACATCAGAACCGTCCCCATGTCTCCCATGTCTCCTGCTGAGAAGTTAGACATCAGAACCGTCCCCATGTCTTCCTGTCTTCCGCCCATGTCTTCCGTCCCCATGTCTTGATCAGAACCGTCCCCATGTCTTCTCCATGTCTTCTCTTCCCATGTCTTCCCATGTCTTCCCAGCAGCCCTTTTTCATCCGGTAAATTATTCTTTTTTTTACCGTTACTTTTTGCACGTCCGGCTCGTCTAAAGGAATAGACAACCAATCAGGAAGTTAACCCCGGCAATTCCAGGTTTTCATATTCCGGGATGTAACGCTGGGTTCCACGGTTGGTTTTCGGGGAGTGTTTCGGGTTGAAAGCGGAAATCGGGAAGAAATACAGCGCTGGAGCGTCTTTTGCGGTGCTTTACGACCGGTATTTTGACGCTGTGAACCGCTACCTGCGCTACCGGTTAAACAGCTCCTGGGATGCTGACGACCTCACGGCGGCGGTGTTCTTAAATGCGCTGGAGAACTTCCACAAGTACCGGGGCGATGCCCCCTTTGCGGTGTGGCTGTTTCGCATTGCCCACAACGCTTACGTTGACTTCCTGCGGGGGCGCCGGGAGAGAGTTTTTTCAGAAGAAGAAATGGCGCTCCTCGGGGCCGCTCCTTCAGGCCCCGAAGAAGAACTGCTGCGCAGTGAAGAGGTGAGGCAGCTGAAAGATATGTTGTGGCGGCTGTCCCCGGAACAACGGGACGTTGTTTCCCTGAGGTACGCCGGGGAGCTGAAGTTCAGCCAGATTGCCCTGGTGCTGGAGAAATCGGAAGCGGCCGTCCGGATGATCCATTACCGGGCGCTCAGGGCCTTGAGGGCCGGATACACAAGTAATGAAGAGCGGGGTGGAAGAATTGCCCGGGGGTGACGAAAAGAACGGCAGAGAACTGGGGAAGGTTACCCCACTCAATGCTTACCGCGACAATGGTGAAAACCGGCCGCAGCCTGATCCAGGCGGGGGTTCCCTGGGTGAACTTTTGAGCCATATGCGGCAGGTGCGCCGGGCGATACCGGTCAACGAGCGGCTCAGGGAAGAATTGAGGGAGCGGCTGGCCGGAATGCAGGCCGGGAGCCCGGGGTTCCAGGACCGGCCTGCCCCGGCGGCGGCCGGAAAAGGCGGGCCGGTATCCCTCTTTGCCTGGGCCGGCCGGAGGCGATTAAAATATTTATGGCTGTTCCCGGCAGCGCTGCTGCTGGTTGCCGCTTACTGGACGTGGTGGTCGGCTGCGGCGCTTAAAACGCTGGAGGCCGGGGCTAACAGGGAGATAGGCCGCTTCTGGCTGGAAGACAATCCGCTGGATTTTACCTGCCTCCCTGATGGTCGGGGATTTTTAGCCGTAAGAGGCGGTTCCCTGCAACTGCTGGACCGGTACGGCAACCAGACCGGCACGGTCAAGCCTCCCAGGGGGCAGTCTTACGCCTCGCCGGCCCTGTCCGGAGCCGGTGACAGGCTGGCCCTGGTGCGGCGTTACGACGCGGGGGGCGAGGAGATTATCGCGGCTGTTATGCCCTCAGTTCCGCTGGACCCCGGCGCCGCGCAGCTGTTGGAGACAGCTTTGGCGGAGCCCGAAGCGCTGCTGAAGGCGGAACAGGGGAAAAGCCTGTCCGGCCTCGCCTGGTCGCCCGACGGTCAGACCCTGGCCTGCTCCCTTAGTGGACCCGGGGGGGAAAATGAAATCTACCTGCTGGCAAAGGGCAGGGAACCGGTGTCCCTGGGCGCGGGAAGACATCCCGCCTGGGCCCCGGACGGCTCCCGGCTGGTGGTGGAACGGATTGGCGGTTCCGGGCAGCCGGAACTCTGGCTGACCGGTCCAGGCGGCGGTGAAGCGCGTCTCACGGAAGGGGAGCGGCCGGTGTGGAGTTCCCGGGGCTATCTGGCTTTTATCAGGGTAAAAACAACGGAGCGGGTGCTCGCCTACACTCCGGACGGCTCGCCCCTGTTTACAGTGCAGCAGCGTCAGGATGAAATCAGGGCCGTCAACGCGGGACGCAGCGGCAGCCTTCTTTCCGGCCGGGCGGGCGGACGCACGCTGTTGGGGGACCGGCTGCTGCTGGCTCCGGATAACAGGTCCGGGGGGGAGGAGCTGAACTGGTTGCGCAGGCTGGAGTCGGAAGGTGTCCGGGAAGCCCGCACGCTCTTGCTGGAGCCGTTAAGCAATTTTCAGAACATAAACTTCAGCCCGGACGGGAAAACCCTGCTGGTGGCCCGCCGGGACGGGGGGACGGTGGCGCTGGTGCAGGTGGATTTGCATGAGAGGTTGACCGGGTGGGGTGATCAGCAATGAGAAAAAGAATTGTATTGTTCAGCAATTATTTCTTGTGCGCGCTGCTGGTTGCGGCTGTTTTTGCCGCGGCTTTCCCCGCTCCCGCCGCGGCCGCGGTGGAAATGAAAGTGCGGCCCGGGCTGGGCGGCCTGTACAGGACGGAACAGCCGCTGGAGCTGTTGATAACCTTGCAGAATTCCGGTCCGGAATTCGAGGGGGCCATCCTGGTCAGGCAGGATGAAGAGCAGCCGGAAAGGCAGCGGCCCGGCCTGGCCCAATTCATTTTAAACGTCAGGGTGCCGGCGGGCGCCAGCGAACAGTTTCGCATGGTGATACCGGGGGAACTGGCCTCCATGAAACCGGTGGTTGAGCTTGTTTCCGGCGGCCTGGTCCTGGCCCAATCCCGGGTGGAGGGTGTCGCGGCGGACGGGGTCCGGGTGGTCCTGGCCTTAAGCGGGGAAATAATGGAACGGGCCTGGCAGTCAAAGAGCCCGGGAGCCGAAGTGCACTTAAAATACCTGTCGCCGGGGGAATTGCCGGAAGAAAGCCTGCTCCTGGCGGCAGCAGACGCAATCCTGGTGGATCCCTCAAGCGCGCCTCTTTTGAACGGGCGGCAGGTCCGGGCGCTGAAAGAATGGGTACACCTTGGGGGTACGCTGTCGCTGATGGGCGGCGCGGGCGCCGGTGCGGACGGGGTGTTTTCCGATGTCAGCCCGGTCCGTACCGCCGGCCGGCGGACGGTTGACGGAAAACTCGCCGGCCTGCGCTCGGGCGGGCCGCTGGATGTGGCCTCCGGCGAACTGGTGGCCGGGAGAGCTATAGCGCTGGAAAACGGCGTGCCGGTGCTGGCCCGGCGTGAGCTGGGGCGGGGACAGGTGCTGTATTGCGGCGCCCTGCCCGGTGATTTGGGCGATGAGGCCCGCGGTGTCTGGTCCGCTTTGTTCGGCGCTTCCGCGGAACCGGATAATAAAAGCCTGCGGTACAGCCCGGTGGGTTCCGTGGGCACGCTCCTATACGCCAGTTCCTACATACCGCGGCTGTCGGGACCGCCGGTGCCGGTGCTGGTATTGTTGTGGCTGGTTTACGTGGCAGCCGTGGGACCGCTGCTCTACTTCATCCTGCGCCGCGCGGACCGGCGGGACTGGGCGTGGGTCCTGGTGCCTGCGGGGGCGCTGGTTGCCGCCAGCAGTTTTTACCTTCTGTCACCCGCCAACCGGCTGCAGAATTACCTGGCGCAAACGCTCGCCACGATTGAGATTTTTTCGCCGGAACTGGCCGAGGTCCGGGCGGGCGCGACCGTGGTGGCTGCCCGGGGCGGCGGCCTGGCCGTCCGGGCTGCGGACAATATGTACTGCGTACCGTCCGGCAACAACGACAGTCCGGATGGCCGGCCTGCCCTGGTCCAGCAGGGTGAAGGGAAGGCTGTCGTCAACTTTGGCGGCGTTCAGTACGGCTCCTTGCGGCAGGTTTATGCTTACGGGCTGCGGCAGGGAATGGGGAGCATCGAAGGCAGGCTTTACCTTGATGGCAAAAGCGTAAAAGGAGACCTGGTCAACCGAACCGGCCTGGACCTGCGGGACAGCAGGCTGGTCCTGGGCGGCCGGGTGATCCAGATCGGCCGGTTCCCCGCCGGAGGTACGGTGCGCATCGAGGAAACGGTGGAAGAATTGAACGCTCCAGCCGGCCCGGAGATGCTTTTGGCGGAGCTGGGCGGCCGGGGGAGGCGGCCGGGGGACCCCTTTTACCGGGAACGGCAGATGTTGTCTGAAAATGTATACGGTGAATCCGGGCGGCCGGCAGGCATCCAGTTTATCGGATGGCACGACGGACCGCCGGGGGTCTTTGAGGTGGCGGGAAAGCCCGGCCAAAGGGAAGACTGCGGCCTGGTCCTGGTTAAACAGGCAATTAAGATGGATATAGCCGCCGGCAGGTTCCACCTCCCGGCAGGGTTTGTTTCGCCGCGCCGCGGAGATCTTAAATATACAGCTGTGACTGGCGCCGAGTCAAAAGTAATCTATGACGGCCATGTCGACCTGGTTTACAATATCGACGACGCTGGCATACGGAGCAATTTCAAGATTGAAGCTCTCGATATTCAGTATATACAGGGGCAGTTCACCCTTCCGGTGGAGATATACAACCACCAGCAGGATAAGTGGGAGCAGCTTCCGGACGGTGGGAGAAGGATTACCGCGGACGAACTGTCCCGGTACCTGAATGATAATAAAGTCCGGCTGAAAGTGGCGGGGGAATCCCCGGGTCCTTATCCGGTTTGGCCGGGCCTGGCGGTGGAAGGGGTGGTGTCATGATGATTAGATTTAATGGAGTAAGCAAGCACTTCGGGGCCACCAGGGCTCTCGACGGTTTTAGCCTGGAGGTGGGCGAAGGCCTGGTTTACGGGCTGATCGGGCCGAACGGCGCCGGCAAAACCACGGCCATGAGCATCCTGGCCACCCTCCTGCTGCCCGATGCGGGCACAGCCACGGTGGACGGCCTGGACGTGGTCAGGGAAGCGCGGGAGGTGCGGGGCAGGATCGGGTACATGCCCGACTTCTTCGGGGTTTACGATGGCCTGCGGGCCGGCGAGTACCTGGAGTTCTTCGCCGCCGCCTATCACATTCCCCCGGCGGAGCGGCAGCGCCTTGCCAAGATGCTGCTTGAGCTGGTCAACCTCCCGGATAAGGCCGGCGTTTATGTGGACTCCCTTTCCAGGGGGATGAAACAAAGGCTGGCGCTGGCGCGCTGCCTGGTCCACGACCCCAGGGTGCTGATCCTGGACGAGCCGGCTTCGGGCCTTGACCCCAGGGCCAGGGCCGAGATGAAGGAAATCATCAGGCACTTGAAGCATTTAAATAAGACTGTTTTAATCAGCTCCCACATCCTGCCGGAGCTTGCGGAGATTTGCGACGAAGTGGCCATTATGGACGCGGGGAGGCTCGTCGCCTGCGGGACGGTGGCGGAGATAACCGCAGTATCCCGCGGCGCCAGGCAGATGAGGGTGGAAGTACTGGACAGGGCGGAGGAACTGGCAGGCTTCCTGGCTTCCCGGCCCGGCGTTGTTGACGCCGTTGCGGACGGGCCGGAGGTCAGGTTTTTCTTCGGCGGGAGTCAGGCGGAACAGGCCGGGCTCCTGCAGGCGATAACCAACGGCGGCTGGCCTGTGGTCGAATTCCGGGAAGTCAGGCGCAACCTGGAAGAGGCCTTTATGGCCGTAACCGGCGAGGGAGGCGAAGATATTGAAAGAGGTTAACCCGGTTTTACTGAAAGAACTGCGGCAGCGTTTCCGCACCCCAAAAACGTCGTGGCTGCTGGCCCTTTACCTGCTGGTCATCGGCGCCTTCGTCCTGGGGTTCATGTATTTGAGCTGGCGCCATTCTCCCGGCATCTTTCAACCTTCCCGCAGCCGGGAACTTTTCATAATGTTAAGCGTTACCCAACTGGTCTTGCTGGCCTTCGTCACACCCGGGCTGACCGCCGGGGTCATCAGCGGGGAGCGGGAGCGTCAGACGCTTAACATCCTGCTTGCCACCCGGCTCACCCCACGGCAGATTGTCTGGAGCAAGCTGGTTTCCTCCAGCGCCTTTGTGGTGCTGCTGACGGTGGCCACCCTGCCGCTTTACAGCATTGTGTTCTTATACGGCGGCGTCGCCCCGGAACAGATATTGGCGGCATTCGGTTTCTACCTGGTGACCATGTTCCTCTTTGGCTGTATCGGTGTGGCCTGCTCCTCTTTTTTCAAAAGGACGGGTGTAAGCACCGTCACGGCCTACGGCCTGGCCTTTGCCCTGTCGGCGGGAACCGGCTTCCTGGCGGTGTTCCTGTATGAAATGGACCGCTTCCAGCGCCAGGAAGCCTGGAGCCCGGCGGCCTGGTCCTCGGGCTTTATTGCAGGCGCCGTGGAATTTTTGCAGAATATTAACCCGGTATTTGTATTGATGAAGATATTGGGGCAAGACGGGATTAATACAGGTGTAAACCTGGGCCTGCCTTACTGGGGAATTTATACTGTGTTTTGCCTGGCCTCGGGCGTCCTGCTCCTGTATTGGAGCGCCCGCCTGCTTTCCATGCGGAAAAGATAATAAATTGTCAGGTTTTTCCCCGTGAATCTGTTATATATTCAAAGACATACCGCTCGAGTGGTTATTTTTGCCTATTTTGCGCGGGACTTTTTTATGGTAATCTATATGACAGTAAAATAACATTTTCCAGGGGTTGTTTCAAAGCGTGCGTGCAGCAATAAAATTGTGGGAGGTAAGTTAATGAAAAAATTCAGGTTTTTTCCCCTGGTAATCTCCATGATCTTGTGTGCCGGCATCTTTGCTTTCACAGCAAGCGCGCAGACCCCGCTTTCGGCGAAACAAATCTTTCTCGACAAA
>DAOOVD010000045.1:0-19847 GCA_035369845.1 Bacillota bacterium | reverse complement strand
GACAGTCCATTAAGAAACTGGAATCACTTGGATACAAGGTCACCGTTGAGTCAGTAGCTTAAGCTTTTTTATCGTTACCATTATCTTTCTGTTGCCAGATTTTATGTTTTGTTAACGGAGCTGGCTTAGTTCATTGTTGTCTTTATGATTCAAGACGTTATTTAATTTTCAGGATAGAGTTAAAGATATGATGGAGAATCGGAATCATGGAGGAAAATGTACTAAGAGTATGTAAAGATAAAAGTTCTTTATTAAAAGGAAATGCTTGGAGATTGGTTTTTCTCCTGGGTCTGGTTAGCCTTTTCGCGGATATGACGTATGAAGGCGCCCGCAGTATCACCGGCCAATATCTTGCCGTTCTAGGCGCCAGCGCAACCATAGTAGGAATTGTTGCGGGATTTGGAGAACTAATTGGATACGGGCTGCGCCTTGTTTCCGGTTATGTTAGCGACCGGACAGGAAGATATTGGACTATTACCTTCCTGGGATACGGCCTCAATTTGTTTGTTGTTCCGCTTCTGGCGCTGGCGGGACGCTGGGAGATTGCCGCAATTCTCATAGTCGGGGAGCGTATGGGAAAAGCAATCCGCACTCCTGCCCGTGACGCGATGCTTTCACACGCCGCCCACATGGTTGGACGTGGCTGGGGGTTTGGCTTCCATGAGGCTATGGACCAAATAGGTGCGGTTGCCGGTCCTTTAATAGTTACCGCCGTAATTCATTTTAGGGGGGATTATCGGGCCGGTTTCGGAATTTTACTAATACCGGCGCTTTTTGCGCTGGGTGTGCTATTGGCAGCAAAATTACTTTATCCTCGCCCTCGCGATTTTGAAGTCAACACTCCTAAAATAGAAACCAAGGGGTTACGGCGTGCGTTTTGGCTGTACCTCGCGGCAGTCGGACTGGTTGCGGCCGGTTATGCGGACTTCCCCCTAATTGCCTACCATTTTAAAAAGGTAGCAATTGCCTCCGATACATGGATTCCGGTTTTTTATACCGTTGCTATGGGAGTGGACGCTCTTGCGGCTCTTATCTTCGGGCGTCTTTTTGACCGAATCGGCATCTCTGTTCTGATTTTCGTTTCACTGCTGTCCTCGCTTTTTGCTCCCCTGGTCTTTTTGGGAGGCAATTTTCTTGCTCTGGCTGGAACGGCCTTATGGGGCGTAGGTGTGGGGGCGCAGGAGTCTATTATGAGGGCGGCTGTCGCCGGGATGGTCCCGTCAGACAGGCGCGGCGCCGCGTATGGGGTTTTCAACACGGGATACGGGTTACTCTGGTTTGCGGGCAGCGTATTAATGGGGGTTCTCTACGATATTTCAGTTCTGTCTTTGGTTGCGTTTTCGGTATTAATGCAGCTAGCTTCCATACCCTTGCTCCTTATGGTACGGAAAGATCTGGTTTGAAATTACCTATTCTATGCGTTCGGCATTTTTTGCTGACTCTTCTGTCATAATAACCAAGGCCTGGTAGTGTGATTGATTATGACTCAGGCTATGGCCGCCTTAAAGCTGCGGGATCCCTGAGCAAAGAAAGTAACGAGGTTGAGATCGTCAACTTGCGGACGCTGCTGCAAAAAGCAAGTGGCTTTCATGCAGGAAAAATACACGGGAAGATGGTGCCGCAGATGAAAGTTGAAAATATAATCGACGTTGCCAGGGCCCCGGCCGACATCTTGTTTAAGGACGCTTTTGTGGTGAATGTTTTTACCGGGGAAATTTTAAAACAAAATGTGGCCGTCAAGGACGGTGTTATCGCCGGGGTGGGCGATTACAGCCGGGGCGAAGAGGTCTTTGAACTTGCGGGGAAATATCTCATCCCCGGTTTGATCGACGCCCACATTCACATCGAAAGCTCCATGCTCACGCCCGCCGCCTTTGCTGCGGCGGTTGTCCCCCGCGGCGTAACAGCGGTTGTTGCCGACCCGCACGAAATAGTCAACGTAGCCGGCCTGGACGGCCTGGATTACATGATTGGGGCTTCCCGCGGCCTGCCGCTCGATATCTTCTTCATGATTCCTTCCTGCGTGCCGGCCACCCGCCTGGAGACCGCCGGAGCGTCCATTGAAGGGAAGGAAATCAGGGAGAGCTTTAAAAGGTATTCCCGGTCGCCCGGGCTCGCGGAAATGATGAATTTTCCCGGCGTCTGCCTTAAAGATCCGGACGTTCTCGACAAGATCAAGGCGGCGCGCGAGAGCGGCCGCTTGATCGACGGCCATGCTCCCATGCTGGGCGGCAGGGATCTCAACGCGTACATAAGCGCCGGGATACTTACCGATCACGAGTGTATCACTGCGGAAGAGGCGTTGGAAAAGCTTCGTCTCGGTATGAAAATCATTATTCGCGAAGGCTCCGCCGCTAAGAACCTGTGTTCACTCCTTCCCGTGGTAACGGAAAAAAACTGCCCGAACATTCTTTTCGGTTGTGACGACCGCAACCCGGCGGACTTGATAAGCGAAGGGGAAATAGACTGCGTTCTGCGCAAAGCTGTCTCCTGCGGCCTCGACCCGGTGAGGGCGGTGCGGATGGCTACAATCAACCCGGCCCGGCACTATAATCTGCGCGGTCTCGGGGCGGTTGCCCCCGGTTACCGGGCGGATCTGGCCGTTGTTGAAGATTTGAAAAGCTTCCCGGCGGTAATGGCTTTCAAGGCTGGCAGGCTGGTTGCCCGGGATCACAAGCTTCTCGGCAGCCTGCCGTGGACAGTTGATAAAAGGATGCTGAACACGGTGCGTCTTCCGGAATTGAAGGGCCGGCTGAAAGTAAAGATGCCTTCCGGAAATGCCCTGGCAAGGGTTATTGAGGTATTGCCGGACCAGATTATCACCAGGCAAGTTCTTGTTCCGGCGGGTGAACTGACTGCCGCCGAAGACGTCGCCGGGGTGGCGGTGGTGGAACGGCACGGCAAGAACGGCAACGTGGCGTTGGGTTTTGTCAGGGGCTTTGGGTTAAAAAGCGGGGCAATCGCTTCGACGGTGGCCCATGACAGCCACAACCTGATTATAGTCGGTTTGGAAACCAAAGATATGGAACTGGCCGCTGAAACGGTTTCTGAAACGGGCGGCGGGCTGGCTGTCGTGTCCGGCGGCAGGGTGCTTGCCGCCCTGCCCCTGCCGGTGGCTGGTTTGATTTCCGACCGGGACGCCCGCACGGTGGCCGCGCAGCATGTGGAACTGCACAGGGCCGCGAGGGCAATAGGCTGTACGCTTCCTTCGCCTTTTATGACCATGTCCTTTCTGGCGCTGCCCGTCGTCCCGGAATTAAAGATTACCGACAGGGGGCTGGTGGACGTAAACAGATTTGAGCACGTTGACCTATGGGTGCGGGAATAAAGCTCCCCGGGCGCCCTTTTACATCAAAAGGTTAGCCCGCGCCTCGCAGTTCGTGGCTGAAGTACTTGCGTCTGAAAGCAAGGGCGACGTTGACCAGGCTGATCAGCACCGGCACCTCCACCAGCGGGCCGATTACCGTTGCGAAGGCCTGCCCGGAGTGGATGCCGAAGACCGCCACGGCAACCGCGATGGCCAGCTCAAAATCGTTGCTGGCGGCGGTGAAGGAAAGGGTGACGGTTTTCGGGTAGTCCGCGCCGATCCATTTTCCGAGATAAAATGTGACCAGCCACATGAATACAAAGTAAATGGTGAGAGGTATGACTACTCTGATTACGTCGAGGGGCAGGCTCAAAATCACTTCGCCTTTCAGAGAAAACATGACCAGGATGGTGAACAGCAGGGCCACCGGCGTTACCATCCTTATCCTCGGTATGAAATCGCTCTCGTACCAGTCCCGCCCTTTTGACCCGACCATGGCGGTGCGGGTAATGATGGCGGCTATGAAGGGAATCCCCAGGTAGACGAAAACGCTCTTGGCGATATCCCACATGGAGACGTCGACGACCGCGCCGGAGAGGCCGAGCCGGGCCGGTACGACGGTGAGGAATATGTAGGCGTAGACCGAATAGGTGAGAACCTGGAAGATCGCGTTGAAGGCGACCAGACCGGCGACGTATTCCGGACTGCCTTCGGCCAGGTCGTTCCAGACCAGAACCATGGCGATGCAGCGGGCCAGGCCCACTAGAATGACCCCGGCCATCAGGTCCGGCTTGTCGGGCAAAAGCAGCACGGCCAGGACGAACATGACAATCGGGCCGACAATCCAGTTCATGATGAGGGAGAATCCCAGTATCTTCTTGTCGATGAAAACCATGGGCAGTTCTTCGTAACGGACTTTGGCCAGCGGCGGGTACATCATCAAAATAAGGCCGATTGCTATCGGTATGTTTGTGGTGCCGATCTGAAAACCGCCCCAGAAGCCTGATATTCCCGGATATAAGTATCCCCATACCAGGCCGGTGATCATGGCCAGGAAAATCCAGAGGGTCAAATAACGATCAAAGAATGAGAGCTTGCGCGATACAGGTTGAGTCATATCTCCAGCCTCCTTGAAGAATTACCATCCTTCGGTTTAACAAAAGTCCGGCATACCCCCTTCTTATTCGCAGGCCGTGCTTCTATTTCTAAGAATACTGCACAAGCCGGGGTTCTGTCTGAGCGGGGAGGGTTCGGGCCGGAGCCCGCCTTCACATGAAAGCTCGTTCAGGAAAGACGCCATCTGATTTGAAAAGTCTTTCAGGCCTTCCCCGTTCAGCGTGAAAAACACCATTTTGCCCTGTTTTTCGCTGTTTACCAGACCGGCCTGTCTCAACATCTTCAAATGGTGCGATACGGTGGGCTGGGCGAGGCCCAGGGCGTTTATGACCTCGCAGGCCCCCATCTCCCGCCGGGCGAGCAGCTTTAATATTTTAATCCTTTGCGGATCCGAAAGCGCTTTAATAGTATCTATCATAACGCAGACCACATGGTAATGTATTTATAAATTTATATATATAATTATATTATATGTTTGAAGAAAATCAATCAAAACCCAAGCGGCTGTCTTTTTGCAACAGCGAACGTTCCGGTGTGCGCGCCGATCCTCTGACACGCTTCGCGCCGGCCGGGTCAAACCGGTGTGGAAGGCCGCCCGCCCGCGCAACACGGCCCTTAAAAACGGCGCCTTTGAGCCGTCAAACCGGTGTTGAAAAGCTGTCCCCCGGCAAACGTGACAGCCGGTTGAAATTTGATCGTGAAAGGCTTAGAATATATTAAACTGTAAATAACGGGAAACCGTTCAAATCCGGCACCGGCGCCAAGCCGGCCGGGTAGACGGTTTGCCGCCCGCAAAAAATTACGGGAAGGCGGAGATGCGGATTGGGAATAAATGAATTTGCCGCTTTAGTGAAAGCGGCCTCCATTAGCCTTGCGGCCATGAGCGCGGACCGGAAGAACGAGGCTCTGGCCAGAATTGCCGGAGCTTTGGCGGACCGCCGGGACGAAATCGTCAAGGCCAACCGGGAGGATCTGGTCAGGAGCGAGAGCGAGAACCTCGCGGAGCCCCTCCTGAAAAGGCTGAAGTTCGACGAAGCGAAGATAGAGGAGGCGGTTGAGGGGATACATAGCCTGATCAAACTGGAGGACCCCGTCGGGAAGACTTTGTTTTCGATGGAGATGGACGACGGACTGGAGCTGTACAGAACCACCTGCCCGATCGGGGTGATCGGAGTGATATTTGAATCCAGGCCCGATGCCCTGGTGCAGATCTCCACCCTTTGCCTGAAAAGCGGCAACGGCGTGCTGCTGAAGGGAGGCTCCGAAGCCAGGGAAACCAACCGCGTGCTGGCGGATGTCGTTATTAAGGCCACGCGGGAAGCAGGGGTGCCCGCCAACTGGATAAAGCTTTTGGAGACCAGGGCGGAAGTCGGTGAAATGCTGAAGATGGATGAATTCATCGACCTGATCATCCCCAGGGGCTCGAACGAGTTTGTCAGGTATATCATGGACAATTCGCGGATCCCGGTGATGGGGCACGCGGAAGGCATATGTCACTGCTATGTCGATGAAGATTTCGACATGGACATGGCGGTTAAAATTGTGGTGGATTCCAAAACGCAGTACGTGGCCGTGTGCAACGCGACGGAGACCCTGCTGGTGCATGAGAGGGCGGCGTCCGGATTTTTGCCGGCGCTCAAAAAGGCCCTGGACGAAAAACGCGTGGAGATAGTCGGCTGCCCGAAAACCCGCGAAATTATTCCCGCGGGACCGGCCGGCGAGGAGGACTGGAGGGCCGAATACCTTGATTACAAACTGTCGGTTAAAGTGGTCGGCAGCCTCGACGAAGCAATCGGCCACATCAACCGTTACGGCTCCGGCCACACGGACAGCATCATCACGACCAGCAGGGACAAGGCTTCCCGGTTCATGTCCCTCGTTGACTCGGGCAATGTGTTCTGGAACTGCTCGACGCGCTTCAGCGACGGTTTTCGCTACGGCCTGGGCGCGGAAGTGGGGATCAGCACGGGCAAGATACACGCCAGGGGACCGGTGGGCCTGGAAGGGCTGGTTATTTACAAGTACAAATTGATTGGAAACGGCCATACCGTAGCTGAATACGCAAACCGGGAAAAAACTTTCAAGCACAGGAAAATGGACAAACCGTGTCCCCTGTAAGGGCTCATACAAACTCTGGAGCTGCCGGCCAAAGCCGGCGGCTCAAATTTTTTCCGCCTGATGGGAAATAATGTTTACCGTTGTAGTATAATGGTAGGTAATTAACAGTTGTGCCGGTTATTCTCAAGGGGTTCAAGAATGTGATAACAAAAAAAGTATAGAAAACAGGTGTATTTTATGTTTATAGCTGATTTTCATATACATTCAAAATATTCGAGAGCTACAAGCAGGGATTGCGCGCCTGAAACGCTCGAATTGTGGGCGCGGCGTAAAGGGATTGGCGTTATCGGCACGGGTGATTTCACTCATCCGGCCTGGCGCGAGGAATTGAAGGAGAAGCTTGTCCTCTCGGGAGAAGGCCTTTATATTCTCAAGGATAATTTCCGCAAGGAGGATAAGGTCGCGGGAGCGGATTTCAGGCCTCAATTCATTGTTTCCGGCGAGATCAGTTCAATATACAAAAAGAACGGAAAGGTAAGAAAGGTTCACAACCTGATCCTTCTGCCCGGCCTGGAGCAAGCCGGAGCAATATCGCACCGGCTTGAGGCCATGGGCAATTTGCGTTCTGACGGCAGGCCGATATTGGGCCTTGACAGCAGGGATCTGCTAGAGATAGTGCTCGATATGTGCCCGGAGGCCATATTTATACCTGCTCACATATGGACTCCGCATTTCTCCCTGTACGGCGCCTATTCCGGCTTTGACGACATCAAGGAGTGCTTCGAAGAGCTTACATGCTATATATATGCGCTTGAAACGGGCCTTTCCTCGGACCCTCCGATGAACTGGCGCCTTTCCGCGCTGGATGGCTTCACGCTGGTTTCCAACTCGGACGCGCACTCCCCGGCCAACCTGGGAAGAGAAGCGAACATTTTTAATACCGCGCTTTCTTATCAGGGCATATTGAACGCGTTAAAAAACCGCGGTACAAAAGAGTTCCACGGTACCATAGAGTTTTTCCCGGAGGAAGGCAAATACCACTACGACGGGCACAGGGCGTGCAAGGTCTGCTGGAAGCCTTCGGACACAAGAGCTGCGGGAGGCGTATGCCCTGTATGCGGCGGCAGGATTACAGTCGGAGTGCTTCACCGGGTTGAAGCCCTGGCAGACAGGGAAGAGGGGTTCGTACCCCCGGCGGCAAAGCATTTTGAAAGTCTTGTTCCTTTATATGAGGTAATAGCTTCCTCGACAGGTTCTGCTGTAACCAGTACGAAGGTGAAGAAAAAGTACGATGAATTGATCCGGAACCTCGGACCGGAACTGTTCATACTACGTGAGGCGCCGCTGAACGATATCGAGTCGGCGGCGGGGCCATACATAGCTGAAGGCATCCGCAGGCTGAGGTGCGGCGAGGTTGAAATAAAGCCCGGATTTGACGGGGAATACGGCAGAATCAAACTGTTGTTTGTTAAGGCTCAATAACCAGCAATATTGGTAGCAGAGGGTGTTTTGGGCTTTCAAGAGACGGGGGGATGGTTCCCAGGGGACGGGGTTGAAAGCCGACCGGGGCGGTGTGGTGTTGAAATTAGAAAGATTGATTCAACAAATTTTCAGTAATTATTCAGTACGGTTTCAGTTGCGAACAGGATAATATATACAAAAGGTGGTGGGACAGGAATGCGGCAATTGACGGGGATCAGAATTCTGCTCGTGGACGATGAGCCGAACATACTGCAATTTCTGGAACTCGGCCTGCAGAATGAAGGGTTTGAAGTGCGGACCGCCCAGGACGGCATGACGGCCGTCGGCCTGATGAAGCAATTTCAGCCGCACGTGGTCGTACTAGACGTCATGATGCCCGGCATGGACGGTTTCGAAGTGTGCCGGATGCTCAAAAAGACGGAGAATGTGGCTGTAATCATGCTGACGGCCAGGGACGAAGTGGATGACCGGGTGAAGGGGCTCAACCTCGGAGCCGACGACTACATGGTCAAGCCGTTCAGTTTCGAGGAACTGCTGGCCAGGATTTACGCCAGGCTCCGCAATCAGTTTCCGAACCTGTTCGGGGAGGTGGTGATCGGGCCTTTTTGCATCGATGACCGCCGCAAAGAAATCAGGTTCGAAAACCGGGTTTTGGAATTGTCTCCGACGGAGTACGAACTCCTCAAGTTTTTGGTCGTCAATCACGGGCTGGTGTTGAGCAAGAGAACGATTCTGGATAAAGTGTGGAGCTATGATTTCGGGGGAGAGGACAACATAGTTGAAGTTTACATTCGCTCCCTGCGGGACAAGTTGAACGATAAGAACCACCAGTTGATAAGAACCCTGCGCGGAGCGGGATACCGGGTTGATCTGCCATGATCCGGAAGGAGAGGTCCCGCTTCGGATCTTTTTTTGCGCCGAATTCACTCCAGGTGCAACTGCTGTCCAGGATGTTCCTGATCCTTGCCGTTCTGCTCGTGCTTATCGGCCTGTTTCAATATGTTTTTATGCGGGAGGTCATATACAGGAATAAAGCCGCCAGCCTCAAGAGCCAGGTCATGTCCATACCCCGCCATGTCTGGCAGCAGTTCGACCTGTTCGACCTGTTCGCGGAAGACGATTTCGTACACCCGTCGTTTTTTTTTATTCCTGACGCAAATCTCGCGTTTATAGATATAAAGGGCAATTATTCCGTTTTGCTGAACGGTCCCGGCGGAATAAGCCCCCCGCGGTTGGAGACGCAGGAGTATCTGGAAGTGTTGAACAGAAAGCCGGGACAGGTCACGGAGCCGGAGCCGAAGCCGGACTACAGGGTTGTCGGGTCGGGGGGGGCGGAACAACTGGTGGTGTTGCAGCCCGTTGCTTCAGGCCCCGGCCAGGTCTTCGGCGCCGTTCAAGCCGCCACGCCGACCGGACCGCTCAAAGAACTGCTTGTCCGTCAACTGCTCACTTTCCTGTTCCTTTCCCTCATGGCCATGCTGGTGGGGCTGTTCGGCTTTTTACCTGTTCTTAAAAGAACGCTGGTCCCCTTGTTCAATATGGTGCGCACTGCGGAACAGATCGACGCCGGGAATCTGGACAGGCGTTTCCCGACCCGGCAGGGGCAGGTGGAAATCGACCGCCTGGCGGAATCCTTCAACGGGATGCTGGAGCGCCTGGAGGCCTCCTTTGCGGCGGAAAGGGAAACCAAGGAGCAGATGCGCCGCTTTGTAGCGGACGCTTCACACGAACTGCGCACGCCGTTGACCTCCATCCACGGGTTTTTGGAGGTGCTGCTGCGCGGCGCGGCCGACCATCCGGATCAATTGCACAAAGCATTGAAGAGCATGTACGGGGAATCGGAACGTCTCACCAAACTGGTGCACGACCTGCTTCTTCTGACCAAACTCGACCGCGAGCCCCGTGTCGAGCTTGCGGAGGGCTTTCTGGACACCCTGATCCGGGACATGGAACCGCAATTGCGCATCCTGGCAGGCGGCAGAAGGCTTGACCTGCGCATCCGGCCCGGCCTGAAGTGCAAATATGATGCGGATAAGATGAAGCAGGTGGTGTTGAACCTGTTCCACAACGCGGTGCAGCACACGGATCCAGATAAGGGACATATTCGTGTTTCATTGTCCGGCGGGGAGGGCGGCGTGCACCTGTCCGTTCAGGATAACGGCCCCGGGATCAGCGCCGAACACCTCCCCCGCGTTTTTGACCGTTTTTACCGCGCCGATTCCTCCCGGACGCGCAAATACGGCGGCGCCGGTTTGGGCCTGGCAATCACCAGATCCATCGTGGAAGCACATGGCGGTACCATCGGCGTGGAAAGCCGGGAGGGGGAAGGCTGCACGTTTCACATCCGCCTTCCATAGCAACCGGCTGCCGGTTTGTCGACCCGTATGGACGGAGTCGATGGGCCGTGTGTCCGGCCCCCGGCAACCGGAGTTGAGCTGGGGAGACGCGAAGGCGTCTTTTTTTCTGGCCGAAAAAAGTTGTCTGTCTGCCATCTACGGGGGCTCCGCCTCCGCTCATTTTCATCGAGGGCGGTTTTTGCGCACTGCTTTTTCAGCGCACATTAAGCCTCCTCTCAATTAATATTCAGTTGACGTTAAGGGAGAATTCAGTTCCAGAAGGTATTATTTTCAAGAACAGGGGTACTTGCGTTTGCAAGGAGGATGGCCCCGAAACTCCTTTACAGTTTTGTTCGGACGTCGTTATTTAAAGAAAAGATTGTCAGTGCCCGGAGGGAACCTTTTATGTCAGGCCCGCTTAATTCCGTTTTGAGACAACTTAATAGGGCTTCGAGCGGCTTAAAAAGAAAAAAACTCCTCTTTTGTACGGCGGCAATTGCCGCGATAGCGCTGGGCAGTTCAAGTTTGCTGTGGGGGGCCAAAAAGACGGAGGGCGGTTACATTACCAGTACGGTCAAGCGCGGCGCCGTCACCAGCAGCATATCGGCCAGCGGCACCATTGAGCCGGTAAGCACCGTCTCTTTAAGCTTTGAAAACGCGGAAATAATTAAGAAGATATACGTTAAAGTGGGCGATCATGTAACGGCCGGACAACTCCTGGCTGAACAGGAAGAGGACGATTTAAAAGCGCAGGTGATCCAGAATTCCGCAAATTTAAAAAGTGCTCTTGCAAATCTGGAACTTTTGCAGAGCGGCGCAACGGAAGAAGAAATAACCAAAGCCGAAGTGAATGTCAAGATCGCCCGGGCGGCGTATGACCAGGCGAAAGCCAATCTGGAGCGCAATCAAATACTTTTTCAGGCAGGAGCCATTTCCCGGTCCGATTTTGATACAGCAAACAACAGCTATGTCAGCGCGGAGGGCAATCTAAAGCAGGCAGAAGCCTCTTTGAAGTCGCTCCTGGCGGGCAACAGGCCGCAAGAAATCGCCGCCGCGGCCGCTCAGGTGGAAAGCGGCAAAGCTCAGTTGCAGATGGCTGAAAAAGCCCTGACGGGGGCCAGAATGGTCAGCCCTATGAACGGTATTGTGAGTGAAATAAACGGGGGAGAAGGTCAGCGGGCGACGGCCAACAATAATAATACCAGCAGCGGCAGCGGATTTATCGTTTTGATCTCCGAGGCCCTGCAGGTGAAGGCCCAGGTCAACGAAGCCGACATCGGCAGGCTGGCATTGGGCCAGAAGGTCGAATTCACCGTAAACGCCTTCCCGGACAAGACCTTCACGGGCAGGGTCGGCAGCATTTCCCCGCAGGCGGAAACAGTGTCGAACGTACAGATATATAATGCGGTTGTCCAGATAGACGAAAATCAGCAGGGTCTAAAAGCCGGGATGCCTGCAAATGTGACCGTCATTGTCGACAAACAGGAGAATGTCCTCACCATACCAAAGGGCGCTGTTACTTTTGCAGCCAATTATCTGAGCAAAATGAAACAGAGTGTTTCTGAACAAGCGCAACCGCCTGCCGCAGTAAGAAGCGGCGGAGACACCGCCGCCTCAAAAAGCGGCGGCGGCGCCGATCCCGGCGGCGCCGGCGGAACTGGCGATTCAAAGACGGTAAAAGAGAGTGATCAGAAACAGCAGGCGGCCGTTCTCGTCCCGGATAAATCCGGCAATCCTTTGCCCCGGCAGGTGGTATTGGGTATATCGGACCTGAAAAACTATGCGGTACTGGAGGGACTCAGTGAAGGGGACACGGTGATTGTGGGCGCCGGCAGCGCTGCAAATACCGGTACCGTTACGAGCACGGGCGGCGGGAGCGCCGGCAGGAGTTCCGCTTCCCCGCTGATGCCGGGTGGGGGAGGGCCGCCCCCGCGGTAGCAGGTAATATTTTCAGCGCATTTCAGGAAAAAAAAGCAGCGCGGGATGGTGCCGGAGTATCGTGGCAATTGTTCTGGAAAACATTAAAAAAATATATGACATGGGGGAAACAAAAATTTCCGCCTTAAAGGATGTCAGCTTCACCATAAGGTCGGGTGAAATGGTGGCCGTCATGGGCGCCTCGGGTTCCGGCAAAAGCACCCTGCTGAACATTTTGGGCTGCCTGGACCGTCCCTCCGGGGGCACTTATCACCTGGACGGGGAAAATGTCTCGCGGCTGGACAAAAACCAGCTGGCCGTCATCCGCAACAAAAAGATCGGTTTTGTATTTCAGGGGTTTCACCTGCTGGGCAGAGTATCCGTGCTGGCCAATGTCCAGCTTCCCATGATTTATGCCGGCGCCGGGAAGGAAGAAATGGCGGAGAGGGCAAAAGAAGCTCTGGCCTGGGTCGGGTTGTCGAAATACCTGCGCCACTACCCCGGCCAGATGTCCGGCGGTCAGCAGCAAAGAGTCGCCATTGCCCGCGCCCTGGTGAACAACCCTTCTCTGATCCTGGCCGACGAACCTACCGGCGCCCTCGATTCAAAAACCAGCGTGGAGATTATTTCAGTGCTTCAGCGGTTAAACATTGAAAAGGGCATTACTGTGGTCATTGTTACCCATGAAAAAGACATATCCCTTTACTGCCGGCGGTTGATCAATTTGAGAGACGGACGGGTGATCGGCGATACCCCGGTGCCGGACGCCAGAAACGCCGCCGGGGACCTGGCTGCTTTTCCGGATGAGGGGGAAGTGTCTCCATGAATTTTTTAAACAATTTTGAAGTGGCAATAAACGGAATTGAGGCAAATAAATTGAGGTCTTCCCTGACCATGCTGGGCATCATTATCGGTGTTGCCGCCGTCATCATCATGATTTCCGTAGGACAGGGCGCCAGCAAGAAAATTTCCGACCAGATTTCCAGTATGGGCTCAAACCTGCTGATGGTTTTCTCAGGGGCCGGAATGGGGCCTGTAAGGGGAGCCTCGGGGAGTGTGAACACCCTCACCCTGGCGGACGCCGAAGCCATTGCCGGGCTGAGTATGGTGGCCAATGTGGCGCCGGAATTGAGCGCCAGCGCTACCATCGCTTACGGCAGCCGGACCTGGACCGCCCAGGTCAACGGGACCACGCCGGAAATGCAGTTTATAAAGAATTGGGCTGTCGGTTCAGGGGCTTTTTTCACCGGTGAGGATGTAAACAGTTCCAGCCTGGTGGCGGTTTTGGGCAAAACGGTGGCGGACAACCTTTTTTCATCCGGCGAGGACCCGGTCGGATCAACCATCAGGATTAACAAACTGGCCTTCACGGTGGTGGGCGTGATGAGCGCAAAAGGCGCCTCCATGGGCGGGCAGGATCAGGACGATGTCGTGTATGTTCCGGTAACTGCGGTGCAAAAGAGAATGCTGGGCGTGAACTACGTCCGCATGATCAACGTTCAGGCGGAGACGGAAGACAGCATGTCTTTCGTCCAGAGCAGCATTGAAGAACTTTTGCGGGAAAGACACCGCCTTGCCGGCAGCGGTTCCGACGACTTTACCGTGCGCAATTTGACCTCTGTCCTGGAAGCCGCTGAAACGTCCACCGGCGTGATGACGCTGCTTTTGGCCAGCGTGGCTGCCGTATCCCTGCTGGTGGGAGGCATCGGAATCATGAATATTATGCTGGTTTCTGTTACGGAGAGGACCAGGGAGATCGGTCTGCGCATGGCGGTGGGGGCCACCCAGGGCAATATCCGCAACCAGTTCCTGGTGGAGTCCCTGGTGCTTTGCCTGACCGGAGGGCTGGCGGGCATTCTCGCCGGGATGGCGGGAGCGAAAATAATTTCAAAAGTTGCCGGCTGGTCTACCTGCGTCACAACCTCTTCAATTTTATTATCTGCAGGCTTTTCGGCGGCTATCGGGGTTTTCTTTGGCTATTATCCGGCAAAAAAAGCGGCGGGACTGGATCCGATCGAAGCGCTCCGCTTTGAAAAATAAATCTGACGGGGCTGGATGCCGCTTTTTAGATTTGCGGAAAAAAGCCGGTAAGCTGGCGGTCTGACTCCAAGGGGGGATACGGCTGTGATTCTGGTGTGCATTGTCTGGCTTTCGGCTACAACGGGGTAGCCCGCCTGAAAGGAATGGGCAGGGGTGATATGGGTCCCGGTGTCGTGAACAGCTATTTTTTCAACCGGAAGTGGACCTTCCGGGTCGGTAGGAAGGCCAGCATTCCGGAAGCCGCCAGTTTTCTGTCACCGGTCTCTCCCTGCTGGTGTCCGCGGCACTTATTTTTCTCCTGCACGACGCGGGCCGTCTGAATCTCTGGCTGAGCAAAATTACGGCCGCCGGCGGAGGCATACGAGGGTTGCAACTCAGTATGATTATAATAACGTGAATTTTTCAGTAACGGTTTCAACCGGGAGGGAATGCCATGAGAAAAATCCGCAATCTTCATTTGTGGATCGGTTTGTTCACGTCGTTGTTGATATTTGTTGAGGCCGTCACCGGACTTCTGATGCTGGAGCCCTGGCTCATGGGCGCCGGCCGGCCGCCGGCGGAACAGCGTGTGATGCTTGAAAGATCCGCTGCCGGCGAGGTTCAGGGAAGGCCCGGCGCCGGGGCGCAGGGAGGGGAGGCAGGCAGGAATTACAGAAACGCCGGTCAGGGAAGCGGCATTATGGTTTTTGTAAAGAACCTCCATGCCGGCAGGGTAGGCGGCACGGACGTGTCATTTTTGCTGGATGTCGCGGCTGTTGGAATGATTGTTATGACGGTAACCGGGATGATCCTGACGGTTAAGGCGTTGAGGAGAAACAGGACCGGCCGCGTAAGATGACGCGCGGCGGGATGACGCGCGGCGTTCGAGAGGAGAGGCGGATGACGTTTACCAAAAAGCATGTTTTTATCGCGAGTTTGGCGGATATCGCCTCGTCATACCTGATCTACAGGCCGGCCCGCGAGCACCTCGCCCCGGAAACCGGCGTCCTGCTGTCACATGAGAGATATTTGTTTCCGGCCGTCGCCCTGTCGATTATGACCTTCATCCGGCGCGCCGGCGGTTGCGGGCTCATTCGGCGGCATCGCCGCTGCGACGCGAGTCCTGCCCGTTTTCAGCCCGGGGAGCGGGTGTGATCAAATATTTCGTCCCCGTCCAGATCAGCACGGCGGCGAACATGACGCGCAAGGCGTCTTCAGGGACGGCGTGGGCGAAGCTGCTGCCCAGGAATGTGCCCGCAAGTATGCCGAGGACGAGTCCCGGCAGAATAGCCGTATTTACGTTTCCGAGGCGCCAGTGGGTATATGCGCCTACCCCTCCGGCAGGCACCATGGCGAGGAGTGAACTGCCCTGGGCGGTATACTGGGTGAAGCCGGTCAGCAGCACCATTGAGGGAACCATGATGGTGCCTCCGCCCACCCCCATCATCCCGGAGAGGAAGCCGGTGAAGGCGCCGGTCAACAAGAGCGCGAGCACTTGCGCCCATCCCGTGAAAGGACCGGCTGCCTGGGACAGGTAAGGTTTTAAGAGCAGGAATACGGTAACCAGGAGCAAAAACCCCCCGAAGGCCCTTTTCAGCTTCCATTCGGGGAGGGTGTTTGCGAAGCGCGCTCCCGCCCTGGTGGTGAATATGGCGGTGGATGCCAGCAGCGCGGAGGCCAGTACGTTGACCGAACCGTTTAAGGCATAGGTAACGGCCCCTGTTATGCCGGTGAAGACGAGTGCGACCAGGCTTGTGCCGTGGGCCTTGTGCTGTCCGATTTTCAGAACGCCTGCCATGAGGGGGACCATTATCACGCCGCCGCCCAGCCCGACAAGCCCTCCGAAGGTCCCTGCCGCCAATCCTATCAAAAAATTCATCAGCCCTACCTCCAATCTTCCTTAAATATTACCACAACGCATCCGTTTTGATAATATTATTCGGGCCGGACTGGCTCAAGTTGTCAATCGCCGGCATAGTTTAAAAAAATCCGGTATACCGGGATAATATCCAGGAGGGGTGCGGGTTGTTCCAACTCTAACTGTTCCAATAAGAAAGCCCCGGAAATTTAATGTCATATTATGTCGATAATTCTCGATAATTGTTTAAATAGTAAATGCAGGAGAATATCGAGAAGAAATAGAAGTTCAATTTTAAATGTTTTACTTCAAGAGATGAAATTTAGTAAACAAGTAAGAGATTGGAAAATGAAATTGTTAATATTAAAATATGATTGTTATCAGAAAATATGAAGCTTTGATCTCCTAACACCCTATTGAGGGATAAGGAAATGGTTGATAATGAATTTGCCTATGAAAAATGTTTACGTGATTTACAAAGACGTGGTAATAAGCAACATGGCCTTGTAACTTACAATGATATCGCAGAAGTGTTTGCTGCAAGAAAACTTGATACGACTGTTGAGGCAATTGACCGTATTTGCGAGTTATTAGAAAAAGAAGAAATAAAAATAGTTGATTATATTCCTGAAGATATTGTCTTAACCAAAGGAACCGCTTCTTATCAAGAAAATACTATATATCGGAATAATAAAACGCGTCCTTTGTTCCGGTCGCTTCACTTTATATGTGATTCCTCATGCGATCCATTTCAGGATGTTCTTTATTGTTCTGAAAAAACCATTGATTGTCTTTTGGACTTGTCTTTAACAAACAATAATAGTCTAACTCCACAAGACATCCTTAAGGTTAAAGAAGATTTTAACTTGTCTGAAAAAGATTTATATTATTTATGTGAGTGTATTTCTTCATATGGAATTGAAATTCAGGCATTAGATAATATCTTTCATATAATCAAGTATATTGACAGGCAGTATAGCGAATATGGTGAAACTGAATTTTGGGAACCCAACCTTTTTTACAGCGATTTTTATATTGACTATTATCTCAAATATGTTTTTCGCCTGAAGGCAATGCTTCAAAAGGAGTATACATACTAAAATTAATTTTTATCAATCTTTTTGGAACAGTAGAGGGCTGATTTGATTTAATGTATGACGTTCACTGGGATATTGAGACCGGCGGCATTTTGCTTAAAGATACCAGAAACGAAGGGATCCGGGGCGAAGTGCGGCCTGTATTTTATGAAGAACTGGAAATTTTGGGATTTAATGAACAGTGGAGGTATCTTCGTGCCGATGAGCCTTATTTGTGGGCCGTGGGGGGAAGGAAATATTTCTACCGCGGGGAGCTGGTGGCGGAGGCCGTAGGGGGCGGGTTGTTTTCGCGGCCGGAAGTCAAATACTATAGAACCGGCCTGGAATTACGGCCTGTGGATATTACGGCCATGCTCGCCAAAAACGGGCAAATGCTGGAAGGCATGGCCCAGCAGGCAATAAAGTTTATTTACAACACTTACCGCAGGTACCGGAAAAAAACGGATGTCACGGCCGTTGCCTTTTCGGGCGGGAAGGACTCCCTGGTCATGCTGGACCTGGTGCAGAGGGCTTTGGCTCCCGACGAATTTGTGGTGGTGTTCGGTGACACCACGATGGAGATTGACGCTACTTATGAAGCTGTGGACAAGGCGCGAAGGCGCTGGCCGCACCTCGGTTTCTACACTGCCCGGAGCAGCAGGGACGCGCTGACCCTGTGGCGGGAGATGGGGCCGCCCAGCCGCATTCACCGCTGGTGCTGCGCTGTCCATAAATCAGCCCCCACTTTGTTGCTGCTCCGCGAACTGGCGCAGAAACCCGCCGTGCGGGCGCTGATTTTCGACGGGGTGCGCCATGAGGAAAGCGCCTCCCGCGCCGGCTACCTGGCTGTCACCGACGGGGGCAAGCACAGGATGCAGACCAACGCCAGCCCGATCATTGACTGGAACTCCGGAGAGGTGTACCTGTACCTTTTCAGCCGCCGGCTGATGTTAAACCAGGCCTACCGTTACGGGATCATGAGAGTGGGCTGCGCGGTATGCCCAATGGCGTCACGTTGGTGGGATATGATTAGCAGTTGTGTCTATGAAAAAGAGATGATAAGTTTCATCGAGATACTTCGCCAATATGCCCTGGGCTCCGGAGTCCCCCCCGGCCAGGTCGACCGGTATCTCCTCGAGGGCGGCTGGAAAGGGCGGGCAGGCGGCCGTTATCTGGCGGCGGGGGGCAACAGGGTCATCGAAAACCGGGAAGGGGAGAAGGTCAAGTACACCCTGCGCCACCCGGAGGAGGACTGGCGGGCCTGGGCCAGGGCTATCGGCCCGCTGGTGCTGACCGGCGAGGACAGGGGATATATTGAGAGGGGCGAAGGCTTGTACCCTTACCGGATTGCCAGGCTGAACAGCAGTGTGGTTGTTGAGCTGGAGAAAATCAGGCAGGCCGACCGCTTTTTGATCAGCGAATTGCGGGCGGTGGCTGCCAAGGCGGCTTACTGCAGGCACTGCCGGGCCTGCGAGGTGGAGTGCCCCACCGGAGCCCTTAACACCAGCGGTAAAGTTGAGATTGACGATGAAAGGTGCATTGCCTGCGGGCAGTGCCTGCATTTGCGCGGCAAGGTCTGCCTGGCTGCCAAATCATTGATGGTAAGCGGGGGGGATGTTGTGGCAACAGACGGTAACAGGGCCGGCCTGCATTCATACCAACACTTCGGTATGCGTAAAGAATGGCTGGCTGAGTTTTTAAGGTCTCCGGACAAATGGGCGGCCGGCAACAGCCTGGGCAACCGACAGTTTGAAGCAATGGTCATGTGGCTGAAGCACGCCGAAATCATAGGCGGGGACAGGAAAAGCGGGTGGGAGCCTACAGTGTTCGGGGAGCGGCTGCGCTCTCTGGGGGCCGACAGCCTTCTGACCTGGGCGGCGGTATGGACCAACCTGGCGCGGAATTCCACGCCCGTGCAATGGTACGTATCGAACATACCCTGGCTGACCCCGGCGACCAAAAAAGAACTTGTAGAAAAGTTGGGCGAGCAATACCCGTTGAGCGCCAGCACCCGTGAAAATTCGATGACTGCCCTGACGGCCCTTCTTACCAAAACCCCGCTGGGCAATGAACTCGGCCTGGGCGTTCATACCGGTCCCGGCAGGCGGACCGGCGGCACGCTGTACAAGCGGGGGTGGGCGGAGCCGCACCCTTTGGCGGTGCTTTATTCCCTGTACCGGTACGCCGAGCGGGTGGGCCGCTATGAATTGACCGTCAGCGAGCTTTACGGGCAGGCCCCGGAAGGGCCTTACGCCCTGTTTGGAATCGACCGGGAGAAATTGATACTGATCCTGCAAGGCCTCTCCTCCCTTGGGACGGGATGGATTAAAACGGATTTGGTCCGGGATCTGGACAACATTTTTCTTGACCGGTCCCGCCGGGCCTGCGAGGTGCTTCAGCTTGATTAAAGGTGTAGCTGAAAAGACCGGCTGGGCACGTCATAGTATTTTTGGCTTAAGGCGGGAGTGGCTGGAGCTTTACCTGGCCGACAAAAATGGCTGGCCGCAAGCGGGCCTGCTGGGCAACCGGCAGGTTGAGGCGCTGAGGGTGTGGCTGAAGACGGCCGGCCTGGTCGACGAGTTCGGCCGGCCCACCTGGCTGGATGAACTCTTTACTGCGCGGGGAACAGGCTCACTAGAACTGTGGGAATTGTTATGGGTCAACGTGGTCTTTAACTT
>DAOOVD010000044.1:0-21131 GCA_035369845.1 Bacillota bacterium | reverse complement strand
GTGGGTTTGGCTGACTTGCATTGGAGGTTTTTTCTTTTCTCCGCTGAAAAATTCCAGGTTTTGGTCAACTTCTTTTTACCAAAGAAGGCGGTCTCTTTCTGTTTTTCTCCTACATTATTTAACACCGGGCCCGGCTTTCACAACGCTTTGGCTTTTATACTCCGGCAACGCTTTGCCTATAGGTTTTTTTATCGATAATAAGGAAATATTAAAAGGGAGGTGGCCACAATCATGCCAGGGCAAATAAAAGGAATTGTAAAAGGCTGCAAGGTTCCCGGTTCATCGAAAAGCGGGTACCGTCCGGTATGGGATATGGGAAAAGCGGCTATCAACAAAAAGAGGTCGAAAACAAGCGGCCCCGACAGGCCAAGCACATAAAAAATGTTTTTAAAAGCAATTCCAGGATAAGGGGGGGGCACCGGAAATAAAAATGGTGCGGAAAAGCAGACCGCAAGGAAAAATAGAAGCGGAAAAATATTGGTAATCAGCCGGGACTCCGGAGTTGGGTTTGCCGAGAGAATAACGAATCAGGATAAACCGGCCTTCCGCTGGCTGATTAGTTGATTATCGAGAGCGGCGCGATTGCACTCACTGCCAGCCAATTTGGTTTTTCAAACCTTGTACGCACTATGTACCCGTCCGTTGGCAGGTTATGCCGGACTGTCGGATGTGGTGGACTGCCCGAAAATTGAGCAAACGGCGGGACTGGTTTGCGATATCATTTTGATGCTGGATCATCTTCACCTGCATGTTAACCGGCCGTTCATTATGATTTTTGCGGTAGGTGTGGCAATCGTCGGACCGGCAGGGGCAAGCAGGCGGAAGCTCAAAAGAATTATATAGACAGCGGAAAAAATACAGTGATATGATATTTTTGATTACCGGTTGCTGTGGAGGTGAGATGCTACGAGGGGCGACTTGGAGAGAATGCGGAGCCTTTTTTATCCACGCTGTGTAGCTGTTATCGGGGCCAGCGACTCACCCGGCAAGATTGGGTATAACATCCTTTACAGCTTAATTTACGGCGGTTTTAAAGGGAAGATTTACCCCGTAAACCCCAGGATAAAGACCGTCTTGGGGATGCGTGTCTACAGTTCAGTGAATGAAATACCGGACCGGATTGACCTGGCTTTGATAGGTGTGAACAAGAACGCTGCAGTTGAGGCGATTGAACAATGCGGCAGGCTCGGAACAAAAGGCGTGATATGCATTGCTGGTGGTTTCAGGGAAACCGGTGATGAAGGTCTGGCCTTGGAGAAAAAGCTGGTGGAGGTAACCAAAAAATACGATATAAAATTAGTCGGCCCGAACACCCTGGGTATAATCAACACCGAAGCAAGCCTGGACGCGACTTTCTACCCGCTGCGCCTGAATACGGGCGGCGTTTCCATTATTGCCCAGAGCGGGGGAATCGGCTTGCAAATTATTAAGAAGTTGACAGACGAGGGTCTCGGGTTTAATAAGTGGATAGCCGTTGGTAACCGTTCTGTTTTGGAGATAGCCGACTACCTTGAATATCTGTCCGATGATGCCGGGACGAAAGTAATCGGCATTTTTCTGGAGGGGGTGGACGACGCGCGCAGGCTGGTCCAGGTTGCGAGTGAAGTTGCCCGCCGCAAGCCGGTTGTTGTTTACAAGGTTGGCCAGTCCGATGTGGTGAACTATGCCGCTATAACGCATACCGGCAGTATGGCTGGAAGCCACCGGCTTTTCCGTGACATATTCAACCAGTTTGGTATCTTACTGGTCGAAAGCGTGCCCGAACTGGTTGCAGCGTGCAAAGCGCTGTTGCTCTGCCCTCCCGCTGCGGGCGGCCGCGTCGGGATGTATACTTACACCGCCGGTCCGAGCATCACCGCGCTGGACCGGCTGGCTGAGCGGAAAATTGACATTCCTGAATTCAGGGCTGAAACTGTTTTTAAAATAAAATCCCTGCTGGGAGAGAATCCACTGGCTGTTTTAAAAAATCCGCTTGATTCAGCAGGAGTTGGCAACCTTGCCGAAACTTACGGGAAGCTGGCAATGACGGTGCTGGAAGATCCGAACGTGGATATATTGGCAACATTTTGCTGTGTTCATAAAAACTGGCGGAATCCCACACCGGAGCTTGTCGATGCGGCAAGAAAAATTCGCAAGCCGATACTGGCATGCTATATCTCCACTCTGCAAGAATCCGAGGAGGACAGAAAGATTCTTCAGAGTGCGGGCATACCGCTTTACAACTCCCCGGAAGAGGTCGCCTGGGGCGTCGCCGCCCTGGCTTACTACGCTGCAAGGGAGGGGGCCTGCGGTGAAGGTCGATTTGATTATTAGTAAGGCGCGAGCGGACGGAAGGGAGCTCCTGATGGAGGATGAAGCCAAGGAAATCATTTCTTCTCTGGGGATACCGGTAACGCACTGTCTGGTTGCCCGCGATGAGAAAGAGGCTTTGCTGCAGGCGGAAAAAATAGGTTATCCGGTGGTTTTAAAGGTCCGCTCCCCGAAGATCGTCCACAAGTCGGACTACAAGGGCGTTGTTTTAGATATAAAAAATAAAAAGGAACTGAGAGCGGCCTACCGTGAAATAACTTTTAGAGCGGCTGTGCTTGACGGCGAAGCGGCTGTAACTGTGCAGGCAATGGCTGCAAAGGGGCTGGAGACGCTTATCGGGGCAACGGTGAACAAGCAGTTCGGCCCCGTGATAGCTTTCGGGTTGGGCGGTGTTTTCACGGAAATTGTAAATGATGTGTCTTTCAGACTGGCTCCCGTCGACCCTGGCGAAGCGGGCAGGATGATCAGCCAGATTAAGGGCTGCCGCTTGTTGCAGGGTTATCGGGGAAGCCCTGCGGTGGATACCGGCGCTCTGGCGGAGGCAATTTCCAGGGTATCAAACCTGGTTTTTGAATACAAGGAGTTCGCCGAAATCGACTTGAATCCTGTTGCCGCATACCCGGACGGCGTGCTGGTATTGGACGCCAGGATGAGATTGAAAATTGGTGAGATGCCAGCAAATACACGCTAACAAGTTTTGTCATGCAGGTTATAGTTACCCGGAAGAGGTAAACTCGTGGGAGTATGTTAAAGATTTTTTGTAATATATTTGTTGGTCAGCTTTGTTAAGCAGGACCTCAGCATTATTCCCATCTTCAGGATAACAGGCAATCCCGTAACTAAATCGCATCAAAACTTTGCTTTCTTGATCCAGATCACTTGCCAGCCTACTCATTAGTTGCCCGGTTTCTATTTTATTCGAGCCAGGGATGAGCAGCACGAACTCGTCACCTCCATACCGAAATAGCAGGTCTACTTTGCGAATTTTTTTTCTGATATTTGTGCAGACATCCTTTAACATGGAATCTGCAGTGAGGTGGCCAAAGTTGTCGTTAATAGCCTTGAAGTTATCAATGTCCATAAATATAATTGCAAATGGGTTTTTACCATGTCCGGTTCTTATATGTCGATCTATGCTATGGTAGAGGGCACGTTTGTTGTAGGTTCCGGTGAGACTGTCTTTATGGGTGTGTATGAATAGGGATCGTATGACACCAATCAATCCAAAAGTTAATAGTGTGCTGCCCAGGTAGATTAGGACTGATGGATGCAAGATAATATTATCGTAACCTGTGCAAGCTACTGTCAAATCCAGAATGCCTCCAGACAGGATAATAATGAATCCGGCTTTCATCCAGACGTTCTTTTTCATGCCCATATTTCCAGGGAGTTTGTAGGCTATCATAACCATAATAGTAAAGGTGTGTAAAAACTGGATAACCTTGACTATTTGCTTAATAATCATGACAGACAGCAACAATATCCTCTCCTAAAACATTAATTTCTGACTATGCAAATGAAGATGGACATTTAGCGTCCAACAATTATACGATTATACGATTTGCAAGCTGCTTTATTACAATAATATCACCCACCTTTTGACAGCTATTTGTCACAAAAAATTTCGGGGGAAATTCTGCAGTAAATTATAGCCTTCGGATTGTTGCAGAAATCCGAAGGCTAACCGTTTATGGTAAATTGTAAACTGCCGTGGACGCTGCGCCAGGCTTTCGCATTTTGTAGGGGTTGGAGCGGCAAAAAAAATAGGTAGGAAATTTGCTGTACAACTGACAGACTTATGTCCTGCCCGCATGTTACACTTTGAGTTAAAACAAAGGAGGTGGCAGGACGTGACGATTTCTGCAGCATATTTGAAAACCTTGCAGGTGGGAGAAATTCAGGTTTACGAAAACCTGGCCATTTTCCCGTTGTTGTCCGCCGAATTTGAGGAGCCAGGCTATGTTTTGCTGGACGAGGCCTTGGCCAGGGGGCAATCGAAATCGGTGAAAAAAGAAAGTGCCAGGCGTAGAAGCCACTAAGGAATTGTTCGATAGGTTAGAAACTGTTACAGTTAAGGTGTATCCTTCCGTGGGGCTTGGTGAGGACCTGCGGTTGAGCGCTAAAGGGCTTACGGGGTCCTGCCTGGTAGTGGACGGAAAAGTTATTCATCTGCTATTTTTGCAACAGCGAAGGAAGAAAGGAACAGGCCCGGCAGCCGGCTCAGCAGACCCAGCAGGAGGCGCATGGCATAATAGTAAATCCATGTTGAATGGCGAATCAAAATGTGTATTGCCTGTCTGCCAGGGAGTAGCAGAAGGAAGTGTGGAAATTACATGTAAATGCTAATCTCAATATTAAAGACATACTTGCTTCTGACGAATCCAGACCTGGAAAACAACGCCATACGGCAATTCTTCGTCTTCTGGTCTGAGTTCGTTTCTGTTGGGAAATATACCGACCTGTGATGTTGATTACTTTGATCAGCTAACTAACTAAAGCCATAAAGCGCCAGTATCCTCTTAGCCCTCTTCTGCACATCTTTCCTGAGCCATTCCGGCTCCAGCCCTTCTACCATATCACCCCACTGCATGATCCATGTTTTCATCTCCGCAAGGCCGCAAACCTCAAATGATATTATCACTGATCCGTCTTCAAGCAACTCCTCTACAACCTGCGAGGGGTGGTAGACCAGCTTTGTAACCCGGTGGGCCACCTCCGGGCTGAACTTCAGCCTGACCTTTGTGATTTCTCCGTCATTGATTACACCCCAGCTACTGCCCATGTACTCTTTTAAGGAGAAGTTCGCAGGGTACTCAAAGCGCTCCGATGTATAGGTAAATACGTCCATAATCTAGTCCACCCGGAAGACGCGGATTTTTTTCCTGGTGAGGCAGTAGGCCACCAGATACCAGTTGTGATGCTTGCAGATTAAACCATAGGGCTCCACGACCCGCTCGGTATTCTGACCAGTGTAGGCGGTGTAATAAAAAAGCTTTACCCGGTGGCAATCACGGAGGGATTGCACCAGTACGGCGAATATCCGGCTGACTGCGGGCGGGTCGGCCAGTTGCTCCTCCACTATGTGGATCCGCTCCTGCAGCTTTTCTACCGGAAGGCTTTGGAGGAGTACTTGTATTTGAAAAGCGTGCCCACCAGCGCATCCTTTATTTCATTGATATGGCCGGCCAGAGCCGAGCCCTTCTGCTGCAAGAGGCTCAAGAAAATAATTAAGGCCTTCTCCGGGCTGGTTGGAGGCAGGTAACCGGCATCCAAACGGTACAGACCCTCTTTCCCGGAGGTGTTTTTTTCCGGCCTGACCAGCGTAATTCTCAAGTCGTTTTCGATATGGTTCAGGTAACGGAGAATGCTTCTAGTACTGACTTCGCAAGCCCTGGCTATCTCCTGGCAGGAAACTCCTCCGTAAGGGCTCTTTTTGTTCATCAGGTCTAGTATTTTGGCTATGCGCAGCGCTTTTGTGGTGTCCGGGTTGGAGCCGGCCATGTGCGTTCCTCCTTATACAGGTTAAGATTTGTACACAGGTATATCTTGCCTGAATGGGGAGATGCGACCAGGTACTTACAATTTCCTCCTTATGATCACATTTGTTTACGAAAAATAGGCCGTTCCAGGCTTTTAACCCACCCCGTCCCTTCTCCACTCTCCTGTGCGACAACTCAGGTAGATTTCCAGGGCCGACTCCCATGCTCTGCCTTCCACTTGGCCCGTTCTATCGCCGTATATTAAGGGAGGTACTGACTGGAGAAATATTGCGTAATATTAAGTTATAATTTTAAAAAATCAGAAGGGCGGATAATAAAAATGTCGGAAAATAAAAGTAAAAATCAACATAGATTTCCCAAAATGAGGAAGGTGTACGTGTGGGGCAAAGGACAACTCACGATACCTGTGGAAATAAAATAAGGGAGCGTCTTGGAATAAAGGAAGACTCTTACTTGGAGGCTTTTCAGATAGGCAAGACTATTATAGCGACATCGGAGAAGTTGGCCGTGAAAGAGCTTTCCGACAGCGTGCAGAAGGAAATGTATAAGAGTGGCATCAGTCCTGACGACTCCACGAATTAAGGGAAGGCAGTCACAGGTATGAAACCGAATAAAGTGTTTCTGGACAGCAGTGTGCACCAATAAATTATTGTTTTAAAAGTCCGTGGCAAACTCAGTGGCAAAAAAATTTCTTAGATTGTTGGAATTGGTGGGCCATCAGGGACTCGAACCCCGAACCTGACGATTAAGAGTCGCCTGCTCTACCAATTGAGCTAATGGCCCGTTTGAAAACGTATTTTCAGCCTGCATTCATCGAAGAAAATCAGACTGGCTGGGGCGGCTGGATTCGAACCAACGAATGCCGGTTCCAAAGACCGGTGCCTTACCGCTTGGCGACGCCCCATTCTAAAACTATCTCTTCCGCTTTATTGCAGAATACTATGCTGAAGTCAAAGTTCCGGTCCGAATCGCTTGGACACAGTGTTTGGTCGGGATGGAGGGATTTGAACCCCCGGCCTCTTGCTCCCAAGGCAAGCGCGCTAGCCAAACTGCGCCACATCCCGAATATGATGCAAAAATTATTATAACTAATGACTAATCCCTCGTCAAGCCGTTGACGTTTCCAAAATTACTGCAAAAAAAAGTCCAGCATTGAGCTGGACGGGGAGAGATAGAACTCACCAAAGCGGAGTATTTGTATTATGCTGCATAAGAAAATAAAATATACATGGATTATTCATTTTTTTGTAAAAAATTACTAACGCAAATAAAAGTTGAACGATGGTTACTTTTTTAGTAAACTGTCTTAAGAACTCAATCAGGGTTTTTTATTTTAGGCGTATTCACCGTGCTGTAACTTTGCCCTGCTTTTTGGGGAGGAAAACCGGCACGGCTTGTAGAAATGTGATTTTCTTGACAAAAAGCGTTGCCGTGGAATTGAATGAGCCCCCGGCAAACCGACATGTCAAGTAAAGGGCGGGCCGTACCGGCTTGCGGGGGTGGAA
Source organism: Bacillota bacterium (assembly GCA_035369845.1). GTDB lineage: Bacteria > Bacillota > Desulfotomaculia > Desulfotomaculales > Pelotomaculaceae > DAOOVD01. Next base: position 13,816 of record DAOOVD010000044.1, on the reverse strand, counting down.
GGTACGGGACGCTGATTAAAATAACATATTTCCATAGTTAACAGTATATTCGGCATACTTGTACCGGGAGAGAGGAAAGAGATGGGCTTAACGGGACTGGAGATATACAAACAGTTGCCAAAAACAAACTGTAAGGACTGCGGATATCCGACCTGTCTGGCTTTTGCCATGGCGATGGCGACGGGAAAGGCCAGACTTGACAAGTGCCGGCATATGAGCGAAGCGGCCAGGGAGGCGCTTGGCTCGGCTGCCGCGCCGCCGGTTGCCCCGATAAGAATAGGGGACGGTGTGAATCAGGTCGAACTGGGCAATGAGACGGTGCTTTTCAGACACGACAAGCGGTTTGAACACCAAACGGCGATAGCCGTTGCGGTAAGTGACTTGCTGGATGACGAAGAAATTGCAGCCAGAGTGAAGAAGATTAATAATTTGTCGTTTGACCGGATTGGGGAAGTATGCAGAGTTAATCTCATCGCCGTCGACAACCGTTCACAGAATTCCGGAAGGTTCGCCGCGGCGGTGGAGGCTGCTTGCCAAAACACGGATCTACCGCTGATTTTGATAAGCGAAGATCCGGAGGCGGTTAAAAAAGCCCTGGGAATTACCGCTGCAAAAAAGCCGCTTGTTTGTGGGGCGAATGCCCTCAACTGTGAAAGCATGGCTGCAATTGCCAGACAGTATGAAGTTCCTCTCACGGTTAAGGGATGTGATCTTGACGAACTGGCCGTCCTGGTGGAAAAAACGGTTTCTTTGGGCTGGAAACAGCTCGTGCTGGATTCCGGCGCAAAGAAAATAAATAGAATTCTTGCGGATCAGACTCAGATCAGGCGTCTGGCATTAAAAAAGTTCCGGCCGTTCGGATTTCCGACCATTGTCTTTGTTAATAGCGGAGACGGGGTAAAGGCTGTGCTGGATGCTGCCGTATGCATTTCAAAATACGCCGGAATAGTCGTGCTGAACAGTGACGACCGTTCCGAAATACTGCCGCTGGTTACGCTCAGGCTGAACATTTATACCGACCCGCAAAAGCCCGTTGCCGTGGAGTCAAAAATTTATGAGATACTCAGTCCGGGACCGGACTCGCCTGTATATATTACAACCAACTTTTCCCTCAGTTATTTTTGTGTGGCCGGGGATGTGGAGGCATCGAAAGTGCCGGGGTATATTCTGCCCGTTGATACGGACGGAGTGTCCGTACTCACCGGCTGGGCGGCGGGAAAGTTTACTCCGGAAAAAATTGCAGAAGCGCTAAAAAGCACCGGGATTGAAAAAAAGGTGTCCCACCGTGCCGTAATCATACCCGGAAGTGTTGCGGTTTTGAAGGAGAAGCTGCAGGAAATATCCGGGTGGGAAGTCATGGTGGGGCCGATGGATTCTTCCGGAATCCCATCTTTTATCAGGAAGCACTGGGGCTCACACAAGTCCGGCCGGTAATAATTTAATTTTAGAAAGGTATTTTTGCCATGCCCGATTTTTTAGTGCGGTTTTTTCCCGGCGAAAAGCAGGCCGGGGCTAGCGTGGATGAAAGTTTATACCAGGTTTTCATTAAAACCGGCTTGCCGGTTGACGCTTCCTGCGGAGGTAAGGGCAACTGCGGACGCTGCAAAATCAAAATAAGAGAGGGAAAGGTTAAATCCCTGAAACAGGGAACTTTGACGGATGAAGAGGTGGAACGGGGGTATGTGCTGGCATGCCAGAGCTTTCCGAGAAGCGACCTTGTTGTTGAAGTCGCGGAAGCATTGATCGCCGGAGGAATTGACCGGGCAGCGGAAGATATGATTTCTGAAGAGTGTCTTTCCGATGAGAATTTATGGGAATCATCAGATAATGCCGGTTTGTTTGAAGGGAATGCTTTAACACCGCTGTACGTGAAGTTTTATCTGGAGCTCCCGAAACCTGATGAGAACGATGCGGAGGACGATCTCGGCAGGCTAGAAAGGGGTGTCTGCAAGAAAACAGGCGTTTGCCGGCTGACCACAAACCTGGATGTTATCCGTTCGTTGCCGGCGACGCTGAGGAGCGCTGACTGGAAAGTAACCGTCTCCATGAGTGAAATAGAAAATAATTTTGAAATAACCGGGGTAGAGCCGGGCCGGACAGAAAGGAAATACTACGGTATCGCGGTGGATGTTGGAACCACGACCGTGGTGGTGCACCTGGTCGATCTGGAAAGCGGGGAAACTGCGGGGGTGAAAGGGGCTTATAACGGCCAGTCAGTATTCGGCGACGACGTAATTTCCAGGATTGTTTACGCCGGCGACAGTCCACGGGGTCTGGAGTCTCTCCGCAACGCTGTTGCGGGTACTATAAACAGCCTGGTAGAAGAACTGGTCAAAGAAACTAAGATTGAGGCGGAAGATATCAAAGCGGCTGTTTGCGCCGGCAACACCACGATGACACACTTGCTGCTCGGTGTCGATCCTGCCAATATCAGGCTGGAGCCTTACACGCCGGCGGCAAACCGTTTTCCTGCGATAAAGGCGGAGGAAGCGGGACTGAAAATATTCCCCGGTTCGCCTGTGCTTTGCCTGCCCGGGGTAGCCAGTTATGTCGGCGGAGACACAACCGCAGGGGTGCTTTTTACCGGGATGGCATTCTCAGACCGGCTGACCCTTTTTATAGATGTGGGAACAAACGGGGAAATGGTTCTGGGAAACAAGGACTGGCTGGTGTCGTGCGCGTGCTCGGCGGGGCCTGCTTTTGAGGGAGTGGGGCTTAAATATGGAATGAGAGCCATGAACGGAGCAATCGACCACATCAGCATCGGGGGATGCGGTAGCGGGGTAAGTTATACGACGATTGGCTCCGTCCCGCCGTTGGGCATTTGCGGCTCGGGCTTGATTGACTGCATCGCTTCGATGAGGAAAGCGGGAATAATCGACAGAAACGGTAACTTTACGAAAGGATGCAACACTTTTCGGATAAGAGATTCCGGGGAAGGGAAGGAGTTTGTCCTGGTCGGGACCGGAGAGGCGGGATGCGGGTCGGACATAACCATATCGGAGCCGGAAGTTAAAAACCTGATGCGCTCCAAGGCGGCGGTTTTTGCCGGAATACGCTGTATATTAAAAATGGTGGGGGTTTCCTTCGCAGACATCGACAGAGTGATTATAGCGGGCGGTTTTGGCCGCAACATCAGGATAAAGGACGCCGTAAGCATTGGTTTGTTGCCCGACATACCTCTGGAGAAGTACAAGTATGTCGGGAATAGTGCGGTGAAAGGCGCAAAGACGGTACTCCTGCACAGGCAGGCGAGGGAATGGATTGACGATATAGCGGGGAGGATCACCTATATTGAACTCAGCACGGGAAATGATTTTATGGAGGAATTTATTTCCGCCCTTTTCATTCCGCATACTGATTTAAATTTGTTCCCTTCAGTAAGGGGGGGCTAGCCAGGTATATTTGAACTGGCGGCATAGAAGCGCGTTGGGGGAGGAGAAAGATGACTGTTGCACTAGCCAGGGAAAGATGGGCTGGCCAGGTAGCCGAGATGACGATTGGTAAGGGAAGCGGAGCTGTTTCGATAGGAGGGGAAAAAACTCTTCCCTTCCTTCACTTTGAGGGTGAAATGCCGAACAAGCCTGCGGCAGCTCTTGAGTTGTGGGATGTCGAGCCTGTGGAATGGCCTGAGGTATTGAAGAGACATTTTCACGGCGTTTTGGGGGATGCTGTTGCGTGGGCCAAAAGATGCGCCGGTTACGGGGCGGATTTGATCTGTTTGAGGCTTGCAAGCGCCCACCCCGACTATAAAGACGCTTCACCCGGGGAAGCAGCCGCGACAGCTGCTTCGGTGGCGGAAGCTACTGAGTTGCCCCTGATCGTGGTGGGGTGCGGGGTGGAAGAAAAGGATGCTCTGATCCTTCCCGCCGTCAGCAGGGCATTGGCGGGCAGGAACGCTCTGATCGGGTGCGCTACCGCCAACAACTACAAGACTGTTTGCGAGGCGTGCCTGGCTGACGGCCACGGCGTAATAGCCTCCACGCCGCTGGACATCAACCTGGCCAAACAGTTGAACATAATGATGAATGAGACGGGGCTCCCCCCAAACCGCATTGTAATAGATCCTCTTGTGGGTTCGCTCGGTTACGGTCTCGAGTACGCTTACTCAATCATAGAGCGTACCCGCTTGAGCGCTTTAAGCGGGGACAGGATGCTAGCCATGCCGGTAGTATGTTTTGTGGGGTATGAAACATGGAAAACCAGGGAATCGAGGGCTGAAGACAGTGAGGAATGGGGCCCCCAGGAAAAAAGGGCTGTATTGTGGGAGGCGGTTACGGCGGCAAGCCTGGCCCAGGCTGGGGGCTCGCTGTTCGTGATGTATCATCCCGAGTCGCTGGTGCAGTTCAAAAAACATATTGATTGCCTGATGGAGACGGACCAGTTTTAAGTTCACAGATATCGCTAAAGTACAGATCCCAGCCGGGATTGTGATTAAGTTGGGGAGGGCAACCTGAATGGAGCTTATCGGTGAGCGTATAAACGGCATGTTTAAGGATATAAGAGAGGCGGTTTTAAAGAAAGATCCCGGTCCGGTGGAATACTGGGCCAGGCTCCAAACGGAGAAAGGCGCCAGTTACCTGGACATAAATACGGGTCCTTCAGTGCCGCAGGATGAACAGCCTTACGTCATGGAGTGGCTGGTAAAGGTTGTCCAGTCAGTCAGTCCGCTGCCGTGCTGTCTTGATTCGACCAGTTGCGAGGCTATAGAAGCGGGATTGAAAGTGCACAAAGGGCGTGCCATGATTAATTCCACTACTGCCGACCAGTTTAAAATGGACATTTTTTTCCCGATGGCGGTCCGGTACGGGGCTAAAATAATAGGATTGACCTTGAGCGAACAGGGTGTGCCGAAGGACTCGGGCGCAAGGACGGCACTGGCCATGGAACTGGTGGTTAATGCCGATATGCACGGGCTTCCGATGGAAGATCTGTACATAGATCCCTTGGTGCTGCCGGCCAATGTTGCCCAGGACCACGGCCCGGAGGTGATCGAGGCCATCCGCCAGGTAAAGATGCTGGCCGATCCGCCCCCGAAAACCGTCATAGGACTGTCAAACGTGTCCCAGCGATGTGCTGATCGTCAGCTTCTGAACCGGATTTACCTGGTTATGTGTATGGCGGCCGGTCTCGACTCCTGCATATGCGACGTATCCGACAGCCTCCTGGTGGATGCCGCCGCCGCCGCCCGCGTTCTCCTGAACAAAGACATTTACTGCGACGCTTTTCTGAAAACCTTCAGGCGGCGCTAGCCGGAAACAGGATGAGGGCAGTATGCTGTAAGGGGGAGGGAGTCTTTTGATTGTTGCAGAGCAAAAACCCATCGGTGAAATCGACAGGCTGACCCTGGATTACCGCAGGCTGCTGCTGCTCGGTTGTGCCGGATGTGTAACAGTATGTCTTTCCGGCGGAGAAAAAGAAACCGAGATAATGGCCGGCGCACTACGTCTGAAAAGAAGGAATGAAGGCAGGCCTGTCGATATCGTCACGCGCACGCTTACCAGGCAATGTGATCCGGAATTCATAAACGAGGTGGAGGAACTAGCCGGGGAAGCCGACTGTATCGTGTCGCTGGCCTGTGGCGTTGGTCCGCAATACCTGGCCGAGCGCTTCAAGGACAAATACGTTGTTCCGGCTATGAACACCAGGTTTGCAGGCGGCTCCGTCAGACTCGGCGTATGGGAGGAGAAATGCGGACTGTGCGGAGACTGTATCCTCCACCTCACCGGAGGGATATGCCCGATCGTTCGCTGCCCGAAAAGCGTGTTGAACGGCCCGTGCGGAGGCTCCAGGAACGGGAAGTGTGAAATCGGCGGTGACATTGACTGTGCCTGGATATTGATCCTCGATCGGCTTAAAAAGCTGGGGAGGCTTGATACGCTAAAACAAATAATTCCACCGATGGACTGGTCGAAATCAAGAAACGGCGGACCCCGCCGGATGACCAGAGAGGACTTGATCATCGAATGAAATCGGCGGCAAGCAATCTGGAGAAAAAACTGAGCGGAGGACGACCGGCTGTAACGGCCGAGATCGGCCCGCCCAAGCATTCGAATCCGGAAGGAATAATCAGCGCAACCCAAAAGCTCAAGGGTTGCGTTGATGCGGCAAATGTTACCGACTGCCAGGGCGCTGTGGTCAGGATGTCGAGTATCGGTGCGGCTATCCACATACTCAGGGGCGGTATTGAGCCGGTTATTCAGTTAACCTGCCGTGACCGCAACAGGATTGCCATTCAAAGCGATCTTTTGGGTGCTTACAGCCTGGGCATTAAGAATGTCCTCTGTCTTTCCGGGGATCACCAGTTGTTCGGCAACCATCCGACGGCCAAAAATGTCTATGATTTGGATTCGATTCAACTGATCCGGTTGATAAGACGAATGCGTGATGAAAGGCTGTTTTTTTCCGGTGAGGTGATAAAGCGGGACGAACCGAGGTTTTTCGTGGGGGCTGTGGCCAATCCGTTTGCCGAGCCTTATGACTACAGGGTGGACAGGCTGGAAAAAAAGATCGAGGCCGGGGCGGAATTTGTTCAAACCCAGAGCATATTCGATATGGAGCGGTTTGAGCGTTTTATGGAGATGTGCGTGGAGCGAGGTCTGAACGAGAGGGCTTACATTATGGCTGGGGTGACTCCGCTGAAAGGCGTGCGTGCGGCCCGTTTCATGCAGTCGATACCGGGGATAATTGTGCCGGAGGAGATAGTCAGGCGCCTTGAAAAATCTGCAGACCAGAGGGCGGAAGGGATAAACATATGCGTTGAGCAGATCAAGTATATCAAAGAGAAAATTAAAGGCATTTCCGGTTTTCATATAATGGCTATTGCGTGGGAGGAAGTCGTCCCGGAAATTGTTGAGCGGGCCGGCCTATTTGTTTAATGTCGGACAGGTTCCGGGAGTAGCTGCAGGACTGTCCGTGACCAGGAGGCGCCTTCGTGTAAAGCTGCCATACTCGGGGGGCGGGCCGCCACCAGCATTAAAGGCGGTGAAGGCAGTCCAATGTCACGTAATGCGAACCCCTGGGTCACAATCCTTTTTTGCTTATATGAACTACCAGATCCACGACCCTGTTGGAGTATCCCCATTCGTTGTCGTACCAGGAAATCACCTTGGCCATGTTTTTGTCGACGACCATGGTGGAAAGGCTGTCCACTATTGAGGAATGCGGGTCCCCGTTGTAATCGCGGGAAACGAGAGGCAGTTCGCTGTACGCGAGTATGCCTTTCAACTCGCCTTCCGAGGCGGATTTGAGCGCCCCGTTTATTTCTTCAACAGTTGCCGGCCTGAGCAGTTCGACAACAAGGTCGACAACGGAAACATTGGGTGTCGGGACACGCATGGCCAGCCCGTTGAGCTTTCCTTTCAATTCGGGCAGTACAAGGGCTACGGCTTTTGCGGCACCGGTGGTGGTCGGAATGATGGACATGGCGGCTGCACGCGCCCTGCGCAGGTCTTTGTGCGGCAGATCCAGGATCTGCTGGTCGTTGGTGTAGGAGTGGACCGTGGTGACGAGGCCGCGCAGAATCCCGAACTCCCTGTTGAGGACTTTCACTAATGGCGCAAGGCAATTCGTGGTGCAGGAAGCATTGGAAATGACGTGGTGTTTTGACGGATCGTATTTGTTTTCGTTTACGCCCATAACGATGGTGATGTCTTCATTTTTTGCAGGAGCCGTGATGACAACTTTCTTCGCCTTTCCGTTGAGGTGTTTTGAGGCGCTCTCCCGGTAGGTAAAACGCCCGCTAGATTCCACGACTATTTCCACCCCGTATTCGCCCCAAGGGATTAAGCCGGGATCGGGAATGGCAAATACTTTAATTTCTTTTCCGTCGACCTTGAATATCCTGTCTCCGCCGGCATAAACCTCAGCATCAATTTTACCGTGTACAGAATCATACTGAAGAAGATGCGCGAGAGTACAGGCGTTGGTAAGATCGTTTACGGCAACTATGTCCACATCGGTTCTGTTCATGGCAGCTCTGAAGACATTGCGGCCTATGCGCCCGAAACCGTTTATACCCACTTTTACGGCCATAGATCTTTTCCCCCTTACCAGGTTTAAAACATCCTTTTTAGGTTGCCCCGATGAATTCTGATATATTAAACCCCGAAAGCCGCCAAAAATATTTTATATCATTAGCGATGCATAAATAATGATTCAACCTGTCAAACCTCAAATGGGCACGGAAATCGAAGATAATGCCTGCATTTACAAGAAAAAACCCTTATAATAGAGATGTAGGGTAGTCCTTGCCTAAATCTCTAAAATAAGGGAGATTCAAATGCAGGACAAGGATACTACAAAATCCACATTTATTCAACTGTTTGAGCCAATTTTAAGCGAAAAAATTTTTGTTCCTCTCAAAAATTTGGAGGCTGATAAATACGTCAAAAAATTGAGGACCACACAACTACTCGAACTTATAGCTCTCGCCCAACTGGAACAGCAACGAGGTTTGCGGGATATTGGCAACAGTCTCAATAATGAAGAGTTAAGCAAGGCAATCAACCTGAAATCAATCAGTGCTTCGCAAATATCTCGCCGGTTAAAAAATCTATCATCACAGGCCATCCAAGCGCTATTCAAGGCTGTAAGTTTTGATGCCGGAAAGAAAATGGGATTTGACGCTGTCAGGAAGGCTCTTGGCCGCATCAATCTAATTGATTCTTCTACCATCAGCCTCTGTTTTACCCAATATCCCTGGGCGGAATTCAGGGAAACAAAAAGCGGTGTAAAACTCCACTTGCGATTAAAGTTCCATGAAAATGGTGTTATTCCCGATGAAGCTGTGATTACACCAGCCAAACCAGTTGACAAAACCCAGATGGAAGCCCTGGTGGTTGAAGAAATTGACGCACTCAATGTCTTTGACCGGGGATACGTAGACTACAAAATGTTTGACCGCTATTGTGAAAACGGTACCCGCTTTATCACCCGGCTAAAAGTCAATGCCGTAGTCGAAGTGGTTCAAGAGTTTTCAACAGACGCTGACAGCCCAATCAAAAAGGATTGCGTTGTTTACCTGGGCACAAAAAATATTAACAGAATGCAATACCCCCTGCGGCTATTAAAAACCGAAGACACCCAGGGTGAGCCAGTAATTATATTAACCAATGACTTTAGTCTCAGCGCTAGCCAGATATGCGATATCTACCGCTACCGGTGGCAGATAGAACTTTTCTTTAAGTGGATTAAACAGCGCTTCCGGGTAAAGCACTTTTATGGTTTGAGCCGGCAGGCTGTAGAAAACCAGTTGTTTATAGCGCTGATTACCTACTGCTTATTGATGCTGGTTAAGCTGCAAGTAAGTTATCAGGGGCCGTTGCTGGCAATTAAGAGACTTATCCACACCTGTCTTTACGAACCGTTTACTTCTTTCGTGCAGAAACTGTATCGTGGCCCACAACGCACGTCAAAAGGCAGACGAAAGGTTAATCATGAACTAATTTTTCGAGAGACCTTAAGACAGGTGATGGCAGGTGAAGTGGAACATTTAAACGAGCTGACCTATGACCCGGTGATACTGTAAAGAACATTACGGCTAAGATGTGGATGAGGACTACCTTTTAAGTGGTCGTTCCTCTAACACAGGGAACTGAAAAGCTAGTGGTTGCATACACCATAACTGTTATTATCAGGGCCTATGTTAATTCGCCACTACCATCTTGATAACCAAATTTAAGTTTTATGCAACGCTAGTGATTTTATATAATATTTTTCACAATAAAATTTCAAGCGGGCTCTTTTTGGGAGAAGTTCTTTGCATGCGGCAGTTATTCAGGTATTTAAGTTCTAAAAAACCAGGAGACTGAAAAACAATAACGCTATTGACATTTTAAATATAAACAAGTCAAGATATGGATTTCAAATTAAACCGGGTTACATGATAAAATGTATTAGGTTATTCTAGATTGGATTTCTCTGTATAAATAACTCATAATTATAAAAAATTCTTAATTTATAAAAATTTTGAACTAAAAGAATATAACTTAATTTACTATTGAAAAAATTTTTTTCAGTTGTATACTGGATTCAAAATATTTTTTGCCTGTTAAAGGAGGATTAAGGATGCATCCTTTTTTCAGGCCGGTTCAGGCTGCACGTCTGATTGTCAATCCATCATTTAAGCAGCTGAGAGAAATGACCGGGAACGAAGAAAAAACGACAATTTACGGCAGTGCAAGCTTTATCTCAAAGGTGAGAAACCGGAGCGCCAAAAACACTTACGTTCTGGAGGGCGATTACCTGGGGGTCGACCAGAACGGTATTTCCCTCGAAAAAGAAAACAAGCTGGCTGACAGCGTACATGAGTATCTAAAAGGAAAAGAGGTAATAAGTCTTGACCGGCAAATGGGACAAAACCCGAATTTCCAGTTGAATTGCAGGCTTTACATCACAAAAGAATACGCACGCATTCCTTTTATGTGGTATAACATGCTTTTCGAACCCGCGGCCGGTGTGGAGGAACCCGATTTGATCAGTATTTATGTTCCCGAATGGCCGGAGCGGGTCATTTTTGTTCATCCGGAGGCAGGGATAACGTATATCCTGGGTACCGATTATTTCGGCGAAGTGAAAAAATCATTTTTGAGAATGGCTTTGTACAACTGGAAAAAGCGTTGCGGCATAGGGTTCCATGCCGGTAGTAAGGTGCTCAGGGTGAGAACCTCAAAAGGTGTCTTGGAAGATATCGGCTTTATTATGTTCGGACTGAGCGGAACCGGAAAAACCACTCTCACCATTCATGACCACGGCCTGCAAGGCGAGGAAAGGGTTATTATAAGACAGGACGATATGGTGATGATGGACAACAGCGGTTACTGCTACGGCACGGAAAACGGCTTTTATATTAAGACCGAGGGTCTTGACGAGAGCCAGAGGGTGCTGTATAACGCTGCGACATCGCCGAACGCAATACTTGAAAACGTCAAAGTGCTTGAAGACGGCACAGTTCTTTTCGACAACTCGGAGCTCACCTCGAACGGCAGGTGCGTAATACTGCGCAAGGAAGTGGCCATGACCGACGAAAAAATCGACCTCGACAAGGCCCACCGGATAATTTTCATCACCCGCCGTGACGATATTTTGCCCGTGGTGGCAAAGCTTAACGCGGAACAGGCGGCGGCTTATTTCATGCTGGGCGAGTCAATCGAAACATCCGCCGGTGATCCGACAAAAGCCGGGCAGTCCAAGCGGGAGGTCGGCACCAACCCGTTCATTATCGGCAGGGAATACTACGAAGGAAACAAGCTGTTGGAGATTCTGAAAAACAACCGGGACATGGAATGTTATCTTTTGAACACGGGAAGCGTTGGCCAAGGTGGACTGAAGCCGGGGATAAAGGTGCCCATAAGAGTTTCCACAAATATTATGAAACAGATCGCCAAAGGCACTGTCAAATGGACGTATGACCCCGATTGGGGTTATCAGGTGCCGGTAGAAATGCCTGAAATTGACATATCCCAGTATAATCCGGTAAACTTCTTTAATCCTGACGATTACCAGGAGCGCGTCGAGAAGCTTCGCCGCGAGCGGATTCGCTGGCTGGCGAAATATAAAGGTTTGAAGGACGAGATAATAAGGGCCATACTGTAACCAGCCGGGTAAAAAAAGATGCCGAGTAAGCTCCGTCAAGGAGCTTATTTGTTTTTTGTCGTGTTGGGAGGATCGGGGGCACGATTGGTTGAAAATAAGAGGAATGAACAGAAGCAATTAAATCACAAAGAGGGGAAGATGAATGCGCAAAAAGCAGATGAAAGCAATTCTTGCAGTTTTTGCAATCGTTCTGGCTGTAACGTCGTCGGGCTGTACCCAGAATAGCGGCGAAAAAATTCAGATCGGATTGTTGCCCATAGCCGATGCCCTTCCCTTTTACGTGGCTGAGGAAAAGGGATATTTCCGCGCCGAGGGACTGAATGTGGAACTGGTTACTTTTCAAAGCGCCGTCGAAAGGGACAGCGCCATGCAGGCCCGTGAAATTGATGGTTCTATTGGAGATATTGTGGCTGTAGCTGCTTTAAACAACAGCGGCACACAGACGAAAATAGTGTCGCTGGGGCTGGGCGAATCCGGCAGGGAAGGCAGGTTCGCCGTAGTCTCTCCCCCGGGGTCGGGCCTGGTCAGACCGGAGCAGTTGAAGAACGTGCCGGTGGCCATTTCTACGAATTCAATTATTGAATACGTCACGGACAATCTTTTGCTGGAAAAGGGACTCAAGCCGGACGAAATTAAAAAGGAAGCGATCCCGAAGATTCCGGTGAGATACGACCTGCTTATGAAGGGACAGATCAGGGCGGCCTGTTTGCCGGACCCGTATGCAGCCCTGGCGGAGAGCAGAGGAGCGAATCTGGTGGCGGACGATACGGAATCGAACCTGTCCCAGACGGTTATCTACTTCAGGAATGATTTTCTAGAAAAGAACGGGAAGGAAACGGTACTGTTGCTTAAGGCATACGCGAAAGCGGCAAGGGGAATAAACGAGAATCCCGCGCAGTACAGGGATCTTTTGATCGACAAGGCAAAAGTACCCCCGGAAGCCGTGGACGTATTTCGGATGGACCATTACCCCGCTCCGCGATTGCCTGAAAAAGAGCAGGTGGAAAGGGTCATCCGGTGGATGTTCGACAAAGGGCTTCTGAAGAATATACCTGGTTACGAGGACTTGACGGCGAAAGGATTTATACCGGCCGATGATTAAGGTAAGAGGGCTGGTAGTGATTTACAATAACCGGGAAAAGCAGGTCATGGCGCTGAATAACGTCAGCTTCGACCTTGCAGCGGGGCAAACCTGCGCCATCATCGGCCCCTCGGGTTGCGGAAAAAGCACCCTTCTTTATGTACTGGCCGGGCTGCTCAAACAGACCGGGGGTAATGTTTCTATATGCGGTGAGGCGGTAAAGCCGAAAAGAAGGGAAACCGCGTTGATTCTTCAGGATTACGGTCTTCTTCCCTGGAAGACGGCGCTGCAGAATACCTCGCTGGGCCTGGAGATCAGGGGGGTACCCAGACGAGAGTGCATGATTTTAGTGGAAGAGGCCATGAAAGAACTTGGGATATGGGAATTCAGGGACCATTACCCGGCCCAACTCAGCGGAGGGCAGCGCCAGCGCGTGGCAATAGCCAGGTCGTTGACCCTGGGACCGGACCTCTTTCTGATGGACGAGCCCTTTTCCTCCCTTGATGCTTTGACACGTGAAGGTCTTCAGAATACCCTGCTCGATTTTTGGAAGAAGAAGAAGGCCACCATCGTTCTGGTTACCCACAATATAGAGGAGGCGGTCTTCCTGGGCCAAAAAATACTGATTTTTTCGGCAAGACCGGGAACGATACTGCACGTAATCGATAACGGGGAGGTCGGAGATCATGATTATCGCAAAAAGACTTTGTTCTACAGAAGGTGCTCTCAGGTAAGAGAGATCATTGAAAGGGGGTCCTTGAGGCAATGAGGATAAAAAAAAAGAGCGCTGTTTTTGAGTATGCCGCTTCGGTTGCGTTGCTGCTTTTGCTCTGGGAAGTAGTTTCGATACTTCTCAACGAGCCGTTTTTCCCCGGTCCGGTCGAATCATTCCGGGTTTTTGCGCGGGAACTCGGGAAGGATCTCGGCTGGCACCTGATCGTAAGTACGGCCAGGGTGGTGGTGAGCCTTATAGCGGCTCTCGTGCCGGCGGTCATTCTCGGTATGTATCTGGGCAGCAACGAGAGGTTTGACCGTTATGCTGCACCTATGATATATCTCGTTTACCCGGTTCCGAAGATCATATTTTTGCCGGTTATAATTATATTTTTAGGGATTGGGAACATGTCAAAGGTTTTTTTG
>DAOOVD010000043.1:0-21521 GCA_035369845.1 Bacillota bacterium | reverse complement strand
GGGCTACCCGGACAACACTTTCAGGCCAGGACAGTGCCTTACCCGCGCTGAAATCAGCACGATTCTCAGCCGGCTGGTTGATCTCGGATGGGTGAAGGTGGCCGGCGACAGACGTGTGGAAGGCTGGATTTCCAGTGTCCAGACAAATGGCCGGCAGCAGGAGATAGAAGTCACCTCTCTTGCCGGAATTCAAAAATTTCGCGCGGCCGGGGGATTGTACTGTTACAAGAACGGTGAAAAGTGGGCGGTTGAAAAGTCTACCAGCTTTCGCTGCGAAGTGATCCTGGACAGCCGGAAACAGGCGGGGTGGATAAATCTGCTTGAGCCGAAAAGCAGCGTGGTCGACGCGGAGAAGGTCAGAGGCTCCGTAAAGTCAGTGGCGCTTGGCGAGGAAAGCGTCATGGTGTTGAACGATCTGAACTGTGAAGATAAAATCCTGCGCATCGCCTGGGATGCGGTGGTAACCGGGAAAAGCGCCCGGCAGGGTTTTAAATCCCTCAAGGCGGGTGATTTTGTGGATGTTGATCTGTCGGGAGGCCTGGTTAGAAAAGCGACGGTTTTGGAGGTAAAAACCGTCACCGGTACGGTTGGAAGATTTGACGGTTACCGCATGCACCTGGAGGAAGGGATGTCGGACAACAAACCGGGCTGGTTCAATTACTGGGATCGAGCCAGGGTGGTCGACAGGGACGGACTTAAAAAAGGAAGTGTTTTAGCGGGGGATAGAGTGGAGGTTACCTATCTTGATCCCTATCCGGAGGAGATCGATGATGAAATTCCATTGCAAATTAAAGTGATGAATTGATGAAAAGATTGAATTTATCAAGGCCGTTTTTTCAATATAACTGAAAAATATGGAGGTGGCGCCTGTGGATCTTTTTTTAAATCCCGTGATGGTCGCTCTGAAGAAAGGATTGGACGCGGGCTCGCTGCGCCAGAGGGTGATCGCCGACAATATTGCCAACATAAATACGCCGAATTTCAAAAAGTCGACGGTGGTTTTCGAAACTCTGCTTAAAAAGACGCTGGGGCAGGATTCTTTTAAACTGGTTACCAGCGATCCGAGGCATATCGGAGGCGCGCCGCCCCTGGACCAGCTGAGGCCGGAGGTTGAACTGGTGGAGAGGACCACCATGCGGACCGACGGCAACAACGTCGATATTGACGAAGAAATGACCAGCCTGGCCGCCAACAGTATCATGTACCAGGCGACGGCGAGGCAGCTCGGTGACCGGTTTTCTCTCTTGACTTACGTTATTACGGGCGGAAGGAGGTAATGCGAGATGAGGATGTTCAGCTCTTTTGCCATCAGCGCCTCCGCTCTGACTGCCGAAAGGCTGCGTCTGGATCTGATTTCAAGCAACATTGCGAACATGAATACCGCCGGCAGGCCGGATGATCCGGCAAACCCCCCCTACCGCAGGAAGATTCCCGTGTTCGCGCAGGTGCTGGAAATGGTGGGGGACGGGAGCGCGGGATCCCGTTATAAGGGAGCGGGAGTGAAGGTGGTCAGGGTGATGGAAGACGACAACCCGCCAAGGCTGGTGTACGACCCCGCCCATCCCCAGGCTGACGAAAGGGGTTATGTGGCATATCCTAATATAAACATGGTCAACGAAATGGTCAACATGATAACCGCCACCAGGTCTTATGAAGCAAATGTGACCGCCCTGAACGCCGCCAAGGATATTGCCTTGAAAGCACTGGAGATAGGGCGGGGGTAATTAAGAAACAAAACGGCTGAGATGCGGGGACATATCTCCACCCGGGGAAAGAGGACGCGCCACGTTAAAGGAAAAGGGTACATAACCTCCTGCGGAGGAATGTCCCCGATGGAATGTCCTGATGAAATATCCCCGGAGGAATGGCTCAAATAAGAATTCCCTCAATAAAAGGAGTTGATTGTTATGCAGGTGCCGGCTGTCGGGCAGTCACTGGCGGTAAATCCGGCGGGGACCGGGGAAAAGAAAGGGAGCGGGACCGTTTCCTTTCCGGAAATGCTGGAAAACGCCCTGAAAAAGCTGAATGACAGTCAGATCAAAGCCGATGAATTGACACGCCGCTTTCTCACCGGAGAGATCGAAGATATCCACCAGGTGACCATTGCCATGCAGGAGGCCAGGCTGTGCATGCAACTCGCGGTCGAGGTCAGAAACAGGATTGTCGAAGCATATCAGGAAATTTCCCGCATGCAGGTTTAATTTCTTAAAGTTTGAGGTGGTCAGATTTGAACCCTGGTGACCTTGCAGCCAGGTTCAGGGAGAGATGGCAGGCTCTAAACCGAACTCAAAAGATAATCTCCGCCCTGGTTGCCGCAGGGGTTGTCGTCAGTCTTTTATACCTGGGGCAGGTAATGACAAGGCCTGCTTATGCTCCCCTTTTTACCGGCCTGGAGCCCAAGGATGCGGGAGCGATTGTTGAAAAGCTGAAATCCATGAAAATCCCCTATCAGATTGCCGATCAGGGGACTACTGTCAAAGTGCCGGAGTCCCAGGTTTATGAAGCCAGGATCCAACTGGCCAGCAGCGGTGTGCTTGCCGGAAGCGGCGCCGGTTTCGAACTGTTCGACCAGAACAAGTTCGGCCAGACCGACTTTGAGCAGCAGGTGGGATACCAGCGCGCCCTGCAGGAGGAACTGAGGAGAACCATCGTGCAACTGGAGGGCGTGGAGCAGGCGAGGGTGCATCTGGTGATTCCGCAAAAAAGCGTTTTTGTCGGCGGCGGACAAGGTGTGCCCAGCGCTTCGGTAGCTCTCAAACTGAAACCGGCAACCAGACTGAAGCCCGAGCAGGTGCAGGGGATCGGCGACCTCATCGTGGGCAGCGTGGAGGGCCTGAAACCGGAAAATGTCCACATTATAGATACCGAGGGGAATGTTTTGAGCGACAGCTTGAAGTCTGACGACCCGGGAGCGGTTGTCACCAGGGCCGCTCTCGAGCAGCAGAAGGCCCAGCGCGACTACGAGCGGGAGCTGGAAAAAAGGGTTCAGACGATGCTGACCCAGATTGTCGGGCAAAACAAAGCGGTGGCCATGGTGACCGCCGAGCTTGACTTCGATCAGCAGCAGACCACCAGCACCACGGCCTCGAACCCGGACAACCTGAAAATAAGCGAGCATACCCTAAGGGAAACGGGAACCGGAACTGAGGCCGGGGGCGCCGAGGGAACCGACTCAAATATCACGACTTACCCGGCTCAGGAGAATGGTTCGTCGACCTATAGCAAGGAAGAGAATTCCATCAACTACCAGGTAAACACCAGGCAGGAGACCATTGTAAGAGCGCCGGGCAGAGTCAAGCGGTTGTCGGCCGCCGTGGTCTTGAACGACGCGACAGGTCCGGCCGACGTTCAGAAGGTGAGGGACGTTGTCGCTGCGGCTATCGGCTACGACCAGAGCCGCGGCGATCAGATAAATGTTTCGAGCATGGCCTTTGACGATTCGTATTTGAAACAAATCCAGGCCGAGATGGTCCAGTCGGAGGCAAAAGCCGAGGAGAGGAAGCGCTTCGTCACCTACGCCTTCGCCGGCGGGGTTGCGCTGGCTTTGATCCTGTTCCTGGCGGCCCTTATTGTCCGGAGACGCCGGAGGACCGGGGAGATGGCCGGGGAAGAGGAATTTGTGCCGGTTAAGGCAATGGAAATCGAGGAAGAACAACCGGTCAGGGATGACCGGCAGGATCGCATTAGAGAAATGGCCAAGGAGAAACCGAACGAAGTGGCTGAGATTCTGAAAGTCTGGATAAAAGAGTAGGGAGGTTTAAGTTTTGCAGCTCACAAGGCTTACCGGTATGCAGAAAGCGGCAATCTTATTGATATCCCTAGGTTCAGACCTGTCTTCCAGGGTTTTGAAACAGCAGTTTCAGGATACGGAGATAGAACAGATCAGCCATGAAGTTTCCAATATGATCAAAATACCGGTGGAAGTGAAAAATGCTGTTATTGACGAGTTTTTGGAGCTTCGGCGGGCAAGGGACTATCTTGTGCACGGCGGCCTGAGTTATGCCAGGGAGATGCTGGAGAAGGCCGTTGGGATACAGAAGGCTTCAGAAATAATACACAAGCTTACCAGCGACATGCGGGCCATACCCTTCAGCTCGCTCCGCAAAACCGACCCGAAGCACCTTTTTAACTTTATCAGGGAGGAACATCCCCAGACCATTGCGCTAATCCTGGCGCACCTGACTCCGGAACAGGCGGCTGTTATCCTGGCCTCCCTTCCGCCCGAACAGCAGAGTGACATCGCCAGACGGGTGGCCATGCTGGACCGCTTTACTCCCGACGTGATCCGCGACGTGGAGAAGGTGCTGGAGGACAAGCTGTCGTCGGTGGTGCAGCAGGATCAGTCGGTAGTCGGCGGGGTGCAGTCGCTTGTTGAAATTATCAACAGGGTCGGCCGGAGCGCGGAAAAAGTCATTCTGGAGGGACTGGAGCGCGAAGACCCGGTTCTGGCGGAAGAAGTGAAACGGCGCATGTTTGTGTTTGAAGATATCAACATGCTGCCGGACAACTTTATCCAGAGAGTGCTGAAGGAGGTAAACACCAAGGACCTGGCCCTCGCCATGCGCGGCGCCAACGAAGAAGTAAACGCGAGGATTTACAAAAACATGTCCAAGCGTGCCGCAGAAATGCTCAGGGAAGAGATCGAGTTTATGGGCCCGGTACGTTTGAGAGAGGTGGAGCAGGCGCAGCAGAAGATTGTCACCATTATCCGCAAGCTGGATGAGAGCGGGGAAATAATCATTTCCAGGGGTGGCGAGGATGTCATTATCGTATAAAATCATCAAGAGCGCGGAGATAAGGGATAGCCTGCAGCAGGTTTTGCCGCTGCGGCGCTATATGCCCGAAAAGGAGCCCGCGCTGTTCAAGACGGAAAAAAACGATCCCGGGCCGGCCAGGCTGGCTCTTGAGTCGTGGGCCGTGGCCCAGGCCGAGGAAATCGTGAACCGGGCGCGTTCCACTGCGGATGAAATAATAAGGCAGGTCCGGCTGGAAGCCGAAAAGATCAAACAGGAGGCTTACGAGAAGGGTTTTGCCGAAGGACGCGGCGAGGGCGCCGAAAAAGGTTACCGGGAAGGAATGGAGCAGGCCAGGGAGGAGGCGGACCTGATCCGCGGGCAGGCCCGCGAAGTTCTCGATCAGGCGGAACAGTTCAGACGCCGGACAATGGAGGAGATGGGGCAGGAAATCATCGACCTGGCCAGGGAAATTGCGGAAAGGCTTTTGTCCGCCCAGCTTACGCTTGATCCGGAGATTGTGGTGAACATAGCCGCAGAGTCAATCCGCCTGGTGTCCGACCGGCGCAACGTAATTCTGTATATCAGCCCGGACGAGCAGGCGCTTTTTGAAAGCAAGAAAGATGAACTGCGGGGGATTCTCCCCGCCGGCGCAAAGCTGACCGTGGTTGTGGACCGGGCAATCCGGCCGGGAGGCTGCAAGGTTGAAACCGAGCAGGGAAAAGTGGACGCCACTATGGAAAAGCGGATGGAAGAACTGTTCAAAGCACTTTACGGCAGGTCCGTTACAACGGGCTGAAACCGGCCCGGGTGAAAAAGAAAAAAGCCGGGTTTATGAGAAGGATGATTTTTTTGGACGGCAATCCCGTGGATATTTCCAACTGGAAGTCGCGCCTCAAAGAGGCCAGGCTGTTGAAGCTTACCGGCAGGGTGACCCGGGTGATCGGGCTGACCGTCGAAGTCCGGGGTATTAACGCCCCAATCGGCGAGGTCTGCGAGATCACCGTGCCCGGTGAGCCCGAGCCCGTCCTCGCCGAAGTGGTGGGGTTTCGCGACGAAAGCACTTTGCTGATGCCCCTGGGGGAATTGCGGGGCATATACCAGGGCTGCAGTGTCGCCCCCAGCGGCAAGTCTTTCAGCGTTCAGGTGGGAGATCAGTTGCTGGGCAGGGTTCTTGACGGTCTGGGCGAGCCGCTGGACGGCCTCGGTCCCATATGGGGACGCACCGTGTCCTATCCGGTGGACAACCGTCCTCCCAACCCCCTGGCCAGGAGGCGGATTAGCGAGGTTCTGGCCACAGGGGTGCGGGCGGTGGACGGCCTGCTGACCTGCGGCCGCGGCCAGCGCATCGGGATATTTTCTGGCAGCGGTGTTGGTAAAAGCACCCTTTTGGGTATGGTCTCCCGTTACAGCAACGCCGATGTGAACGTGATCGCCCTGATCGGGGAGCGTGGCCGCGAAGTTCTCGATTTTATCGAAACCGATCTCGGTCCGGAAGGCCTGGCCAGGTCGGTGGTGGTGGTGGCCACGTCCGAACAGCCGGCCCTGGTGCGGCTTAAAGGCGCCTTCGTGGCCTGCGCCATTGCCGAGTATTTCCGGGATCAGGGGAAGGACGTCCTTTTCATGATGGATTCCGTCACCCGTTTCGCCATGGCTCAGCGGGAGGTCGGCCTGGCTATCGGTGAGCCGCCGGCCACGAAAGGCTACACCCCCTCCGTCTTTGCGCTGCTTCCCCGGCTGCTGGAGCGGGCCGGCATGTCTGACAGGGGTTCCATTACCGCCTTTTTTACCGTGCTGGTGGAGGGGGACGACTTGAACGAGCCAATATCCGACGCCGTACGTGGCATACTCGACGGTCATATAGTGCTTTCGCGCAACCTTGCGGCTGCAAATCATTTTCCCGCCATTGACGTTTTAAACAGTGTCAGCCGCCTGATGCCCGACATAACTTCACAGGAGCACCGGGATCTCGCCGGGAGGCTGCGCGATCTGCTGGCTTCGTACCAGCAGGCGGAGGACCTGATCAATATCGGTGCCTATGTGGCGGGGTCGAACCCGCGTGTTGACGAGGCAATCGCATCCCATCAGAAGATCATCAGTTTTTTGCGGCAGGACGTGAATGAGTTTTCGGAATACGGCGATACGGTCGAACTGTTGAAAAGCATAGTGCAAAAAGGGGTGACCGGCCATAACTAAGTTTCGATTCCGGCTTGAACCGGTTTTGCAACAGCGGGTGACCAGGGAAATTTCCGCCGAGCAGGCGCTGGCTCTGGCCCGCAACGAATACAGGCGGCGGGTGGCGCTGCTGGAAGATACCAGAAGCCATCTTGAAGAGATTGTCAAGACCGCAGCAAATAAAGAAGCCGATCTTTTCGGGGTCATGCAGTTGTCTTTTTACAGCGCTTCTGTAACTAGAAAGATCAACAGCCAGGAGAAGGCCGTCAATGAAGCCGGCTTTGCGGTGGAAAGGAAGCGGGAGGAGGCTGTCGAGGCCAGACGCGGGCGTCAGGTCATAGAGAAAATCAAGGAGAGGAAACTGGAAGACTTTAAACGCGACGAAATCCAAAGAGAGCTGAAGGAGTTGGACGAACTGGCCCTGTACGCCTTCCAGCGCCGCAAGAGACAAAAAAACTGAAAGGTTGCCGACAGCGGGCAAGAGGTAAATCCTCTTTCCATAATCCGGCAAAGAAAGGGGGTGAGAAGAAATGCAGGTAACGACAATTACCGAAGCCGCCGTTTCCTCCGTCGGGGGAAACAAAGGCGGCAGTGGGGAGCCGGCCGAATCCGGCGGGTTCGACCTGGTTCTGGCGGCGGCCGGCGCGCTTTTCAACATGGTCGGGGGTTGCTCCGGTGCCGCAGGACAGAACACAGCCCCGGGAGAGTTTTCGGATCCGGCCGGGGACGTGGGGGGAACCGGCGGGGCCGGGGAAGATCCGGCCAGCGGAGCGCAGTGGCTGCAGACGGCCGTATTACCGGTGGCGGCGGGCTTTGCCGCGATAGGAACCGGTCCGCCCGGCCCGGAGATTTTGCAGGAAAGACCGGTCAGGTCTGAAAGTCCTGCCGGGGATGTTCAAGCGGTTGCCAAAAACCTTACTGCCGGCGTCCGGCAGGATTATGCCGGGGCGGCCCAGAGCGGGACGGCAGCCGCAGTCCGGATTGCGGCAGCCGGATGGGACGGTACACCTTCCGGCCCGGGGAATTCCGGCGAGGTCCGGCAACCGGACCATGATGCGGGACGGAACGTCATTCCCTTCGCCGCGGATCTGGAAACCGGACCGGTCGGGGGGTTGCCTCGTGAAGAAGCGGCACCGGCCGCTGAGGTTGAAAGACCCGCCGGCTTTGAAACAGTCTTGAAAGCGGCGGCGGATGCGGCCGGGAAGGTTGGCCGGCCGGGGCCGGAGGCGAATAGCGCGGGGCAGGGATGCGAAACAGCCGTAACGGTTGTGGAAAACAAGCCTGTTGAGAAACCACCGCCCGGAGTGGGTTTGTCCCCCGAAGTTCCGGAAAGCGATGCTGCCCTGAGCGCCGGCAAATCCCTGCACGGACAGGAGACCGGCAGCCGGGCCGCCGCGGCCGGAGTTTCCGGACAGGCGGCGGAGCAGGAGCCGGGTTTCGCCGGGAATGAGGTAAAACACGGCGCCGAATTCAAGAAGGACCCGGCCGGTGTTGAAACGAAAAGCTCCTCTCCGGACCAGGCCGGAGCCGTGCAGAACGGCCCGGCGTTCAAAGCCAGGACTGCGGACGGCGGGTTGAAGACGGCGGAGTTGCCGGGATTCAAAGAGAAACTTGTACAGGAAATAAAACATGTGCTCGTCACCTACAGGGGCGAACCGCAGGCGCTGGTAAAACTGAAGCTCGATTCCGAACAGCTGGGCCAGCTTACGGTGAGGCTGGTTTTCAACAAGGGGGAATTGAGCGCCCACTTCTACACGGAAAACAGTTATGCCAGGAACTTTATCGAAGGGTCGCTCCAGCAGCTCAAAGAGTCCCTGGCCCAGCAGGACCTGAGGCTGAACGAGGCCCTGGTGTTCAGCGCCGATGACCGCGGAGGCGGCCCGGGGCAATACTCCGGCGAAAGGGGCGGACAGGAATTGCACCGGTACGGCGGGTATGGCAGCCGTTATTATTCCGGGGCGCAGGAGAAGCCTTTGGATCCGCCGGATGTTCAACCCGGCAATTCACGGGTCAATTATCTGATTTAGAAGGGGGGATCACCTTGCAGGTAGGTTCGGCAACAGAAACTTACGGATTACCGGAAGAAAACAGAAAGGTAGCCAAAACGCTTGACAAAGAAGCGTTTCTCCAGCTTTTCATCGCCCAGCTGAAAAACCAGGACCCCATGAGTCCCCAGGACTCCGGCGCGTTTGTGACGCAGTTGGCCCAGTTCAGCATGCTCGAGCAGTTGGCCAATCTCAGCGAGGAAATTACCGAGCTGAAGAGGTTTCAGGAAATGAGCGAGGCCTCGGCCCTGCTGGGACGCGAGGTTACGATCGCGGCAGGCGGCGAAGCGGTTTCGGGGCGGGTGGAAAAGGTGACTTACGGCAGCGAAGAAGGAGTCCTGATTGTGGTGAACGGGGCCGGTTACGGTTTGAGCCAGGTCACTGAAATAAGGTAGGGATGCTAAATATGAACCGGGACGTTAATTCGATCATTCCGGTCGGGGGGACGCCGGCCGTTCCCGCCGGGGGGAGAAAGGCGCCCGCCGGGGAAGGCGGGTCCTTTGAGAAAGTTTTTCAAAAGGAGCTTGAGCGGGATCGGGGACTGAAATTCTCGGCCCACGCCGAAAGAAGGCTGAAGGAGCGCAACATAGCGCTCGCCGGGGAGGACTTGGCCAGGATCGATCGGGCCGTGCGGCGGGCCGCCGCCAAAGGAGCGCGCGACTCCCTGATCATTTACGGCGACCTGGCCCTGATTGCAAGCGTTCTCAACAGAACCGTCGTAACCGCCATGGACAGTCGTCTGTCTGAAGACCACGTTTTCACCAACATCGACAGCGCGGTGATAGTCAAATGACATGCAGCCGGCCCGGAAGGAGGCTGCGCGGCCGCCGAACGACTGAAGCGGCGCAACCTTAAAGGAGGATAAAAAAATGATCAGATCGCTTTTCTCCGGAGTTTCGGGTATGAAAAACCACCAGGTCCGGATGGACGTTATCGGAAACAACATCGCGAACGTGAACACTTACGGTTTTAAAAGCGCGAGGTGCAATTTCCAGGACTTGATCAGCCAGTCCCTGCGTTCGCCGAGCGCCGGCGACGGCACTGTCGGCGGCGTGAACCCCGGTCAGGTCGGCCTGGGCATGACCGTGGCCGGCATCGCCAACAACATGCAGCAGGGCCCCACCCAGACCACCGGCCGTACGCTGGACCTGGCCATTCAGGGCAACGGCTACTTCATAATTAAAAAGAACAGCACAGATACCGATGCCTTTTACACCAGGGAAGGGATCTTCTATGTCGACAACAACGGAGACCTGGTAAACACCAACGGATATTACGTTTGTGACGACGGCGGCGCCATAATCAATGTCAGCGCCAGCGGTAATCCGGCGGATATCAGCAGCATCACCATTTCGGACACCGGTTTAATTAATGTGACTGACAGCGCCGGAACCAACACCTATCAGATCGGCCTGGCGACTTTTCCGAACGAGACCGGCCTCGTGAAGGCCGGGCAGAACCTCTACCAGGCCAGTGCCGCCTCCGGGACGGCGGAAATGGCGGTAGCCGGTACGACCGGCACCGGCGTGGCCAACTCGCGGATCAACTCTGGTTACCTGGAGATGTCCAACGTGGACCTGACCGACGAGTTTGTCGCCATGATCACCACCCAGCGCGGCTATCAGGCCAACGCCCGCACCATCACGACGTCGGACCAGATGCTGCAGGAACTGCTGGATATTAAAAGGTAGCCGGTAAAAATTCAATAAAAAGCAGGTGTCGATTTGCCCAAGAAAGCTTCTGAAGAGCCCAGGGAGAAAACCGAGAAAAAGGAACCGCCGAAAAAGAAAAAAAAGATGCTGATCCTGCTGCTCGTATTGGTTGTGCTGGCAGGCTCGGCCGCGGCCGCTTATTTTTACTTCAAGAAACCTGCCGGAGAGGCCGCTCCTGTTAAGAAGAGCGCGGCCGCGGAACTGGAAAACTTTGAAATGGGTGAAATGGTGGTGAACCTGGCCGGGAACGGCGGCGGCCACTACCTCAAGGTGAAGATCACCGTGGAATACCCCAAGGACAAAAAGCTGGCCGAGGAATTAAAAAGGAAAAAATACCTGCTGTCGGACGCCCTGATCACCGCCCTGCGCGCCAAAACCCTGACGGAGGTCAGTTCGGCGGACTCGGCGGCCAAGCTCAAAAGCGACCTCATGAGCGAGATCAACAGCCGCCTGGACAGTGGAAAAGTCGTCGGCGTTTACTTTACCGATTTTCTGGTCCAGTAAGAATTACGGCTGTTTGGACGGACAGTTTGCCGGAAGGCAGATCCGGGAAAGGGGAAGAATCGTGTTGACCGAAGACGAGATCAGGTCTTTTTTGGCCGGCAGAAGCGGCGGGGAGGCCAGTGTTAAGAAAGTGCAATTCCCTTCCCTCGTGCCGCTCAAAGGAATGGACAGGGTCAAAACCAGCATGTCCCACCTGGAGGACGTTCAGATCGAATTGAGCGTTGAATTGGGCAACGCCAGCATAAAGGTAAGGGAACTGCTCGGCCTGGTTGAAGGATCGGTGATCAAACTCGACAAGGCGGTGGGCGACGCGGTGGAAGTGGTGTTGAACAATCAGCCTTTTGCCCGCGGTGAAGTGGTGGTAATTAACGACACTTTCGGCGTCCGCATCGCGGCTGTAAACCGGACCAGGAAATCGAGGCTCTCAGAGGGTTTGCTATGAGCGGGGACCTGGTCTGGGCGGTGGTGCGCCTGCTGGTGGCTTTGCCTCTGGTTCTGGCGCTGGCTTATCTTGTGTTGAAATACGGTCTTGCCCGGCGTTTTGTCGTAACGCCGGGCATCCGCCGCATGAAATTGCTGGAACAGTTGCCGCTGGGGCCGAAAACCACGTTGAGCCTTGTCATGCTGGGCGGCCGCTATTATCTTTTCGCCCATCAGGACAATGCGGTGTTGCTGGTAAAGGAAATGGAAGAACTGCCGGAACCGGAGGAGTACAAAGCCGGAGACATTGTGGATTTCACTCCGCGGGCTGTCAGGGAGTACGATTCTTTTCAGGGGGCCGGGGATCTTTATGCGTCCGGCGGCAGCGTGACGTATAACAAATCGGTGTTGAAGGGTCTGGCCGGCCGGCTTCTCAAAACTGGCGGGTTTCTTAAAGGGAGGTTGTTTGCCGTAAAACGTCCGGGCAAAAAGGGTGAGGGAAAACTTGAAGGGTAAACTCCCGGTTGTGCTGCTGGTTTTGGCGGTGAGCCTTGTAATGGCCGGAAAGGCTTCGGCGGCTCCCCTGCCGGCTGTCGACCTCAGCATTCGTCCTGCGGACAGCCCCGAACAGGCGGTAGACACCGTAAAGCTGCTCGTGCTGCTCACGCTGCTGTCCCTGGCGCCCGCCTTTCTGGTTATGATGACCTCCTTTACCAGGATCGTCATCGTGTTGTCGCTGCTGCGCACCGCCCTGGGCGTGCACCAGGCGCCGGCCAACCAGATTGTTGTCGGTCTGGCCGTTTTTCTGACCGTGTTTATTATGGCGCCGACATTCAGGGAGATTAACGACAGGGCCATCCAGCCTTATCTCAACAACGAGATCAGCCAGCAGGAGGCACAGGAGCGGGGTTCGCAGCCGTTGCGGGATTTCATGCTGAGGCAGACCAGGGAAAAGGACCTGGGCCTGTTCATTCAACTGGCGAAGATGGAAAAGCCTGAAAAACCCGAGGACGTTCCCCTGCACGTGGTAATACCTTCGTTTGTGACGAGCGAGCTGAAAACCGCTTTTGAAATCGGATTCATGCTGTTTATACCATTCCTCGTCATCGATATGGTCGTGGCGAGCATCCTGATGGCCATGGGCATGTTCATGCTGCCGCCCGTAATGATATCGCTGCCGTTCAAGCTGTTGCTGTTTGTAATGGTGGACGGCTGGTACCTGGTGGTCAAGTCGCTGGTTGAGAGTTTCAGGTAGGAGTCTGTTTAGAACGGCGCAATATGGGGGGAAGAGGTTTGACCCAGACTTTCGTAATCCACCTTGCCCGGGATACCATCTTCATGACGCTGGCTCTTGCCGGCCCGGCAATGGCCGTGGCCCTGATAATCGGCCTGGTGATCAGCGTACTGCAGGCGACAACGCAGATCCAGGACCAGATGCTGAACCTGGTTCCGAAGATTGTCGGGGTTTTTGTGGCGCTCCTTATTCTGGGAGCGTGGATGTTGAACAGTGTAATCAGCTTCACCGCGGACATCTTCAACCAGATTCCGAACGTGATCCGTTGAAACGGGGGTTTGGGTTTTGCCTGATTTGAGCCAGCTGCCGCTGTTCTTTCTGATGCTCATGAGGGCGGCGGCGTTCTTGACGGCCGGCCCCCTCTACGCCGTCAGGGGCGTGCCGCCGCTTCTGAAAGCGCTGTTCGCCCTGGCGCTGACCCTGGTTGTGTTTCCGGTGGTCGAACTGGAAACGCCGCTCCCCGGCGGTGTCTGGGGGTACGGGCTGGCGGTGATCAGCGAGACGGGAGTGGGCCTGCTTCTAGGCCTGGCGGTGACGATGATTCTGAGCAGCTTCCAGATGGTGGGGCACTTCATCGACTTTCAAATCGGATATGGCATGTCGGCCCTGCTCGATCCCGCCAGCGGGACGCAAAATACGATCCTGTCTCATTTTCTGTACTACCTGGCGTTATTGTTCTTCTTTTTGATTGACGGGCATTATGCTTTGATTGCGGGGCTTGCCGAGAGCTACCGGCTTGTGCCCTTGAGCGCGGCCTCTTTTAACGGCGGCACGGCTTTAGTCCTTTTGAAAATCTTTTGCGGGGCGTTTGCCATCGCCCTCCAGGTGAGCGCGCCGGTACTCGCGGTGCTGGTAACCGCGGATTTAACCCTGGGTTTTCTGGCCCGCACCGCCCCGCAAATAAATGTCTTTTTAACCGGCTTCCCGGTCAAAATTGTGGCGGGACTTTTGACCTTGAGCTTTTTGATACCGCTTCTGGGAACGGTCCTGCGGACGCTGGTGGACACTATTGAAAGAGACCTGTATTCAATAATGAGAGTGCTGGTGTAGATGGCGGGCAACCAGGAAAGGACCGAACAGGCGACACCAAGACGCATTCAGGAGGCGAGACGGAAGGGCCAGGTGGCCAGGAGCACCGACTTGACGGGCGCTCTGTGCCTGCTGGCGATGATTGCCCTGCTGTATGCCATCAGGGATAAGTTTTTTTTCGACCTGCAGGACTGCCTGACCCGCTATTTCAGTCAGGCGGCCGGAATGCAGCCGGCGGAAAACGGCTTGTTGCCGGCCTTAAATCAGGCGGCGCTGTTTTCCCTGAAACTGCTGGCCCCTTTTTTCATCGTCGCTCTGGCGGCGGTCGTGACTTCCAACCTGATCCAGGTGGGCTTCCTGTTTTCGCCGGGGGCCCTGAAACTAAAGGGGAACATTCTCAATCCGGTTGCGGGTTTGCAGCGCATGTTCTCCAGCCGGAGCCTGGTGGAGCTGACCAAGTCCGTGCTCAAGTTCACGGTTGTGGGTTATGTGACCTACTACCTGATCAAGGTCAACCTGGGCGTCCTGTTGACGGTGTTCAACCGGCCCCCGGGCGGTATTTACCAGGCTGTCATAGGGTTTATTCTGGCCGTGGCCTGGTGGGGGGCTCTGGCTTATCTGGCCCTCGCGCTGCTGGACTACTTTTACCAGCGTTATGACTACAAAAGAAACCTGATGATGACCAAACAGGAGTTGAAAGAAGAGTTCCGGCAGACCGAAGGCGACCCGTTGATCAAGTCCAAGCAGCGGGAACTGCGGCGCAGCATATCGCTGAACAGGATTATTTCGGAAGTGCCCAGGGCTACGGTGGTTGTAACCAACCCGACCCGCCTGGCCGTCGCTCTCAAATACGAGCAGGGTGAGATGTCCGCGCCCAAGGTCACGGCAAAAGGAGCCGGACGCCTGGCCGAGCGAATTAAAGAGATTGCCCGGGAAAACGGCGTTCCCGTTGTTGAAAACAAAGAGGTAGCGCGCTTTCTGTACCGGAATGTGGAGATTGATACGGAAATACCGCTGGAGATTTACCAGGCGGTGGCCCAGATTCTGGCGCTGGTGTACAGGCTGAAGGCAAAGGAAAACTACCGGGCTTTGTAGGTTGAATAATTGGAGGAATTTTATGGCTTCCCCCGTTTTCCTGCCCTCCGCGGCAAGGTCATACTTGAAAAGAAGCAGCGACCTGGTAATCGCGGGTCTGATTATCGGGATCGTCCTTTTGATCATCATCCCTCTCACACCCGGGGTTCTCGACGTTTTGCTGACCTTGAGCATTACGCTGGGCATCGTTATTCTTCTGATCACCATGTTTACCGTTGAACCCCTCCAGTTTTCAGTGTTTCCTTCGCTGCTGCTGGTTACAACCCTGTACCGGCTGGCCCTGAACATCTCATCGACCCGCCTCATCCTGGGCAATGCGGCGGCCGGGAAGGTGATCGCGGCCTTCGGGGAGTTCGTGGTCGGCGGCAATTATGTGGTCGGTATGGTTGTATTCATCATCATAACCGTAATCCAGTTCGTTGTTATTACCAACGGCGCCGGCAGGGTGGCGGAAGTTGCGGCGAGGTTCACGCTCGACGCCATGCCAGGAAAGCAGATGAGCATCGACGCGGAGTTCAACGCGGGTTTGATCAGCGAGGCGGAGGCGCGCGAGCGCCGCAAGCGCCTCCAGCGGGAGGCGGACTTTTTCGGGGCCATGGACGGCGCCAGCAAGTTCGTAAGGGGCGACGCCATCGCCGGTATAGTGATAATTATGGTCAACATCCTGGGCGGATTCGTGATCGGCGTGGCCCAGAAGAACATGCCCCTGATGGAGGCGGTGCAGACCTATACCATTTTGACCATAGGAGACGGCCTGGTTACCCAGGTGCCTGCCTTGCTGGTATCCACCGCCACCGGTATTCTGGTTACCAGGGCCACTTCCGACGCCAGCCTGGGCAAAGACCTGTCCAGCCAGTTTCTCAATTATCCAAAAGTCCTTATGCTGGCGGCGGGCATACTCTTCGTGATCGGCCTGATCCCGGCCATGCCGAACTTTTTGTTTCTTTCCCTGGCGCTTGTTACGGGATATTTTTCTTACCTCATGGTTCAGGAGGACAAAAAGAGAAGCGCGGCGGAACAGGAGCGCGCTGCAACCCGCCAGGCCCAGGAGAAAAGAAAGGAGCCGGAAAACGTTTTCGCCTACTTTCAGGTTGACACCCTTGAAATTGAAATCGGTTACAACTTGATTCCCTTGACCGACGAAGGACAGGGCGGCGATCTGCTCCAGCGCCTTGCGGCCGTAAGAAGGCAGTGCGCCGGGGAAATGGGAATATACGTCCGCCCCATCCGGATCAGGGATAACCTGCAGCTAAACCCGAATGCTTATTCCTTTAAGCTGCGCGGGGTCGAGATAGCCTCCGGCGAACTGATGCCGGGACATTACCTGGCCATGGACCCGCTCGGTCAGGAAGCGGACATCAGGGGCATTCCCACCTCGGAGCCGGCGTTCGGCCTCTCCGCCTGGTGGGTGACCGCCGGCGACAGGGACCACGCCGAGTTGAAGGGGTTTACGGTGGTAGACTGTTCCACCGTGCTGGTGACCCACCTCACCGAGGTGATCAAGCGGCACGCCCACGAACTGCTGGGCAGGCAGGAGGTAAAGGAACTGCTCGACGTGGTCAAGGAAAAAAATCCTGTTGTCGTCGACGAACTGGTGCCGGATCTTCTCACCATGGGCGAGGTGCAGAAAGTGCTGCAAAACCTGCTCAGGGAAAGGGTGCCCATCAGGGACCTGGCCAGCATCCTGGAAGCCCTTGGGGACGGGGCGAGAGTGAGCAAGGATACCGATTACCTTACGGAATGCGCCCGCCAGGTACTGGCGCGAACCATTTGCCGCCAGTTCGGCGGCCCGGGCTCGAAGATTTCGGTAGTTACCCTGCACCCCAAGCTCGAACAAAAAATTTCCGACTCCATAGAACAGACCCAGCTTGGTTCCTACCCCGTCCTTGAACCTCAACTGGCAAGGAGCATTTTAAATAAACTGAAGGAATTGCTGGAAAAACTCACCCTGCAGGGCCTTCCCCCAGTGGTTCTCTGTTCCTCCAGGGTGAGACTGCCGTTCAGGAGGTTGGCGGAGAGGTTTTTACCCAATCTGGCCGTGCTTTCCTTGAACGAAGTGGCGCCCAATTTTGAAGTTGAAGTTGTGGGGACGGTGATGACAGATGAAAATTAAAAGGTATATCGTCAGGGAGATGCAGGAGGCAATAAGGCTGATCAAGCAGGATCTCGGGCCGGAGGCCGTGATTGTCAGCAGCTACAAGGTCCCTGCCAAGGGGCTGATCGGTTTTTTCACGCCGCGCCTTTTGGAGGTTACCGCGGCGCTCGATGAAAGCCCCGACATCAAGCTGAGCGTAGACTGCATTCCCGCCCGGCCGGCTATTGCCGGGGATGCCGCCGAAGTGCGGATCGTTCCGGCAGAAAACGCCCCAAGGGCGCTTCCCGCCGAACTGCCGGCGGGCCGGCCGCCGGTCAGGTCTTCTTTTAAAATTGAGAACGCGCAGAAAAACAACCATCCCGCTTCTTCGCAAATCCGTGCCGGACGGGAGTCGGAACGGCCCGCTGGCTTGTTTCAGGAGCCGTTTCCGGACCTCTCGGGCAGTCTTCACGGTCCGGAGCCCAAAACCGTTTTTGAAAGCATAATGAGCAGGCAGGTTGAAGCGGGCTTGAAGGCCGATCCCTTCTTGAGGTGGCGCAAGACCTTAATTGATATGGAAGTACAGGAAAATATCGCCGACTACCTGCTGCGCCTCGTAAAAAACGACGGCAGGCATGAAAACGTCTATTTCAGTTTGTTGAAACAGGTAATAAATCTTCTCGAACCCGCCTACCGGCCGAAAGGACTGTCCAGGGTGCTTGCCTTTGTCGGTCCTTCCGGGATGGGCAAAACCACAACGCTGTTAAAGCTTGCAACCAGGTTCAGTCTGTACGAACACAAAAAGGTCGCCCTTGTTGCCGTCTATACCTACCGGATTGGCGCGGTGGAGCAGTTGAGGGCTTACGGGGATTTCCTCGGTATTCCCGTCGAGGTGGTGATGACTCCGGCGGAACTGGGGAGGGCAATAGAAAGCCATGCCGACAAGGATTATGTTTTTATCGACACCGCCGGCAGATCCGCCAGAAATACCGGGCAGATCCTGGAGTTGAAGGAGTTCCTCGATGAAATCAAAGAGCCTAAAGATGTCTTCCTGGTATTGAGCTCGGTGGCAAAAAACAAAGAGCTTTCGCGTATTGCCCAGGTTTACCGGAAAATTTACTATTCCAAGCTGATATTTACCAACATTGACGAGACTGAAACGCACGGTTCCATCATAAACCTTGTTTGCGCCACGGGCATGCCTGTAGCCTACCTGGCCGACGGCCAGGGAATCCCGGACGACGTCAGCGAAGCCGGCCCGAAGAAAATTGCAAAATTGCTGTTCAGGGGAGTGGATCCCTATGAGGTTATGGCCATCTAGGGCAAACCATCCGTACAAGGAGGCTGTTTTTATAAAGGAGCCGGTTTCTTCCTCCGGGCCGCGGGCTATTGCCGTCGCCAGCGGCAAAGGCGGTGTCGGCAAAACCAGCCTGACCGTCAATCTGGCGCTTTGCCTTGCGTCCATGAACAGGAAGGTCACCGTCTTTGACGCTGATCTGGGCCTGGCCAATGCCGAAGTCTTGTTGGGCATACTGCCTCCTTACAGCCTTCATGAAGTGCTGTACGGAAATAAAACAATTGAAGAGATAACCGTGCGGGGGCCCCTGGGCATAAAGGTCATTTCCGGCGGCTCCGGTTTTCTTGAGCTGGCCAACCTGGATCGCACCCGCCGCCAGAACCTCTTCAGGATGTTGAACCAGTTCGGCGACAGAGACGAGATAATTCTGATCGATACCGGCGCCGGCATTAACAAGAACGTGCTCGGTTTTGTGGCGGCCGCGGGGGAAGTGATTATCGTCGTCACTCCGGAGCCCACATCGCTTACCGACGCCTACGCCTTGATCAAGATTCTGGCAAATTTCAAAGTAAACTCTCAAATTCACCTGGTGGTCAACCGCGCTGCAGACAGACGGGAGGCCGTGTTGACTTTGGAACGGATTTCGACGGCTGCGGGCAGGTTTCTCGATATGCGGCTGAACAGCCTGGGATGGATTCCGGAAGACAGGCTGGTTTCTCATTCCATCAAGAACCAGCAGCCTTTCTTCTTGGGGAGTCCGAATTCACCGCTTGCCAGGAGTATAACTGATATCGCGCATAATCTCGTGGAGGAAAGACGGCCCGTTTTAGAGGGCGGCTTCTGGAAAAGGCTTATTGGATTGTTCGGGTAGTGGGGGGGTATCTGTTGACCGTTAAAGACAAAATGAGGATAAACCAGAACATCCGCTTGAGCCGCAAAGACGCGAAAGAGGAGTGGTATGTTTCCAGCATCCAGGATATTTCCGAATATGATTTCTCCATTTCGATTCCCACCCACAGGCAGGTTCCGCTGGTTCTGAACATGGGTGACGAGGTCAAAGTAAATATGATTACGGAAGTGAGAAGAATCGAATTTGAAACAAAGGTGCTGGGCTGGCGCCATGACAATATACCGCTGTATGTGCTTGCGATGCCGGAAGAGTACAGGTTTGTTCAATTGAGACAGTTTGTCAGGATTCCGGCTATTCTGGACGCCGCCTATGCCGAAATTGACGATGAAGGCAACCTTTCCGAATTCATGCCGTGCAGTTGTCTCGATATAAGCGGGGGCGGGACCAGACTGCTGTTGAAGAAGGAATATCCTCCCGGCGCCGGATTGATGCTGAGAATAAAAATTCCCTTGAAGCCGGACGCGGATACAGAAATCGAAACGTTCAGCAGGGTAGTGAGAACTTGTCCCCATCAGGACGCCGACTATTTTCAGGCGGCTGTTCAGTTCAAAGGTATAAGGAGGCGGCAGCAGGACTTGATCATTCGCTACGTTTTGCAGAAGATGTCCCAGCAGATGAAGCTGAGGTGAAAAAGTTGAACTTGCAGGTGGGGAGAACCTGTTCGGGGAAAGGGGTGAGCCGTCTTGAACGTTGCGGAAGAACTCTGGCGGGAATACAGGCGTTCCAGGGACGAGGGAATCAAACACGAACTGATTCTAAGCTATCTTCCCCTGGTGAGGTACCTGGCCGGGCGGCTGGCGGTAAAAATGCCGCCGTTTATCGGGCAGGAAGACCTGGAAAGCTACGGCCTGTTCGGGCTGTTGGAGGCGGTTGAGAAGTACAACCCGGATCTCGGAGCCAGTTTTAAGGCCTATGCCTACAGCAGGATCCGCGGAGCGATGATTGACGAGATCAGAAAGTTGAACTGGATTCCGCGCACCATGTGGCAAAAAATACAGCATCTCAACAATACCAGGGAAAAGCTGCAGGGTGAGCTTGGAGAGGCGTTTACCAACGAAACCCTGGCGGACGCCATGGGAATCAGTGTAACGGAACTGCACAAGCTCTCAGGGCAGGCCAGCCTCCTGTCGGTTTCCTCGCTTGATGAAACATTGCCGCTGGCGGATGGCGAAGTGATGCGTTGGGGGGATATGGTTCAGGATCCGGCAAGTCCGGATCCCCTTGAGGTGATCGAGAAGGAAGAGGGCAGGAAACTGCTGGTAAAATCGATAAACGAGCTTCCCGAGAAGGACCGGATCGTATTGTCGTTATATTATAAGGAAGGTTTGACTTTGAAAGAAATCGGCAGGGTGTTGAAAGTATCGGAGTCGAGAGTGTGCCAGCTCCACACCAGGGCCTTGAAAAGGCTGAGGAAAATGATGGAGCAGGCAATGCTCTCCCCGGCGTAAAATGAGGAGGAACGATTATAATGATCAGGGGACTTTACAGTTCGGCGGCCGGAATGGATGTGCAGCAGGCCAGGATGGAGAGCGTTTCGAACAATCTGGCCAATGCTTCCACTCCGGGATACAAAAAGGAAGCCGTCCGGATACGGAGCTTTCCGGAAATGCTCATTGTACGGCAGGGCGGTCCGCAAAGCCGGAAAGACCTTATAACGACGAGTTCGGTTGACAGGATCGGGTCTGTGGAAAACGGAGCGATGATTGCGGATGTATCTGTCGACCATGCTCCGGGAATGGTTCAGGAAACCGGCAAGAAAACCGATATTATGATAAAAGGGCCGGGGTTTTTCTCGGTGAGCGCTCCCGTTCCGGATGATCCTCAAAGGGTTTGCTATACGCGGAACGGGGCGTTTACAATCGACTCCGGCGGTTATCTGGCAACACCGGGCGGCCACCGTGTCCTGGGAGATTCCGGCGAGATCATGGTGGGCGGCGGAGAGTTCACGGTGGCTTCCGACGGCTCGGTTGAATCTGAAGGCACTGTTCTGGACAGGCTCCGCCTGGTTGAGTTCGACGCTCTCAACGGTTTGCGCAGGGAAGGTGACGGACTTTTTGCCGATACACTGGGGGCGGCCGGGGAGGCTGTTTCGTCGTCCGTCTGCCAGGGCTTCCTGGAGAAGTCCAACGTAAACGTCGTTGACGAGATGGTAGACCTTATTTCGACGGTCCGCGCCTATGAAGCGAACCAGAAACTCATTCAGTCCCACGACGAGCTTCTGGCGAAAGCGGCG
>DAOOVD010000042.1:0-22435 GCA_035369845.1 Bacillota bacterium | reverse complement strand
TTCGCGAGCAAGGAAGGCGGAAGGCGCGGGGACTTCCCGGCGGGGAGAGTTAAATCGCCTGGCGGCAACCCTGCCCGACAAAACCTGCCGGGGAAACATCAGGGACGACCCATGCTAATTCTTATTTTCAAATCTTTTAATAAACGAACGGGCCGCGTCACTCCTGATCATCTCGCCGAGGTCGCACGACTCCATGCCCAGCGACTCGCCGACCGCCCGGCAGGTAATTTTGCCCTTATAAGCGTTGACACCGCGGGCAAGCGCGCGGTTGCCGGTAACGGCTTTGATAAAACCGCGGTTGGCCAGTTGAACGGCGTAGGGCAGCGTGGCGTTGGTAAAGGCGAACGTGGAAGTCCTGGCCACCGCGCCCGGCATGTTCGCAACCGCATAGTGAATGACCCCGTATTTTTCATAAACAGGATTGCTGTGAGTGGTTGCGCGGTCTATGGTCTCAATGGAACCTCCCTGGTCGACATCCACGTCGACAATAACAGAGCCTGTCTTCATCTGCTTCACCATTTCCTCCGTAACCAGCTTGGGCGCTTTGGCCCCGACTACCAGCACCGCCCCTATCAGCAGGTCGGCGTAACGGACCGACTGTTCGATGTTAAACTGGTTGGAAGCCAGGGTTTTTACTCTCCCGCGGTAAAGATCGTCAAGGTAACGCAGCCGGTTGAGGTTCTTATCTATTATGGTAACCTGGGCGCCCATGCCCACCGCGACCTTTGCGGCGTTTGAACCTACTGTTCCGGCCCCGATTATGACCACATCCGCCGCCGCCACTCCCGGCACTCCGCCGAGAAGCACCCCTTTTCCACCGCAAGGCTTT
Organism: Bacillota bacterium; assembly: GCA_035369845.1. Lineage (GTDB taxonomy): Bacteria > Bacillota > Desulfotomaculia > Desulfotomaculales > Pelotomaculaceae > DAOOVD01. Next base: position 21,606 of record DAOOVD010000042.1, on the reverse strand, counting down.
TCAAGAAAATAAGCGCCGACCTGCACGGCCATCTTGCCGGCGATTTCGCTCATGGGGGTAAGCAGGGGGAGCACGCCGCTGTCCAGTTCGATAGTTTCGTATGCAATCGCCGTAATTTTCTTTTCAATCAATACTTTGGCGAGTTCGGGCTCGCTTGCCAGGTGCAGATATGCGAACAGCATCTGTTCCTCTTTCAAAAGACCGAACTCCTGGGGGAGCGGTTCCTTTACCTTGAGAATCATATTGGCGCGCTGAAAGATTTCGGCAGGGTCGCCCACCAGTTCGGCCCCTGCCGCCGAAAAAGCCTCGTCGCAGATACCGCTTCCCAATCCCGCGCCGGTCTGAATCAGCACCTCGTGACCGTCTGTTTTAAAAGCCTGAACACCCGCAGGCGTGAGCGCCACCCGGTCTTCGTCCTGTTTTACTTCTTTTGGAACGCCGATAATCAAGTCTACCACCTCTTCACATTTTTCCTCAAGATACGAGTTCGCGCGTAGCAGCGGGGAGGGCTGAAAGAATGTCGCCGGCAGTCATACCCGTCATTCCTTTTTCCCCGGCAGCAATGTCACCTGCAAGTCCGTGAATGTATGCGCCTGCGGCCGCCGCCCGGGCGGGCTCCAGCCCCTGTCCGAGCAAGGCGGCCACCACTCCGGTCAACACATCGCCGCTTCCGCCCGTAGCCATGCCCTGGTTCCCGGTCGGGTTGATGTATACCGCCCCGTCTGGTGCGGCTATCACCGTGCGCGCCCCCTTCAGCAGCACCACGGTGTTCCACATGTCTGCCGCCCTGCCTGCAGCCGCAATTCTATCCTCCTGAATTTCCCCGGCCGTCATACCCATCAGCCTGGCCAGTTCGCCGGGATGGGGAGTGATCACCGCCGGAGCGGGGATCCTTCTCAGTATGCCGCCCTCTCCTGCAACAGCGTTGAGGGCGTCGGCGTCAAGGACGACCGGCACTCTGATTGAGGGAAGAAGCTCTTTTATCAACGCCACAACCTCCGGGCCGGTGGAAAGGCCGGGCCCGATGGCAAGCACGTCCGCTCTCTCGAGCAGGGCGAGAATTTTCTGTCCGGCCTCCCTGCTCAGGTAGCCGCTTCCGTTATCGGGGAGCGGGCTGGTCATGACCTCCGTAAGCTTGGCTTCCATAATACCGTGCAGTGTTTCCGGAACTGCCACGGTCACCAGGCCCGCCCCGGCCCGCAAGGCCGCTTCACCTGCCAGACACGCCGCTCCGGTCATTCCCTTCGAGCCGGCGACAACCAGAACGCGTCCGAAGTCTCCTTTGTGGGCTGCCGAAGGGCGGGAGGGCAGCCATTCTTTTACGAGGCCGGCGGTTATGAGGTATCTCTGCGGGCAGGTCTTTTCCACAAGAACAGACGGTATGGAGATGTCCGTAATATGCAGCCGGCCGGCGTAACCGGCGCCGGGCTCCAGGATCAGTCCCAGCTTGGGCAAAGCGAAGGTAACCGTATGGGCTGCCTGTATGCACGGCCCCCTTACTTTGCCGGTGTCGGCATCCAAACCCGAAGGAACGTCAACGGCCACGATTGGCTTGCCGCTCCCGTTCAGCGCCTCGATAACACGACCGGCCTTTTCTCCCGCCCTGCCCCTGAAACCGGTGCCGAAGATGGCGTCGACAATCAGATCGGTATTCATCAGCGCCAGCCGGACAACGTTGATGACATCGCCGTGGTGCAGCGAGAAAACCTTCTGTTCCATCTTGCGCCAGATTTCGAGATTTGCCTTCGCGTCCCCCTTGATTTCATCCGGGTTGACCAGTGAAAGCACTTTTACACCGGCGCCGGCGTTCAGAAGGTGGCGGGCTATCACGAGACCGTCGCCGCCGTTGTTCCCTTTCCCAATAAAAACGGTTATGACCTTGTCCCGGACTTCCCCGAGCACCTGCCGGATTACCTCGACCACACACCGGCCGGCGTTTTCCATCAAAACCAAGCCGGGAATTCCGTATTGTTCTATGGCGGCCCTGTCCAGCGCCTTCATTTCCTCTGCAGTCACTACCCGCAAATTCATCCCTCCCCGCACCTTTGAACCGCAGGCCGCCCGCGCGGTTCAAGGCATGGCGCACCCGCCGCGAGAGCGAAAGCAACCGCACGCTCATGATCGTGGGACATGCTGACCAGCACTGCGGAGATTCCCTTTTTTTCCGCGAAATCAAAAGCCGGCCCATGAAGAAAAACCTCCGGGCGCCGGCCGCCGGTCCGGACAATCTCTATATCCTTCCATCCGAAACGCAGGCCGCATCCCAAAGCTTTCAGCACGGCTTCTTTGGCGGCGAAACGGGCGGCATAGCTGGCAAACCGGCCGTGTTTCGCGTCGCAGTAACTCCTCTCCGCCGGCGTGAACACTCTTTCCAGAAACCGGCCGCCGCTGCGCTCGGCAGCCCGCTTTATCCTTTCAATCTCGACTATATCGGTTCCCACTCCGGCAATTCCGGCAGCGATGAGCCCATTGCTCAAATTATCCACCGCACCTCCTGGCAAACGTAAAACTGCTCATTTCAATGCTTGCAGTCCATTTTATCAAATTCTCCAACAAGCGGGAAATCCCATGCCGCACCGCTAAAAGCCCAAAATTTTTCTCAGCTTTTTGCCCTGGGCGCGGCTTACCGGGACCTCGCTGCGTTCCTTGTCTTCCACAATCAGGTTGTAGGTGCCGTTAAAGAAGGGAACGATCTCTTTAACCTTGTGCAGGTTTACCAGGTAGCAGCGGTGCGTCCGGAAAAACACCTGCGGATTCAGCCGGGCTTCCAGTTCCTTCAGGGTAAAGCGGGTGTACAGTTTGTCGGAGAATGTCTTGATATAAACATAGTCCTGCTCGGTGAAGGCATAGAATATGTCCGATTCCCTGACGAGGAAGGTCTTTCCCTGTTTTTCCGCGGTGATCCGGTCAATTTTTATCTGACTGTGAAACTGCCCCGGCGATTTTGCTTCCCTTTCCCGGGAAACCTGATCTTCCCGGCTGTCTACAAGCGACTCCGCAAAAGATGTCTCCTGGGTAAGCTTGATCACCTTGTCAATAGCTTTTTTCAGGCGTTTGGGCTCAACAGGCTTCAGGATGTAGTCCACCGCGTTGACCTCAAAAGCCGAAACGGCGTACTCGTCATAGGCGGTTACAAATATTATATAAGGCCGCCTCGGCAACTCCTGTATTGCCGCGCCCAGTTCCAGCCCGCTCATGCCGGGCATCGATATGTCCAGAAAAAGTATCTGGTAATCGAGCGCCTTAATCAAGGCGAGGGCTTCCTGGGCGTTTGCAGCCTCTCCCACTATCTCCACGTTGTCGAAATTGCTCAGGGCATATCTGAGTTCCTGCCTGGCCGGGTATTCGTCATCCACAATAAGCACTTTGAGTTTCACCTATATAGCCCCCTTCGTCAAAAGCGTCGTCATTAAGGGGAACTCTGACGTATACGGAAGTGCCCTTGCCCGCCTCGCTCACAATCCGCAATCCGTAATCCTCTCCGAAAAGACTCTTCAAGCGTTCGTGAACGTTGCTCAAACCTACCCCGTTGCCCGAGCCCACCCAGGGCAGCAGAATTTTCGGCATCATCTCCCTGTCGATACCGACACCGTCGTCAGCGATAACAAAAAGCAACTCCCCGTTGAACAGTTTAGCCGTAATCTGCACGGTGCCGGCGCCCACCTTGGGCTGAATGCCGTGTTTGATGGCGTTTTCCACAAGGGGCTGCAGGGTCAGGACCGGCACCCGGCAGTCAAGCAAGGTCTGGTCAATATCCCTTTTTATCCTCAGTTTTTCGCGAAACCTGGCTTTTTCAAGTATGAGATAGGTATTCACATACTCTATTTCCTCCCGCAAAGTGTTGAAGTGGCCGTGCCTTTTTAAAGCCTGGCGGAAAAACGAAGCCAGCCGGATCAAAAGCCTTCGCGCCGTTTCCGGATGAGTCCTGCTGTAGGTGATGATCGTGTTCAAGGTGTTGAACAAAAAGTGGGGGTTTATCTGGGCGTGAAGGGCGTCCAGTTCCGCTTTGGTCACCAGTTGGGCCTGCCGGTCGAGCTCGGCGAGTTCCATCTGAAGGCTCAGCAACTGCGCCACGGCAAGGGCAAGCTTGATCACAGCCGGCTGCAGGTCGCCCTGGCTGGTCTGGTACAGCTTGACGCTGCCGGCTACTTCTCCTTTGCATTTGAGGGGGGCAATTACTGCCGCCTGAAGGGAGCAGTTTTTTTCCGGACAGTTGAGCCCCTTCTTGTCCTTGATGATGATCAGTTCGCCGGTCTGGATCGCCTGTTTGGTGGCGTAGGTTATAATCGGGCCGCCCGCTTTGTGGTGATCGGAACATTCCCCTATATAAGCCAGTACCTTTTCCCTGTCGGTTATGGCAACCGCGGAAACGTCACTGATCTTCAGGATGATTTCGGCAGTCTTTTGGGCCGTTTCTTCGTTCAAACCCCGCCTGAGGTAGGGGAGGGTTTCATTTGCTATCTGCAGCGTCGGATCAATGGGGTGTTCATCCAGTTTCAGCCTGACACCCTTGTGTTTCTGCAGGAAATCTATGATCAGATAGGTTCCGACGACATTTGCGACAACCATGGAGACAATTGCTTCCCAGAGACCCGGCGCAATAACGAGCAGCAAAACCGCAACCGGAAGCTGGATCAATCCCCACCGCAGGATAATGCCGCCGGTTATGTCATTCAGACTGTTCACAGCATCACCCTCTTTAAAAAATTATGCCAAAGAAAGCCGGATACTTAAACCCGTTAATATTCTTATTCCACATTCTAAAAGGAAATCCCTTTATTTAAAGGGCTGTGAGATTCTCACAAAAAGAGCGACGTAATAATGGTTTTTCTTTATTTTCCAACAAAATGGCCGATACCCGCCGCGTTGAGTTCAACGTCGAGCGCCAGGAATTTTACCGCCGGGTGTTCCCTGTCCGCAAGCCCGCTCCCGCCCAGTTCCTCCATGACCATCCGCCACAGAACTTCCTCGATCTCTTTCGCGCCGCCGCCCTGCTCAAGCACCCGCCGCCCGGCCGACTCGAAACTCCCGACCAGTTCCCTGTTGCGTTTGATAACGGCTGATGCCCCTCCCGCCTTCCCGAAGTGGGTGAAGTAAATGTTTTCTATGTCGAGCGCGCCGATGCGGTCATAGGTGTCCGCCGCTGCAACGGGATCGAACTCCGGCGGTGGAGTGGAAGGCATGGTGAAATCATACCCGACCAGCCTGCTCAGCGCGCAAAAGCGTATACCGAGGGCGTCGCCGCTGAAAACCCCCCGGCTCGCCGGGTCGTGGACCACAAAATGGTGTCTGGCGTGACCGGCGGCGTGGTAAAAAGTCAAAACCCTTCCTCCCCCCAGGTCGAGGCTTTCCCCGTCCTCCGGCGTGCGCACCCTCTCCGGAGGAACAGGTACAATTTCGCCGAACAACTGATTGAAACGATTGCCGTATATGTTTTTGGCGCCGGCGATGAGCCGGGAGGGATCGATCAGGTGCCTCGCCCCCCGGGGATGGACATGAACCTTCGCGTTGGGCAGAAGCCCGGCGGCCACACCGGCGCCGCCCGCATGGTCCAGATGGATGTGGGTGACGATGATGTGCCCGACCCTTTCCGCCGGTATTCCGAGGTGCTTCAGCGCTTCCATCAGGCAACCGGCGCCGGGGGAAGCCCCCGTTTCAATCAGGGCGATTTCACCGGCCGCTATGAGATAACAGGAAGTTCTTTCCGGTTCCTGATCAAACAGGTCAATCTGGTAGATCCCGTTGCCCAGGCTCGTAACAGACGGCATTTTAAAACCCCTTCTCGATTATTTTAAGCCGGGTTTGAACCGGACAGTACCGTTTGACGCCAGTGACTTAGATAAAGAATATCTGAAAAGTTTGAAGATTGTCAATAAATTTCTCAATCTTCGAGACCCGACATACAGGGCAGATTGCGGAAAATCAAGTCCCATTTATCCTGTAAAATATGCACATGCAAAAATCTTGCCTGGCAGGACTACTTTATGAGCAAGATTACAAAAAAAAGAGGGCATTTCCCTCTATTTCATCATCATATATTTCAATTTTTTAACGGCTTCATCAGATCGGGAGTATCCTTGGCGATTCATCATTGGCAAGTAACGGATTGGCAATGTTAAAGGAATGTTCTAATGCGAAGTAAGGATTAGAGAGTATTAGTTACTGCTTATTTCTTTCCAGGCGGATTCAAATTCCTTCAGTACCGGGTCGCTGAAGAGGACGAAGCGGACTTCTTCAATGCCCGTCTGGGCAAGAACGAAATCCCGCACGGTTCTCAAGGCGATGCGGGCGGCGCGGTCTACCGGGAAACTGTAGACGCCCGTACTGATAGAGGGAAAGGAAACCGTCTTGATGCCCCGCTCCCTGGCCAGCGAGAGGCTGTTGAAATAAGCGCTGCGCAGGAGTTCGTCCTCACCCCTGCCGCCGCCAGACCAGACCGGGCCGACAGTGTGTATTACGTATTTGGCCTTGAGACGCCCGCCGCTGGTTATCACCGCCTGGCCGGTGGGCAGCATTCCCTGGCGTGCCCGGATTTCCTTGCACTCGGCAAGGATCTGCGGACCGCCCGCGCGGTGAATGGCGCCGTCCACTCCCCCGCCGCCCATCAGGCTTGAATTGGCGGCGTTGACAATGGCCTCGGTGTCCTGTTCGGTAATGTCGCCCTTAATAATTTTCAGTGCGGTCTTACCGATGAGAGCTTCCACAAAAAGCACCTCCTGTTCATTATTTTTTTAAAATAATGCGTAATCACAAACGCTCCGTTACAAGAACCTCCTCCCCCAGCATGTCGACGATCTTCACTGCCACGGTCGTTTCACCCCGAGGCGCGGGGAACTCATAGGAGCCGCTTACCAAATCGCTTTTTTTCGCGGGCACATCTGAAAAGACCACGTTGAAAACCTCGCCGTTATATGCGGTGTCGATCATCACGCAGTCCACCATGCTCCGCCAGTCGGTGATGCTCGCCTTAAACAGGGGCATGTCCATGTCCAGCCGCTCCAAAACAGTAGGGCTTATGAAGTCTTCAATATCTACCTTGATTTTATCTTTATCCCGCCTGACCGAAACTTTAGCCGCAGCAGGCTGGTGAACAATAAACTTGCCGTATTTCGGGTCGGTACGCAGCTCAATGACCTCAATCCTGTTGACGGCATCGCCGCCCTTGCGCAAACGGTTCCAGTCCTCCAGCCAGGAGTCGGCCGCCAGTTCTTTGCCCAGGCAGACCGCCACGATGGAGCGGTCCTCATCGGGCCGGGCCTCGAGTTCTTTTTTTATTTCCTCCAGGTCCAGCGGGGTCAGCGGGTGGCCGAAGGGAATAATTTTTACCAGCTTGTTGCTCAGAGTGCCGTCGAAAAAGCTGTCGGAACGGGTGCGCTGGATGCCGATATGCTCGCAGGCCAGGTTCACCGCCTCGTTGTGCTGGACGGCCAGGTCGTAATCGTTCACCCGCCATACCGTGAAAGCCAGTTGCGCCGGTTCCGGTTTCTTATTCTTGTCGACCGTTTCAACAAGTTCCGTTTGCCGGGGTTTCCGGGCTTCTTTAACCTGTTCCGCAATGATGGCCTGCAGACGCCTGGCCGTGGTCTGGATCGCCCCCTTGTTGATGTCACAGCCGATCCAGCGGCGGCCCAGCTTTTGCGCCGCAGCGGCGGTCGTGCCGGAACCGATGAAGCAGTCGAGGACAAGGTCGCCTGGGTTTGAACACATCTTTATAAAGAGTTCTAGCATTTCTTCCCTTTTTTCTGTGGGATAACCTGTTTTAAAGGCAGATGCCGTAATATCGTCCCAAAGAGAATCGCGTGTGATATAATCAGTTGCTAATAAACGGTATTCTGGCACTCCAGTTTCAGGATTAGCACGCAAATCTCCACGGTCAATCATTGCCTCAGCTTCTTTTTTGCTTTTCATCCAGTGGCGACCCGCCGGAGGCAACTTGCCGAACAACTCGTAAGTTAAATTGGGACGTATATTGGGAGCATCGAAACTGTGCCAACGTTCTTCTTTAGGATCATATTTCAACGGCGGCGAAAATCGTGAATCCGTTCCTTTGCTATATAAAAGAAGGTAATCGCAACCTTCATTAAGAGAGGAAACTCCTGATGGTTCTGAATAACTCTTGCGAATGCGCTTCACAATAATTTCATTTCTAAAATTAGCTTCACCAAATACCTCGTCTAAAAGTATTTTGACATAATGAACTCTTGCAGCATTAAGGTGAAGGACAAGAAAGCCGTCTTCCGCCAGAAGCTCTTTCAACAGCATCAACCGCTCATACATGAACTGAAGGTAATTGTCGTTAGCCCATATATCCGTATACTGAATCTGTTCTCCCAGCGTATACGTCTCGCCGTCGATTTTAGCCGTTCCCGCCACGCCCCGCAGCTGCACCTTGCGCACGTAATCCGCCCCTGAATCAAACGGGGGGTCAATGTAGATCAGGTTCACCTTGCCCCTGAATCCGTTGGCGAGCAGGTGCGCCAGCACTTCTTTATTATCGCCGTGAAAAAGCAGCCCTCCTTTGGGGTAATCCTCAGGCCAGCCCTGCCAATTCTTGTCTGTTTTCTTTTTGCCGAACTCGCCGGTGGGGTCAAAACTCTCCACGTGCTGGGCGGGAAAGGCGGTCACGTGCCGCAGCGGCCGCTTGCCCACCCAGGTAAGCATGGGTCGCCCCTTGGCTGGAGAGATTTTTAAGTCCTTTCTTTCAGCCATGGTGTCCTCTCCTCATTTGAATAATCAGATCGTATTATGTGCAGTCATAACTGTGGGTACCTCGTCCCATGTTTTTCCTTCAAGTTTTCTTCCATTCTTCTTTTTATTTGCACCGCCCCACTGTTTAAAGAAAAAGGGGACTTTAGCCTTTCGACACTGTTCACGTATATCAATTACCCATGACTGGTTCATCGGGCGGGCGCCTAAACCAGATTCACCACCTACAATTACCCAGTCAATTCCATCTAAATTAAGATTAGTCAGCGGACCTAATAAAGGCTCAAGAGACAAAAATTTTATTTTTGCCCTGGTTTTTCGTAAATGGTCTATTCTGTACGTATATTCCCGGTTCTCGACGCTGACTCCCATCAAGATATTAGGTAACCATTTGAGAAAAGGATCAAGCTCCAATAAACGATCTGATCTCTTTGTCAATACGTGAAAATAATGCCAATCAGCACGTTGCATTATACCAAAAACTTTATTGATAAAGTCCACTGGTACTTCCTCATGAAAGAGATCGCTCATCGAATTCACAAAAATACTTCTCGGTTTTTTCCATTTTAACGGCAATTCCAAGACATGTTCATGTATTGTGGGCCTGAAACCGTTTCGATAATTAGGCTGTCCCATTGCCTGCAAGCGCTTGGCAAATCTTTCGGCATAGCAGTTTTTACAACCCAGGCTTACTTTTGTGCATCCTGTTAAGGGATTCCATGTTAAATCAGTCCATTCAATTGAAGTGTTCGATGCCATTACCTAATACCTCTTTTCCTATACTTGTTAAAAATATCGATAACTATTTTTTTAGCAACCGGCTTTTGAGAAGCAAAAAAGAGATAATAGATTACAGCCCCCTTGGAATTACGCATAGGTACAGGCTTGGGTACATATTGAAAGCCGGCAACTTCTATCAATCGCTGCCGAAAAGCTTCTGCCAATTGATCGTTACTTATTTTTTCGTCAACAGTACCAAAAAGGGTATTCTGAGGTTGGTACGCAACTTTTTTCCAGGATTCATCGCCCCAATAAGCGTTCATTCGATCAATATTGATCGGATCAACACGAGCCTCTGGTTCTTTTCTTAAGACATTTCGATTTATATCGTAAACAGAAAAATTTAAGAAGATTTCAATAGTACGCATCCTGGCAGCAGTCTGGATAACATCCCAATTCAAATGAATGCCATAGGGATCAAGCAAACAGATTGCACGGCGGTATGCCTCAAATTTAACATTGGGAAAGACATCTCTGAGCAGGATATCATTACAATCACCTTCAAGAATGTATACGTTTTTATAATCTTTCGTGGCAACACGCAATAATTCAGCTTTATCCTTGTCCAGGTCGATAAAATAATACTCTTTAAATGGCGGCCAGACATGAAGAGCATTTAGCGGGCTGCCGAGAACAAAGCAGCCGGAAGTTTTAGAAAGGTGCACACCGCTTCCGGCAAAAGCGTCAATGTAAATATGATACAGGAAGGGTTGACTGGCTAGAATCGTAGAATATGCCGTTGCATACTCCTTTATGATTTCCAGCTTTATTTCCGACCAGTAGCCAATCTCGTCATATTTCATGACCTTCATCCTCCACAAACTGGCGGGCTGCTTTGGTCTGATCAGACGAGACAACCTCACCGGCTGTAAAGATCATTTCGTACTGTAAGCGGTCCGGATTGAGGTCTTCCCACTTGCGCAGGGCCATAGCCTTTTTCCCGAGCTCGCCGTCAAGCGGGTGGTTCCGCTCCCGCTCGGCTTTAATCTCAACAATCAGGCACTTGCCGGGTTCTCCACCCTTGCCTTTTTTACGGATGATGAAGTCGGGGGTATAGCGCCTCCACTTGCCTTTCTCGTCTTTGTATTCAACGAAAAAATCGGTTTTGTCCGGATCGGTAAGCGCTCCGGTGAAGTAAATGTCCTCCACATCATCCGGGTGCAGGTTCAAAAAGGCCAGCATCTGCTCGAAGAAAGACTTTTCCGGGTTGGAGTCAAAGTTATAGGGCGTATAGTGGAATCCAAAACCCCCCGGGTTGTCTTTAATGTCTTTAAATCTGGTGAGAAGGTGTTCCCGATCTTTCGGGTAGGCAATCTCAGCCGTGTATATCTCGGTCCCGTCCGGTTCGGTTTCCGTGTTGAAACCGCCAGGCTTGACCAGCGCCAGCGCCACGTCCACCTTTTCTTCGAGCACCTGGTAGCGGCGGGTTTGTTCTTCGATTTGCCGGGCGAGGCCGGCTACGTGCATGGCGGGGAGTTCGCTCCCGGAACCGTAAAGGCGGACCAATTCAGAATATATTTCCCAAAGCGGCAGACGGTAAGTCGCGGAAAGCTTTACTGCGGCGGTATATACATCTACTTTATCCTGCGCAGCCTTTATTGTCACCGTGTCACCCAGTTGTTGAAGAACGCTGTAAGTCGCCTGCTGTTCAGCCAGGGTAAAGACTGCCTTGGCCAGCGTCCCGGAATGACCGGTTTTCGGTATGCTAAGCGCCAGGGGTGCGGCTTCCATCCCCCTCTCGCGCGCAACTTTGCGCACAATCCGGGTTAATACCAGCGGCGGAATATTGACTTTCCGTAATCTCAAGGTTGCGGAACCTGTCTCGCGCCCGGCGTGGTTGAGATCGGATAATGTCTCCCCGTAAGTTTCCTGGAGTTGCCGGTCAAGAACAGCACGGTTGTCCATCGAGAGGTAAACACGGGCTTTTATATTGTTGCCGGGCACCTGACGCAGACAGCGGGTGGCCGCTTGCAAAACAAAGTTGTTCGAAGTTTTCAGTTTGCGGGCAAGTGCGCAGGCAAATAAACTGGGACAGTTCCAGCCCTCGGTGCCTTTATTGACCAATAAAATGACGCGGTGCGGCGAATTGGGGTCATTCAGGCGGTTGAAAGCGTCAATCTCTTCTTTAGTTGATTCGGAAGTATTCTTTAAAACGATGGCCGGTGACTGACCGCAGGCACTCAGGGCAGCCTCTACATGAGGGCGCAGTTCGTCGAGGTCGTCGTTCTGGGGAAAATATATCGCCAGCTTGGCCGGTGCGCCGTTGGGCAGGCGCACATCCGAATAGTCCCGGAAAAAATCGGTTACAACCTCGGAAATGAACTGAGACGCATTGGCAGCGTCGAAGCTGTACGCTTGAATGTTCCCCGCCACTTCCTTCAAAATTCCGTCAGAGATACCCTCGGAAAGGCCGTACCAGATCACCACGTCTTTGAGCGGCTGGCGCTCAAAGTAAGGGGTTCCGGTGGTGTTGACCACACAGACGAGGTCGGTGCTGCCGGCAAGGTAGTCCACCGTCTTTCGCACTTTCTTGATACCGGCTTCTTTAAAAACACGCTCGCCGGTAACCCTGTCCTTCTCCCACCTGCCGAGGAGACTCTGACCGTAAGTGTGATGCGCCTCGTCAGAGAATACGGCCAGCTGAGGCAGGCTGGCGATCGCCTGCAACCGCAGATTTGCCACTTCCTCAGAGGCCTTTTCTTCTTCACCAAACGACAAACGCACTTGCCCCAGGTCGCTTCTGCGCACAGTCTCTTTTTGAATACGGATTTTTTCAGTATTTGTCACAACCACGTTGAAGGAAGATCCCCGGATGACAGGCAAGTCCTTTTCGCCGTCACGGGTAAAAGTAAGCTTCACGCTGGCGGCAAACCGCTTGTAAATGCGCGGGGGCAGAATTTTATGGTACGGTATCTGGGACAGTTCACGGAGAGACTCGATAATGGTCTTGCCGGGAGCAAAAACAAGCGCGTTTTGCACAAACGGACCCTCCGGATATTCAAGGGCCATCCCATATTCTGTAGCGATGATAGCTCCGATAAGAATGGTTTTGCCCGCCCCCATTGCCAGAGCGAAAATATAGCTGGGATACTCCAGGGTCAGAGTTTCCCGCAAAGATTCCAGTTTAAAAGCGCGGACAAACACATCGTCGTTCTTGATCCGCTCCCACAGCGCTTCTATTCCCTCGTCCAGAACGAACTCCTTGATTTTATTATTATTTAGACCTAAAGCCGCTAATAGCTCTGACTGCTTTTTATAGTAGCGTCGATAAATGTCGAATACGTGCGGCGTTTTTTCTACCAGACGCAAATACCAGTAAGTTTCCAGCGCGCGGAGTTGCGGCTTGCGTAAAAACCGCAGAATCCCTGTTTCCGGCTCGGTTTGGTATTCGAGGATTTCGGCTATAGCGGGAAAATCACTGCAGGGATACCCGCCCTCGCGCCAAGCTTGTGTTCGTTCGGCAATGATTTGGTGCAGGTGGCTCATAATCATCATTCCTACTCTTTATATGGGTTGATTACAAGTAACCCGGGGATAAAGCGAAAGTGCCTGCCTCCTTGAAATGCAAGGCATTTTTTCCCTTATTATATAACCATTTATTAGTAAGGAAAATACATAAATAATCCATTCACCAGTACATCCTCAACAATCTTACGGTTGATTTGACTATATAACTCTTAATTCATCCTGGAAAAATGAAGGAATAATTTAAAAATCCCCAACCCGCCCGGCCTGGGGATTTTCCAGCCTAACCCTTTTTCGAATATCCGAAATGGCCTAGTTTTTCCGATATCTTCCGGTATTCGCCAGTGCAGTAGCCGTATGGCTTTATCTTATCAAAGTCGGGACGTCCTTTTTCGTCGAGAACATCCTCGTTGTAGTGCACCGCAAGCACATCGGAAATAAAGACATCGTGGCTGTCGAGAGAGATCACCTGTCTCACCCTGCACTCGATGTTTACCGGGCACTCCGCAATCAGCGGCGCCCCGACGTGCAAAGCGGGCAGCGGAGTGAGACCGGTTTCTTTAAATTTGTCAACCTCCCCGCCCGTCACCAGGCCGCAGTAGTCAACCGCCGGCGCCTGATCGGCCGAAGGTATGTTGATCACGTATTCGCCCGACTCTTTAATGATCCCGTGGGACTTCCTCCCCTCGGAGCGGACGCTTACGTAAACCATGGGTGGTTCGGAATTGACGACGCCTGTCCAGGCAATGGTGATGATATTGGGCTCGCCGCCTTCCGGGCGGGAAGTGACAAGCACCACGGGGACGGGGAAAAGAGCCGTGGACGGTTTTCTGGTTGTCTTTCGAATGGGGACCAGCTCCTTCACAGCATTTTAAATATAATTATACCAAAAAAGGTGTTTTATTGCATAATTGCCCCCTGGTGCATTTCGTTATAAAATAAAAAGGTAGAAGCAACGCTGCCGCTTAGTGTTGACAACTGATCAAAAGGAGTTACAAGCATGGAAGAACTTTTAAAACAAATATTGGGAAAACTAGAGTCCGTTTTCCAAAACCAGAGCGCCTTGCAAAAAGAGATAACCGTAATCAGCGACAAAATCATTTCTCTTGAAACTGGCCAGCAAAGTATCCGCAACAGCCAGATCAGGCTGGAACACGAATTAACTGATAAGATTCGCGCCTTGTTTGACGACCGCGAAGTAAATTATGATTATTTCGAAAGCCTTAAAGAAGGCCAAGCCCGGTTGGAAGAAGCTGTTGAAGATATTTTAGATTGCCTTAAGAAGATGGAGGCCCGGCAAATGTCTCAAGAAAGGGAAATCCGCCTGCTGCGCACCGGAAAAACCAGGTGAAATTTCAGCAGCATGGCTACAGGGGCAGCCCGGCCAGCACCCTGTTCATGCTGCGGACGGCGCACATTTTGCCGCACATGGTGCAGGTGTCCTCGTTCTCCGGCACTGACTCCGCCCTGTACTGCCTCGCCTTTTCCGGATCGATGGCCAGCTCGAACATCTTTTCCCAATCGAGGTTCCGCCTGGCCTCGCTCATCTCGTCGTCCCACTTCCGCGCCCCGGCGATACCCTTCGCTATGTCGGCCGCATGGGCCGCAATGCGGGAGGCGATAATCCCCTCCTTCATATCTTCCAGGCCGGGCAGGCGAAGGTGTTCGGCCGGCGTTACGTAGCACAGGAAATCGGCCCCGTTTGCAGCGGCGATAGCTCCGCCGATGGCGCTGGTAATGTGGTCGTAGCCGGGCGCCACGTCGGTCACGAGCGGCCCGAGGACGTAAAAGGGAGCCCCGTGGCAAAGCTTCTTCTCCAGCAGCATGTTCGGAATTATTTCATTCAAGGGCATGTGGCCCGGTCCCTCGATCATAACCTGGACATCCTTTTCCCACGCCCTTTTGGTCAGTTCGCCGAGCACGATCAATTCCTGGACCTGGGAGGCGTCGGTGGCGTCTTTGAGGCTGCCGGGACGGCAGGCGTCGCCGAGGCTGATAGTGACGTCGTATTTCCTGCATATGTCCAGAAGCTCGTCATAATACTCGTAAAAAGGATTTTCCCTATTATTCATTTCCATCCAGGCGAAAAGCAGGGAACCTCCGCGCGAAACGATATTGGTCAGCCTGGGATTTTTTTTGAACCTCGCGGCGGTCTCCCGGTTGATCCCGGCGTGAATGGTCATGAAGTCCACTCCGTCGCAGGCGTGCTTTTCCACCACTTCCAGAAAACCTTCGGCGGTAATATCCTGCAGTTCCCTTTCGTGGTAACCCACGGCGTCATAAACTGGAACCGTGCCCACTGCCGCAGGAGAGATCTCAATCAGCTTTTTCCGGAATTCCTCCGTCCTGCCGTAACAGCTCAAATCCATAATGGCGTCTGTTTTCAGCTTTAACGCCAGGCGTACCTTTTCCATCTCCTTTTCAATGTTGCAGCAGTCTTTCGACACGCCGAGGTTCACGTTGATTTTCGTGGCCAGCCCCAGGCCGATGCCGCACGGTTCCAGGGAGACGTGGTTTTTGTTGGCCGGTATGACGACCTTCCCCTCCGCAACAAGCCCCCTCAATTTCGAGGCGTCAACCTGCTCCTTGCGCGCTACAGCCTCCATTTCGCGGGTGATGATTCCCCTGCGGGCTGCATCCATTTGAGTCGCATAACTCAAAGGCTATTCCTCCTTCCGTTGATGGCCGCTTTAAGCGCCCGCACTTTTGCGCCTATGTCCTCAGCCCCCACTATCTCGGTCACCATGGCAATGCATCTGGCCCCCCGGCGGCTCACCTCGGCAATGTTGTGCTCCTTGATTCCGCCGATCGCCACAAAAGGCAGCCCTATATTCTTGACCACATAATCGAGGTACTCGAAGCCAACCGGGGCGCAGACATCTTTCTTCGTCATGGTGGCAAAAATCGGCCCCACTCCGATATAGTCAACCCCCAATTTTACGGCGACCTCGGCCTGGGCCGGGGAATGGGTGGAAAGGCCGATAATCATCTTTTCGCCCACGAGCTCTCTCACCCTGTCCGGCGGCAAGTCGTCCTGGCCGAGGTGAACCCCGTCGGCTTCAACCAGGAGCGCCAGGTCCGCGTGATCGTTGACAATGAAGGTGACCCCGGCCTCTCTGGTCATCTCCCTGATTTTCAGGCACTCCAGGTATTTTTCCCGCGTCTTTTTCTCCTTCTCCCTGTATTGAACAATCTTGATTCCCGATTCAATCATGCGGGCAACCACCTCGACATTGCTCCTGCCCAGGGAATACTCTTCAGCCGTAATACCGTATATCCCGCCTTCAAGCAGGGCCTCGGGGCCCCGTTTAACCGCCATCTTATCTCCCCCCTGCTTTATGAAAATAAGAGGTCAGTAAAACCGACACTCAGCTAAATGATCTGCCAGTCCTTATACACGGGCTGATAGCCCTGGGAATAAATCATGCCGGCCATTTCAACCACGCTTCTCTCATCCGATATCTCGAACTGCCCGGTAGAATCCCGGTCAGACCGGCCGCCGACAGCCGTGCACGATCCGGCTGACATTTTCGTCGCCCCGAGTTTGACGAGACGGTCCCGCAATTCCGCCCGCTCCCTGGTTGATATGGCGATCCCGCCTCTCGGCATAAAAAGCCTGAAAGCGAGCATGTACTGGACGAGGTTTTTGTCCGTCACCTCAAACCGGGGGGCAAAGCCGCCAAGCTGCGGCCGCATTCTCGGCGGGGAGATGCTCACCTCCACGTCGGGGAACTCCCTCTGGAGATAGTCGGCGTGCAACCCTGTAAAGAAAGCCTCGGTCCGCCACCGGTTCAGTCCCAGCAGCGCCCCTACGTTGACCGTCCTCATTCCGGCCCGGCAGGCACGTTCGGGAGCCTCCAGCCGGAAACGGTAATTGCGCTTGGGCCCCGCCGGGTGCAGGTCGGCGTAAACCGTTTGATCATAAACCTCCTGGTAGATAGTCAAACCGTCGACGCCCGCCGCAACGAGCCCGGCGTACTCGCTTTCCTCCAACGGGTAAACTTCGATGCTGATAGAGGTGAAATATTTTTTTAAAACTTCCACGCTTTCTTTTATATAAGAAACCGGTGATTTCTGCCTGGACTCCCCGGTAAGAACGAGGATGTGCTTCAAGCCGGTGGCGGCAATGATTTTCGCCTCACGCTCCACTTCTTCGGGAGAAAGCTTTTTCCTCTCCAGTTTGTTGTGGACCTGGAACCCGCAGTACAGGCAACTGTTTACACAGTAATTGGATATATAGATGGGAGTATAGAGCAAAATCACCCTGCCGAAATGCTGGACTGTAAGACGGTGGGCCTTTTGGGCCGCTTCCTCGAGAAAATTTTCGGCCCTGGGGGAAAGGAGAACAAGGTAGTCCGTTTCGCTGAGGCGGTTTTTGGCAATAGCCCTCTTTACGTCATGATCCGTTATTTGCTCAAAAAAAGCGTCGAAATCGAACCCGTCATACTTTTTCAGAACCTCATAAAAGCTCATGGTACATCCCTTTTTAAAAGTATTGTAGTTTTTTATTCCCGCAGGAAGCCGGTTAGCGGCGAAGAAGCCCGCGCGTACTCCCGCACTTCGCCCGGGCCGGACAGATACGCCAGTCTGCCTGCTTCCACGGCAAGGCCGAAAGCCCGCGCCATCGCCACCGGATTGTCGGCAGTGGCTATGGCCGTGTTGACAAGCACGGCCGCCGCGCCCATTTCCATTGCTTCCGCCGCTTCGGAAGGGCGGCCCAGCCCGGCGTCAACAATAATCGGCAGGGGTATCTCCTCAATCAGAATCCTTATGAGTTCCCTGGTCTTGAGCCCCCTGTTGCTTCCTATCGGCGAACCCAGCGGCATCACCGCCGCCGCCCCGGCTTCCGCAAGCTTTTTGGCAACCATCAAATCGGGGCTCATGTACGGCAGCACCACAAATCCCTCACCGGCAAGAATTTCCGTTGCCTTAACGGTTTCGTAATTGTCCGGAAGCAGGTACCTGTTGTCCGCAATGACCTCGATTTTGACCCAGTCGCCGCAGCCGGCCGCCCTGGCCAGCCTGGCTATCCGGACGGCCTCCCGGGCGTTTCTGGCCCCGGAAGTGTTGGGCATAAGGATACATTCGCCGGGAACGTAAGAGGCTATGTTTTCCTCCTCAAATTCAAGGTCCACCCTCCTCAAAGCTACGGTTACCACCTGTGCGCCCGATGCTTTGACACAGTCCGGAATCAATCTGTTTGAAGAGAACTTGCCCGTTCCCAGAAAAAGCCTGCTGGTTATTTCCTTCCCGCCAATCTTCAAGAGGTCTTTCACAGGCTTTCAGCCCCCTCCCACAAATCTCAAAATCTCCACCCTGTCGTTTTCTTTCAGGACGATACCGTCCCATTCCGCTTTCTTAACGATGCCGTAGTTGTATTCTATAATAACGGTATCGGGGCGCAGTCCCCTGGCGGCAACAAGTCCGGCCACAGTAGTCCCCGCGGCGACGTTTTCCTCCTTGCCGTTTACAACAACCTTCAAGCCGTTCACCCCCAACAAAAAAGCCTACCCCGGGGTAAGCTTTGTTTTGCGTCGATACCTGACCAATTTTACAGGGTCAGGCAGTTTCCTACTTCCCTACGGCGGAATTACCCACATCAGGTTCAAAGGGTTGAGAAGCGGTTCTCTCTCAGCCTTGCGGCACCCCCAGCTGACTATTCAGTTTGCAAGCATCAGGCAATTATAGTTTATAAAGGGGATGAAACCTTGTCAAGGCACAGTTTGTCCAATTGCAAGAATTTCGGGAAAATTAAACTGGCAGGTAAATGCCTGAAAATATCGAATGGACATTAAGACTTAGGCATTCGGTGAAATACCCCGGTTCCCGGCCGGGAATACTTGAGGCCTAAATGGGTTTAAGCGCCCAAAATGTTCAAGGTGGAAAAGCGACAATGGAAAATACCAGTTCACCAAGCGGCATAAAGTTCGTCCTCCGCTCGTTTCATTACAGAAATTACCGGCTTTTTTTCAGCGGGCAGGGCATCTCGCTGATCGGCACGTGGATTCAAAACATCGCCGTGAGCTGGCTGGTATACAGGCTGACCAATTCGGAGTTTCTGCTCGGCGTTGTCGGATTTGCCGGGCAGATCCCCGCCTTTGTTCTGACTCCCTTTGCCGGCGTGCTGGCCGACCGGTGGAACCGCAGGCAAATCCTGGTAGCCACCCAAACCCTGGCTATGCTGCAGGCTTTGGCCCTGGCGTTTCTGGTCTTGTCCGGCAATGTCACCATCTGGCACCTCATCCCTCTGAGCGTGTTTCTCGGACTGGTAAACGCTTTTGACACTCCCGCCCGCCAGTCTTTCGTCGTGGATATTATCGAAAAAAAAGAGGACCTCGGCAACGCCATTGCGCTGAATTCTTCCATGTTCAACGGCGCCCGTCTGGTAGGACCGTCAATCGCGGGTATGCTGATCGCGGGGGTGGGCGAAGGAATCTGTTTCCTGCTGAACGGGATCAGCTATATTGCCGTAATACTGGCGCTGCTCGCCATGAGAATAAAGCCCCGGCAGGCAAAACCCGGAAAAACCCTCGTCCTGAACGAGTTCAGGGAAGGCCTTGCCTATACCTGGGGCTTTTCGCCGATCAAATACATTCTTTCCCTGCTCGCGCTGGTTAGCCTGGTGGGAATGCCCTATTCGGTGCTGATGCCAGTTTTTGCCAGGGAAATACTTAAAGGCGGTCCCCACACCCTTGGCTTCCTGATGGGCGCCTCGGGCACGGGGGCTCTTGCCGGCGCATATTTCCTCGCCTCGCGAAGAAACACCCGCGGGCTGGAAACGTTCATCCCGGCGGCCGCCGGCATTTTCGGGGCAGGGCTGGCAGCCTTCTCGCGGTCCGGTTCCCTGGGGCTCTCCATGTCCCTGCTGGTCCTGACCGGCTTCTGCATGATGGTAAACATGGCCTCATGCAATACGGTCCTGCAGACCATAGTGGACGACGACAAGCGCGGGCGGGTGATGAGCCTGTACACGACGGCTTTTATGGGAATGATGCCTTTCGGCAGCCTGCTGGGGGGCGGTCTTGCCGCCAGAATTGGGGCTGCCGACACCGTCCTGCTCGGCGGGATTTCCTGCATTGCCGGCGCGCTTGTCTTTGCCGCCAAACTTCCGGCACTCCGGAAAGCGGTTGCGGCAAGGCAAACCGGAACGGACTGCGGCCCTCCGGACGCGCGGTCTATCTAGCGTCCCCTCCAGCCGGAGCGGGCGGGTCTCCGGCCGCCGGTTCGGGCAGTTCCTGCACGTTCCTCAACTTCACTTCTATGGTAGGGATTTTTTGCCGCACTGTCGGTGGTGTCCATTCAAGGCCCAATAAATTGGACGTTTCCGGTCACTAAAAAGTCGCTGGAACGTCCCTGAAGCTTTCTTTCCATGAAAAAAGGATTTAAACTTTACTTGTAGAAAAATGAGGGCAACCGGGATATTCCTTGGGGAGTGATAGCATGGAAGTTGTCTTAAAACTGCTTGCGCCCGCCCTGGTTGGGGGTTTTGCGGTTTGGCTGATTATGCGATCCAGGATTAAAGACGCTGGAATAAAAGCGGGAGCCGAATGGGAGTCGGAAAGAGCGACATTACTGGAAAGGATTCAGAACCGGGAAACCAGGTTAGACGAAATCAAGGATTTACTCCGGGACAAAGATACTCAGATTAACCAGCTTCAGGATGCAAATACTCAATTAAGAGAAAGAATTTCTGAATTAAATACCAGGATTGTGGAAGAGCGCAAAATATCCGAAGAAAAATTGACCTTGTTAAATGAAGCACAGCAGAAATTATCCGATGTCTTTAAAGCACTGTCGGCTGAAGCTCTTAAAAGCAATAACCAATCATTTTTGGAACTGGCTAAAACCGTTCTGGAAAAGTACCAGGAAAACGCAAAGAGTGACCTTGAGGCACGCCAAAATGCCGTCAGTGATTTAGTAAAGCCGTTAAAGGAATCTCTGGAGAAGGTTGACGGCAGGATTCAGGAGATTGAAAAGTCCAGGATTGACGCTTATGCAACTCTGACTGAACAGGTCAAGTCTTTGGCCGCAACACAATCACAGCTTCAGGCCGAAACATCAAACCTGGTCAAAGCACTGCGCTCACCGACAGTCAGGGGCCGTTGGGGAGAGATCCAGCTTAGAAGGGTTGTTGAGCTTGCCGGTATGGTTGAATACTGTGATTTTGCTCAGCAGGAATCAACCGACACCGAGCACGGGCGCTTGAGACCGGATATGGTAATAAAGCTCCCCAACAATAAAAACATCGTCGTTGATTCAAAGGCCCCCATCCAGGCTTATTTGGAGGCATTGGAGGGAGATGAAACAGCAAGGCAATTAAAGTTAAAAGACCATGCCCGGCATATTAAAATCCACCTGCAGCAGTTGGGGAGTAAAGCCTATTGGGATCAGTTCAGGCCCACCCCCGAATTCGTTGTTTTGTTCCTTCCCGGTGAAACATTTTTTAGCGCAGCACTTGAGCAGGACCCCGGCTTAATAGAATTCGGCGTTGAGCAGCGGGTTATTCTTGCCACGCCGACAACCTTAATCGCTTTGCTGAGGGCGGTTGCTTACGGGTGGAGACAGGAACGAATTGCTGAAAATGCTCAGGCTATAAGCACATTGGGCAGGGAACTGTACGAGCGCATAAGAAAAATGGCAGGGCATTTCTCCGAT
>DAOOVD010000041.1:0-22984 GCA_035369845.1 Bacillota bacterium | reverse complement strand
ATCTTGAGAAAATCGAAGATCATAGAGGGAGATCATAGAGGGAGGTGGAATGGTGGGACAGAGAATACGATACCGGAATCTTTCCCGCTGAAGTATTATGCCGACAGAAGAAAAAGGTTCGCTTACCGCAAGACGTACTGGTGAAATATTATTGCTGTTTCTGGAAAATGAGAAGCTTACTCTTTCGGATATTGCCAGGATGATTGGGATAAGCAAAACATCCGCATATAGAATGGTCACGACTCTTGCGGATATGAATTTTTTGAAGAGGGACGATGCCAAGCGGTACCACCTTGGCTACAGTATTTTAAGCCTTTCCAGAATGGTAGAGCAAAATATCAGAATTGTCGCCGCTCCGATCATGAAGGAACTGGCTGCTGAAACCGGCGAGTCGGTTTATCTGAGCATATCGAACAATTGCCGGTACTATTATTTTATCGAAGGAGTGGAGAGCGGGCAGCCTCTCAAATGGGCCGTCAACGTTGGAGAACCCAACAGCCTCCTGGCCGGTTCTGCTGGAAAGGCACACGTGGCCTTTAGAGAAAAGAGCGAAGCAGAAGAAATTGTCAAGAAAGCAAAGCTGGTGCAGTTTACAAAAAACACCATAGTCGACAAGAACAAACTTATTGAGGAATTGGCAAAGATCCGTACTCAAGGCTACTCCTTCAGCTGGGGCGAGAGATACGAGGAAGCTGTGGGCATATCATGCCCGGTATGGGATTTTGCATCCAAAAGAAACACAAGGGCGATCTTGAGCATTTTTGTGCCGAAATTCAGATATTCCGCTGAATGTCTGTCGCTTTATTCAGAATTACTGAAAAAAGCGTCGAAAAAAATTTTCCTGCTTTCGGGAGGATAATTCAATTTAGACGTTGAAGTTTTTTGTGTTCTTTAATTAAAACAGTATTTCCATAATCGGAATAGGAGGGTTTGAAAGGTGAAGTGCGACATTTATACTGCGGTGGCAATCCAGCCGGAAGTAAAAGTTGTGGAAAAGCGGAGCGACATTGAAAAAAACCTGAAGCGCTGTCTGGAGCTTATTGACGTGGCTCCGCAGACGGCACCGAGCGCGAAAGAGAAATACGAAGGAAACTGGGCGCCGATTAAACTGATTTCTTTCCCGGAATTCTTTATTCAAGGTCATGAAGGTCACTGGCCTTTTGAACACTATATCAACGAAGTGCTGATTGAAATTCCCGGTGAAGAAACCAGGAGGTTGGCGGAGAAAGCGAAAGAGTACAATATATACATTGCTGGCTGCGCTCTGGAAAGGGATAAAGACTGGATTGACGACGGTTATTTCTTCAACACGCATTTTATCATCGCTCCAAATGGGGAAATTATCCACAAGTACCGCAAGATTACCGTTGCCACTCATTACGAACTGGCCGTAAGTCCCCACGACGTTTACGACAAATTTGTAGCCATGTACGGAGACGACCTGTCTGCATTCTTGCCGGTAACAGATACAGAGATCGGTAAAATAGGCACCATCACCTGTATGGACGGACACTTTCCGGAACCTGCAAGAGCGCTGGGGATTCAGGGAGCGGAAGTCATCCTGCACCCGCTGCTGGTTGAGCCGATGATGTCCCCGCCGCAGGAAGTCTGGCAGATGATGAACAGAATGAGGGCATGGGAGAACGTGTGCTACGTGGTTGCTGCTTCCTGGGGGGCATTAAACGGAGGTTTGAGACAGAAGACAATCGCACCGGGCAAGTCCATGATAGTCAACTATAACGGTGTTGTGACCGCATACGCCGACTACCCGGGCGAGGCGATTATCAGCAGCATCATCAATCTTGAAGAGTTGAGAAGGAGAAGGACCGACCCCAGTCGCAATTTCCCGACCCTACTGCGCACGGAGATATACCGGAAGATTTACGAAAAGGAAATATATCCTGCAAATCAGTTCAGTGGTTTCTCGCCTAAGAACAGGCAGGTGCGCGACCCGTTTAAAACGATAAAGAGATACATCGAAGAAGGTATTTACCCCAGGCCGGAAAAAATGCCGGATTATTTGAAGTAAATAAGTTGACCGTCAAAAGTCAGGCAAGGCCTGCATTACAGCAGGCCATTATCTTGTTTTTTCATCCGGCTAAACGTTAGATAAGGAGGTCAGTTGATTAATTATGGAAAAGCCCGTGAACTTGGTAATGCGGCTGGAAAACCTCCCAGTAGCAAAATGGCATCTGATAATGGCGATGGTGCTGTGTTTTACCATTCTTTTTGACGCATACGATTCTACGATATTGTCGGTCGGTCTTCCCCAGATTATGGAGCAGTGGCAGTTAAATAAAGTTCAGGCGGGTATTCTCGGTTCGGCCGGTTTCGTCGGTATGCTGATCGGGGCACTGCTGTCCGGAATAATGGCGGACCGTTTTGGGCGTTTGAGGGTTATCTACACCACTATCTTGATCTACAGCATTCTGACAGGAGTGGCGGTTTTCAGCAAAAACTTCGAACAACTGTATTTTTTGCGCATTTGCATTGGGATCGGTCTGGGCGGTTTAATTCCCGTAGGTTCTACATACATGGCGGAATATGTTCCGGCAAAGGTGCGGGGCAGATTTGTAAGCATTTTCAACGCCTGTTTTTCTCTGGGTGTTGCGCTTGCCTATACGCTGGGTTTTTTAATTGTGGTTCCTTACGGTTGGAGATGGGGATTCGCAATCGGTGTGTTGCCTTTCTTGATGTACTTTGTTGCGAAGGCTTCTCTTCCTGAATCCGTCAGGTATCTTTTAGAAAAGGGCAAAATTGAAGAGGCGGTAAGAACAGTTGAAAAGATAGAAAAGAGAGTGTTGAACAAAGTAACGGTTCCTTTTGAGGAAGCAGTTAGAATTGAAAAAGAAATTGCCGGAACACATCGCAGCGGGACGAGAATCGGGGTGACCGACCTCTTCACCCGGGGAATGGCCAGATATACGATAGTGGTGGCCATAGCGTGGTTCAGTTTGCAATACTGTGTATATGCCATTATGGTATGGATGCCCGTCGTGCTGAGAACGGAACTGGGCTTTAAGCTAGCCACGGGGCTTTCGTTCCTTGCCCTCGGCTCCTTGCTCGGTGCTCTGGCGACGCCGCTTTCCGGAGTTTCTGCGGATTCCATCGGCCGAAAAATCTCGCTTTGCTGTATATTCGTGTTGTACGGCATTTTACCCTATTTCCTATTCCTTTTTGGAAAAGATCCGCTGACGGGCTTTATCCTCCTGATGGCGACTTTGATTGTAGTGGGTCTCATTAACGGTATAGTATACGTTTACAGTCCGGAAAATTTCCCGACAAAAGCGCGTGGTGCAAGAATGGGGTTCGTTACCGCCGTCGGCAGGGTGGGAGCAATAGCCGGGCCGACGATAGTCGGATTTATTTATTCTGTCGCGGGATTCGTCTGGGTGCTCCATGTCAACATGGCTTTACTGGTGTTTGCCGCTCTGGTGGTATGGGCTTTTGGCCGGGAAACGAAAGGCAAGGTACTGGAGGAAATCGAGGCGTGAAATATCGCCCGTTTCCTTCAAACCCTCAAGATCCCCGACGGTTGTCGGCGGTAGGACGAAGGCGCTGTCTTCGTCCTTTTCTTATTTTGGGAACAGCCTGTCAACGGCGATTCCGGTGCTCCGCACAGCAGTAATGAAACCGAAGGCTTCAAGGCAAAACATCTTTGGATGCATTTTTTTAATAAATATGACCAGATTGGGAAAGTATTGAACTTGTGAAAGAAGATTAAAAAGTTGGAGTGAAGAAATGAACGCTGAGATTCTAATTCAATACGGTTCAATGATTATTGCAGTATTGCTGCTTTTCCTAAAGAGAAAAGGAATGAAAAGATTTGTTCCCGTTGGATTGTTTGCCAGTTTTTATGCCAATATCTGGTGCTTTCTGGGGATGAGTTTTAACTGGTGGACTTTTCCCTCGCGGATTACAAACAAACCTGACGATGTGTCCTGGCCTGTTAATTTCGTAATAGCGCCTGTAACAGCCATGTTGTGGGTCAGATATTTCCCGCTCAGACTTCGCGAACAGATTACTTGGTTATTTTTGTGGACAAGTGTGTTAACGGGCTTTGAGTTTGCTGTCGAGCGGTTTACAAATTTATTGAAATATCATGACGGATACGACTGGTATTACTCATATGTTATCTGGTTTTTCAGCTTTTTGATATGGTACGGTTTTCACCTCTGGTTCTATAACGGCCGCAAAGAATTTGACAGTGTATTTAAATAGTTTGACACCCCTTATTAAAAGTAAAAAACCTCCAGGACCCCGGAAGCCTTTATTTTCCTGGCGGGAGTGTGTGGGAATCGAACCCACCACGGACAGGAGCGCTGCCCGACGACTGGTTTTGAAGTTCGGTCGCAAAGCTTTCGACGGAATCCATAAACACGCCGAAGCCTTGATTTATCTAGGTTTCTAATCTTTAAACAGTACCCAAAATACCGTCATATCCAACATTATGTTGGACGTTTTGTTGGATGAATTGTTGGATGTTTTTTACCTGTATTTAGCCGGTTAAATAAGTTTTTATCAAGCTGTTTTGCCACCTCGTCCTGCATCCCGGGGAGGACGTGGCTGTAAAGGTCCATCGTTATCCCTATCCGGCTATGACCCAGGCGCTCACTCACAACCTTTGGATGGATGCCCTGGCGCAGAAGTAGGGAGGCGTGAGTGTGCCGCAGGTCGTGAAAACGGACATGCGGCAGACCATGCTTTTCAAGGAACCTGCTGAAGTTATCTGAGAACGTCCCTGGGTGCCACCTACTCCCGTCCTCGCGGCAGCATATCAGGTCGTTATCTTCCCAAAACTCGCCGGCGTGAAGCCTGTCTTTCGCTTGCCGTTTTTTGTGGCGCAGCAATTCAGATACAATTGTCTCCGGTAGGGCCACCGGGCGCCGGCTTTCATCGGTTTTCGGTTCGTCGAATGACGGTCCTCCCGACGTGTTCAAAAGGGCCTCGTCCACAATAATTATTTTCCGTTCGGGATCGAAGTCTGACCACCGGAGTGCAAGCAGTTCTCCCCGGCGCAGGCCGGTGGCCAAAGTAAGAAGGATGGGCATGTAAAGGGGTGTGCCTTCGCTCAATTTTAACAGTTTTGCCACCGCTTCTTCATCGTACACTTTTGCCCGGTACCGCCTGGCCCTGGGCGGCTCAACAGCATCACATATGTTGCGCCCGATAAGCTGCCATTTCACTGCCGTCTCAAGTGCCCGGTGCAAAAGCCGGTGGTGGTGCAGTACGGTGGTGGGGGAGAGCTCCTTGCCCTTGCCGTCCTTCCGGCCCTCCGTCAGGGCCTTTCTGTAGTATTCCTGTATGTGTGCCGGCTGTAGCTTGGAAAGTTGGACGTGTCCCAGGGCGGGAATAAGGTGCTTTTCTATAATGACTTTATAGCCGTCTACGGTGGTCTGCCGCAGGTTCGGCTCGCAATAGTCCCTGAGCCAGTTCCGGAGGAATTCCTCCACTGTCATTTTCCCCGCATCGACGTATGTGTTTGTATCTACCTGCCGCAGGATCTCCCGAAGCTTTGCCTCGGCCTCCTTCTTGCCGGCCGCTTTCACGGTGATGCTTTTCTGTCGGCGTTTTTGCCCGGGCTCCCGGGGGAGGTCGAAGACCAGTTCCCAGGAGCCGCTCTTTAGTTGTCGGACGTGGCCCTTGGCCATGGTGTCACCTCAAACCCGTCGGGGCCGGGATTATTTCATGTGGAATATTTGTTGAAATTGCGTAGGAATAGATTTAATATTCATTTTTAACTAATTTAAAGCCACTACTAGGGCTATGATGATAAGAATTATTGTAACTACTGGCAAGAGGCACCCACTTGATTTTGCAGACTGTTTTACCTTTGGAACCTCAATAACGATTTCATTAAGTTTTTCTTCTTTATCATAATCTTTTACTACGTATCCACGACCTTTGCTTTTCCATTTTTTTCTTACCGCAATAGCTATTTCTTTTCCATCTTGATATTTAGTTAAATACTCCCAATCATTATCTTTTTTAGGATTAATTGCAGATGGGAAAGATTTTAATTTATTTTCAATTGCTTTTACATCAAGGGCAGGACAAATTAAGAAATCTTCTAAATTTCTAGCAATGGTATGTATAAGTTTATCTTTATTAACAATAAAAGTGCCGTCACTTCTCATTTCGCCAAAACCGTCAAGTCCTCTCCATCCATAAAGTTCAATGCCGACATATCTACATCCGAAATCGTTGTCGTTTTTATCATAGGCATCGTCACGCCCAAAACAATATTCTTCGGGTCTATATGCTTTTTGGCGTTCTGCGTAACAATGAATTACTGGAAATATTTTCGCAAAAGGTATAGCTTTATTATTTAAATATAAGGTGGTTGATTTCCATTGTCCAACCAAGTCCAAAAGTTCTTTCAAGGCATCTACTTCATCAAAGCCAAATGTTACTTTGTGGGTAATATCTTTACCAACTTGTTCTTCTGTGTAAGTTGGATATTTCATTGCAAGTTCTACTGCGAAACTATAATTCTTTGATGTCGATTTACCGAACGCCAAGGTTATTCTATTCCCTCCAGGGGCAGGAGCCACTTCTGCCGTCGCTGACATCTCGTCACTTAGCCTCGTTCCGCAATTACTACAAAACCTTCCTTCATCCTCAAATCCACATGATGGACACTTCAACCTAACGCCCCCCTTATCAAATCACTCCACCTTAACTTTCGGCCCGCAACCAGCCCTTTTCGCCTGTATAGCTTATCTTATCCTAGATTATCTTGTACCGCATCATTTCTACCGGCACCCCAATCTTGGACGCAAATTTCTCCAGGGTTTCGTCTATCTCGGGGTTTTCGCCCCACGTGAGCAATTCCACCGCAAACTTGTTAGCCTCGTATTCAACCCTGGATTCCATCAAAGTATATTCTGCGAGAAAGAAATATCCTGCTCCC
The DNA here is from genome assembly GCA_035369845.1 of Bacillota bacterium. Lineage (GTDB taxonomy): Bacteria > Bacillota > Desulfotomaculia > Desulfotomaculales > Pelotomaculaceae > DAOOVD01. The sequence continues at coordinate 16,071 of DAOOVD010000041.1, read as the reverse complement.
TGCGGGGATAACTGCCGGTGTCCCAGTTCGTGGGCCAGAACGACACGCTTCAGCCAATCTGGGAGGTTGGAATTAAGGACAATGGTAATCATCCCGGCTATTTCGAGTATCAGGCCCTTGATTTGGCGAAATGGGTATTCATCTATGTCAATACCGATTTCCTGCGCTAAACGGTATGGGTCGTTTGTTTTATATTCATTCACCAGTTGATTAACGGACTGCTTTATGTAATTCAAAAAGATCACCTGCTTGCCCATTGAAAAACGGTGTCGAATTATGTCGTGTCCCTAAATTATGCCAAAACCTGCTACAAATATTATGAGTAGCAGGTTTCTAAAGATATAAACTTTAATTTATCTTGTTTAATGATCAATCTGTTTCGCAGGTGCTTCCAGCGCTTATTTATACCGCTACTTCGACATAATCAGCCTTTGTTACTGGTTCTGGCACCGGCAATCCATCTTCTTTTAATCCCTGTATGTGCATTTCCAGGGCCTCGGTTAAGAGTTTCAAGGTTTCTTCTGGCGTGTCTCCTGCTGCCACACAACCAGGCACGTCAGGTAGGTAAGCAGAATAATTATCTTTCGTTTTCTTTATGATTACGGCATACCTCATTTTCTTTTTCTCTCCTTTAATCCAGCCTGTTTTAAAATGCTGTCAAGAATCTCAGGGTGCAAATCTTTGCTCGGATGCCCGGCCACCGTTACCCGGCCCGGCTTGACGGGATGTTTAAGTTGCCTGTGGCTACCTTTTTGGGATACAAAATACCAGCCGTCTTCTTTTAACAGCTTAAGTACATCTCTGATTTTCATTTCCGGTTTCCTTTATTAATTTATTTATTACCTCTGTTTTCTTTCTCCCTCTTCTTCTTTTCCCGTTCCCACTTCCAGGCCAGGTAATCAAGGATATCCTCTTTATCCTCTTCGTCCAGCGGTGCCCCATCGAAGTAGACGTTGGCGTTCTTCAGAAATTCCTCCAGCTCCATCTTTGTCGGCGGGGTGTCGCGGTACCACCAGGCGGGGGTGGATGGATCGTTTTGTTTCCGGTAGCCCTCGCTTCTGCCTAATAAATAGTCTACGCTACAGCCAAAAAAGTCAGCGAGCTTTTGGAGGGTTTCTGGATCTGGCCTCCTCGTTCCCTGTTCGTAGTTACCTATTTGTCCACGTGAATATCCTAAGGCTTTTGCCAAATCGTATTGGCTTAACCCTTTTGCTTCTCGTAAGCGTTTTAGTCGTTCTGGCAGTAAATACTTTTCCATTCAAGTAACACCTACCTCCGTAAACATATTATAAGACACGCATTGTTTCTTTACCATAAAGGACACAAAAAGTTTCTTATTTAGCTTGACAGAAACAAGTTGTGTCCATATAATATGAAGCAGAAGGACACGATACGTTTCCACAGAAGGGAGGGAAGGTATTGAAAAGGCGAGAGAAACTAATTGCACTACGAAACAATGTCCCCAGACCAGAAATAGCAAAGAAAATTGGTATTACGCCGCAAATGCTCGGCATGATTGAAAGAGGAGAAAGAACGCCTTCGCTGCCTTTGGCTAAGAAAATTGCGGATTTCTACGGAGTATCTGTTGAAGATATTTTTTTTGAATCAGAAGGAAACGAAACGTGTCCAAACCAAGAAACCGCGACCGCCGAGGCGGTCAACCAGTAACCGACGGCCGATAGGCCGAGGGGATAAAACCAACCAACGAAAGGAAAGTGATTCCATGCAATGCAAATGCGGCGCCGACCTGCCGGAAGGGGCAAAGTTCTGCCCGGAATGCGGAAAACCGGTGCCGAAACCTGAGCCGAAGCAGGAAGCTGACCCCCTGCGCGGGTACCCGCCGGTGCTGGACCCGAAGCAGGTGTCCGAGATTCTGAACATCGGGCTATGCCGGCTGTACGAACACCTCCAGGCTGGCGACATACCGGCGAAAAAACTGGGCCGGCGCTGGCGAATATCGACAAAGCGGTTTTTTGAGTGGCTGGACGGAGAGAAGGCGGCAATGTGAGATGGGGAGGTGACACCATGAAACAAACCATCCCAATCGAGCACGTCAAAAAGGGTGACATCATCAACGGCAAAAAAGTCGTCGAGGTACTGCACAGGACGCACGCCAACTATGTCCGACTGGTACTGGAGGGTGGTTGGCCGATAGTGCACGGGAGCACGGGCAAAAAGGTCGAAGTGGAGCGACCAGCCAAAATAGGCCCGAAAAATGCCGCAGAAATGTTGGTCATCGACCGGGAGGCCGGCATGGTGCGATATAGCCCGGAAGTATAGGAGGAGGAGGTGAAACCGTGAAATTAAGCAGCGCTGAAATCAGAGCTATGGCCGGCCGGCCGGACCTTGAGATGACGGGGAGGCGGTGGAGGTGGAACTGGAGGAAGGCGGCGGAAAGCCTGTTTGTGGCGGTGGCTGTGGTGTTCGTGTTGTTCGTGTTGCCGCTGGCGATGTTTGCTAGTTGCACGGGCGGGAGGTGATTAAATGATTAAATTACACGTCAAAAACCAGTTGAACAGTGGACTGACGATTGAATTTTGTTGCGGCGAAAAAGAGTACACGCTTGGTCCGGAAGAAGAAATCGCCATTGAAGTCCAGGACGGGGACTGTATGTATTTTGATGTGGTCTACCCAGAGCCAAAAACGAGGTTCGGGAGGTGAAATAATGCCTAAAATCTGCCCCGTAATAACACGACCTGTTTTAACCCAAGACGGCTTGTCAGACACGCTCGAGGTTGAGTGTTATGAAAAGAAATGCGCCCTTTGGGTTGTATCCGGTGATGGGTCTTGTGGTATCTGCGGTTTGATCTATCGCCCAAACTACAACGTTTAGCAGGGAGGTTCCCCCGACCGGCTCCGGAACCGGCCGGGGTGGAGAGGAAAAATATGGGGTGGCTAATTGGAATATATCACCGCCACCAGTCAAATGGAAGGAGGTGAAATTGACATGATGACTGCATTGGGCATGCTCCGAGAGGGCATAGAGCGGGGTGTCGGAAACTGCAACGAGGCAGCGAGGCGGCTGAATGTAACGCCGAGCATGTTATCTAAAGTCTTGTCAGGCGAAAGAAACCTGGCTCCGGACCTCAAGCCTAGGGTGGCGAAAATGCATCCCCTGGCCGGCCTGGCAATAGCGCTTGAAGCGACCGGATATAGTTGGTTTTCATACGTAGATGGCGACCGGCACCCGCAGACAATGATCAGACGAGTCGAAAAGGAAGATGTGGAAGCAGACGAGGCCTTGAAGCCCATAGCTTGGCGCACTATAGACAAGCAGTTGGCGGAGGACCTGACGCCGGAAGATGTCGTGGCGCTAAAGGCGGCGGCAAAAGAGATCAGTGACCGGATTATTGCAGAAATCAACTTACTGATCGAGTGGGAAGACCGCTATAAGCTAGGACTCCTGGACATGCTCAGACAAAAAGAAAAAGCCGCATTGGCTGCGGCCAGATGATGTTCCCAAGGAGATGATAACACAATGTCAACAGTAAATCAAGGGCAAGTCATAAATCTGCAAGAATACCGGGATATCAAGGCCGTTGTGGCCGAAAACATCAGGGCCTTCATCAAATCCGGCTCGCCCCGGGCCCGTCAAGCCATGCACGTCGTAACTAATGCCGTCATGAAGAATCACAACAAAACTCGGATGGTTTTCGGCTCCTTCGAGGTAATTAGAAATAACGACTTCGGCATCACCATCCGGGCACGGAAACACGCTTCACGCCGGGATATGTGCCCTACCTGCGAGTACCCTTTCCGGGGAAATAACGTGACCCTGGTGCAGGTGCAAAAAGAAGGATACTGCCACGACCTGGTAGCCTGGGGCTGCCGGCGGTGCGGAGAGATCTTTACCCGGGTGGAGCACACAAGGGGTGAATTTGATGCCTGAAAAGCACATAATGCCAAAAACCAGATATATAAACCGGGGTGCAACATGCGAGACCTGCGCCTTCCAAAACGGAAGCAACCGAAGGGCCTGCCGAAAATGCATAACCCAGAATGACCGGCCGGGATACGAGCCGGCGCCGGGGGTCAAGGTCAGGATAACTGAAAATCTACTAAACGGCAAGTTATACCGGGAAGTTTTAGTTTAAAAAATATCATATCGGAGGTAATAAAAATGTTCGACGATATATTTCAAGAACAGCTGACGGCTCACATATCAGAAATCATGCAAAAGGCTTCCAGGCAGGTCCTGGATGAAATCGACATCGACGGCACCATCTCCAAAGTCCAGGGCTACCCCGAAGCAATCCGCCGGCAGCAGAATATCCTGGTACAGGCCCAGCGTAACCTGGACGAAGCCAAACAAGCCCTGGACCTGGCCAAAGCCGAGATCATGGCCGAAATCAACGCGGCTGTCAATGGCCAAGGTAAACCTCTCTTCTCTAACGAAAAGGCCAGGGAAATGGAATTCATCCGCCGGGCGCGGGAAGATGAGAATTACCGGCAGGCCCTGGCCGAAGCGCGCCGGGCCGAGGACGAGTACAACGACGCAAAATTTATGCTTGACCAGCTCTACAATGAGTTTACCGCGGCCAGGGCGGTGCTGGCCGCCAAAACAGCAAAAGTTAACCTGGTGGCTGGAATAATAGTCTAACAAAAAATTCCAAGGAGGTTTAAATTATGTCTTCATTAGCTTTAGCAAAACAGGAAATTGCGGTTGTCCACTTTGATTCCCCAGCCTTATGCCAGCCGGAGGAGCAAAAAGAGCTTTTAGAAGTGATGCAGGCTAACTTCGGCGAAGATGTGCCCATCGACTTCCCGCGTATCAAAATCCCCAGCGGTGGCGGGTTGACTTTCGAAGTTCCCGGTGAGGAGGAATCCGAGCCGGTCAAAGAACTGGTAGGTGTCATCCTGGACCATTACCGGGTAAATGCATACTGGGCAGACGAATATGCCGGCGCCGGCGCGCCACCGACCTGCTCCGCCCTGGACGCGGAAAACGGTAAGGGCAACCCCGGCGGAAATTGCAAGACCTGCCCTATGAACGACTGGGGCAGCGACGCCAAGGGCGGCCGCGGCAAGGCCTGCAAAAACATCCGGCGCATCTATATTCTGACCGAAGGTGAAATGCTCCCATACCTGATCGCCCTGCCACCCACCAGCCTGGAGGACTTTAACGTCTACATGCGCCGTTTGACTTCGAAGCACAAAGTCCCCTACTACGGCGCACTCTCCAGGGCTAAACTCTACAAAACCCAAAACAAGGACGGCATCACCTACTCCGCCGTAGCCTGGAGCTTTGCCGGCGCCCTGTCTCCCCAGGACCGGGCCGCCATGAAAAACTATGCAGCCAGCCTGAAGTCGGCCATGCGCACCGCCCAGATCGAAGGTATTGAATACAGTATGGACGGTAATGCTACCGGCGGTGCTGGTACGCTCTACACCCAGGCCGGCGCTGCCTACAAAGCAGAAGATTCCCAGTATGAACCGTATTGATAACGCAATTCCCCGGTCCCTGCCACGGGGCCGGGGAGGGACACCTTTGTCCCTGAAATGAGGTGTTTCTATATGAGCTTGCCGCAAAGCAAGGTTGAAAACGAAACCATCCGGGGCATTATCTACCGGACCAGGTTTCATAACCCCACGAACGGGTACTGCGTACTTTCCGTTGATACAGGAGATGAGATTATCACAGCCGTGGGCCATATGCCCAACGTCCGGGATGGCGACGAGTTCTCCTTCTCTGGCCGCTGGGTGAATCACCCGAAATTTGGGCGGCAGTTTGCCTTTGACGAATACGAGTTGTTGCTGCCCCAAAGCCGGCAGGGGATTATCGCTTACTTGGCATCCCTGGCCTACGGTGTAGGTGAAGTCAAGGCCGCCCGGATTGTTGATGCCCTGGGGGAGGACTGCCTTAACACGATCAAAGAAAAACCGGAACTCCTGTACCAGGTTCCGGGCATCACCCCGGAGCAGGCTGACGAGATTGTTTCCAAGCTGAACGAAAATACCGTTCTGGCTGAGCTCTCCGCCCTGATCTGCCGGCAAGGGATTACCCCGCGCCTGGCAGCGAAGATTTACGCCCAATACGGCAAGGAAAGTGTAAGCATCGTCAAGGAAAACCCCTACGTCCTGGCCGATGAGATGTACCGTATTGGCTTTATCACCGCTGATAAAATCGCTCAGGCCGTCAGCATCGAGCCGGATTCGCCTTACCGTGTAGAGGCGGCCGTGGAATACGTTTTGAAAAATGCGGCTGAAGAGGGCCACTGCTACCTGCGCCCGCGGGATATTGTTCCGGCGGTCCAGAAGGTCCTGGGCAAGGGTTGCGGGGTTGGCGTGGACCAGATTGCTGCAGCAAATACTGCCCTGATTGAAAAGGAGAAAGCAGTCCGTGAAGGGCCGTGCGTATACCTGGCCGGCTTGTACCAGGCCGAGGTCGGCCTGGCAAACAGGATGCGGCGGCTTTTGGAGAGGACTGCCTTAACACGATCAAAGCAGAAGATCGAGCTAAAAGATGACCTGGATCCGGTCATTGAGTTAGCTGAAAGAGTGGCCGGCGTGGAGTACGCCGCCCGGCAGAAAGAAGCCATCCGGATCGTCCTTGAAAGCCCACTGTCGGTTATCACCGGCGGGCCCGGCACCGGCAAGAGCACGGTAACCAACGGGATCCTAATCGCTTACCAAAAGCTTTATCCGGATCGTCCTATTTATCTTGCCTCGCCCACCGGCCGGGCAGCAAAGAGGATGACCGAGGTAACCGGCATGGAAGCGAAAACCATCCACCGGCTGCTTGAATATCACCCGGAAGCCGGCTTCAGGATCAACGAACTTGAGCCTCTGGAAGGCCCGGGCCTTCTAATAGTGGATGAGTTCAGCATGGCCGACGTAGAGCTGGCGGCCAACCTATTTGCTGGGATCCCAAATAATATGCAGGTGGTGCTTGTTGGCGACGTAGATCAACTTCCCAGTGTGGGCCCGGGCAGCGTGCTCAGGGATTCGATACTCTCCGGCGTGGTGCCGACGGTACGGCTCCAGTACAACTACCGCCAGGCCCAGGGAAGCATGATCGCAGAGTATGCGGATCAGGTGCGACGGGGTATAATGCCGCCTCTGGCTCAGAAAGACGGGGATGTGGAATGTCTTTTCGTCGACGACGCCAACCAGGTGGTGCCTGTGGTGTTGGACCGGGTGTTGCAAGCACTGAATGATGGTTATAGCCCGATGGAATTTCAGGTCCTGGCGCCGATGCACAAAGGGCCGGCAGGAGTGGGAGCTTTAAACGAGGCGATAAAAGAGCTAATTAACCCGGCAACCGGCAAAGGCGACTATAAATACGGCAAGACGGTGTTCAGTGTTGAGGACAAGGTAATGGTCGTCAAAAACGACTACAAAAAAGGTGTTTTTAACGGTGACCTGGGTATTGTTACCGGCGTAGAGGACGCAAAAAGTCCGGACGGTCCTGGCCTTTGGATTAAGTTCGAAGAAGCGGTCTTCTTTCCGGTGGAGGACCTGGATAAAATCGTTCTGGCTTATGCCAGCACCGTTCACAAATCCCAGGGCAGCGAGTTTCCCCTGTGCATAGTGGTGTGCGTGAAAAGCCACTATATCATGTTGCAGCGAAACCTGCTCTATACGGCCATCACCCGGGCAAAGCACAGGCTGGTGCTGGTATGTCAACCCGAAGCGGTGGAGATCGCGGTTAAGAATGACAGGATCCAGGAGCGGTACAGCCATCTAAGAGAAAGGCTGGTAGGTATCAATGGAAATCAAGAAAATTGAGATTGCGGACTTTCAAAGCCACCACAAGACGATACTGGAGCCGGCACCAGCCGGGAAGTTAACCGTTATTGTGGGGCCATCAGATAGCGGAAAAACGGCAATCATCAGGGCTTTGCGCTGGGCTTTCTATAATACCCCCCAGGGTACTGACTTTATAAACGTAAAAAACAACACAGCAAAGGTTACTCTTACTTTTGCCGACGGATGCCAGGCAATCAGGGAACGCCACCGGAAGAACTACAACCGGTATAACATTTTCGACGGTGAAAAATGGCACACTTATGAGGGTTTTGGCAATGCAGTGCCTCTAGAAGTACAGGAAGTCACCGGCATCCGCCCGGTTACTATCGGCGATCTCGAGCTAAACCTGAACCTGGCCGAGCAGCTGGACGGACCGTTTCTGGGTAAATCTGTATCGGCCGGGGCCAGAGCGAAAGTCCTTGGGAAATTGGCCGGGACTGAGGAAGTGGACTATGCTGCCAAACAACTGAATACTGACCTTTACCGCCGGCGCCAGGAAGAAAAGAACCTGGTCGCAGAAGTCGCTGTGCTGGAAGAGCAGATAAAACAATTCGATTACCTGCTGGCGCTGGCTGAAAGAATTGAAACCCTGGAAAAGCTTGTGGCCGCGGCGAAAACAGCCCAGGAACGGCGGGAAGCGCTGATAAACAAAAAGTATTCTTTGAAGCAGGTTGAGTCCTTGGTATTGGCTGCACAAGCCGCAGTCCAGCGGTGGCGGCACCTTGACCTGGCGGTAAACATCCTGGACCAGATTGCGGCGGACATGAACCGTAGAATGGTACTTGGCCAGGCAGCGGCCAGGTTAGCAGAAGCGGAAACAGTCATAACGCAGTCCAGGGATGCCCTGGCAAAGCTGGCCGGGGTAGAGGAAGCCGGGACCGCCGTTGATGCCGCGGAAACGGCCGGGGTCCGGCGCGGAAGGCTGGTTTCGCTGTGGAAAGACCTGGACGAGGTACAGGATAACTGGTTTAAAACATTTGGAATATGGCTAAAGTACCAAGACTTGCAAGAAGCTGAAAAGGTGGTCGAAGATGCTGCCAGATCGGTAGAACGCAGAACATCCCTGGCCAGGGCCGGCAACCTGTACCGCCAGCTGGTGGCGGCTGTAAAGCAATGCCGGGATTCGTTGGGAAAACTGGCCGGGGTGGAAGAGGCCGGGAACTTCCTGGCCGGTGCGGAGGCCCTGCGGGAACGCCAGGGTAAGGTCCTGGAACTTGCCGGGCGGCTCCGCCGGGTGGAGGTTGAAAACCAGCGGGCCCGGGAATCTACAGTAATGTGGGAGCAGAAAACGATGGAATTCGAAGGGGCATACAGAGACGCGCTGCTGTCCGCAGGCCGGTGTCCGGTCTGTGGAAGCGAAGTAAAGCCCGAAAATTTAAAGGAGGTAATCTGAAATGGCCGTTAATGCTCCAGTATTGGACATAACTGCCCGCATCAATGGGCTGAAGGCACAGATAGAAAAGGGGAAAGTAGAAAAGGCCAGGGCTGAAGCAAACCTGGCCATGTACGAAAAACAGCGGGACGAAATAATCACCCAACTGGCCGAACTGGGGGTAACTCCTGAGAATGTTGACGCCGAAATCGCCCAGCTGGACAGGGAAATCGAAGAAAACCTGGCCAGAGCGGAACAATTGCTCAGGGGGTAGAAGATATGGTATCTTTAGCCGCAATCGAATCCGGCCTGGCGGCCCTCAAAGAACGGTACCAGCGGGCCGCCGGCCAGCTGGCCCTTTTAGAAAAGCAGAAAAGCAACAAGGAAGCGGCCCTGGACCGAGCCCGGGAAGACATCGCCATATGGGAGCAGGTACAGGTGCTCTTCACCAAAGTCAGCGAATACGCCCGAGAGCAGCTGAAAACCCGGATCGAGGAAACTGTTACCGCGGCCCTGCTCGCCGTATTCGGCGAAGGGTACACCTTCCGCATCAATATGCGCCAGGTGGGCGGACAGCCGACCGCCGAGTGGCAGGTAATCAGCCGGTACGGAGACATCGAGGTGGCGGCCGGCCCCGAGGACGCCAGGGGCGGCGGAATCGTGGATATCGTCAGTCTGGCACTGCGTCTGTCGCTTTTGGAACTGGCTCGGCCGAAGCCTGGCGGGCCGGTCATCCTGGACGAGCCGGCGAAGATGGTTTCCGCTGAATATCTGCCCAACATAGCGGAGTTTTTAAAACAATACGCGGCCAGGACCGGACGGCAGATAATTTTGGTCACCCATGCCGAGCCGCTGGCCGAGGTAGCCGACGTGAGCTACCGGGTGACGCAGCGGAGCGGGGTTAGTGAGGTGACAAGGGCATGAGGTTCCTAGTTACCGGAGATTGGCATTTTAAAGGAATCAATCCGGCAGCGCGGCTGGACAATTACCAGGAGGCGATTACTGAAAAAATTCACCAGGTTTACGGATTGGCCAGAAAATACGCTGTGCAGGCGATCATCGTGCCCGGCGACATATTCGACAGCCCGGCAACGGCGTGGGGCACCGTGGCCGATTTGGCAGACCTGCTGCGGGCAGCCCCCTGCCCGGTACTGACGATACCGGGAAACCACGATATCTGGGCGGGAAACCCGGAAAGCAAGCGCCGGACGCCGTTCGGCTTCCTGGCCCGGCTGGAGCTGCTCTGGGACCTGACGGAAGAGCCCTACGAGTGCGGCCAGCCCAGGTTCTCAATATGCGTTATCGGCCACGGGTTCGACGTGAACACCGACACGGAGGCGGGAAAAGGGCAGTTTGAGCCGCCGCCGCATAATTACCCATGGAGCGGGACGAGTATTCACGTCGTCCATTCTATGCTGCTGCGGGATCCGCCTTATTTTGAAATGCGCCATACGCTGATTAAAGACGTGCAGACGGCGGCAAAGGTAATTATTTCTGGCCACGATCACTCTGGTTTCGGCATCGTTCAGCGGGAAGATGGAATGCTGTTTGTCAACCCCGGGGCGCTGTGCCGACTGACAGCTCACCCGGCGGAAATGAGGCGGCAGGTGCAGGTTGTCCTGCTGACGATAGAGGACGGTCAGGCTTATGCCGAGCTGATTCCGCTCAATGTAAAACCCGGCAGCGAAGTGTTAAGCCGTGAACACCTGGAAGACCGAGCAGAAAAGCAAGAGCGCATCAACAGGTTCCTTTCTCTCCTGGCCGCCGAGGGTGAATCCAAGTTCCTGGGGGTCAGAGACATTGTTACGGACATTGCCCGGCGGGAAGCGCTGCCGGAAGCGGTGGTGAAGGACACCCTGGCCAGAATAGCCAGGGCGCGGGAAGAGCTGGCAAGGACGGCTTGAAAGTAGGCAGGGATGTACATGAATATTTTTAAGTTAAATTTACGGCTGACAATGCAGAAACAGCGCCTAGTTGATATGGCAATGAAATACGGCCTGCAGGACCCCCGGGTGATAGCGCAAAGCCACAAGGTAGACCGGATTGTGGTTGAAATGCAGAAAATGCAGAAGCGGAGGATAGAAACGGAGGGTGGAAGGTGCCGCCAAAACCGCAATTTCCACGTAGACCGAGGGGGAAGTAACGCAATCTGGTAAAAATGTGCAGTAAAGGAGGATTATAAATGCTGGAAGATGATATGTGTCTATCGTGTTTTCATGATAAAGAAGATTATGCCCCATGTGGAAACGGATTTTGCAAAGATTGTTGCGATACTTGTTTTGATATGAATGAAAAATGCATGGCAGGAATTAGAGATTGGTGAACATTCTAAAGAAACTGCGTAGATAGACATACATAATTGAATCAAGAATGGGAGGCTTAGACCTCCGTCACCAGTGAGCCGGTGAGTAGGCCACTTCCTACACCAAAACATTGTAGGGGGTGGCCCTTTTTAATAAATGAACTGTTTGTCCAGGCGGTGACCATATGAATATTGACGAGATAGTCTCAAAACTGGATATAAAAAGTTTTTTCTCAAAATATGGCGTCGCCATTAAAAAGGAATCCAATCAGAACTGCGAAGGATCGTGCCCGCTCTGCCGGGATGAAAAGCACTTCAGCTTCAACTGGAAAAACGGGCTTTGGAAGTGCTGGAAGTGCAAGGAATCAGGCAATCTGGTCGGCTTTTTAAGAAAGCTGGGCCATGATTATAAAAACGCTAAAAAAATACTCCAGGAGGAGGCTGGGATTACTGCAGATGATAGGGTAATTCCGCTTGGCGGCAGGCAAAAAAAAACCTCAAAAACTCCAAACAAAGACGCCGGAAAGGTAATTGATAAACCGGTAATTTACCGCATCTATACTAGGGTATGCGAGCTCTTGCCGCTGACCGACATCCACCGGCAGCAGTTGAAAACCAAGCGGGGGTTTACGGACGAGACCATCGACCGGCTTATGTTCCGGTCGCTGGGCAGGCACGCGGCGGCCATCAAAGATGGGTTGTTAGCTGAATTCCAGGAAGATGATCTGGTAGAATCTGGGGTCCTGGTTAAGGTAAACAACCAGCTAATTGTAAACAGTCAACTTCTTGAGGACAGGGTTTTAATTCCATACCTCGGCCTGGCACGGTACGTCCCCACTGACGGGACGGGCGCAGTGGATGATAATAATGACGCGCCGGGACGGCCTACCGGGGCTGACAGCAAAAATTCTACGGAAGCTGAAAGCGCTTCGCTGAGAGCCGGTACATCAACCACTGACGGGATGGGTTCCGAGATGGTGCGCCAATCGGAGCCGGGACGGCCTACCGGGGCTGACAGCAAAAATTTGGGCGTCAAAGAGGAAGTTGAGGTTTACTATATCAGGCCACACAAACTTGGTTTCGAGAGAATAGCCCCGCAGATATACTGCCGGTATTTCTTGCAAAAACTTCGCCCTGAGCACGTGGTGCTGACCGAGGGTGAGTTTAAAGCGGCGGCATTGTGGCAGTGGCGCATCCCTGCAGTTGCGGTGCCGGGGATATCGAGCTTCGGCGTCAAGCACCTGGACAGGCTGGTGGCCCTGTTTCGCGAGTTTGGAGTTAAAAAAGTCACCGTGATCTTTGACAACGAAATAAAAGATAATCCGGAGTATCCCAACTACAAGCCCAAGGCATCAGACAGGTACGACACCCAACTCTGGAGCTATCTCATGGCATACAAGCTGGGCCGGGAGGGATTCGACGCCCGAGTTGGCTGGCTGCCGGACGAGTGGCGGGAAAAAGGTAAGATCGACTTCGACGGCGCTCTTGCCCAGGGACGGACCAGGGAGGAGATTTTAAACGTCATCGCCCGGGCGAAGCCGCCCAGGGAGTTTCTAGAGGACCTGGACGAAGAAGCCCGGCGGATAGTGCAGCGGAAAATATCGCAGCACTTCACGCGGCTGAACATCCGGCGGGAGTTCAACCGGTACGTGGTGACCAGGTACCGGGGCAAAGATGTCTACGACGAGACTATAAGCAACTTCGTGATCAACATCAGGTCGAGCTATTTCACCCCGGAAGGGGTTTTCCGGAACATCCAACTGGTGAACGAATATGGCGAAACATCGGACTTCTTTACTCTGGAGCCTTCCAGCATGGCCGGCCTCAATGAATTTAAGAAGTTCTGCTTCGCGGCTGGCAACTACGTGTTTGAAGGCAGCTCGGAAGACCTGATTAACATCTGGAAACTTGAGTTTGGACGCGACTCCGGCGAGCTCATCGTAATGCCGGAGAAAATCGGCATAGTGAAAAAGGGTCTCTGGCTGTTCGGAAGTATGGCGATAGCCGGTAAAAATAAGATGTTCCGGCCTGACAATGAGCAGGTCTTCTGGATTGACGGCAAGGGCTACAAACCCAGATCCCTTACTGTAGAAAAGGAGAAGTTTTAAATGTACCTTCCAATGCCGGTGCTTTATGACAAGTATGTCAACCACCTGGATATCATCGACAAAATAAAGGAGTCGGTCGGTGGATACCAGGCTTACGTGGCGGCCGGGTGGGTAGTGGCTACAATTTTAAGCAACCCGATTTTTGAGGAATTCAAGTGCTTCCCCATTCTGTTCGTCCACGGCAAACGCGAGTCGGGTAAGTCTACGTTCATGCGCTGGATTATGAACTTCTTCGGCATCGAGACCGAGGGTATCGGCCTGGCCGAGACCAGCCAGAACTTCATCGCCCGGGCGCTGTCCTATTACAGCTCCCTGGGGGTCTGGTTCGACGAGTACCGGAATGAGCCGAAGGTGACCCAGAAAGACGGGTTTTTCCGCAGCGCTTACAACCGTCAGTATGCCGGCAAGGGCACGGCCACGGCTTTCCAGACGCGGGGTTTCGACGTGTCCGGGACGATCGCGATCTCGGGAGAGGAGCTCCCCAGGGACAACGGCCTGTTCACACGGTGCGTCATCCTCCAGATGTCGGCCTACAAGCGCAGCCGGGAACATTACGACTGGCTTAACCAGAACAGCCACACTTTTTCTGGGCTGACTTACTACACGATCATGGAGTGGTTTTACGACGACCGTAAGGTCGAGGCGGTCATCAGGAACATCAAGGACTTGAAAACGGTACTGATCAAAAAGGGGATATCGGATCGCACGGCCGAGAACTGGGCCATCTGCGCCGGCACTTTTGACGCGGTGATAAAACAGGATGACGAGTTCATCCGCTGGGTGGAAAAGGCCTGCCAGGAAGTGAAGTTAACGTCCGAGCAGGAACACATGCTGAACCAGTTCTGGGAGGACGTCGGGTACCTGATCTCCAAAAACGAACTCGGCAGCAAACATTTTTACGTCGGCAGGGACCCCAAGTACGGTATAGACAGTGACCTGCTTTATGTTTGGTTCCCGGCCGTGTACACCGAATGGGCGCTGCACTACCGGAAAAAGACCGGCCGCGAGCCATTCAACAAGGTCTCCATACTGAAAAATATGCGTGAGGAACCATATTTCCTGGACAGTAATGCTTCCAAGAGGTTCGGCAGCGAACTCAGAAAAGCCATTGTGATCAACTTGGACAAGGCTACAGACGAGATCAGGGAAATTGCTGAAAACTTCTACGAGGCGGCCGGGAATTAGGAAAATTATGGAAAGGTAACAAAGTAACGTAAAGGTAACATAAAAGGTAACATAGCAAAACCTAGAGCCGCAAGGGATACAGCCATTTTGTTACTTTGTTACCTCTAAAACTGCAAAAAAATATTTTGGGCAAATTTTTCAGCAAAGAGAGCCGGGGTGTGTTGGATCGTTTTACACAAAAAAATATTTGCGTTTTCGCTGATCAAAAGGTAACAAAGTAACAAAGGTCCAAAAAACCCAGCAACGGCGCGGAAAATTCATGTTACCTCTTTGTTACCCCTAAAATCTGGAAGGAAAGGGCTTTACGCTTAGAGAGACAAGGGCTGAAAGGCGATTTTTCAATGTTACTTTTTACTTTTTAAAAAGGTAACAAGCAAATACTGGAAATTTAATTTAAACAAGGAGGCGCATCACCTGTGAGCAGGTTCGACCGGATATTGAACACGCCGGCGGTCCCGGGAAACCCGCCGCTCGACGCGGCGGGCGGCAGGATTGAAAATGTGCCGCTTGATGCGAGTTCCCGGGAGAAATACTGGAATGCCGTGCTGACAAACGCTTATTTCCTACTTTATCCCGGTCCGGACGGGCGGTATGAATCCATGAAGCCTTTGTATGATATCCTGGAAAACCTGAAATGCCTCGGCGCCGGGCTGGCCATCGTTGAAGAGGTGACCGGCCGCGGCAAAATCAGGCGCCTGAAGCTGGAGCGGGGCAGCGTTCCGGAATCTGAATGGAACAGGATCCGAGTTGAGCAACTGCCCAGGTATAAAGACCGGCTCCGCTGGCTGTTCACGCTGTCGGTCATGGGCGCCGCGGCTGAATATACGGACCTGGCGGCGGAGTTGCCGCCGGAGTGGGTAGATGATGTCCTGGGAAAGCACGGGGCCCGGATCGCGGAACTGCGCCGGGCGGTCATCGAAGAAATGATCGAGAGGGAAGCGGAAAGCGGGAAGCCGTCCAGGGGACTCTATTTTGAAATTGAGGACGGGCGGGTGTATTGCCTGGTGCCGTACAAGACGGGGCGCCGGACTGCCGGTAATAGGGTGATAACAGAGCTCACCCCGGAGGAGGCGGTCATTGTGGCCGAGGCCCAGGAGGCGGGACTGCTGCCGGCCGGGGTCGAGAGTGCCAGGAGTGCGCTGAAGTGGGGCAGTGGGGCAGCCTGAAGAAACCTGAGAATTTAAGTTCATGAAGATAGAGGTGACGTAAAAGGTGTCCGGCCAAAGCGGCCACAACTTAAACATAGCCAAATCAAAACTCGGCGCGCCACGGTTTCCGTTCGAGCGGGCTGACGTTGGGAACGGTTACGCCGGCGCCGGGCCAATAAAAACATATAAACTCAACCCTGAAGAAAT